>CBFGZY010000049.1:0-31717 GCA_965653375.1 uncultured Pseudoxanthomonas sp.
GTCGGCTGCCACGAACACGGGCTACCAGTCGGCTGCCACGAACACGGGCGACCGGTCGGCTGCCACGAACACGGGCTACCGGTCGGCTGCCAGCGTCGAAGGCAAGCACAGCGTCGCCGGCGCATTCGGCTATCAAGGCAAAGCGAAGGCAGCAGAGGGTTGCGCGATCTTCCTCGTGTACCGGAACGACGAGTACGAAATCCTGCACGCAAAGGGTGCTATCGCCGGCAAGGAGGTCAAGGCCGATACGTGGTATTCGTTGAGCGCTGGTGGCGAGTTTGTCGAGGTGACGGCGTGAGTAGCTTGGCCGTAATCACCCAATCCACCTACGCGCCGTCGAACTTTGAGCGTGTCGCCGAGTACCAGCATAAGGCGGCACTGCGCGGGAATTACGCACGCAGTCCGCGTCCCTACCCTTCCTGCGGTTCGTCCAACGCTACCCCTCTCTCCGGTGTTGGGCGGACTGCACCTAACGATGGCTACCGGCCAGAGATGGCTGATTGCAGAGGTTGGTAATGAACAACGCTGTCGCAATTCACACAGACAAGACGCACTACAGAAAGGCATTCGATTCGCCGTACCTGTCGAGCGCAGACATCACCGAACCAACCAGGCTCACCATCGCGCGCGTTGCGCTTGAGCCGGACAAGTCCAAGAAGACGAAGGATGTGATGAACACTGCCTACTTCGTGGAGCGCGAGATTCGGCCCGGGGAGAAGCTCAAGCCGATGATCCTCAATGCCACGAACAGCAAGACGATCAAGACGATCACCGGTTCGGCTTTTCTTGAGGATTGGGTGAACGTTCCGATCACCGTCTATGTGGAGTCCGGCATCAAGTTCGGCCGGGACACCGTGGACGGCCTGCGGATCATGCGCCAGCCCAACCGGCCGCAAATCACCCCGGATCAGCGCAACCGCTGGGAGGCCGCCAAGAACGCATACCGGCGCGATGGGAGCCTGGAAGTCGTGCTGGCGAAGGCCGACATGTCCGAAGAACACCAGCGCCAACTCATGGAGGAGTGCCAGTGATCTACCACGACGTTGAGCAGAACAGCGAGGAGTGGGAGGGCCTACGCCTTGGCAAGGCTACCGCGTCGAACTACTCCAAGTTCATGGCGAACTTCGGCAAGGCATTCGGCGAGCCCGCTGACCGCTACGCACTTCAGATCGCACTGGAGCGCGTAACCGGACGCAAGGCTGAACACAGCTTCAAGACTGACGATATGGAGCGCGGACACGAACAGGAACCGCTTGCCCGCCTTATGTACGAAGAGACAAACTTCGTTGACGTGCAGAACGGCGGTTTCTTCGACTGGGGCGACTGGGGCGACTCACCCGATGGCCTCATCGGAGACGACGGGACGCTGGAGATCAAGTGCGTTACCGCCGCGGTTCACGAAGCAAACATCCGCCGCGGTAAGCCTGACCCAGCCTACAAGTGGCAGATCGTCGGCCACTTAGATGGCACCGGCCGGGAGTGGAACGACTTCGCTAGCTTCTGTTCCGACTACCCAGAATGGAATCAGCTCGTGGTGTTCCGGACCTACCGCCACGAGGTGACCGAAGAGCTTGCGCAGCTTGCGCAGCGGCGCGACCAGTTCATCGAGCGGATCCGCACCAAAGAACTCGAAATCAACCAACGCGCCGCGTAACCGGAGGCAACAGTGAGCAACGACACCAAATTCATCAACGGCCTGATGGTCAAGGAGCCGCACGAGAAGGCTCCGGAATACGTTAAGGCGAAGCTTTCCATCAAGCGCCAGGAACTTATCGAGTGGCTGCAGCAGCAGTCCGGCGAGTGGATCAACGCGGACATCAAGGTTTCGCAGAGCGGTAAGTGGTACGCGGCGGTGGACGACTGGAAGCCGGACAGCCAGCGTGGCGGCGGTAACGAAAGTTCGCGTGGTGGCGCACAGCAGCGCGAGCGGCCTGTACCGGCAACGAATCAGCGCCCGATAGATGACTTCGCAGACGACTACATTCCTTTTTAGCCCCCCCCGGCGGTCGGCAGGCCCTCCCCTCCTGACTCTCCTGCTTGTCGTCCGCCATCTTTCTTCTCGGATCAGCAATGAACGACAACCACCAACTCTCAGCCGACAAATCCGCAGCGCGACGCTTGAATCTTCCGCGCGGATACATCGCCGTTGGGCCTGGTCACTTGATCTGCGCTGAACCGGAGCAGCACCACAAGTACGTGCTGCAGCGAGCCATCAATCTCGCGAATCAGATGCATCGAGATTTTCGAACCAAGTCGGCGGGGGTGCCGTGATGGAAATGAGCGTGAAGCGGTATGAGATTGATGTCATTGGAGACGTATGCGGCCCACGCTTTGAGATGGCCGAGCACCCTACGGGCGATTACGTCTACTACGAAGACTACGCCGCCCTTGATGCTGAGGTTGCCGGGCTGAGGAGGGCTTGTAGTTTGGTGGTGCGCCAGTTGGACATGAATTATGCAATCACGCCAGATCATTCGGACGATAGGATCTACGACGAGCTGCCAAGCTCAGGAATAGCAGCTGCCTATTTTACGTGCCGTGCCGCCCTCACCCAACCGGAGCAGGACGATGAGTAGTGAGGGTAAGGGCGTGCTTGGTGTTATTGAAAGCCTGCAATGGGCATTCAATTTCCGTCGTTGTCCAGTATGTGCTGGCTGGAACTGTGGACCAAACGGGGAAACTGATTTTCATCACACCGATTCCTGCACGGTCCCCAAAGCATTCGCAGTCATCTCCGAACTCATCGCGGCGGACGTGGAGTATGACGCGGCTCTAAACGATCCGGCCGACGAAACTATACCGTGGCAAGAGAAGCATGAGACGGCATGGCCTCGATTCTATGCGGCTAAATCTCGTCGCGCCGCCGCCCTCAAAGCAGCCCAAGGGGGAGAGTGATGGATACGAAGACTGTTTTTCCAAGGTGGTCTGATCTAAGCGAATGCGCGCTACATGTCATGCGCGACCTTGGTAATTTTGGACCTACCGTCAATCCCGAAAATAGAGAAGTCAAAGGCTACATGCTTGATCCGGATGGAGATTGCGGAAAGTGCTACTACAACAGCAATGACCTGCGACTAGTCGCCCAAGGCTGTATTGAGGTCGCCAACTGGCTCGACAAGCGCGCCGAATTATTGAAGGAAACCGAATAATGGACAGATCACGTTTGGAGCAGTTGCCTGCTTTACCTATCTTCCCCGAATGCCTGTTACAGCTAACTTCTGAGGATCGAGACGTTGTCACAAAGTACGTGTTTGACTACGCCCAGCAGTGCGTCGAATCGCTCCTGAAGGACAGCCAGGGGGAGGCCGATGAATATCCTGCTTGCAGTGGCGACGCTGGCTCTTGCCCTGAGAACGAGGGATACGGCTGCTGCAAGCCCAATCCACAACCTTCCCCGCCCGACGCTGTGCAGTTGGAGGCGGTCCGTACCGTCATCGCCAAGATGAGGCACGCCGTAGACAAGGCTGAGGCCGGTAAGCTGACATTTTACGACCCCGATACATGGGCGAATGAATTGGACGCAGCCCTATCCGCCACGCCCGAACCGCAGCGCCAGGCGCAGGGGGATGGAAGATATCGGCCCGAACTAGGTGTGTACGACGAAGCGTCACTGCGTGCCGCCGGCCGTGCATGGGAAGCATTGCAATACATCAGTGACGCCGACGAATCCGGCGATGCCAACCATGAAGAGATCAACCGGCGGCAGGTCGCGATTGAACGTGCCATCGACTCGCACACGCACTTCATCGACGAGAACGATCACTACGTACTGCGATCCGCCCAGGCGCCCCACCAGGACCGGGGGGAAATCGCTCGGGCGCGGGCAATCATCGACCACGTTGTGCATGGCGAACGAGGCTCTGACGCTCTGCACGAGGCGCACGACCTACTTACCGCCGCCCTGACCGAAGCCAAGCAGCAGGGGTCGGGGGAGGTATTCGGCTGGGCGATGTTTGATGAAGCTGGGCGCTACCAGACGACAGCGATAACCGAAATGGCGCGCGATGCATTGCTCTACAACGGGGACGGCGTGCTACCGAAATGGACCGCTCGCACGCTCTACACCACCCCACCCCAAGGCGAAGCCAAGCAACAGGCGCCCGCAGCGGTGCCGGATGGCATGCTGTTGATCCAGAAGACGGATGCGGAGTGCTTAGTTCGCGACGCCGAGAGGTTCATCGGCATAAGGGAGGGAACAGTTGGCGGAAGGCTCGCGAGAAAGCGAGTCAGAGCTCTACTCGCAGCCACCCCGGCAGCGTCCGAAGGGGAGAGTCGCAATGGTTGACATCCCCAGGGCTTGGGAAATTGGCCGGTCAGTTGACCCCAACTACCACCACAACTCTTGCAGCTTCAACACGCACGGGATGCTGTGCGACTGCAAGGTTCTACATGAGCACCCGGAGATGTTGGACAAAACGAAGTTCTATGGTGCCGGCGGAGTAGTGCTGAGCGAATACCCGGCAGCGTCCGGCGAGGAGGGGGTGTGATGGCCTCCGATCTTGCCAGCATTAGCGCGTCTTGGTCCCGCGCTTTCAACTCGCTGCCTGATGATGTGCGGAGAATCGGAGTTGCATCCGAAATCAAAACGCGCTTGCAGCACCTTCATTTCGAGCGGCAGCGTCTAAAGCAGGCATACGATCTGAGCCTGTCAAAAATTCGCGAGCACGAGAAGAATCTAGAAGCTTCGCTTCGCCGCCTCGGATACGCGCCAGCTACCGGCGAGACCGACCAACCATCAACCCAGGAGCCATCGCCGTGAGTGACCAGGCCAACACAAGGAAGGATGAACTGAGCGACGATCAGGTGCGTGCATGGATGGATCGCTACGATCTTGACGGATGCCTAACGCTGAGCGAAGCGCGATGCGCCATCGAGGACGCACGAACGATTGAATGGGCATACGACGACGGTAACACCCGATCCGGCGACAGCGGGATGGGGGATGATGAAGTGCTAGTGCCGAAGCGGCTGCTTTCGGAAATTCATGGAGACTACAAGGCGGGGCTCGGCGTAAGCCAAGCTTCCTACGAGCTGTTCTGCCAGCGCGGAGCTATGGGGAAGATGCCGAACTCGACCTGGGGTTCCCACTGCAACAGCCGCATAGTGGAGCTAGAGAAACTTCTCTACAGCACGCCACCACCCACCACGGCCGCCAGCCAGGGAGGGGAAGGGTGAGTAGGGACATGCCTATCGGTCTGTGCTGCGTCTGCGAAGACCCGCTAGACCTGTCCGATGCCGGGATATGCGAGGTGTGCGGCAATGGTTTCTGCTGGGGTAACTGCGGTGGATGGCACGGCGTTCATCACGCATGCGCCGACTGCTTCGATCCAGATAGAGAAGAACAAGAGGACGACGAGAAATGAACACCACCCGCCCTTCCGCAGAGGCGATAGCGCAGGCGTTTTGGGAAATCAGGCCAGCGTCTGTTGTTGATGCACCACATTGGCGACAGCAGGTAATCGAACGCGCCCGCGAACTGGATGCCGGCAGGGAGGCTCAGGAGCCGGTGGCGGAAATCGTCAATGACGCCCCAAGTCCAATCATATCGCCAGTGATCAGGTGGCATGCGCACTGGCGCGACATACCCATCGGGACCAAACTCTACACCCACCCACAGGCTGCTGAGGTTGGGGAGGAGATGGTGGAAGTGAGTGCGCTATATGCATTCTTGCGTGACTCAAAGGCTTGTTCGTTTCAGCTAAGTCATAACGATCACCACAACATGTACTTGTCTGTAGCGGATACGCTTGATGACGCGCAGGGCTACTACGACGACATTGACGAGCCAACGCGGGCCAAGATGATCGAGACAGATACGATATGGACTCTTCACATCTATCCTAATACACCGGTCGGTTTCAACGTCTATCACTCCGCAACACTGGACGGCGTAATCAAGGCTGCGCTTGCGGCTGGGAGAGGGTGATGGAGGCTTCTGAGCTCCCCAAAGAATGGTTCACCGAGGAGGAGGCTGCGACCTACGCTTGCTGCTCTGTGTGGGCCTTCCGAAAGATGCGCCTACCCGCTAAAGACTCCGGAGGCCGGAAGGTCTACAGCCGGCGCTCAATTGATATCAGCCTGGAAGCAAGACCGTGGCAACGATCTACGAAAGAAACGGACGTTGGTACATCAACTATCGCCAAGACGGGGTCCAGTATAGGCACTCGCTTAGATGTTCTAGCCGCAGGGAGGCGGAGGCCCTACGTGCCGAGAAAGAAGCCGAACTCAGCGGCCTAATCACCCCTACGCGAGGCGTTAGGGTTGGCGATCTGCTGACCGAATATCTGGATTGGTACAAGTCTGCCCGTCCCACAACCCACCGGTCAGCGGTCTCCGCTTTTGTCCGGTTCCGCGCCGCGTTCGACCACTACGCTGCCGAGAACCTCCCAGCGGCCGCGGTTGAGCTATGGGCTGCTCGGCAGGACAGGAGGGGACAGGCAGAGAAGGCGCTGAAGCTAGCCCGCGCCGCGTTCAACCGGGCACTGAAGCACCGCAGAATCAGCCGCAGCCCGATGCTGGGCGTCACCATCCCCAAGGCCATCACAAGCCGCGCCCCGCCCTATTATCGCCCTGCGGACCTACGCAAGCTGGCAAAGACCCCGCACGGCGATATCTGGACCTTCCTTGCGAACACTGGACTACGCCGTGGCGAGATGGTGAAGGCCCTGAGATCCGACATCCGGGACGATCATATCTACGTGGAGAGTTTGCCGACCGGCAGGACGAAGAACCTGCGGTGGCGAGCCGTGCCGCTGAATGCGGCGGCTAGGGCAGCACTGAAGACTATGGGAAAGGACAGGCTAGTGGATGCGGAGCGAGATACGCTCACGCACTGGTCGATCAAGGAGGCGCGGGATGTGGGACTAGGAGGCTCTATCCACTGGCTTCGGCATACGTTCTGCACGTCGCTGGTTCAGGCTGGCGTGAGCCTGCATGAGGTAAAGGGACTGGCGGGTCATTCGAGCATCGCAGTCACGGAGATGTATGCTCACCACGCCCCCGGCGCGGCCAAGAAGGCAGTGACAAAACTGGGCGCCTGGAGTCGCCGTAAGTAGGGTGTGCTAATTGTGCTTATGGCCCCTCAAAACCACCCATAAATACACCACTCCAATGCCCGGAAACCCTTGTAAATAAAGGGATGCCGGTACTGAAATAATTTTAGGAGGGGGACGCTCTATCCAGCTGAGCTACGGGGCCCCTGCCCGGCATTCTCTCATGAACGGCCGGCGAGCCGCAGCGGGCCGGCCCGCCTATGCCGCCGTGCTACCTTTGGCGGGTGCCTGGCGTTGGTAGTTGTGCCGGGCCGCCGGGGGTTGGGGGGAATGCGGGAATAGCCAGGGCCGCGAACAGCGCTGCCCGGCGAAGATCCCGCCGCGGCGGCGTTGCGCAATACCGAAATGTTGGCCAGGAGTTGTGTTGTATGTGTCCAAGCAAAGTTACCGCCGGCGATGAGCGGGGCTGGATTGTCCCGATTGGCGGGGCAGAAGAGAAAGAAAACAGCGCCCGGATTCTCGAACGCTTTGTAGGCCTGTGCGGCGGTAGAGACGCCGATATCGTGGTGATCCCCACCGCCAGCCGGCTGGCCGACACCGGGCTGCGCTACGAAAACATCTTTGCGCGGTTGGGCGCGGGTCGCGCCGAATCGCTGGAATTCGACAGCCGCGACGATGGCCAGCGCGAAGATTGGCTGCGCCGGATCGAAGAATGCAGCGGCGTGTTCTTCACCGGCGGCAACCAGCTGCGTATTTCCACCATCCTGGGCGGCACCGACGCGGCACGGGTGATCCGCCAGCAGAACGCGCGCGGAGTGACGGTAGGCGGCACCAGCGCAGGCGCTAGCATTCTCAGCGAACACATGATCGCTTTCGGCGAGGAAGGCTCGTCGCCGAATGCCGGAAGCGTCCGTCTGGCGCCGGGCCTGGGGTTGACCAATCGCTTCGTGATCGACCAGCATTTTCGCCAGCGCGACCGTCTGGGCCGCCTGGTCGCCGCGCTGGCGTATAACCCGTTCGCCATTGGCATTGGCCTGGACGAGGATACGGCCGCCTTCATCGGGCCGGACAATACGCTGGAAGTCGAGGGCAGCGGTGCGGTAACCGTGGTCGACGCCGGTGGTTTGCAGTTCTCTTCGATGGCGCAGGTTTCGGAGAACGAGCCGGTCTGCCTGCTGGGTCTCACGGTGCACATCCTGACCGCCGGCGCCACGTTCAACCTGCACTCTAGACAAGCTTCTGCGGGAAGCCTGGATCGGCCTCGTTCGGCATAGGACAGGCTGTTGATTTTTTGGGCGTGATCGACTTCGCTGGGGCGGTATTGGCTCAATATGGCAAGCGCTTTGTACGTTTGCTTGTGCCAGGCGAATTGAGTCATGCGAAGAAGTTTTCTGCTTCTGATGGTTTATTGAAACGGACGGTTTTTTTGAACCGGCTTCGTTCGTCGCCGCTTTGACGGATGCATGGCAATGGCGGGTCAAGACTCGCCCTACGATGAGTTCGTACGTTGCTCGCGGCGTTACTTGATTCTTTGCTCGTGCGAAGAGGCGACCTTGAACCGTCCGTTGGTTAAAGCACTTCGCCGTCCAAAAGCATCATCTAGCCTTCAAGCTTCATCGTGCGCGCGGCGCACGCTACGCTGCCGTGACGGCAGCCGACCTGCACCCTTCGCCGGCCAAGCCATCAATCGGCCGATCACAAAGCCGATCACGCTTTTGCTGTTACCGTTACTCCCACGAGACCACCCCGGCGACACCTACCGGGGCCGAACAAACAACATCAAGGTAAGACATGCGCATCCTCGAACGCTCTGTTTTTGTCGGCCCCTCCCAATACGCCCACTTCCCGGTGATCCGGCTGGAGCTGGACCTCCAGGCGCTGGAGGAATGGCCCACCGCGCGCCTTGGCGCTGCCTTCATCGATGGCTTGGTCGATGCCCTGCCCGGGCTGGCCGAACACGGCTGCTCCTATCGCGAACCCGGCGGCTTCATCCGCCGCATGCGCGAGGGCGAAGGCACTTGGCTGGGCCATGTACTGGAACACGTCGCCATCGAACTTCAGAACGTCGCAGGCGAGGACGTCACCTTTGGCAAGACGCGCAGCGTCGACGATGCGCGTCCCGGCGTTTACAGCGTCATCTACGAATACGCCCAGCGCGAAGAAGGCATCGCCGCCGGTGAACTGGCGATCAAACTGCTGTGCTCATTGCTGCCCAAGGAATTGCAGCCCAAGAACAGCGTGCCGGAAGACTGGGATTGGAACGTCGCGCGCGACGATTTCATCCGCTATGCACAACGCCGCGCGCTGGGTCCGTCCACCGCTTCGCTGGTGCGCGCCGCCGAGGAGCGCGGCATCCCCTGGTTCCGGCTCAACGAACAATCGCTGATTCAATTCGGCCACGGCAAATACCAGCAGCGCATCCAGGCCACGGTGACCGGAAAGACGCCGCACATCGCAGTGGAACTGGCCAGCGACAAAGAGGAAACCAACAAGATCCTGGGTTCGCTCGGCTTGCCGGTTCCGCGCCAGGAACTGGTCACCGATGCCACCAGCGCGCTGCGTGCGGCCAAGCGCCTGGGCGGACCGGTGGTGACCAAACCGTACAACGGCAATCACGGCCGCGGAATCACCATCAATATTTCCAGCGACGATGAAATCCGCGAAGGCTTCGCCGCGGCACGCGAGCACTCGCGCTCGGTAATCGTCGAAACCTACATCGCCGGTGATGACCACCGGCTGCTGGTCGTGAATGGCGAGCTGATCGCGGCTACCCGCCGCACGCCCGGCCACGTCGTGGGCGATGGTGTGCACGATATCGTGGACCTGGTCGATAGCGTCAATGCCGACCCGCGCCGCGGCGTCGGCCACGAAAAAGTGCTGACCCGCTTGGAGTTGGACGCACAGGCCGACCTGATGCTGGAACGCGTCGGCTACAACCATTTTTCCGTACCGAAAGCCGGCGAGGTGGTCTATCTGCGCTCCACCGCCAATCTGTCCACCGGCGGCACCGCCACCGACGTCACCGACATCATCCATCCCGACAACCGTGACATGGCCGTGCGCGCGGTACGCGCCATCGGCCTGGACGTGGGCGGTGTGGATTTCATTTCGCCCAACATCGCCGAAAGCTACAAGCTGGTGGGTGGCGCGATTTGCGAAGTCAATGCCGCACCCGGCTTCCGCATGCACGTAGCGCCCAGCGAGGGCACTCCGCGCGATGCCGCCGGACCGGTGGTCGACATGCTGTTTCCACCGGGCACGCCGTCGCGCGTGCCGATCGCCGCCATCACCGGCACCAACGGCAAGACCACCACCGCGCGCATGCTGGCGCACATCACCAAGATGGCCGGCTACACGCCGGGATTGACCACTACCGAAGGCGTCTACATCGACGGCCAGCGCACGGTGGAAGGCGATATGACCGGGCCGGTTTCGGCGCGGATGGTGCTGTCGGACCCGCAGATCGACATCGCCGTGCTGGAAACAGCCCGCGGCGGCCTGTTGCGCGCCGGCATGGGCGTGCCGGAAGTGAACGTGGGTGCGGTATTGAACGTGCAGGCCGACCATCTGGGATTGAAAGGCATCGACACGTTGGAGCAATTGGCCGAGATAAAACGCATCGTGGTGGAAGTGGCGCGCGATTGCGCCGTACTGAATGCCGACGACGCCAACGTATTGAAAATGTCTGCCTATACCGACGCCAAGACCATCTGCTACGTCACCATGAATCCGTCGCATGCACTGGTGCGCGAACACATCCGTGCCGGCGGACGCGCCTGCGCCCTGGAAGCCGGCGTCAATGGCCACATGATCACGCTGTACGACAAAGGCAGCCACATGCCATTGATGTGGACCCACCTAATTCCCGCCACGATGGAAGGCCGGGCGTTGCATAACGTGCAGAACGCGATGATGGCGGCCTCGATGGCGTTTTCGCTGGGCATCAAGCTGGACGCGATCAGCCAGGGCCTACGCACCTTCGACACCACCTTCTTCCAAGCACCCGGCCGGATGAACATGTTCAACGAACATCCGTTCAAGGTGCTGATGGACTACGCCCACAACGCACATGCCGTCAGCGTGATGGCCGACCTGGCACAGCGATTGGATGTGGCTGGCCGCCGCATCGTGGTGGTCGCCGGTCCCGGCGACCGTCGCGACGACGACTTGCGTGCGATCGCCGCCGTCATAGCGGGCAAGTTCGATCATTACGTGGTCCGCCGCGACGACGCCTTGCGCGGCCGCGACGGCGACGAAGTACCGCGCATCATCGCCAAGGCGCTGCTGGCCAATGGTGTGCCGGACGAGGCCATCACGATTATTCCGGACGAACAGCAAGCGGTGGATGCCGCATTGCGGCTGGCGGAGCCCGGCGATCTGCTGCTTATCTTCGCCGACGCACTGACCCGCACTTGGAAGCAGATCACCAAGTTCCAACCCGCTGGCGAAACACCGCGGCCACCTGTTCACATCGAGATTCCGGCGCCGCTGGCCGCCCCCGATGAAGCCGCCTTCGCGATGCTTGAGGGCGTGGTGCGCGACGAACGCGGACTGGTGTTCGAACGCGAGCAGAACGACTGAGCCGATGTCTCTGGAACCTTTTGAAGATTCGCGCCGGTTGACCGGTTGCAACGTCTATTTCGCCGGTACCGGCGCCGCATTGGAAACCGTCCGCGGGTGCGTGCCCGATGACGCGGCAATGGATCGTTGGCGCGCCAACATCGCCCTCGCCCGCCAAACACTCGGCTGGCCGCTGGGCGAAACCATAGTCCATCGCCACCGCGCCGGCGCTTCCCTCGCCTTCGCTGCGCCCATGGATCAGCTGTACGCCGCCACGGAAGTCAACGAATGGGCTTGGTGGTCGGCATCGTGGGGTATTGATCCTGACGCCGCTTCCTTCTCCCCTTGGGAGAAGGTGCCCGAAGGGCGGATGAGGGAGGGAGTCCCAACACCCAGTGCAACCTTCCGAAAGAAGCTGCCTTTCAACCCAGAAACACAAGACTTCATACGCCGGCTAAGAAAAAACTCTACCGAGCCCGAACAATTACTCTGGAGTTTCCTCCGTGATCGCCGCCTCCACAATCAGAAATTTCGTCGCCAGAAATCGCTTGGACCTTATGTTCTCGACTTTTACTGCCATGAACTGAAACTGGCGATAGAGCTGGATGGTGGGCAGCATAACGGGCCGGCCGGCCTGGCAAGTGACACCAAACGTGACGCTTTCGTTGCCAGTAAAGGGGTCACTACGCTGCGCTACTGGAATCATGATGTGCTCGCGCGTACCGACGACGTGCTGACAGATATTTGGGAGCGGGTGCATGCGCTTGTGAAGGGTATTGCTGGTGGCGGAACGTCCATTCCCTCATCCGCCCTTCGGGCACCTTCTCCCACAGGGAGAAGGGAGCAAGGGCAAACGCTCTTTCACGCACCGGGGCATGCGGCGGTTTGGGATACCGACTCTGCCATCCACACGCTGAGCCTGGCCGCCAAAGCCGAAGCACGGCCGGAGCTGATTGCGCTTCAAGAACAAGCCAACGCTCACGGCCTACCTCTGTTGGCCGATGATGACGAGGTCACTATCGGCGAAGGCACCGGCAGTCGCACATGGTTCGCCGAGGGCCTGCCCTCGCCCGCCGCCGTGCCATGGGCGCAGTTGCACAAGATTCCTACCGCGCTGGTCACCGGCTCCAACGGCAAGACCACCACGGTTCGCCTGCTGGCGGCCATGGCGGCGGCGCATGGGTGGCGCACTGCGTACAGCTGTACGGACGGTGTTTTCTTCGATGGAAACGCATTGGAAACCGGCGATTTTTCCGGCCCCACCGGCACCCGCACGGCACTGCGCCAGAATGGCGCGGAAGCGGCGATCCTGGAAACCGCTCGCGGCGGCATGCTGCGGCGCGGGTTGGCGCTGTGCGATGCCAACGTTGCCATCGTCACCAACATCGCTGCCGATCACTTCGGCGAATACGGCGTGCACGATCTCGACGACTTGGCCCGGGTCAAGTTGACCGTGGCCCGCGCGATCCATCAAGACGGGCGAATGGTGTTGAACGCCGACGATCCCACCCTGGTGAGGCACGCGCAAACGCTTGCTGCGCCGCTGGCGTGGTTCGCTTTGGACTTCGATCATCCGCTGCTGCAACAACACCGCGAACTAGGCGGTGCGACCTGCGGCGTGCGCGACGGCCAACTGCTGTTGCAAGTCGACGGCCTCTGCAACGATCTTGGCACCGTGGCATCGATGCCGCTGACCGTGCAAGGGCGGGCGTCCTACAACATCGCCAACCTTGCCGGCGCCGCGCTGACCGCCAGCGCGCTGGGCATTCCGCCGGTCACCATTGCCGATATCGCGAAGAACTTCGGCCGGGAACGCGACGATAATCCCGGCCGCCTGCAGCAATGGCGCTTTGGCGAGGTACAGGTGTATGTCGACTATGCGCACAACCCGGACGGCCTGCGCGGTCTGCTGGAGGTAGCGCTGTCCGGCCGCGATGGGGCCCAGCGCTTCGCGCTGCTCCTGGGCCAGGCCGGTAACCGCGAGGACGAAGACATCCGCGAACTGGTCGCCACGGCGGTGGAGTTCCACCCTGCTCTCGTCGTCCTGAAAGATATCGGCGAGGGCTATATGCGTGGGCGCGCTCCCGGCGAGATCGCCGCACTGATGCATACCGCGTTGGTCGCGCTGGGCATGCCGGAGTCGGCCATCGTGACCTGCCTGGACGAAGCCGAAGCCGCCCGCCGGGCCCTGGCCTGGGCCCAGGAAGGGGACGTGGTGGTGCTGCCGCTGCACGAACCTGCTGCGCGTACCCAGGCGGTGATGCTGCTGGACCGGATGGAAGCCGAAGGCTGGCGGCCAGGCATGGCGGTTCCGCCGCTTCCTGCCCGGGAAGCATAGTTCCGCTGTTCTTTGGCTTGTGCAGGAAGGAAAAAGCAAATCCCCCTCAGTCCCCCTTTTGCCAAGGGGGAGGTGAAGCAGAAGCTCTCCCCGTTCTCCGCTCCCGGCTTAGCGTTCTCCAGCCAAATTCCCGGCTCCTGCCAGCGGCTCTGCTAAAATTCCGGTTCCCCTGGCGCATCCCTGCTTTCCCGTATTGCGGGGAGCTTCCGCGCCGAACCCGATTCCCTGGAGCTTTACATGCCCGCAGACATCCTCAAGGCGCTCGGCCTTGGCAAGCGCAATTCCGGCACTTACCTCGGCAGCGGCGAATGGTCCGCCACCACCGATGCCGGCCTGCTGCAATCGATCAACCCGACCACCAACGAAGTGATCGCCGAGGTGTATGCCACCAGCCAGGCGGATTACGAGACCGTGGTTGCGCGCGCGCAGGAAGCCTTCAAGATCTGGCGTACCACACCGGCCCCGCGTCGCGGCGAAGCCATCCGGTTGTGTGGCGAAGCGCTGCGCCAGCGCAAGGACGCCTTGGGTTCGCTGGTGGCATTGGAAATGGGCAAGAGCAAGCCCGAAGGCGATGGCGAAGTGCAGGAGATGATCGACATCGCCGACTTCGCCGTCGGCCAGAGCCGCATGCTCTACGGCTACACCATGCATTCGGAGCGTCCCGGCCACCGGATGTACGAGCAGTACCACCCGCTGGGCCTGGTCGGCATCATCAGCGCGTTCAACTTCCCGGTCGCGGTGTGGGCGTGGAACTCTTTCCTGGCGGGCATCTGTGGCGATATCTGCCTGTGGAAACCGTCCAACAAGACGCCATTGACGGCCATCGCATCCATGAGGATCTGCAACGACGCGCTGAAAGCCGGCGGTTTCCCGGACATCTTCTTCCTGATCAACGATGCCGGCGTGGAGTTGGCGCAGCAGTTCGTCGACGACAAGCGCATTCCGCTGATCAGCTTCACCGGTTCCACCCAGGTCGGCCGCACCGTTGGCGAACGCGTCGCGCGCCGCATGGGCCGCAGCCTGCTGGAACTGGGTGGCAACAACGCCATCATCCTGGACGAAAGCGCCGATCTGAAACTGGCGATCCCCGGCATCGTGTTCGGTGCGGTCGGCACCGCCGGCCAGCGCTGCACCACCACGCGCCGCCTGATCGTGCACGAATCCATCTACGACACCGTGCTGTCCACGCTGATCAAGGCGTACAAGCAGGTGGAAGGCAAGATCGGCGACCCCACCGACCCAGCCAACTTGATGGGCCCCTTGAACAGCCAGGGCGCCGTGCAGCAGTTCCTGGCTTCGATCGAAAAAGCCAAGGCCAGCGGTGGCAAGGTCGAAACCGGCGGCACCGCCATCGACCGCCCGGGCAACTTCGTATTGCCGGCGATCGTCACCGGCCTGAAGAATTCCGATGAAGTGGTGCAGCACGAGACCTTCGCCCCGATCCTGTACGTGATGAAGTACAAGACGCTGGACGAAGCGATCGAGATGCAGAATGCGGTCCCGCAGGGACTGTCTTCGTCCATCTTCACGCAGAACCTGAAAGCGGCGGAACAGTTCCTATCTGCGGCAGGCTCGGATTGCGGCATCGCCAACGTCAACATCGGCACCAGCGGCGCCGAGATCGGCGGTGCGTTCGGCGGCGAAAAAGAAACCGGTGGCGGCCGCGAATCCGGCTCGGATGCGTGGAAGGTGTACATGCGTCGGCAGACCAATACGATCAACTATTCCGATTCGCTGCCGCTGGCACAGGGCATCAAGTTCGATCTTTGATCTTTATTTCCAGTCGCTGACACCCACGGATGCGCATCGCCGTCATCTCCGACATCCATGGCAACCTCGGTGCGTTGTCGGCGGTTCTCGCCGACATCGACACGCGGGATTGCGATAGCGTGGTGAATCTGGGCGACATCCTGTCAGGGCCGCTGCAGCCGGTGGAAACCGCCGATCTGCTGATGCCCTTGGCGCTGCCGACCATCCGCGGCAACCACGAGCGGCAGTTGCTGGAAATGGCCCCGGCCGCGATGGGTGCTTCCGATGCATATGCGCATGCGTACCTGCGGCCCGATCAACGCCAATGGCTGGCCAAACTTCCCGCCAGCCTGGTGTTGAACGACAGCATCCTGCTTTGCCATGGCACGCCGGCCGACGACCTGGAATATTTCCTGGAACAGGTGGACGCCGGTGGCGTTCGCCCGGCTACACCCGCCGAAGTGAAGGCGAAAGCAGGCAATGCGTCCTATCCGGTCATCCTGTGCGGACACACGCATGTGCCCCGCGCGGTACGCCTGGAAGATGGCCGGCTTATCGTCAATCCCGGCAGCGTCGGCTTGCCGGCGTATCACGCCGAGCATCCTTTTCCGCACGACATTCAGAACAATAGTCCGCAGGCACGCTACGCCGTGCTCGAGGACACCGATGGGCAATGGAACGCCGAACTGATCGCGGTCGACTACGACCATGAAGCAGCCGCCAAGCTGGCGTTGGAACATGGCAGCCCCGAGTGGGCGTACGCATTGCGAACGGGCCGCGTCGCGCCCGAGGAGAACTGATGTATTCGTTGGCCCGCCCCTTCCTGTTCGGCCTCGACGCCGAACGCGCCCACGGATTGGGGCTCCAAGCACTTGAACTGGCCTACCGCACCGGCACTACCGGATTGCTGGCCGGTTCCATCGCACCAATGCCCACCAAGTTGTTGGGACTGACTTTCCCCAACCCGGTCGGCCTGGCCGCCGGCCTGGACAAGAACGGCGCACATATCGACGCGTTGTTCGCGTTGGGTTTCGGCTTTGTCGAAGTGGGTACCGTCACACCTCGGCCGCAGCCGGGCAATCCCAAGCCGCGCATGTTCCGCCTGCCCGAACACCAAGCCATCATCAACCGCCTGGGTTTCAACAACGAAGGCGTCGACGCGATGGTGCGCAACGTAGAGCGCGCGCGCCGGAAAGGCGGATTGCTGGGCATCAATATCGGCAAGAACAAGGACACCTCCAACGATCGCGCCGCTTCCGATTACCTGTACTGCCTGGAACGGGTGTACCCGCTCGCCGACTACATCACCATCAACATCTCCTCGCCCAACACCGCCGGGCTGCGCGAGCTGCAGGAAGAACAAGCGCTGCGCCATCTCATCGGCACGCTGCGCGACTCACAGGAAGAATTAGGCGCACAACACGGCAAACGCGTGCCGATGCTGGTCAAGGTGGCACCCGATCTGTCGGACGACGACATCGATGCGGTGGCGCGCGTATTGGCGGACTTGTCGGTCGATGGCGTGATCGCCACCAACACGACGGTGTCGAGGATCAATGTGCAGCAGCATCCGCTGGCTCACGAAACGGGCGGCTTGTCCGGTGCGCCGTTGATGGGGCAGTCGACGACCGTGCTGCGCCGCCTGCGCGCCCGGCTACCGGACAATATCCCGTTGATCGGCGTCGGCGGCATTCTTTCCGGCGCCGATGCCGTGGCGAAGATGTCCGCAGGCGCGTCGCTGGTGCAGTGCTATTCGGGCCTGATCTATCGCGGGCCGGAACTGGTGCGCGAGTGCGTGGAAGCCATTCGCCGCCGCCGCGAGGCCCCCAGCCGCGGACCGGTTGCGCCCGAATGAGCGATGCCTTTCGAGTGAGCGGTGCATATCTCCTGAGCGAAGGGGCTGCACTCGACCATCGCAATACGTTCGGCATCGCCGCACGTGCACCTTGGCTGGTCGAGATCGCCGATACCGCAGCGTTGCCTGAAGTACTCGCCCTGCCCCAACTGCAGAGTGCGCCTGCGCTGATTCTTGGCGGCGGCAGCAACCTGCTGTTCGCCGGAGATCCGGAAGGCGCCGTGGTGTCGTTCGATTGCCGCCACATGACCGTGCTGCAGCAGGAAGATGGCCACGCCGTCGTGCGTGCGGATGCCGGCGCGCAGTGGCATGCGTTGGTGTTGTGGACGCTGCAGCAAGGCTTGTCCGGCCTGGAGAACCTGGCCTTGATTCCCGGCACAGCGGGCGCGGCACCCATCCAGAACATCGGCGCGTATGGCGTTGAGGTGGGTGAATACGTCCATGCCGTGGAAGCCTACGACCGCGTCGCAGGCGAACTGCGCCGACTGGATCGCGCCGCATGCTCCTTCGCTTATCGCGACAGCCTGTTCAAGCGCGAACCGGACCGTTATGTAGTGACGGCCCTGGAGCTGTCACTGCCGCGCGTTCCCGCATTGCGCCTGGACTACGCGGGCATCCGCGAAGAACTGACAGAAATGAATGTGGCGTCGCCCGATGCGCGCAGCGTGGCCCAAGCGGTGATCCGCATCCGCCAGCGCAAACTGCCCGATCCCGCGGTGGTGGGCAATGCCGGCAGCTTCTTCAAGAATCCCATCGTCCCCACCGCACTGGCGGAAGAACTGCAACTGCAACACGCTGGCCTGCCGATGTTCCGCGGCGATGCCGACGACAACCGCAAGCTTTCCGCGGCCTGGATGATCGAGGCCTGCGGCTGGAAAGGTTTCCGCGAAGGCGATGCGGGTGTCTCGGCGCAACACGCGTTGGTGTTGGTCAATCACGGCAACGCGACAGGCGCGCAACTACTCTCACTGGCGCACCGCATCGCCGATTCGGTGCAGGCGCGTTTCGGTGTAGCGATAGAGCCGGAACCGAAAGTCATTGGGGCACGCTGGTAATCACCGTGAAGCACTCTCCTTTCCCCGGATCTGCCCCCTCCCCCGCCTGCGGGGGAGGGTTGGGGTGGGGGCAATCGGAGCCAGCGCAATTCAGCCCCTCGGAGAATTGCCGACGGGAGAATTTTCCAACAATCCGCTTACTCGCCATCTTCGGTGCGGAAGCATGACCGGCTCCGGCTTCCCCCATCCCAGCCTTCCCCCGCAAGCAGGGGAAGGGGCTTGATATGAGCACCTGATGCCGACCATCCCCCACCATTTCCGCGCAGCCGCACTGATGCTTGGCAGCACCATGTTTTTTGCCTTGATGGTGGTGGCGATCAGGCTGGCATCGCAGACGCTGCACACGTTCGAGATCGCCTTCTTCCGCAATTTCTTCGGTTTGATCGCCGCGCTACCGTTGCTGATTCGCCATGGCCCGGGGTTGCTGAAAACCACACAGTTTCCGCGTTACCTGTTCCGCTGCGTGATCGGTATCTGTTCGATGCTGGCAGGCTTCTGGGCCATCGGCCATCTGCCGCTGGCGCAAGCGGTGTCGCTGTCTTACTCCACACCGCTATTCGTGACCCTGGCTGCGGCCGCGCTATTGAACGAACAAGTCAGGGCTCGTCGCTGGACCGCGGTTGCACTGGGCTTTCTGGGCGTATTGATCATCGTGCGCCCAGGCACCACGGAGTTCAGCATTGGTGCCGTGGTGGCGGTATTGGCCGCGGTGCTCAGCAGCATCGTGGCGATCCAAATCAAGCAACTGTCGCAGACCGAACCGGCCGACCGCATCGTCATCTACACCACGCTGCTGTGGGTGCCGATGTCGCTGTTGCCCGCATTGGCGGTGTGGCAGTGGCCACAAGGCATCACCTGGCTGTGGGTAATTGCGGCCGGCATCATGGGGACCGGCGGCCACATGCTGTGGACACGCGCGTTGAAGCTGGGCGAAGTGTCGGCGCTGACGCCGATCAGCTTCATGCAACTGCCCATCGTGGCGCTGTTCGGCTGGTGGCTGTTCGACGAAAGCCTGGACCGCTGGACCCTGCTGGGCGCAGCCATCATCTTCGGCGCCAACGCCTACATCGCCCATCGCGAAGCGGTGCTCGCGAAGCGCGCTGCTACGGAGTCGCCGACTTCTGCGGCTAAGCCCGGAGAATAGGCTGGAAGCAGTGAGCCGGGAGCGGTGAGCGGTGAGCGGAAAGAGCTTTCGACTTCTGGTTTGCATCGTGCGCACGGCGCACGCTACGACGTAGCCTGCCGCCGCGCAAGTTGTTGGTGAAGAAGAGGGGCCGCCTAAATGTAGTTCAAACCGTAAAAACTACATGGGCTATTGCCATTATCTGAGTCCCTTAAGCAACTCGACGCGACACATTTAGTCATCTTGCACATCGGCACCCTCCGAATTGACGTCGAACGGTGCGATCCAAATCATTGATAAGCCAACTCGCGGATAACCTTTTGACATGGTTCATCCAAGTCGATATGAAAAGATTTTAGACCGCCTTCCGGCAAAAATGCCTTCATGTCATCCTCATGCCGAACCGAAAACCCTTCCCCATCGGGCGACTCCTCTTCGACAATATTGTAGGAGCCATAGCTCAAACCTCTCGTTTTCTCGACATGACTTCTGATCGTTCTCAGACACCTTTCATCGATTTTTACGGACAAAACTGCTTGCGGTTTAGCCGGCTCATTCTTCAATTGGCTGTCGTTAGAGGTTACGTCACTGCAGCTTGCGAATAAGAAGCCAGAAAGAGCTGCAAAACAGATATTTCTCACCAAGCTCGCCATCACCGACCCCGAAATAGAAATGAATTCGCAACCTTCATGGCTTCGACTAACGGGAACTCCCACATGCAGCGACTTCCTCACGTAGAGCGGAGCTTGCTCCGCTGCTCTTGGCGATGTATTGGAGAAGCAGCGGAGCAAGCTCCGCTCCACGTCAGGCCATCGATGCTTTGCTGTCTACCGCATCGCCACTTTTCCCGGGCGCCGGTCGGCGCGGATTGCGTCGGCCATTGCGCGTTGGGGCTCGCTGAGTTGGGCGGGATCGGCGGCCAGCAATGGCGCCAGATACCGCGTGCGCAGTTCAGCGGCCGCGGCTTTCTGGCCTAGTCGTTCGTATGCATCCACCAGGTTCCAGGCGCCGGCCACGGTTTCCATGTGGTCCTCGCCCAGCAAACGGCGGCGCGTTTCGAACAGTTCCTGGTAGGCCGCGATGGCGGTGGCGTTGTCGCCTACCAGCAAGGATGCTTCGGCGCGAATCAACATTGCTGCCTGGGTCTGGGGATGCTTGAGATCTAGCACGCGCTTGGCCAGCGGCAGCGTTTCTTCCAGCAGTTCGAGTGCAGCGCCCGACTGCCCGGCGCGCAATAAAGTGCCGGCGTGGTTGACCAAGATCGAAACGGTATCGGGATGCGAACGGCCGAACAATCGTGTGCGCGTTTCGATCACTTGTTCTTCCAACGGCAGCGCCGATGCGTAGTCGTCCATGCGCGCGAAGGTTGTCGCCAGATTCAAGCGCGCGCGGATGGTTTGCGGGTGTTCGGCGCCCAGCACACGCACTCGCGCTTCCAGCACCGATTTCATCATCGGCAGTGCCTCTTCCGCCTTGCCGGAATCGGTCAGCATATTGGCCAGTGTGCCGCGCGCATGCAGCGCTATCGGATGCTCGGCGCCCAGTCGGCGCGTCTGCACGGTGACCAGCTCGCGCTGCAGTTGCACGGCGCCTTCCTTCTCGCCCGTCACCATGCGCATGATGGCCAGGTTGGTGGTGGCGCTCAACGTGTCCGCATGGTCCGCACCGAGCACAGCGGCGCGCAATGGCACCAGCTTTTCCATGTTGTCGCGCGCCTGCTTCAATTCACCGACGGCACGCTGTTGATCGGACAGGTCGTTCAACACATCCATGGCGGCCGGATCGCGCTCGCCCACCGCTGCGACCAGGCGGTCGTATAAGGCCTGCAGCATGTTCTTGGCGCGTTCGCGGTCGCCCTTGGCAGCTATTGCGCGTACTTGCGCCAATTCCAGCTTGACGCGGGTACGGTCGTTCACCGGCAAGGCATAGGCGCGAGGCAGGGACTGTTCCAGCACTGCCATCGCCTGATCGGTGCGGGCTGCAGTCAGTAACGAACTGGCCTGCTCCTGGCGCGCCATCAGTGTGGCCGCGTCGCCTTCGCCCAAGGTACGGCTGCGGTATTCGGCGACCTGCCGGAAGTTCTCCACGGCCTTGTCGTTGACGCCCAGCGCGGCTTGCACGCGCGCGACGGATTCGCGCAGGTTGCTGGCCAGTTCCGGCTCGTTGGCGAAGTCGCGGCCGATGGCGGCCTCGGCGCTGGCAAGCAGATGCCGATCGATCAGGTCGCGTGCCAGGTCGGCGGTGCTGGCGCGCGCCAGCGTCAGATCGAAAGTTTCGCTGGCACTTGGATCGGCGTTGGCGATCTGCTTGCGCAGCCCATCGGCCATGCCAATACCCATCGCCTCGATCTCGATGCCTTCCAGCATCGACTGCTGGAACGCGACTACTTTTTCCAGTTCCCCGCTGCGCTTTTCCGCTACCGCCCGCTGCGTACGCGCCTGCATGAAACCGTAGACCGACAGGGTCAGGCCGCCGAGCAACGCGACCAGCACCAGGCTGGCGGCAACGAAGCCCGCGCGATGCCGGCGCACGAATTTTCTCCACACATAACGACGGCTGGCGGGCACCGCCGAAAGCGGCCGGCCTTCCAGAAAGCGCCGCAGATCCTCGGCAAGCTCCGCCACGGCCGCATAACGTTCCGCGCGGTCGTGGCGCATCGCTTTCAATACCACCCAGTCCAGCTCGCCGCGCAGCACCCGCCGCATTCCGACCAGGCTGAGTCCGTGCTTGCGCGCGAGTTTCTCGGCATCGGCCTGCGGCAACGTCGCCAGCTTCTCGGAGGGCGCACGCAAGGTGGTGGATGCCGGCAGGAAGGTTTCGCCCATGGCAGTGGGGCGACTGCCGGTCAGCAGCTCGTACAGGACCACACCGAGCGAATAGATATCGCTGCGCGTGTCGACCGCTGCGGCATCGCCGCCGGCCTGCTCCGGGCTCATGTATTCGGGCGTTCCGGCGCGTTCATGGCCGACCGCGCCCAATGCGCGCGAAGCGACGGTGGCGATGCCGAAATCGATGATCTTGGGTAACGGACGTCCGTCGACTTCGTCCACCAGGATGTTGCCCGGCTTCAGGTCGCGGTGAACCACGCCTTTGTGGTGGGCATGCTGTACGCCTTCGCAGATGCGGATGAACAGCTCGATGCGCTGGCGCAATGTCAGTGCGTGTTCTTCGCAGTAACGCGTGACCGGGCTGCCCTCGATGTATTCCATCGCAAAATAGGGAAAGCCTTCGGCGGTCGCCCCGGCGTCGTAGATCTGGGCGATGGAAGGATGCCGCATCTGCGCCAGCAGTTGCCGCTCGATCTCGAAATAAGCCAGGTGCCGCGCATCCAGACGCTGCGCGCGCAACAACTTCAAGGCGACCGTTCGCCGCACCGGCTCCAGTTGTTCGGCGCGGTAGACATCGCCCATGCCGCCGCGGCCCAGGAGCGATTCGATTCGGTAGCGGTCCAGCCGGGCACCGGGCGAGAGAGCGTCGGCTTCGGTCGCCCCTGCTTCCGGTGTTCGAGTGGCAAGGCTTTCGGTTGGATCCAGATCGTTATGCGGGTGCTGCGTCGTCATGTGCCACTCCCCCTGTGACTGCCCGCCATGTTACCGGATACGCCTGCGGAAGCAGGGCATTCCGGCTACACTCCGCGGGTAAGGCCCACGACCTTCGGCGCATGTCTCCAGCCAACAAAGACCTCCATACCACTCAACGTACGGTACTCAGCGGCGGGCCCGGCGAGGATTCGTCGCGTTCGGCATGCGTGGTAGTGATCCACGGCGAGGGCCTGGGCCGCCGCGTGGACGTGGAAGACAAACCCGTGGTGGTGGGCCGCTCGCAGGAAGCGGACCTGCACATCCCGCACAAAAGTGTTTCCCGCCAGCATTGCCAGATCTGGCGCGACGGCGATCAGTATTGGGTCCGCGACCTGGGCGCCACCAACACCACCAAGCTCAACGAGAAACCTGTCCACGAAGCGGCATTGAACGACGGCGATCACCTGACGCTGGGCGAGAGCATCCTGAAGTTCATCAGCCACTCCAGTGTGGAGGCTCGTTATCACGAAGAGATCTACCAGCTCGCTACACACGACGCGCTGACGGATCTGTACAACCGCCGGCATTTCATCGAAGTGGCGGAGAAGGAGATTGCCCGCGCGATGCGCCATCAGCGTCCGCTGACGATGTGCATCATCGACGTGGATTTGTTCAAGCCGGTCAATGACCGCTACGGCCACATTTCCGGCGACAACGTATTGCGCCAGATCGCCGGCCTGCTGCACCGGCATGTGCGCAACGACGATGCCGCCGCGCGGATCGGCGGCGAGGAATTCGCGGTGCTGCTGCCGGAATGCGATGCGGACGCCGCGTTCACTTTTGCGGAACGCCTGCGCGAAGCGGTGGCGGAAACCGTTTTCAAACCCGGTGGCGAAGCACAACGGATCACCGTCAGCATCGGGATCGCACCGATGACGCCCGAGCGCGACACCTGCAGCCGTATGATGGCCGCCGCCGACGCGGCGCTTTACCGGGCCAAGAGCGAAGGCCGCAACCGGGTGTGTATCGAACGCTGAAGCCGTGCGGGCGGCCCTACAGAAACATGGATGCTGCTCTTGTAGGAGCGACGTCAGTCGCGACGTCGATGTTTCCGGTCGCGACTGACGTCGCTCCTACAAGACACCGCGCCATGGCGGGACCAACCAGCATTGCTGGAGGCGGTAACTCCTTAGGCCGGCCCCGGCAGCGGTCCTTCCATCGAACCGCCCACGTCCTGGCGTATGGCTTGTACTTCGAAACCGCGCTCGCGCCAGGCATCGATGCCACCCCGCAACGGTACGACGTCGGCGAATTGGAGTTTTCGTAGTTGGGCCGCCATCCACGCGGCGGAAACCTCGTCCGGGCAGGCGCAGTAGATGACGATCTTCCGCTCGCGCGGATACACCGACACGATGTCATCCAGCTTGCGCTCATCGGCGAACACCGCGCCGGGAATGACGAAGGGATCGATCTGGCGAAAACCCGGGGCGCGAATATCGAACACGATCGGCGCGGACTCCGAGCGCATCAATGCGTGCAAGTCGTCGGGTTCGATACGGGCCGATTCCAGTGCTTTGAGCAGTGCCCGGCGCCGGCGCCAACGCAGCGTGATGTATGCCGCCAGCACCAGGCCGACCAGCACGCCGGCACCGGTACCCAGCTGGCTCAGGATTTCCAGCACGCTTTCGACCTGACTGGCGAATATCGCCCCTAGCGCCAAACCCACGCTGGCCCAGAGCGCGGCGCCCAGACCGTCGTAGCTCAGGAACGAGGACGTCCGCGCCTGCATGGCGCCGGCCAACGGCACCGACACCATCGACAGCCCGGGCACGAACTTGGCCACCGACAACACGCGCACGCCATAGCGTCCATAGAAGCGCTCGGTCTGCTTCATGCAGCTGTCGCGCGACAGTGACAGCCGGCACAGCGACTGCATGGTGCGATTGCCGTAACGCCTGCCTGCCAGGTACCAGACACTGTCGCCGATCAGGCTGGCCAGCACCGACACCGCCAACACCCCGAGTAGCGGCAGCCACATGGGCTCGGCGGCCAGGGCGACGCCTGCGCCGACCAGGACCAAGGTGGGCATGGCAGGCACCGGAAATCCCAGCGACAACACCAGAACATTGGCGAACACCAGCAGTACGCCATAACGTTCGACCAGCTCTTGCATGCTCATATCCGCTCGCCTTGCCCACCGGGCGTCCAGCATGGGCACCCAGGCAGCTATGGTGTGACCATGGCTGCGCCACGGCAAGCGCGAGCGCTGCAACGATGCGTTACGCACCGCCTCGCACCAGGCTGGACACTGGCCCGAACGCCGTCCAATCTTTCAAGAATCCGCAACGAAACCTCTTACTGGAACCTGGAACCTGGAACGCATGAAAACCATCGGCATGATCGGCGGCATGAGCTGGGAATCCACCCTGCCCTACTACCGGCTGGTCAACGAAACCATCCGCGAGCGTTTGGGCGGGCTGCATTCGGCCAAGCTGGTGCTGTATAGCGTGGACTTCCAAGAGATCGAACGGCTGCAGCACAGTGGCGATTGGCAACAGGCCGGTGCAGCGATGGCGCATGCGGCACGAGCGCTACACGCGGCCGGCGCCGACTTCCTGGTCCTGTGCACCAACACCATGCACAAGGTCGCCGACGCCATCGAAACTGCGGTGCCAATTCCCTTCCTGCACATCGCCGACGCGACCGCCACGGCGATCACCACAGCGGGGCTACGCCGCGTGGGCCTGTTGGGCACCTGCTTCACGATGGAACAGGACTTCTACCGCCAGCGATTGCTTCGCCACGGCATCGAAGTGGACGTGCCTCCTGCCGACGAGCGTGATGAAATCCACCGGGTCATCTACGAGGAGCTCTGCCAGGGCCGTGTGCTCGACAGCTCCCGCGACACCTATCGGCGCATCATCGCTGGATTGCAGGCACGTGGCGCGGAAGCCGTGATCCTGGGCTGCACCGAGATCACGCTGCTGATCGGTCCGGACGATGCGGACGTACCCTTGTTCGATACCACTGCGCTGCACGCGAGGGCGGCCGCGCTGGCCAGCCTGGAGTGAATTCTATGGGCGCGGCGGTGCGCCGTCGGCCACGGCGCGCACCGGCTTCCACGGCCGTGCCCCAAACCTGAACAATACGAAGTAGACGCCGACCACCCACGCCATGCCCGCGAACCAGCCGCCGAGGATGTCCGAAGGATAGTGCACGCCCAAGTAGATGCGCGATGCGCCGACCTGCAATACGAACATCACGGCCAGCACGAGCACCAGCCAGCGCCAGCGCGTGTGCCAACTCAGCAGGATCGCCGTCATCGCCAGCGTCATCGATCCCATCGCATGGCCGCTGGGAAAACTGAAAGTGGTCTCAGGCGCCAGCGACTCCCACAGCGCCGGCCGGTTGCGCTGGAAAACCTGTTTGGTGGCCAGATTGAGCAACGCAGAACCTACGAACGCCGCCGCCGCGAACGACGCTTCCCGCCAACGCCGTACCCATAGCAATACCAGCACCACCAGGATATCGATCGGTATCACGCCGTATTGATAACCGGCGGCGGAAGCGCCCAAGAACCATTGATCCAGCCCGGGCGTGGCCGACGCGCGCGCCTTCAGCAGGAGCAGTTCATCGTAGAAGAACGCCTCTTTCTCGTGCACTTCCTCGGCCAGTTCGGCAAAGCCCCACAGCGGCAACAGCAGGCCTACGAACAGCCAGGCCAAGCGCCCGGCATGCTGACGGAAAATGGAGGCGACAATGCGTACGCCTTGCGTGGCGATCTGCGACCCGTTCACGCACTTCGCGAATATTTTGTTTCTACGTAATCGTCGATCAGCGCCACGAATTCCTGCGCGATGTTCTCGCCACGCAGCGTCACCTTCTTTTCGCCATCGACGAATACCGGTGCGGACGGCGCCTCGCCAGTACCCGGCAACGAAATGCCGATGTTGGCGTGGCGCGATTCGCCAGGACCGTTCACCACGCAGCCCATCACCGCCAAGGTCATGTTCTCGGCACCTGGGTGGCTGATCTTCCACTCCGGCATCTTGCCGCGCACGTGGTTCTGCACCACCTTCGCCAGCTCCTGGAAGAACTCCGAGGTAGTGCGCCCGCAACCCGGGCAGGCGGTGACCATCGGCGTGAAGGCGCGTTGGCCGGTGGTTTGAAGCAGCTCCTGCGCGACGATCACTTCCTGCGTGCGCGACTGGCCGGGTTCCGGCGTGAGCGAAATGCGGATGGTGTCGCCGATACCTTCCTGCAACAGCACCGACAACGCGGCCGCCGACGCCACGATGCCCTTGCTGCCGATACCCGCTTCGGTCAGGCCCAGATGCAGGGCGAAATCGGAACGCTGGGCCAGATCGCGATAGACGGCGATCAACTCCTGCACGCCGCTCACCTTGGCCGACAGCACGATGCGATCGCGCGGCAGGCCGATCTCCACCGCGCGCTCGGCCGAATCCAGCGCGGAACGGATCAATGCCTCGCGCAGAACATGGCCGGCATCCCAGGGATCGGAGCGCTGCGCGTTCTCGTCCATCAATTGCGCGGCCAACGATTGGTCCAGCGATCCCCAGTTGGCACCGATACGGACCGGCTTGCCGTAACGGATGGCGAACTCGATCAATTGCGCAAACTGGGTGTCCTTCTTCTTGCCGAAGCCCACGTTGCCGGGATTGATGCGGTACTTGGCCAGCGCTTCCGCGCAAGCCGGTTCGTTGGTCAGCAGCTGATGGCCGTTGTAGTGGAAGTCGCCGATCAGCGGCACGTCGATGCCCATCATCCGCAGCTTGTCGGCAATGCGCGGAATCGCGGCAGCGGACTCGGGGTTGTTGACCGTCAGTCGCACCATTTCCGAACCGGCGCGCCACAGTTCAGCCACCTGCTTCACGCTACCGGCGATATCGGCGGTATCGGTGTTGGTCATGGATTGCACCACCACCGGATGTCCCCCGCCCAGCAGCACACCGCCGATCTTGACGGTCTGGGTGATGCGGCGGGGCCAGGCAGTGGCGTTGGCGGGAGGTGTGGGGCGAGTGACGGCGTCGTGCATGGGGCTATTTTAGACCGGGATGGGCAACGCAGCCCGCATGGATTTGCACATTCGAGTTCATGGCCCTTGTCATACCGGCGCCCAACGCCCGCGACCATCTGCCGCAGGCCGATCCAGGGGTCATGGACTAGCATGTACGCATGTCCATGATCGATTCTTCGCCGTCTTTCCTGCGGACGCTGTGCAATCTGCGCTGGGTGGCCATCGTGGGCCAGGCGGTGGCAGTCCTGGTGGCGCTGGGCCCTATGCGGCTTGCCCTGCCGCAATGGCCGTTATGGTCGGGCATCGCCCTACTGGCCGCCTTCAACCTGTACGCCACCTGGCGCAGCCGCCGGCAGCCGGAGGAATCCCCTCGCGAGGCGTTCTGCCACATTCTGGTGGACGTGGCAGTGCTGGCCTGGCTGGTGGGGTGGAGCGGCGGTGCCGGGAACCCGTTCAGTTCGATGTTCCTGCTGCTGATCGTGGTGGCGGCGCTGGCGTTGCCCTTGCGCTGGGTATTGGGCACCGCCGCGGCCTGTTTGCTGGCCTATGCGCTGATGGCGGTATACGGGCGGCCGTTGCCGCACCTGCGCGGCAACGGTATCGATCTGCATACCGCGGGCATGACGGTGAACTTCCTGCTTTCGGCGGGGGTGATCCTGTTCTTCTCCACCCGTATGGTCACCGCCCTGCGTCAGCGCGAACGCGAACTGGCGGTGTTACGCGAACGCTTCGCCCGCAACGAAGGCATCGTGGCGCTGGCGACCCACGCGGCGGCGGTCGCGCATGAGCTGAATACCCCGTTGGCGACCATGACACTGCTGGCCGAGGACATCGGCGAGCACGCGCCCTCGGCCGAAGTGCGCGAAGACGCTGCAACGCTGAGGCAACTGATCGATCTCTGCCGCGACCGCGTGCGCGCCCTGGCCGATTCCGCCGACATGGACGCAGATACCAGCGTCGATTTGGATCAGGTCATCCAGCGCTGGAAGCTGGTCCGCCCAGCCATTGAACTGCATCGCGAAGGCGAGTTGCCGCCTTCTCTCCTGGTCGACCCCTCAGTAGGCCATCTGCTGCAGGCGCTGCTCAACAACGCCGCCGATGCCAGTCAGCAGGCGGGTTCCTCGCGCGTAGATCTTGCGCTGCGCTGCGAAGGCGATCGATTGATGGGCGAAATTCGCGACTACGGCAATGGTTTTCATGGCTCATTGCCGTTCCACTCGGACACGTTGTTCCGCAGCAGCAAGCCCGATGGCATGGGCGTGGGACTGGCGCTATCGCATGCAACAGTGGAACGCCTGGGTGGTTCGTTGACCATGCAGACGCTCAAACCGCGGGGAGTGCGCGTTCAGTTCCGCCTGCCATTGCCCGGACCTTCGGAGGAGGCACGATGAAAGGATTGCTGATCGACGACGACGAACTGTATGCGCGCACGTTGCAGCGCAGCCTGGCGCGCCGCGGCATCGAGACGGAGATCGCTTCGGATGCGCACAGTGCGCTGATCCAGGCGCGGGCGTCGCTTCCCGATTTCGCCCTGGTGGATCTGAAACTTGGCGAAGATTCCGGCTTGAGCCTAATCCAACCTTTGCGCGACCTGCGTGCGGACATGCGCATCCTGCTGGTCACCGGCTATGCCAGCGTCGCCACTGCGGTGGAATCGATCAAGCGCGGCGCCGACGACTATCTGCCAAAACCGGCATCGCTATCGACCATCCTGCGTGCCCTGGGTGTGGAACAAAAACCTGAAACCGCTGTACCGGAAGAAACGATGACGCCTCTGTATCGGGTCGAGTGGGAACACATCCAACAAGCGCTGGCGGAAACCGACGGCAACATCTCCGCCGCCGCGCGGCTATTGGGCATGCACCGCCGCTCACTGCAACGCAAACTGCTCAAGCGCCCGGGACCCGAACGCCGGCAGGTAGACGACTGAATAGGGTGGGCCCCGGCCCACCATCGCCATGCCTCGGTAACGACGGCTATCGGCGAAGTATTTTTTTTGAAGTTCCCGCAGAAACGCTTCGATGTGCTTTTATGCAACATCCAGATGGCAATGGTGGGCCGGGGCCCACCCTAAGGTATCCGCATGACCGATCCCGCCCGCGATGTCCTGACTCCCAGCCAACTCAACACGTTGGCGCGCGACCTGCTGGAAAGCGCATTTCCCTTGGTCTGGGTGGAAGGCGAGCTGGGCAACGTCACTCGGCCCGGCTCTGGCCATCTGTATTTCACGTTGAAGGATGCGCGCGCGCAGGTGCGCTGTGCCATGTTCAAGCCCAAGAGCCAGTGGCTGAAATTCGTCCCGCGTGAAGGCCTGCGCGTCATGGCCCGTGGCCGGTTGACGCTGTACGAGGCGCGTGGCGATTACCAGTTGGTCATCGACCATCTTGAGGAATCCGGCGAAGGCGCATTGCGCCGCGCTTTCGAGGAACTCAAGGCGAAGCTGTCGGCAGAGGGACTGTTCGACAGCGAACGCAAGCGTCCGCTGCCTGCGCATGTCTGCCGTCTCGCCGTAATCACCTCGCCCACCGGCGCCGCGGTGCGCGATGTGCTGAGCGTGCTGTCGCGACGTTTCCCGCTGCTGGAAGTAGACGTGCTGCCGGTGCAGGTACAAGGCGAATCGGCGCCGGCGCAGATCGTCGCAATGCTGAAACGCGCCGGCGCTTCCGGCCGCTACGATGCCGTGCTGATCACGCGCGGCGGTGGCTCTTTGGAAGACTTGTGGGCGTTCAACCAGGAATCGCTGGTGCGGGCGATCGCCGCCGCGCCGATGCCGGTGGTTTCGGCGATAGGCCACGAAACCGACTTCACTCTCGCCGATTTCGTTGCCGATCTGCGCGCACCCACGCCTTCGGCGGCGGCGGAATTGCTGGTGCCGGATCAGCGCGATCTGCAGGCACGCCTGAATGCGTTCGAGCGCCGGCTGCGCATGCTGCATACCCATCGCCTGCGCCAGGCGATGCAGCGCGCCGATCGCGCCGCCTTGCGCCTGAACGCACTGCATCCGCAAACCCGGCTGTCGATGCTGAAACGTCGCCACCAGGAAGCGGTACGGCGGCTGCACGCGCTTTGGCGCGATCAACAGCAACGCCGAAACGCGGCCCTGCGCCACGCCTCCGCAGTGTTGCGCGCGCATCAACCGCAACGGCGATTGGCGGCGTTGCGTGAGCGCCTGCGTGTATTGGGGCTTCGTCCGCAGGCTTGCATCGTCCGTACCTTGCAACGTGATGCGTTGAAGTTGCGTGGGCTGGCACGTTCGCTGGAAGCGGTCAGCCCACTGGCCACGGTCGCCCGCGGCTACGCCATCGTCACCCGCGAGGACGGCACGCTGGTCCGCTCGGTTGCCCAAGTGGAAACCGGCGACGCCGTGCAAGCCCGCCTCAGCGACGGCGAGATCAAACTCAAGGTTTTGTAGGAGCGACGGAATTGGCGCTGGGGGGGTTACCGCCAAGCCCCCACCCCCCGTAAGGCGGGCCCACACGAATCAGG
>CBFGZY010000050.1:0-29716 GCA_965653375.1 uncultured Pseudoxanthomonas sp.
ACCGGTAAAGCCTCATCGCGACTCACGTCGCTCCTACATTTCGTATCGCCTTGAACCACTGATTTCTGACTCCGACCCCGGCTCCTGTGACCCCTGCTCCTGCACCGCGTCAAATTTGGCGCCAAGGTCGTGACTTTTACGGTCGCAGAATGTCGCCGAAAGACCTCTTCATGTCTCTCGAATGCTTCTTACTGACCTTTTCATGACAGCAAGCCATCGCCGCAACGACACGCTGCGGAAAAGCGAAACCGTTTCCATTGCCCGATAGCTGACGCGAGGCATCCGCAGCGACCGCATGCGCTTGTCCATGGAAATCACTTCGTCTCAATCAGAAGTCGCTTGCCGTGCGTGTTACGCGCGAAAACGAGCCAACTCTTCGATTCCTAGCAGCCGGTCACACTCGCCCGCTTTGCCGGTGAGGCATATGCATAGCTGGCATGGCGATGGTTTGCCATGACAACCACGCTGATTCGATCCGCCGTATCACATGTTGCTTTCGCTATCTGACAAACATGTGGCGCATCGACACACCCTGCTGACTCCCCACGGTCGGCGCATTCGGATTTCAACCAAGTAGCACAACGGGAGAGAGAAACATGAGGCTGATGAGATGGGGATTAAGGAGCTTGCTGGTGTGTCTGCTGGCGACATCGTGGATATCCGCGGCGCAAGCGCAGACTGTGAGTTGCGCCGGTATACCGGCCTGGAACGCATCGACGATCTACCACGCCGGCGATCGCATGACCTACCAGGGCAAACTCTATGAAGCGCTGACGGACATCTGGAACGCGCCACCCACTCATTGCACCACCTGCGGCTGGTATCGCGACCTGGGGACCTGCAGCACCGGCGGCAACCAACTGCCCAGCGTTGCGTTGACCGCACCGGCCAATGGCGCCAGCTTCAATACAGGGGCCACCATTACCGTGTCCGCCACCGCCAGCGATAGCGATGGCACCATCACCCAGGTCCAGTTCTTCCGCGGCTCGACTTCGCTCGGGACCGATACCAGCTCTCCTTACAGCGTCAGCTGGACCAACGCGGCGGCTGGCAGCTATGCGTTGACCGCCGTGGCCACCGACAACGCAGGCGGCACGCGAACCTCGACCGCTGTCAACGTAACCGTAAGCACTCCCACCGACACCACACCACCCAGTGTGCCGGCCGGTCTGAACTCGCCTTCCAAGACCTCCACCAGCGTCTCGCTGTCGTGGAATGCATCCACCGACAATAGCGGCGGCAGTGGCGTCGCCGGTTACGACGTGTACCGAAACGGCAGCCTGGTGGGTTCGCCTACCTCGACCAGCTACACCAGCACCGGCTTGGCTGCGAATACCGCTTACAGTTTCACGGTGCGCGCACGCGATAATGCTGGCAACGCCTCGGCGCAAAGCGCATCGATCAGCGTCACCACGTCGGCTTCTTCGGACACCACGGCGCCGAGCGTGCCGACCGGACTGACCTCGCCTTCCAAGACCGCCAGCAGCATTTCGCTGAGTTGGAACGCCGCCACCGACAACAGCGGCGGCAGTGGCGTCGCCGGTTACGACGTGTACCGAAACGGCAGCCTGGTGGGTTCGCCTACCTCGACCAGCTACACCAGCACCGGCCTGGCTGCGAATACCGCTTACAGTTTCACAGTGCGCGCGCGCGACAACGCCGGCAACGCCTCGGCGCAAAGCGCATCGATCAGTGTCACGACGCAACCCGGCAGCGGCGGCGGCGCCAAGCGCGTGCTGGGCTATTTCGTGCAGTGGGGCATCTATGGCCGCAACTACCGGGTCAGGAACATCGATACCAGCGGCACGGCGGCTGAGCTGACGCATATCAACTACGCCTTCGGCAACGTCCGCAACAACCGCTGCGAAGTCGGCGTGACCCAGGCTTCCGATCCCAACACCGGCATAGGCGGCGATGCGTTTGCCGACTACACCAAGGCCTTCAGCGCGGCCGAAAGCGTGGACGGAGTGGCCGACACCTGGAACCAAACGCTACGCGGCAACTGGAACCAACTGAAGAAGCTGAAAGCACGGCATGCCGGCTTGAAGGTGCTGATTTCGCTAGGCGGCTGGACCTGGTCGCGCGGTTTCTCCGAGGCGGCCAAGCCGGCCAATCGCCAGGCCTTCGTGGCTTCCTGCATCGACGCCTACATTCGCGGCAATCTGCCGGTTACCGATGGCGCCGGTGGTGCAGGCGCAGCGGCGGGCGTCTTCGACGGCATCGACATCGACTGGGAATATCCCAACGCTTGCGGCCTGACCTGCGGCTCGGTGGAAGACCGCGCCAACTTCACCGCGCTGATGGCTGAGTTCCGCCGCCAGCTCGATGCGGTTCGCCCTGGATTGCTGCTGACCGCCGCTGTCGGCGCCGGCGTCGACAAGATCGCCGCCACCGACCCGGGCCAGTACGCGCAGTACTTGGATTTCATCAACGTCATGACCTACGACTTCCATGGCGCATGGGAATCCCGTACCAATCATCACTCGGCCCTGTTCGATTCGCCCAACGATCCGTCCACCGGCGATGTCAGGTTCTACAACTCCAACGACGCTATCGAGGCTTTCCTGGAACGTGGCGTGCCCGCCAGCAAGTTGAACCTGGGCATCGGCTTTTACGGCCGTGGCTGGACCAACGTGGCGAACGTCAACAACGGCCTGTACCAGACCGGCAGCGCAGCGCCAGGCACCTACGAGTCCGGCATCGAGGATTACAAGGTGCTCAAGAACCTGGGGTGGCCGAGCTTCGTCGACAGCCAGGCACGTGCGCATTGGATCTACAACGGCAGCACGTTCTGGAGCTTCGACAACCCCGCCTTGATCACCGAGAAGATGACCTACGCCAAGACGCAAGGCTTGGGTGGCGCGTTCTTCTGGGAGCTGAGCGGCGACGATGCGCAAGGCACGCTGGCCAAAGCCATGAGCGCCGGATTGGAATAACCGTGTTTGGAATAACCGTGTAACGCAGCGGGAAGGAGTGGTCGGCAGGGCCACTTCCTCCCGTTTTTTATTGCTCTACCGTAGCGTGCGCCGTGCGCACGAACCGAGATCGCCTTGGCACCACGTGCGCACGGCACACGTTACGTGTTCAACCGGTGACGAAACCCGAACCGACGGGACCTTCCCAGAAACTGCGCTCCACGCGGTCCACATGCGCCATGGGCGGACCGTGCTGTAGCCAAGCTTCCAGCGCATCGAGCGCGGCGGCCTCGCCTTCGGCAATGACTTCCACGCGTCCGTCCGGCAGGTTGGTGGCGCGACCGGACAACCGCAGATCCAGCGCGCGCTCGCGGGTCGAGGCACGAAAGAACACGCCCTGCACTTTTCCGCTGACCAGAAAGCGCGCCGCTGCCATCACGCCTCCGCTTTGGGACCGCCGGCTGCCGCTATCGCGGCCTCTATCTCATGAGCGGTCACCGGCCCCAGGAACTGCTTGGCGACCTGGCCATCGGGTGCGATCAAGTACGTCATCGGCAATCCGCGCGGAGTAGCGAAATCGGCTGGCGGATTTGCGACATCCACGATGGCGATCGGGTAGACCACGGGGCGCTGACTCAGGAAATCCCGCATCTCCTTCGCATCGATCTCTTCGTAGGCCAAACCAACGACCTCGATGTGCTCGCGCATCGCGTCCAACGCGGACAACTCAGGCATTTCCTTCAGGCATGGCGCGCACCAAGTGGCCCAGAAGTTCACTACCACCCATTTACCGCGATGGGCCGACAAATCGTAGGACGAACCATCCACGGTTCCGATGTTCAATGCCGGCACCTCTGCGGCCTGCTCTTCTTTCGGCGTAGGCGCTTGGGTGACCGGAGGCGATGGGGCTGCGGCGGGCGGTGCCGGCGTTTCCTGTCGGCAAGCGGACAAAACCAATCCCACCACCAACATCGAAGGCAACAAACGCATACCCGTGAACGAACCGCTTTTCATTTTTTTTCCTCGTTGCGGCCAGCGTAGATATCGCTGACTTTGTGCTTCAACAGCTCTCGCAAGGGCACCCGCAGATCGTCCAGGGCCGCGCGGGCGGCAATGCCCAGCGAATCATCGCCGCACGGCAGATGCGCTTCGGCGACAGGAATGCGCAGCTGGCAAGCCTCGTACAGTTCTGCCAATGTCATGTCGTGCAGATCGCGCGCCAGCAGCCACTCGCCCTCCTCATCGCGCCGCAGCAGATTGATGTCGCCCAGTTGGCCCAGCATCTGTTGGATCAGCGCGTCGGTGAGCATCGGCTCCAGCGTCTGGATCTGGTCACTGTGCAGTCCCCTTCCCTTGGCACGCGCCTCATCGAAACGGCCCAGCATGCGCAGCAATCCATAAAGTTCGTAGCCCAGCGGCAGACGCATCGATACCGGCTGATAGCGGAACGCCGCCATCGACGAAGCCAGCGATGCGCCCAGCAAAACCGCTACCCAGCACAGATATATCCAGACCAGCAGAATAGGCACCAATGCCACTGCGCCGTAGATTTTCTGATACGTATTGAAGCTGCCCAGGTAGACGCCCAATCCCCACTTCACCAGTTCCAACACCAACGTGGCCAGCAGCGCGCCCGCCACCGCGTAGCGCAACTTGATGGTCCGGTGCGGCACTACACGGTAGATCATGGTGATGGCGCCGAACTCGATCAGCACCGGAGTCAGCGACAGCGCCAGTCCCTGCAACATCTGGCCTTCGCTGGTTGCGAATACCGGGAGCGCGAAGAATTGCGCCGATATCGCCAGCGAGGCCGCAGCCACCAGCGCACCCAAGGTCAACACCGTCCAATACACCATGAAACGGCTGAATTTCGGCCGTGACGAGGCCACCCGCCAGATTCGGTTGAACGTGTTCTCGACGCTGTTCAAGGTGATCAGCAATGAAATCACCAGCACGATCACACCCACAGCAGTCAGCTGGCCGGCACTGGCCGAGAATTGCCGAAGATAGATTTCCGTCGCCCGCGCCGCGCTGGGGACGAAGTTGGAGAAGATGTAGTCGCTGAGCTGGTCGCTCCACCGATCGAATACCGGAAACGCCGACAGCACGCCGAACACCACCATCGCCAGCGGCACCAGCGCGAATATGGTGGTGTAGGCCAATGCCGCGGCGGCCTGGAAGAGTCCTTCGTCCAGGAAACGCTTGGCCAGGAAACGGGCGAAAGTACCCGCACGCGCGCGGTCACGAAGACGGTCGGTCCAACGGTTGAGTGAATCTAAAGGCTCCATGCGGGGAAGGTTACCCGATGCGCCAGCACGACGACATCGTCGATACTAGGGCGTGTCGTCCATTGGGTCGTCGCCCGCGTTGTGCCAGTACGGGCCGCCAAGCGGTGCTGCGTGGCGCAACGCCAGACAGGCCGTCTGGGCAGCTCCGCAAAGGCGAGGTAACTACCCAATAAACGACACGTCCTAGCTGTCACAAACCTCAGGAAAAAAGAACATGCCGGACATTCTGGTGCTCTACTACAGCCGCGGCGGCTCCGTGGCCAAGCTTGCGCGGCAGATCGCGCGGGGCATTGGCGAGATCGAAGGCATGAACGCCCGGCTGCGTACGGTGCCGCCAGTGGCTCCTGTCACACAGCAAGCTGCACCTCCGGTGCCCGAAGAAGGCTCCCCATACGTCGATCGCCGCGACCTGGACGAATGCGCGGGCCTGGTGCTGGGCAGCCCCACCCGCTTCGGCAACATGGCCGCACCCATCAAGCATTTCATCGATGGCCTGGGTGCGGAATGGGCCAGCGGTACGCTGGTGGGCAAACCCGCCGGAGTTTTCACCTCTACCGCCACCCAGCACGGCGGCCAGGAGTCGACCCTGCTTTCCATGCAGATTCCGCTGCTGCATCACGGCTGTCTGATCGTCGGTATTCCGTTCACCGAACCTTTGCTCAGCACCACCCGCACCGGCGGGTCGCCATACGGCGCCAGCCACGTGGCCGGCGGGGACAACGACACCCAGCTGAGCGACGAAGAAGCCGCGTTGGCGCGCGCGCTGGGACGACGTGTCGCCGATACCGTTCGCCGCCTGGGAGACCGCTGATGACGGGCAACCCGGTCCCCCGCCGTCTTTCCCGCGTGCTGCTGGGCGTCTTGCTGTTCGCGCTGTCGGTGCTGTTCGCGCTGTGGTTCCATGAGGACAAGCACTACCTGGCATCGATGATCGTTTTCGTGCTGCCGCCTCTGCTGATGCTCTTGGGCGTGCTGCGCGGGAGCGCCAAGTCGGCGTTCTGGGCGGGCGTGTTCGGGTTGTTCTGGTTCAGTCACGGTGTGATGGCGGCTTATTCGCGGCCGGCGGAAGCGGCTTATGCAAGCTCGGAAATCGTCCTCGCCGTGCTGATCATCCTGACATCCAGCTGGCCAGGGCTACGCGCACGGTTCGGCCGCAAGCGCGGACCGTAGCGCATGCACAGGACGGCACGGTGGTGCTTGCTTGCGCTGATGGGCGCCGGGAGCGCCGGGTTACCCTCGCTGGCGCATGCCGGCTGCGAATCGACGCCCCAGCAGAGCGCCAAGAACGCCGATGGGTCGACGCTGCGGCTACGCACCGAATGTCCGCGCGAGGGTATTCGCGTCCACGTGATCGAGCTCGGCTGCCCCGGCGGCGGCGCATGCGACCGCCTGCAGATCGAACAAGATACGGAGTCCTTTCCGATGGGCGGCGCCGCAACGATCGATATCGACCACGACGGCATGCATGAGGTGGAAGTACGCGGCATGTGCGGTGCCGGCCCCAATTGCGAAGGCGATCTGTACCGCATCGACCGCAACCAGCGAAAGCTCTATCACTTCTTCAGCGGCGGCTATGCGGACCTGCAGGTCATCGACGGATACCTTGTCGAAGGCGGCCGCGCCAGCTGCTGCGCCTGGGAGTTCCACGGCTGGCGCCTGGACGGCAAAACGCCACCGCTGACCTACGACAACATCGACCTGATGGCCAACGTCAGTGCCAGCGGCGACGAAGACGGCAACGTTACCACCGTGGAGTGCTCGTTCAGCGTGCGGAACGACGATAATTGGAAGCCCGTGCTCCCGCCTTCGCCGGCGTGGCTGCGGATCTGCGAACACTATGGCGAGCCTTACCGGCTGGTCGCACCCGAATGAACAGAAGCGGAGGAACGAACCCTCTTCCGCAGGAGCAAACAAGATGGAAGAACTGCTGATCGTCACCACCGGCGGCACGATCGACAAGATCTACTTCGACGACAAGTCGGATTTCCAGATCGGCGAGCCGCAGATCGGCCGCATATTGGAAGAGCTGGGCGTCGCTTTTCGCTTCCATGTCATTCCCATCATCCGCAAGGATTCGCTGCACATCAGCGATGCCGACCGCGAGCTGGTCCGCGCCACGGTAGCCGCGCAGAGCGCGCGCCACGTGCTGATCACCCACGGCACCGACAGCATGGTGCAAACGGCCAAGGTGCTCTCAGCCATCGAAGGCAAGACCATCGTTCTGACCGGGGCGTTGAACCCAGCCCGCTTCCGCGGCTCGGATGCCGAGTTCAATATCGGTTGCGCCGTCGGCGCGGTGCAATCGTTGCCGCCGGGTGTCTATATCGCCATGAACGGGCGCATCTGGGATCCGGCGAAAGTACGCAAGAACGTGGCTGCAAATCGGTTCGAAGCGATCGGTTGAAGAATAAAGCCGAGATCCGACGTCGATTGCCAACCGGGCGTGGCAGAGGTGTCGGCATAGCATCCTTGTGGGACCGACGTCAGTCGCGACCGGAAGAATCAACGTCGCGACTTGACCAGCCATTCGGCTGTTAAAGGCCATCGCTCCCACAAGGAATCATATCCACGAAAAAAATCCCCGGCCGAAGCCGGGGATCGATCACCGCGACGCAGGGGAGAGACTGCGTTGCTCAGAACGTCACGCTCCAGCTGTTGATATAGCCGGTGTCTAGATTGGCGTTGTCGTTCACCCTCAAATTCCACGTGCCGTTGAGGGCTTCGGACGACAGATTGACCGTGTAGGTCTGGTTGATGTTGTCGGCACTGCCGCCGCTGCGGTTATGCAGGACGTATACGCTGCCATCCGGCGCCACCAGGTCGACTTTCAGATCGCCGATGTAGGTGTGCACGATGTTCACCGCCACCGATGCATTGCTCGGTGCGTTGCCCGTGCGGCCGGAAACCGCGACCGAACTGCTGACGGTGGTGTTGTCGCCGATCGCGACATCGGTGCCGTTGGTGTAGGTCTGCGTGTTGCCGCCGCCACCGCCCTGCGCCGCAACCACCGCACCGTCGGCATTGGCGATACCCGCGCCGCAGCCGCCCGAACAGGTACCGGGTAACGGACGCGCCGTGCTCTTCAGCGTGCTTTCCACTTGCGCCGGTGTCATCGGCGTGGCCGCCGCCGCCTGCATCAGTGCCACCACGCCTGCCACGTGCGGCGCCGCCATCGACGTGCCGTTATAGGACGCGTAGGTGGCGCTGCCCGGCGTGGTGGTACCGGTGTTGAGGGTGGACAGGATGCTCGCACCTGGTGCCGCGATATCCACGCCAGCACCGTAGTTGGAGAAGCTGGCCTTGGAACCGGCGGAAGTGATGGCCGCTACCGCCACCACATTGGGGCAGTTGGCCGGCACCGCGCCGGACACGTTGACGTTGCTGTTGCCAGCCGCCACCACCACAGTGGTACCGCGCGACACCGCACCGTTGATCGCGTTCTGGTAAGTAGCCGAACAGGTGCCGCCGCCGCCCAACGACATGTTGATCACTTCCGCTGGATTGGCGTTGGCAGGCACACCGCTGACCGTACCGCCGGAGGCCCAGACGATGGCGTCCGCGATGTCCGACGTATAACCGCCGCAACGGCCCAGCACGCGCACCGGCACGACCTTGGCGTTGAACGCCGTACCGGCAACACCAGTGGCATTGTTGGTCACCGCCGCCACCGTGCCGGCGACGTGGGTGCCATGCCAGCTGGAGTTGGTAACCGGCGAACCGCTGTAGCATTCGCCCGCGACCGGACTCCAATCGCCTTCGTCGTTCGGATTGCTGTCGCGGCCATTGCCGTCACGCGAAACGAAAGTGTCGGTGATGAAGTCGTAGCCCGGCAGGATGTTGGCGTTGAGATCGGCATGGTTGGTGATGCCGGTGTCGATCACCGCCACAACAACGCCGGTGCCCGTCGACTTGTCCCACGCTGGCCGCACGTTGATGCTGGAAGCGCTGGTGCCGAAGCCCCATTGTTCGCCGAAACGCGTGTCGTTTGGCGTCAGCACCGCGGTCATGCGCTGGTCGACTTCAACGTACAGGACGTTGGGGTCGGCTGCGATTTGACGCATCAGCGATTCGGCTTCCACGCGATCGAGTTTGCGATCGGACCGCACCACATCGGCGCCTACCGCAAGGCGACGAAGATGGTTGAGGCCGAGCGCCTTGCCTTTCGCTCCCGGTACTGCATTGGCGGCACTGTTGAGCGAGCCTCGCATCACCGCGGCATCCCGTTGTTGCGGACTGCCATCGGCGTATTTGACGATGAAGCGATCGAATCCTTCCTGTTGGGGCGCACTTAGACCGCTCAGGTCGACTTGTCCTGCCATGGCCGGAACGACGCATAGCGAGGACAGCAGCAATGCGGCGGCGGCCGCAGTTGTTTTATGCGAACGGCACTTCGACGAATCTGACATCAGGAATTCCCTCTCAGAAGAGTGATGCCGCGATAACGCGGCGCTTTTTCCAGTTGAAAGGCGCGGTGGCTCGAATATGGGGCGGCTGCCTTGCCCAGTTCTCCTGGAAGATGCGGTCATGCATTGCGCAGGACCGTCATCGACGCTATCCGACACAAGCGCCGTGAATCAGAGATGCGAGCCACATTTCCGCAACAAAGTAGCTGCTATTACTCGATACTGATCACATGAATCGATGATGCGGCTGGTAAATTCATTTACTTCTTCATCGCGATGGAGCGGCGTGTTGCGCAAGGCAACAACAACAGCAGGATCGTAGGATGGGTTGAGCGTAGCGATACCCATCGATTTTGGTACCTGCATGCAAGCGATGGGTGTCGCTACGCTCAACCCATCCTACGAAGCTTTTTGTTGATGATCTCTAAGCCGCGAAGCAAAGCACATGCCTTCTGGCATCCGCAGTTTTCGCGTCTCGGTACAAGAATCTTTTCTAGCTCGTGGCGTGGGCGCGAATCAAAAACGGAGCGCGCGAACAATCCACACTGATGTGGTCGCCAACCATATGAAAGAGCCGAGATCAGAATGACTGATCTGCTTCTGCTATTGAGGATCACTCGCGCCATTGGCGAGATAACACGACCGCAAACAGGCGCTTAAAGCATTCCCGTTTCGAGCTTGGCTGCATCCGACATCATGTGCCGGCCCCACGGCGGGTCGAACACCAGCTCGACATCCGCTTCGGCGATGGTGGGAATCATCTCCAGCTTGCTGCGCACATCGTCGACCAATATTTCGCCCATGCCGCAACCGGGTGCGGTCAACGTCATCTTGACGTCGACTTCGCGCTGGCCGTCTTCCCGATGGCGCAAATTGGCTTCGTAGACCAGACCCAGATCGACGATGTTGAATGGGATCTCCGGATCGAAGCAGGTGCGCAGCTGACTCCAGACCAGCGCCTCGACTTCCTCGTCGCTGGCATCGGCGGGCAGGCTGAGCGGCGCGGCCGCTTCTTCGCCGATGGCATCGGCATCCTGGCCTGCGATGCGAAACAGGTTGCCTTCGACGAACACCGTATAGCTGCCGCCCAAGGCTTGGGTGATATAGCCATAGCTGCCAGCCGGCAGCGTGACGCTTTCGCCCTGCGGTACCAGGACGGCGGGGCAATTGCGTTCGAAGTGGACGGGTTTGCTGCTGCGGGAATACATGTCGATCAAATATGGGCGGATGGGGGCCGCGCAAGAGCGTTATTGTAGCTCGCCGCGGCGCAGCGCCGCTCCGGCTGGGGCCGCGCCCATGGATCGCTGCCATGCGAATCCGCTATCCCCACCTTCCATTCCACAACCCTTTATCCTTGGCGTCCCTTCCCGGAGTCGCCATGCCCGCTCAAGCCGTGACCCAATCATCCCGCTGGCTGGCGCCATTTCTACTGTTGCTGGGCGGTCTTTCCTTCGTTTTCATCTGGATCCTGTTGGCGCTGTATCTGAATGGCCAGGCGGGCTGGATGGCAGTACTGGCCGCCGTCGACGTGGTGCTGATGCTGCGTTTCGGCGGCATGCCGCGTGGCATGGGACGCAGCGTTCTGGCAGCAGTCGCCACGCTGACCATGATCGTTGTGGCGAATTGGGGAATCGCCGCCGCCCAGATCGGATTCGCAATGGGCCTCAGCCCCTGGGAATCGGCATCCAAGCTGGGCCTCGCTTATGCGTGGACGCTCAGCCAATTGGCCAACAGTCCGTTCGATCTCATCTGCGTGGTCATTGCGGTGGTCGCCGCAGCCTGGCTTTCTCGCTGAGGGGGCGGGTAGCTGGGAACAGGAAGCTGGTAGCCGGGAGTGAATTTCGCTGCGGCTGATGGCTTCAAGTTTGCCTTCTTAACCGAAGCGCTGGCGGACACCACACAGCACGGAAATTCATCCCGGTTCCCGATTCCCGGTTCCCCGCTCCCGGCTCCTGACGCAGCGAGCGAACAGATTCACCGCCTGCTCTATCTCGCCCACCGAGAGGCCGGCGTAGCCCATCAGCAGGCCGGCGCGATCCGGCGGCCGTTGGTAATACGGCGCGATGGAATACAGATCCAGGCCCAGTTCGCGGCCATGGAGGATCAGCGCTTCTCCTTGCGCGGCATCGAAATCCCGCAGCCAGGCCACCAGATGCATACCAGCGCGCGAGTCGGCGATTTCGACTTGATCGCCCAACGCGTCGCGTAGTCCCTTCAACAACGCCGTGCGCCGTTCGCTCAAGGCGCGTCCCGCGCGCCGCAGGTGGCGCTCGAATCCGCCGTTTTCCATGAAGTGCGCCAAGGCGCTCTGTTCGATGGCCGATGTACCGAAATCTTCCTGCCATTTGGCGGTGATGTAGTCCTCGCGCAACCCTGGCGGCATCACCAGGTAACCCAGGCGCAAGGAAGGGAACAACACCTTGGAAAAAGTACCCACGTAGATCACGCGGCCGCTGGTGTCCAGCGAGCGCAATGCGGCCAATGGCTGCGCGTCGTAGCGGAATTCGCCGTCGTAGTCGTCTTCGAATACCCAACAGCCGTGGCGCCGCGCGTAATCCAGCAGCTCCAGCCTGCGGCTCAGCGACATCACCACCCCGGTGGGGAATTGGTGCGAAGGCGTCACGTAGAGCAGCCGCGGGGGAGGTTCCGGCAGACCGTCCAGGACCAGGCCTTGCGCATCCACATCGATGGAATGGACGCGGGCCCCGTGGATTTGCAGCACCTCGCGCATGGCGGTGTAGTGCGGTTCTTCCACTACGGCGGTATCGCCGATGTTCAACAGCACGCGTGCGGTCAGCGCCATGGCTTGCTGGGTTCCACCCACGATCAGCACGTCGGCCGGCGTGGTCTGCACACCGCGCCGGCGCGCGAGATAGTCGCAGACAGCTTGGCGCAACGGCAGCAGACCCTGGGTCATCGGATAGTTGGGCAGCGTATAGGCGGCCGCATGCGCCAGCTCGCGCGCCCAGGCGCTGGTGAGGGCCGGGTTGGTATACGGAACGCCGTACTGGAACGCGTAGCGCATGCCCGGGGTGGCGCGTCCCGCCATGGCCGAGTGATTGTGGTATTTGCGAGCGCGCCGCGCGTACTCCGACTGTGGCGGCAGCGACGCCACCGGATCCGGTGCCGGTCCGCTGGCCGGTTGCACCGGCGGGGTAATGAAGCTGCCGGAGCCGACCCGCGCCGCGACGAAGCCCTCCGCCCGAAGCTGCTCATAGGCGGCCAGCACCGTATTCCGGGAAACCCCCAACTCACGCGCCAGCAAGCGCGTGGCCGGCAGCCGGGCGCCGCGGGCCACGGCGCCGGCGAACATCACTCCCTTCAGGGCACGGGTCAGCTGCGCGTGCAGCGGCCCTTTTCCGTCCATTTGCAGGTGCATCAACATGCCTCGATTCCAATTGGCTCCATTCGAACCCACGGAATTGGACCTTGATAGTGCCACTTTTCTGCTCCCTGATAGGGCCAATTCCGGGATGACCCCTACCCCAGGAGCACATTGATGAACCTGACCGCCCCGTTTTACGGACCCCGCAGCATTGCTGCCCGCCCGCTTCCCTGGCTGTTGCTGGCTGCCCTTGGGGCGGCCGCGCTTGATCTGGTTTTTGCCATGTTGTTCTGGGCTCCCGAGGGGGTACCGGCCATCCGCGTGCTCCAATCCATCGCCACCTGGCTGTTGGGGCGGGCCGCCTTTGAGGGCGGCATGGCCACCGCGGTATTGGGGACGGCCCTCTACGTTGGTTTGATGTGGGCGTTGGCCGTGCTGTACCGCGGGCTTTCCCGCCGGTTTCCGCGGATGCTGCAGCAACCGATCCGATTCGGACTGGCCTACGGCGCGTTGATGTACGGGTTGGTTTTCCACGTCTGCGTTCCTCTGTTTACCGCAGCTGGCCCGGCATCGCAGCGTCCCGACTGGATCGTTGCCTGCGTAGTCGCTTACATGGTGTTGGTGGGATTGCCTTGCGCGTGGGCTGCCCGCCGCGTGGCGAACAGCGACTGACCAACAGCGATTTGGCGCCTTTGGCAAGCGACGGATTGGCCCTCGCGCGACAGAGACGCATGGGCTCCAATCGGCCACCGCCCATCGGGGCTTTCGGGAAAAACTCGTCATGAATGTTGCGGCTAGCCTCACCACATCCGCTCGTCATCCTTTGCGCTATATCGCATTGGGCGGCGTCGCAGCGGGCACCCTTGACCTGATCTACATCTGCACCCTGTACGCCTTCAAGGGCGTTAGCCCGGTGCGGATACTGCAGTCCATCGCCGCAGGTTGGGTGGGGCGCGAAGCTGCCGTCGCGGGCGGATCGACAACCGCATTGCTGGGCTTGCTTTCCCATTTCGGCATCGCGCTGGCGATGGCTTATGCGTACTACGCCGTCGGCAAGCACTGGAAATCCCTGGTTGAACATCCGCTGCGCTATGGCGTGCTGTACGGATTGCTGCTGTATGTAGTCATGACCTATGTCGTGGTGCCACTGTCCGCCGCGGGCGGGTCGCAAGCGCCGGCCTGGCAGTGGATCAATCTGGCGCACATCGGTGCGCATACATTTTTGGTCGGTGTGCCTTGTGCGTTGGCTGCACGTGCGGCATTGAGAGGAACACTCGGGCATCGCTGAGGTCGCTGCCGCCTTTGCCGTCGGCTTGCCTGGTCAACGAAGGCAGGCCGACAGCGGCAGTTCCAGGGATTGCAAACCAGCGCCCGTCCGCGAGGATTCGGCGAACAACACCAGTCCCAGTTGATCCGCTTCGGCTTGCGGCAGCGAAATACTGGCCTCGCCTTCGAACTGGCTTGCCTGCATTTGCCAAGGGCCCTTCAGCGACCGCACCACGCGATCGTGCCGCAGCGTCTTGCCCTCGTTCTCGCCTGCGGTTACCGCACTGCTAAGCCCATCCTGATACAGCGCCAGCCACAACAAGGGCTGCAATTGGGCCAGCGGCAGTTCGGTATGTTCGCCGTCGCGCAGGGTGGCGCTGAATCGCACTTGCAGCGTATCGCTTTGCCGAGGCTCGGCTTGCAATGTCAGAACTACCGACGGCGAATCCGCTTGTTGCTGTTGGAGACTGGAAGCCAAGCGACGCGAATCGCGCCAGTCGACCAGGGTATCTCGCCCCACCATCACTTGCGGCGTGTACACCACCTGCTTACCGGCCAGTCTTACCCGCGCTTCTTGCCGTTTGCCATGAAGCGGGGCGGCGAATCTGTCCGGCCAACCGATCTGGTCCCAGTAGTCCACGTGCAGAGCCAACAGCGAAGGCCGCATCGACACTGGTTGCTTACTGAGCTCGGACATCCAGCGGTCGGCGGCAGGACACTCATTGCAGCCCTCGGCGGTATACAACTCCACCAGCGGCACCAGGCGTTCGCCGCTCTTTCCAAGGCAGCTCGCGCTTGCGGTCTGTATTCCAAACGCACAGATCAAGGCGGTCGCCAAACCGCTGAGCGCCTGCTTCATGGCGGATCGTCTCCGGACTGAATGAGAGTGTTGAAGTCCGAACGTATCTTTTGCCGGACCGCGTTGTTGTGCATACGCTGCGCGGTCGCATGCCGATGCTCATCATCTGCGGGCGACTGTGCTCGTAAAGCGCGATTGCTCAATCCGCGCACATCGCTTCCGTTGTATCCGCGCATCAGAGGCAGTTAAGAATTCGTAATTCTAGTCATCCCGTGCAGGCCGCCTCAGGGGAGAACGCGGCACGGACTTCTCACGAACATGACTGGAGCCAACCCATGACCTTGAAATCCTGCCGACTGCGCGATGCGATTATTGCGGCGATCGCCGTCGGCGCCACACCGATTCTTTCTGCTTCCGCACAGGAGGCGGCACCAGCCACCACCACGCTTGACCGCATCGAAGTCACTGGCACGCGCATCCGCCAGGTCGATGTGGAAAGCGCCGCGCCCGTGCTCACCATCAGTCGCGCGGATATCGAAAAGCAGGGATTCCAGTCGATCGCCGACATCCTGCAGAACATCTCCGCGGCCGGAGCGCCCGCGATAAGCCGTGCCATGCCGCTGTCAGCCGGCGAAAACGTGGGCGGCCAATTCATCAGCATGCGTAACTTGGGTACCACCCGTACGTTGATCCTGGTCAATGGCAAGCGCTTGGGCATCAGCACCAGCGGCCTGCAGGACGTATCGCTGATCCCGACCGCCGCGGTCGAACGCATCGAAGTACTGAAGGATGGAGCGTCATCGCTTTACGGTTCGGACGCCATCGCCGGCGTCATCAACATCATTACGCGTTCCAATTTCGAAGGCGCCACCGCACAGGCCTATTACGGTCAATACGATGAAGGCGACGGCGAGACTACCCGCGCCGATTTCATCATGGGCTTCACGGGTGACCGTGGTTCGCTGACCGCTGCCGTGGAATACCGCAAGGAAGAGGAAGTGATGTCTGGCGATCGCGAGTTCAGCGCGTATCCGCAAGGCCAATGGCATCCGACCCGTGGCTGGACCACGGTCAGCCAATGGGGTGTGATCAACCTGGGCAGCGGCGCCACTCAGATCGGCCCAGGCGGCAATCGCGTGCTCAACATGGGCGCCGACTGGCGCAATATCGGCAACTACCATGTGCAGGATGCAGTGACCGGCACCACGGCCGCCAATCCGAACGGCTCCACGGTCGACAAAAGCAACACCAACCAGCAGACGCACCTGCGCACTCCGCTGGAAAGCCGTTCGCTGTTCGTCGATGGCATCTTCGACATCAACGACAAGGTGCGCTTTCGCGGCAACATGCTGTACACCTCGCGCGATGCAGAAAACCAAGTGGCGGGCTACCCGTTCCAGAGCGCCGCTTTCGGCACTCCCATGTCGGTGAACAGCTACTACAATCCGGTCGGCAGCCACCATGGCTTCGCCACGCCTACCGGGGTCAATTTTTGGCGCCGCACCTGGGAAGTGCCGCGTACCAACCTGTCCACCTCCACCACCTGGCGCTTCTCCGCCGCGCTGGACGGCAGCTTCAATGTCGGTGAGCGCGTCTTCGACTGGGATGTCGGTTATCTGTACAACAACAACAAGATCACTCAGCAGAACTACGGCAACCTCAATCTGGCTCGCGTGGCCCAGGCAGTCGGTCCTTCGTTCTTGAACGCAGCCGGTGTGGTCCAGTGCGGAACCGCGGCAAATCCGATCCCCTTGGCTTCGTGCACGCCATGGAATCCGTTCATTCCTTATGGCCGCACCGGCGATGGCGGGCTGACCGGCAATCAGACGCTGCAGGATTTTTTGTTCCAGTCGCTCAACTTCACCGGCGAAACCGAAACCGAGGTGTTCAGCGCCAACCTGAGCGGATCGCTATTCGCTATGCCCGGCGGCGATCTGGGCTTTGCCGTCGGCGTCGAGAGCCGCAAGGAATCGGGTGAATTCAATCCGGATGCCATGGCGGTCACCGGCAACTCCACCACTCTGGCGGGCGGCCCGACCCAAGGCAGCTACAGCGTGGATGAAGTCTATGCCGAGTTGCTGATCCCGGTGCTGGCCGATCTTCCCGGTGCGCAGGAATTGAGCTTCAGCGTGGCGACCCGCTACTCCGACTACGACACGTTCGGCGATACGCTCAACAGCAAGTTCGGCTTCAAGTGGAAACCGATCGAATCGCTGCTGGTGCGAGGTACCTTCGCCGACGGCTTCCGTGCGCCGACCATCAATGATCTGTACGGTGGTGGTTCGCAAACGTTCGCCTTCTTTACCGACCCTTGCGATACCTTGTTCGGCGCCTCGGCCTCGAACGCGGCCGTGCGTGCACGCTGCGCGCAGGACATCGTGAATGCCGACACTTATCGCCAGTTGGCACAGGGCTTCACTCCGGCCGGTGCGCCCAACGCGCAGACGCCGGTGGCGTTCTTTTCCGGTTCCAACGAAAACCTGGTGCCCGAGACCTCCGAATCAAAAACGCTGGGCGTGGTGTGGAGCCCGGGCTTCGTCGAAGGCCTCAACGTCAGCCTGGATTGGTGGAAGATCCGTATCGACGACACCATCGTGCCGGACAGCCCGACCCAGATGCTCAACGATTGCTACATCCAGATGGATGCTTCGCGTTGCGTCGACTTCACCCGCGACCCGGCGTTGGGCTTCGTCAACAATCTGACCTTCACCGGCATCAACGCCGGTTATCGCGAGGCGGAAGGTTACGACCTGGACCTGAGTTATCGCCTGCGTACCGACTTCGGCAACTTCAACATGGTGTGGCAGACCACCTACACCAGCAAGGACGAAATCAAAACCGACACCAACGCGGCCACCTTGCCGCAGCAACTGGTCGGCTACGCCACATCGCCGGGATTCGTCGGTACATTCCGCATCCGCTCGAATGCCAACGTGACCTGGACGCTCGGGGCATGGAGCGCCACCTGGGGAGCGCGTTATTACTCTTCGCAGAAAGAAACCTGCCTGTCGGCAGTGCTTTTCCCGGAAGAATGCACAGATCCCGGATTCATCGCCGGCAATCCCGCGCAGACTCGCGCGCTCAACAAAGTAGGTTCGATAACCTTCAACGATCTTGAAGTGCGCTGGACCGCACCATGGAACGCCACCATCTCGATCGGCGCCACCAATGTGTTCGATCGCGAAGGACCGCAGATGTACAGCGCTCCCAATGCCAATGTGCCGTACAACGGCCAGTTCGACATCGGCCGCTTTACCTACATGAAATATCAGCAACGCTTCTGATCGAAAACGCAAAGCCGAGCCTAAAAAGCTCGGCTTTGCTTCTCGCGTTTACTTCTCGCTTTTCGCTTTTCGCTTTTCGTAGAGCGGAGCTTGCTCCCCTGCTGTTGAGGCATTGACCTCCGGATGCGATCAGCGGAGCAAGCTTCGCTCTACGAAAAGCGCTTTGATCGGTGTTATCGCGGGGTGCAAATTGGCCCTTTCGCGCCCTGGCGAATTGGCACTCAAACAAGGGCCAATGCAGGGATATGGTGGGGCCAATCCCACCTCGCCGCCCACGTGCCCATGCGCCTGATCCATCACACGCTTCGCTTTGGGGACCATCTGGATCTGTCCCAACAACCTCACGACAGCCTTCATCTGCTGCACGGCAGTGGCCGAGGCGTCCAGGCCGATATTCCCTCTGGTTGGACATCGGTCTGGTGGCCGATGCGTGGCCGCATATCGCTGGCCACACCGGGCAGCGACTGGGAATTGGGATCGCGCGACCTGCAGGTGTGGCGCGAAGGTCCCTTGCGTTGTCGCTCCCTGGGCCCGCAGGGTTGGCTGGGACTGGCCGGCCCTGCGCAGGCGTGGCCTCCGCACGCGGCTACGCACGCTGCCTGGCTGCTTCCATGGCAAGGGCGCGCTTGGCGCGACACCGCCAGGCTGCTGATGAAACTCGCGCGACACATACCACGCACGCCACCGTCTTCCACGCCCCATGCGGGCGATCAGGAAGCCTGGGTGGCGGCGTTGTCGGCCAGCCTGCTGGAGCAACAACAATCGCTGCATGCGCTGTTGCCGCGCTGCAATGGCCGCACGTTGGCGCGCCGTTGGCAAACCTTGATGCGGCTACTGCGCGTGCGGCATCAGATCCATTGCCATCCGGATGTCCGCCTGGACCTGGAATGCCTGGCGAAAACCGCCAACTATTCGCCATGCCATCTGATCCGCGTCTATCGCTCGGTGTTCGGCGAAACACCTTCCGAATACGCCGCGCGTCGACGCGAAGAACAAGCCTGGCGTATGGTCAGCGATACCGCATTGCCCATCTGCGAAATCACCGGCATGGTCGGCTTCGAAAGTCAGAGCGCATTCTGCCGGGCATTCAAGAACACCTTCGGCATCACCGCCAGCGAAGCCCGGCGCCAACTGGCCGAACGCGACGCGCTCGCTGCTTGAGATTGGACAACACCGGTTTCGATCACTTCGTTTCCGCATCGAATGAGCGCCGCGCGAGTGTGTCGCCGGCGCTCTGCACGCTCCAGAGTTTAGGCCCGCGCGAACATCAGGGCATCGCCGCACCGGGTCGCGCACCGATACGGACCGATTCGCACCGAAGGAGATAACGCCATGAAACACCTGACCCTAGTGCCTCTGCTGCTGGCCTGCGTCACTCCCCCCGCATTGGCGGGAACCTGCAAGACGATCCACGCCGATCTGGTGGAAGTCAGCGCGACGGAAGGCTGCAATCCGGGCTTGGCGTCGTGCTTCTTGGGCGAAGTCGATGGCAACCATGGTCTGCGCGGCACCACCCATTTCGCCGCGGATAGTGCACGTGCCGGTCCGGCGACGTCGCCCAGTTTCATTTCCTATAGCGGACCGTTCGAATACCGCACCGATGGCGGCACGCTGACAATGCGGGAAACCGGCGTGACCACCAACAATGCTGCAGGCGTGGTCACCGCGTATCAGGAAATCGTCCAAGGCACAGGGCGCTATGCCGGCGCCAGCGGTTATCTTTTCGTCAGCGGCCTCAAAGGCGGCGGCATGATCACCACCTTCGTCAAAGGCGAAATCTGCTATCCGTGAGGATACGGTGACGGGATAGACATCGTTCCAGGCCGGCCATGGAGGGCCGGCACCGCAGCATGCGTCCTGCGCATTCTTATCGCTTATCGCGCCGTGCGCACGGCGCACGCTACGCTTGGCTCCGATGACATCGATGACCCGGGTGGGCTTTGAACACACCCTAATGCACTGCGCCTGCGAAACCCCCGACGTCAGTGCCCACCGCCGTCCAACGCCTTCAATTCGCTCACCAACGCACTGGCCATTTCGGCGCCATCGCCGTATAGCATGCGGGTATTGTCGGCGTAGAACAGCGCGTTCTCGATGCCGGCAAAACCCGTGCCCTTGCCGCGTTTGATGACGATGGTGTTCTTGCTGTTGACCACGTCCAGGATCGGCATGCCGTAGATCGGGCTGGCCGGGTCGGTTTTGGCGACCGGGTTGACCACGTCGTTGGCGCCGATCACCAGCGACACATCGGTATTGGCGAATTCGGGATTGATGTCGTCCATGTCGGCGATCAGGTCGTACGGCACGCCAGCTTCGGCCAGCAAGACGTTCATGTGGCCGGGCATGCGGCCGGCGACCGGATGAATCGCGAACTTCACCTTGACGCCACGCTCGATCAGCCGCTGCGCCAACTCCCAAATCTTGTGTTGCGCCTGCGCCACCGCCATGCCGTAGCCGGGCACGATGACCACGCGCTCAGCGAACGCCATCATCGCCGCTACGTCGCCGGCTTCGATGGGCTTCTGCGTGCCGGAGATTTCCTGCGCTTCTCCGCCACCGCCGAAGTTGGAGAACAACACGCCGCTGATGGGCCGGTTCATGGCCTTGGCCATCAAGCGCGTCAGCAGGATGCCCGCCGCGCCGACCATCATGCCGGCGATGATCAGCGCTTCGTTGCCCAGCACATAACCTTCGAACGCCACCGCCAATCCGGTGAACGCGTTGTACAGCGAGATCACCACCGGCATGTCGGCGCCGCCGATCGGCAGCGTCATCAGCACGCCCAGTGCCAGCGCCACCAAGAAGAAGGCGATGATGGCGACAGGATTCAAAGTGACCGCCGCCCAGCCGCCCAGCACCGCCATCGCCACGAACACCAGCAGGTTGAACGCTTGCTGCCCCGGGAACGTCACCCGCCGGTCCAGCCGCCCATCCAGCTTGGCCCAGGCGATCACCGAACCGGACAGCGACACCGCACCGATCGCCGAACCGACCACCGCCAGCGTCAAGGTGACCGCCCCGGGCTGGCGCGCGGCCAGCTCGGCCAACGCCGATTCGCTCCAGTTAGTGGTATCGCGGTTCATCAGGAACGAAAAGCGCAGCAGTTCGACCGCACCGATGGCCGCCGCCGAACCGCCGCCCATGCCGTTGTACAGGGCGACCATCTGCGGCATATCGGTAATGGCCACCTGCTTGCCGGATACCCACGCGGCCGCGGTACCGATGGCGATGGCCGCCAGAATCAACGGAATATTGTGCAGGTCGGGCAGGAAGAAGGTCGCCACGGTGGCGATCAGCATGCCCATGCCGGCCCAACGGATGCCGCTGCGCGCGGTCATGGGCGAGGCCATCCGCTGCAAGCCCAGCAGGAATAAGGTAGCGGCGACCAGATAGCTGGTCTTGACGACCACCGAGAGCACTTCCGAAAGAGTCCAATCCATTACTTGGCCTCCTTGGCAGCCGGCTTCTTGGAACTCTTGAACATCTCCAGCATGCGCTCGGTCACCACATATCCGCCGGCGGCATTGCCCGCACCCAGCAGGACGGCGACGAAGCCAATGGCTTTTTCCAGCGTGGTGTCGGCATGGCCCAGCACCACCATGGCGCCGATCAGCACGATGCCGTGGATGAAGTTGGAGCCGGACATCAGCGGCGTATGCAGGATGACCGGAACCCGGGAAATGATGACGTGGCCGGCGATCGCCGCCAACATGAAGATATACAAGGCCACGAACCCGTCGCTCATCCACTTCTCTCCGGTCAGTTGTCTGTCGCCAATGCAGGCACTTGGCGGGCTGGCCCGCGGTGTGCGCCGCATGTCCCACGTTAGCGGGCCCTATACCAACAAGCCCTATATCCAGCGCGTCTATAGGCGTGCTCTGCATCATAACCGTACCTGAACTCGTTGGGACCCGTGAGGGGTCCGGTCAACCGACCACGCGATGGAGCGTTTCCCCTCCTGCAATCCACTCCATCCGAGGACACGCCATGAGAGAGCACGCCATGAGAGGGCACGCCATGAATCGCCGCCGCAACCTGGGTTTGGCCGTACTGCTGCTGGGAACCGTCGTGGGCACCGCAAATGCTGGAGACTTCGGTGACCGTGCCGACCGTCGCCTGGATCGCAGGGGCGATCACATCGAGAACCGACTGGATGCCAAGGGCGACCGTATCGAGCAACGTTACGACCGCCGCGCCGATTGGGCCGACCGACACGGCTACGACCATGCCGCCGATCGCCTGGATGCTCGCGGTGAGCGCATCGACCGGCAACTGGACCGCAAGGGCGAACGTGCCGACGCCCGTTGGGATCGTCGAGGCGACCGCATCGAGCACCGTTGGGACCATCGCGGCTAACCTATGTTGGTGAGCACCGACGCCGACCGGGAATTTCAATCGCCAGCGCCGCCGCGTGCTGCCGTCACGCTGGAAGCGTTTCTGGCCGACATCGGTACCCGCGCCTTCCGCTTCGCGGAAGCCGGATTACGCAGCCGCGACGATGCCCTGGACGCCGTGCAGGACGCGATGATGAAGATGCTGGTCTACCGCGAACGGCCGCCGGGCGAATGGACGCCGTTGTTCTGGAGCATCTTGCGGCGCAGGATCGTCGACGTGCAACGGCGCCATAATTTTCGGCTGCGCTGGCTGATGCCCGCCGGGGATCGCAACGAAGACAGTCTGGTCGACTGGGCCGATCCTTCCCTAGGGCCGGCGCAGTCGCACGATCAGCAAGCGTCGTATACGCGGCTGGTGGAAGCTTTGCGCAACTTGCCGGCCCGCCAGCGCGAAGCTTTCACGTTGCGCGTATTGGAAGAATTGGATGTGGCCGACACGGCCAAAGCGATGGGCTGTTCGGAAGGCTCGGTCAAGACCCACCTTTCGCGCGCGCGCGAGGCACTGCAGAAACAGTTGGAGGATTTGCGATGAAACCCACGGACGATTCACAGGACCGCTTCGATCAGCAGGCCAGGCAGTGGCACGCCGCCTCGTTGCGGGAGCTGTCGCCACAAACGCTGATGCGTCTGCGTGCCGCGCGCCATGCCGCGCAGGCGCAGACGCAGCCTTTACGCGGGCGCCACGCCTATGGACGTTGGCTTGCTGCCACCGCGTTTACCGCGGTATTGGCGGTAGGTATAGGCGTGCGTTTGCTGCCGTGGGGCGAGGGCACGCCTACGAGCGAAGTGCCGGTAGTGCAGGTTGCCGATAGCGGCAATGCTGGCAGTATCGAGGCCGCTGCCAGTTACAACACCGCGAATGTGCTCGACGAAGATCCCGACTTGTATCTATGGCTGGCCTCGGCGGATGCACCGCCGCTGGCAATGGAGTGAACCATGAAGACTGTTTTGACCCGCTCGTTCTGGTTGTTGCTGCTGGTCGCCGGCTCGGCACTGGCGCAACGCCCGGCACCTGCTTCATTGCCCGAATGGGACAAGCTGACACCGCAGCAACGCGAAACCTTGATTGCCCCCGTTCGCGACCGCTGGAACAACGAACCGCAAACGCGCGAGCGCATGATGGACCGTGCGCAACGCTGGAAAACGATGACTCCGGAACAACGCGCCCAAGCGCGCCATGGCATAAAACGTTTCGAGCGAATGAATCCCCAGCAACGCGAGCAAGCACGTGCGCTTTACGAGCACATGCTCGGGCTGACGCCGGAACAGCGCAAGCAACTGCATGATCAATGGACACAGATGACGCCGGAACAGCGCCGCGCCTGGCTGCAGAAGAATCCGCCCAAGGACGCACCGCCGCATAATTAGTTGTAGGAGCGACGTCAGTCGCGACGTGGATGTTTCCGGTCGCGACTGACCGGCGCCGGCATGCCGGCACCACTCCTACAAAATATGCAGATAATTCGCGCTCACTTCGACTAATCCGGCATAGGCCCAGGCTGAGCAGTCCTGGCCAGCAGTCGCCCCCGTCGCAACGGATTACGCCTTCCCTGACAAACAACGCCACGATTCTTGTAGGAGCGACGTCAGTCGCGACGTGGATGTTTCCGGTCGCGACTCACGTCGCTCCCACAGGGTTGGCATCACGCGCGGCATGCCGTGCCCTATCCAGGCCGATTAAACCGACGTGCGCTCCGGCCACACGGTCTTTGTCAGCAGCTCGTCCTGCCAATCGAACTGTATTGCGCCATCCTTGACGAACAGCGCGACGAAGTTGAAGACGTTGCGCGCGTACATTTCGCTGGCATGCACCGCGCCCATGCTGGCCAGGTTCAAAGGGCCCGCTACGGTCACTCCACCCAGCTCGATGGACTCGCCTGGGCGCGTGGCTTCGCAGTTGCCACCGGTTTCGGCCGCCAAATCCACGATGACGCTGCCCGGTTTCATTCCCGACACCATGGCGGTGGAAATGATTTTCGGTGCCGGCCGTCCTGGAACCGCAGCGGTGCAGACGATCACGTCAACGCCCTTCACGTGCTCGGCCAATTTGCGTTGTTGCTCGGCGCGCTCTTCCTCGGTCAGTTGGCGGGCATAACCACCCTCGCCCGCGGCGCTGACGCCCAGATCCAGGAACTTGCCACCTAGCGATTCGATCTGTTCGCGGGTTTCCGGGCGAACGTCGAAGCCTTCCACCTGCGCACCCAGCCGTTTGGCGGTGGCGATGGCCTGCAATCCCGCTACACCGGCGCCGACGATCAGCACCTTTGACGGACGAATGGTGCCCGCGGCGGTCGTCAGCATGGGAAAGAATCGCGGCGCCATTTGCGCAGCGATCAGCACCGCCTTGTAGCCGGCCATGCCTGCTTGCGAACTGAGCACATCCATCGCCTGCGCACGCGTGGTACGCGGCAGCCTTTCCAACGGGAAAGCCAGAATGCCCTTGGCTTGCAGTGCTTCCGCGCGGGCGGCATCGGCTTGCGGCTGCAGCACGCCTACCAGGGTGGCGCCCTGCTTCAAGCCACCGATCGCGGCGGCATCGGGCGGCTGCACGCAAAGCACAAGATCCGCATCCGCGCGATCTGCCGTTGCCGCAAGTTGCGCGCCGGCGTCGACGTAAGCTTGGTCGACGAAACCGGCGGACAAGCCGGCGCCGCTTTCGACGCTGACCCGCGCACCGGCCGCGACCAGCTTCTTGACCGTTTCCGGCGTGGCGGCCACGCGGCGTTCGCCGGTTGCCGATTCTTTCAGTACCCGTACTTCGACCGCCATGCGCGCCTCATCATCGGATTTTCCGTCCGCCGATGCTAACAAAGCGCGAGGCGTATCGGAGGCCTAGCAGGTCTGCGCGGTAAAAAGGACGGCACCTGCCCGGTATTTCCGTATCAGGTGTTTAGCGAACCAACCGTTGTTCGTCATCTCGGGGGAGACCGCGATGACAATGGGGTGGTGAGCTGACGCGGCATCCTCTCACGGGCCACCGCTGCTGTACGGCGGGCGCCTAAACAGGCGTGGCGGCGTTGCTGGGCTCCAGCCGATCGATCACACCCTTCATGGCGGCGTCGAAGGCGTCTTCGCTGTGGTGAGTGCGCAGCCGGCCCATCCGCACCATCGCGGCCAATTCCTCCGGAGAAGCGACGCAGAAGCGCACGCCACGGCGGTTGACGAACAACAGGCGCGAGGAGATCGGGCTGACCCAGGAAAGCTTGCCCGCCTGCACCTTGTTGTCCTTGTCGATGAAGTCCAGCCAAGTGCCGATCTCCAGCTTGCGGAAGTGATCCGCATCGGAATGATCGAAATCCAGCGTATCGATGCCACCCACCAGCTCGACACCTGCCGGATCCTCTTCGGCCGCCGGCTTGGGCAGGATGACCTGCGGAAGTTCGGGCAGAGCCTTTTCCAGATCTGGGCGCGACGCGGCTACCGCCTGCAAGGTGTCGTGCAGCGCATCGACCGCTCCGCTGGCCGCATCGGCATTCATGCCGACACTGGCAAATACCTGCTGCAGCGCCGGACGCCAGGCCTGCAGCCATGGCTTGCCGATGATGTGGCGTTGCGCCTCGCCGAGTTCTTCCAGCAAACCATCGGCTACCGCCAACGCTTCTCGCAGTCCCTCGCCTTGCTCGCCCTCACGCAGCAACGTCATGGTGACGTGGTGCGCCCAGGGTTGGCGCAGAAAATCTTCAATCGCCCGCGGCACCTTGCGATCTTCGAGCCGGACGTCCAGCTCTGCCGTCATACGGACGCGCGCGGCTTCCAAACGCTCCTGGCCGCGCTGGATCTCGGCGGCACGCCGCTCGGCGATTTCGATACGGCGGCGATGCTGCTCCAGGAACGAACGGAACTCTTCCTCCAGAGTCAGGAAGATGGCGAGATTCTCGTTGAACTCCGCCACCAGCCGGTCCACCACTTCCTCGACCTTGGCCAGCAGCGTGCGTTCGGCCGCGCTTTCGCCATTGTTGCCTTCCACCGCTTCAGCCAGCACGTTGAGCAGGCGGCGGGCCGGATGAGTCTTCTGCACGAACATGCGGCGGTCCAGCAAGGCGACCTTGACGAAGGGCACCACCAGGCGGCCGATCAGGTCGCGCGGGCGGCCTTCCAGCGCGCGCTCATCCAGCATCACGTCGAACAGCATACCGACCAGGTCGATAGCGTCCTCGTCCACCGGCGCCAATCGCGCCGTGGAAGGATCGACGCCCAATTGGGTGGCACTGCTGAGCACTTCACTCTTCAGGCGCTGCGCCAACGACTCGCCGGTGTCGCCGATCGCGGCGCGCAGCGTGGCGCTAGGCGTGGCCTGCAGCAACGACAGTACCGACAGCATCTCGCGCTGGGAAAGATCGCGCTGCACGTGTTGTTGCGGCGCCTGCTGGTGGGTGGCCTGCTGCTGGGCGGCCTGCTGCTGAGCGGCTTGTTCGCGCCCATTGCGGGATTCCTGCAGCAAATGGTGCAGCGCTTCCAACAGCACGCCCTGGGCGCCGGGGCCTGCCGCGTATCCTGGCGGCCCGTCGAACTCCTGCTGCTCCTGCCGGTGTCCGACCGAGGCCTGGATGCTGCGGCTGACGCCTGCCATTCGGTTGACGAAACGTGCGGCCCAGGCAGGCGCACTGTCGGCGTCCTCCGGGGCGAATTCATTTTGTTGCGGTGGCGGCGCAGGCATGGCCTGCTTCCGCGACACCTGCATCTCCGGCATCACGCCGGCCTGTGCCAGCCGCTGATCCAGGGTTTCGTAGATACGGCCCAGCGTCGGCACCAAGTCGCGTTCGCAAAGCTTGATCACCACCAACCTGACTTCCAAGGTCAGGTCGCAGGTGGCGAAGGCCTCGTGGATGGCGACGCCGATATGTTCGGACCCGATCGGGTTGTAGTCGGCGTCCAGCGGCAGATTGCCGGCGATGCGGCCCAGGCGGCGGTCCAGGCGGCCCAAGACGGGCTTCCATTCGCGCATCACCACGCTGGCCAGGTTGCGAGCAGCCAAGCGCGATTCCAATTCCTGTTCCGACACCAGACTCAGGGAATCCTGGTTTTCCTGCGCAAAGGCCTGTTCCACCGACAACGGCTCGCCGGCCTCCATGAAACGCCAGGCCTTGATCAGATGGCCACGGAAACGGGCGGTGATTTCTTCCCGCCTGCGGCGCAATTCGCGCATCGCGTCCAGGAAGGCCATCTGCGAGGGGCCCGCACGCTCGGCACGGTCGAACAAGGCATCGTCGAAACGGCCCAACACCACGGCAAAAGTATCCACCAAAGGCGGCAGCGCCAATTGTTTGGCCTGATCCAGCAGACGCGGATCACGCCCAGGGCGTTCAGCGGTAGAGAAGGCGTTCTGCATGCACAAGGATCCCCGCCTCGGCAGGCGAAAGAATTTCCAGGGGGCGCGGTGAGGGAATCCGCATGGACATCGTAGGTAATCCGGCCTACAGGCAACCGTGACCTAATCAGCACTTTGACGCCGTGCAACACGATTGACAAGATAAACTTGCCTGATGTCTTCCCAATCCCCCCTGCAGTTCCTCGATGCCCGCCGGTCGGTCCCCTCCAAGCAGCTAGGCGAGCCCGGACCGGACAACCCCACCTTAATGCGCATGCTGGAGTCGGCCGTCCGGGTACCCGACCACGGCAAGCTGGTGCCATTCCGATTCATCCGGATCGCCGGCGATGCCCGGCTGGCCTTGGGTGAACGACTGGTGGAACGCACCTTGCAGCTCGACCCGCAGGCGCCGGACGCGGTCGTCGAAAAAGATCGCCAGCGCTTTTCGTATGCGCCGCTCATCATCACCGTGGTCGCCCGGCTAACGCCTGGCCACAAGGTGCCGGAGCAGGAGCAATTGCTGAGCGCGGGCAGTGTCTGTTTTGCACTACTACAGGCGGCGCAAGCCTGCGGCTTCGGTGCGCAATGGCTTACCGGCTGGATGGCCTACGACGAAGCGATCGCAGGCATCCTGGGGCTGGAAGCGCACGAAAAGATCGTCGGCTTCATCCACATCGGCACGCCCCGTCTGGAAGCGCCGGAACGCGACCGCCCCGACGCGGCCGCTCTGCTGAGCGAATGGCAACCGTGACTGAACTGGCAACAAAACCGGCGCTCTACCTGGTCGATGCCAGTCTCTACATCTTTCGCGCCTGGCACTCGATGCCGGACGAATTCCAGGACTCCGACGGCTGGCCGACCAATGCGGTACACGGCTTCGCCCGTTTTCTGCTGGAACTGCTCGAGAAGGAACGCCCGCAACACATCGCCATAGCCTTCGACGAAGCGCTGGACAATTGTTTCCGCAATCGGATTTATCCGGCTTACAAAGCCAACCGCGATCCCGCACCGGAAGAACTGCGCCGCCAATTCACCCATTGCAAGGCGCTATGCGCCGCGTTGGGACTCAATGTGCTGGCGCACGCCGAATACGAAGCCGATGACCTGATCGGCAGCGCTCTGCATTTCATGCGGCCACGCGGCTTTCGCGGCGTTATCGTTTCGGCGGACAAGGATATGTCGCAATTGTTGATGGAAGCGGACGAACAATGGGATTTCGCGCGCGGCCACCGCTGAGGCATGGCCGGCGTCAAGGCGCGGCATGGCGTGGAGGCGCGGCAGATCGCGGACTACCTGGCGCTGACCGGCGACGCAGTGGACAACATTCCCGGCGTCACCGGCATCGGCGCCAAATCGGCTGCAATACTGTTGTCGCATTTCGACAGCCTGGATGCGTTGCTGATGCGCATCGACGAAGTCCCGTTCCTGCGGTTGCGCGGCGCAGCGACGTTGGCGCTGCGTTTGCGCGAACAACGCGAACACGCCCTGCTGTGGCGCCAGCTCACGACCATTGCGCTGGATGCCCCCTTCGAGCCGGTGGAACCGGATTTCGTCCGTGTCACCGCCGATGCCGATCTGCTCACCGCGCTGTCGGACGCCCTGCGCTTCGGCCCGATGACCCGGCGCCGCCTGCGTACCGCCGCGGGCCTGGAAACCGCCTCCATGTAGGAGCGACGTGGGGGGCGGTGAGCCGTGGCGGCGAGCCGCATCGCGTCGCGCCGGGCGCCGACGAGC
>CBFGZY010000051.1:0-29237 GCA_965653375.1 uncultured Pseudoxanthomonas sp.
GGGCGGCCGCTGGCCCCCCCGGGTCCGCCGCTTACTGTCTGCAGGTACAACCCACCACCCCGACACACGTCGCTCCTACAAGGAGGCACCGCGGCCGATTAGTTTCTTGGCGGCGGCGGTGCCAGCACCTGGCGGTCGCCGTTGTGCTCGGGCGGCGTGACCACACCTGCGGCTTCCATCGCTTCGATCAAGCGCGCGGCGCGGTTGTAACCGATCTTCAAACGCCGCTGCACACCGGAAATCGATGCGCGTCGGCTTTCGGTGACAATACGGACCGCCTCGTCGTACAGCGGATCGGACTCGTCTCCACCGCCGCCGCTGGTTTCCGGTAGGCCGGTGGGACCGACCACCACGCCATCGCCCATGGTCTGGATTTCTTCCAGTACGCCTTCGATGTAGTCGGCGGTGCCGGTTGCCTTCAAATGCTCCACCACGCGATGCACTTCTTCGTCGCTGACGAAGGCGCCGTGGATGCGTTCGGGCATCGCCGTGCCGGGCGGCAGATACAACATGTCGCCCATGCCCAGCAGTGTTTCCGCGCCGGACTGGTCCAGGATGGTGCGCGAGTCGATCTTGCTCGATACCTGGAACGCGATGCGTGTCGGGATGTTCGCCTTGATCAGGCCGGTGATCACATCCACCGACGGACGCTGCGTGGCCAGGATCAGGTGCATGCCCGCCGCGCGCGACTTCTGCGCCAGTCGCGCGATCAACTCTTCCACCTTCTTGCCGACGATCATCATCATGTCGGCGAATTCGTCGATGAAGATGACGATGAACGGCAACGGCTCCAGCGGGCGCGGTGCCTCTGCCAGATCGGGATTCGGTTTGAACAACGGATCCATCAACGGCTGGCCGGCATCCTGCGCGTCCTTCACCTTCTTATTGAAGCCGCCCAGGTTGCGCACGCCCACCGCGCTCATCAGCTTGTAGCGGCGCTCCATTTCCGCCACGCACCAGCGCAGGCCGTTGGCGGCTTCCTTCATGTCGGTGACCACCGGCGCCAACAGGTGCGGGATGCCCTGGTAGACCGACAGCTCCAGCATCTTCGGGTCGATCATCAGGATGCGCACGTCCTTGGCGCTGGCCTTGTACAACAGGCTCAACACCATCGCATTCACCGCAACGGACTTACCCGAGCCGGTGGTGCCCGCGACCAACAGGTGCGGCATGCGCGCCAGATCGGCGACGGTCGGACGCCCCGCGATGTCCTTGCCCAGCGCGATGGTCAGCGGGCTGGGCGACTTGTCGTATTCCTTGGAACGCAGCAGCTCGCTGAGGTAGATCATCTCGCGGCTGGTGTTGGGAATTTCCAGACCGATCACCGACTTGCCGGGGATCACGTCGACCACGCGCACCGACTTGACACTCAGGCCGCGCGCGATGTCCTTGTCCAGCGAATTGACCTGGCTGACCTTGACGCCTGGGGCCGGCTCCATTTCAAAGCGGGTAATGACCGGGCCGGGATAGGCGCCGACCACCTGCACATCGATGCGGAAGTCCTTGAGCTTGAATTCGATCTGCCGCGACAGAGTTTCCAGGGTTTCTTCCGAATAGCCCTTGGTCTGCGGCTTGGGATCGTCCAGCAACGACAGCGGAGGAATGCCTGAATCGTCGCCACCGGTGCCGTGGAACAGCGGGATCTGCTGCTCGCGTTTGGCGCGATCGCTCTTCTCGATAACCGGTGCCGGCGGCGGTTCGATATGGACGGGTTCGCGTTTGGCGCGCGCCACGGCTTCGACTTTGCGGACGGTTTCGCGTTCTTCGCGCAGAACCCGGGTCTGCTGCCATTCGCTGGCCTGCTGGCTGCCGCGACGGAACAAGGCAGGAAGCGCGAGCGTCCATTGACCGATGCGCTCCATCACCGCGAACCAGGACAGGCCTGTCGCCAGCGTCACCGACACCAGGAACAAGGCCAACAGGAAAAGATTGCCGCCCAACCCGCCGAAACCGCTCAACAGCGATTTGCCAACGAGTGTCCCCAGTATTCCGCCCGGCCCGGCGGAGAAGTACGCCGCCGACAAGCCACGCAGATACAGCAAGCCGGTGGCGGAAATCAAAAAGCCCACCATCCCCACCAGGCGCAGTGCGGGACCCAGATCGGCATCGCCGTCGCCATCGCTGTCCATTCCGAACAAGGCGATCCACGCGACAGCGCCCAATACCACCGGCAGCAGAAAGGCCACGTAACCGAACAGGTAAAGCAGGATGTCCGCCAGATAGGCGCCGACGCGACCGCCCCAGTTCTGGATCGGCGCGGTCAAGCTACCCGCTTGCGACCAACCCGGGTCCTGTGGCGAAAAAGAAAACAGACTGGCCAATAGATACAGCAGCAAAGGTGCGATGGCGATCAGTGCCAGATCGCGCCATAGCCGTTGGCGACGCGGATTGGCGGCAGCCGACTGCTTGCGCGCCGCTGCATTCGCACCCTTGGATTTGCCGCTTTCCGGAAGCTGTTTTGCCACCTTCTGCCAGACCTTAGAAATATGTCATTAGTTGTTGATAATAAACGAAACCAAGCTGAATTTCAGCAACGCCTGCCGACCCCGCCATTCTGCCCGGCTGTATTTTTCCGCAGAAAAAAAGCCGCGATCGCGGCGGCGCTTCGAATTGGGTTTTCGTCGTGCCCTGCATCAACGCTTTCCATTGGCGAGCCTTGATTCAATGTGATCGCACCGCCACTCTATGACGTCTGCGATGACGATGGAACGATGTGGTCGCGGAACAAATCCAACACGATTCCAGCACCACAATCCCAGCTTGTCCCCACCTTTCCGCGAGTATACATGAGCACTTCGAAGCACTGCCGCCTGTTGATTCTGGGCTCCGGCCCCGCCGGTTGGACCGCCGCCGTCTATGCCGCGCGCGCCAATCTGAAGCCCGTCGTGATCACCGGCCTGCAGCAAGGTGGACAGCTGATGACCACTACCGAAGTGGACAATTGGCCTGGAGACGCCCACGGCCTGATGGGCCCGGACCTGATGACGCGCATGCAGGCGCATGCCGAACGCTTCGAAACCGAAGTCATCTTCGACCACATCCATACCGCCGATCTCTCGCAAAGGCCGTTCAAGCTGATCGGCGACAGCGGCGAATACACCGCCGATGCCTTGATCATCGCGACCGGCGCCACCGCCAAGTACCTTGGCCTGCCCTCTGAGGAAGCCTTCAAGGGCCGCGGCGTTTCCGCTTGCGCCACCTGCGACGGCTTTTTCTACCGCGACCAGGACGTGGCGGTGATCGGTGGCGGCAATACTGCCGTCGAGGAAGCGCTGTACTTGGCCAATATCGCCCGCAAGGTCTATCTGGTGCATCGCCGCGACACGTTGCGTGCCGAGAAAATCATGCAGGACAAGCTGTTCGCCAAGATCCAGGCCGGCAAGATCGAGCCGATCTGGCACCACACCGTCGACGAAGTGTTGGGCGACGAGGCTGGCGTCACCGGCATCCGAGTAAAGTCGGTGCAGGACGGCAGCACTCGTGACGTACCGGTGCATGGTTTCTTCGTGGCCATCGGCCACACGCCGAACACCAGCTTGTTCGAAGGGCAGCTGGCGATGAACAACGGCTACCTGTCCATCAAGTCCGGCCTGGAAGGCGGTGCTACCGGCACCTCGGTGCCCGGCGTGTTCGCCGCCGGCGACGTGGCCGATCAGCACTATCGTCAGGCCATCACCTCGGCCGGTTTCGGCTGCATGGCCGCGCTGGACGCCGAACGCTTCCTCGACAAGGACGCCTGATGTTGCGGATCAGCGCCGATCCCGCCGAACTGGATCTGGCGCTGGTCCATGACTTCCTGAGCCGCGACAGTTATTGGGCCGCCGGCATCCCCAAGGAAACGCTGGAACGGGCGCTGGCCAATTCGCTCTGCTTCGGTGGCTATATCGGCGGACAGCAGGTGGCGTTCGCGCGTGCGGTCACCGATCAGGCCACGTTCGCCTACCTGGCGGACGTGTTCGTCGTCCCCGAGCAGCGCGGCCAGGGTTACGGCCACGCTATCGTCAAAGCCGTACTGGAGGATCCGCGCCTGCAGGGACTGCGCCGCTGGCACCTGGTCACTCTCGACATGCAACCGCTGTATCGCAAGTTCGACTTCACCGAACTGACCCAGCCCGAGCGGCACATGCAGAAACACGACCCCGACGTATACCGCCGGGCCATCGACGGTTGATATGCCGGTCTGCCGAATAAGCCCCGCGCTTTCGGAGATTGCGCCGGCGCAGTGGGATGCCTTGCACGATGGCCGCAATCCTTTCGTCAGCCATGCCTTTCTCGGCGGACTCGAGCAACACGGCTGCCTGCGCGAGGACTGGGGCTGGACACCGCATCACCTGACCCTGTGGGAAGGCGACGAGCTGGTAGGCGCCGCGCCGGGCTACCTGAAGACCAATTCGCACGGCGAATTCGTTTTCGACCATGCCTGGGCGCACGCGTATTCCCGTTATGGGCACGATTATTTCCCCAAGTGGCTATGCGCGGCGCCCTACTCGCCGGTCACCGGGCCTCGCCTGTTGGCACGCAGCGATGCCAATCGCCGGATTCTGTCGGACGCCATTGTCGAGGCGACGCGGCAAATGGGCCTGTCCTCGGCGCATGTGAATTTCCATACGCAAGCGGAACAGATAGCTTTCGGCGACGAGTGGCTGGCGCGCTGCGATGTGCAGTACCACTGGCACAACCGGAACGGCTGGCGAAGCTTCGACGACTTTCTCTCCGCATTCGACCACAAGCACCGCAAGAACATCCGCCAGGAACGCGGCAAGGTGCAGCGCGCCGGGGTGAGTTTTCGGGTGGTCCATGGAGACGAGGCCAGCGAGGCCGACCTGGCAACCATGTTCGGCTTCTACCTGCGCACCTTTCACGACTACGGCAATTCGCCGGCATTGACGCTGGATTTCCTTCGCCATCTGGCACGTGCCATGCCGCGCGCCTTGGTGATGTTCCTGGCCGAACAAGAAGGCCGCCCGATTGCAGGCGCGCTGTGCCTGCGCGGCGGCGACACGCTGTACGGCCGCTATTGGGGGGCCGACATCAGCCTGCCCGGGTTGCATTTCGAAACCTGCTATTACCAAGGCATCGGCTATTGCCTGCGCGAAGGCCTGACCACCTTCGAGCCTGGCGCACAGGGCGAACACAAGATCGCTCGCGGCTTCCTGCCTACCTTCGTCCATAGCCGGCATTGGATCGCCGACCCCGACTTTGCCGAAGCGCTACGCCGCTGGTGCGCCGAGGAAACCCGCTCCATCCAGCGCTACGCCGCCACGTTGGAGGCGCATTCGCCGTTCAAGGACCAAAACTTGTAGGAGCGACGTGAGTCGCGACCGCGCCCCGATAGCCATTCAAGACGCACAATGAAGAACGCGCCGCAGCGCGCCTGGACAGCGAACGATCAAGCCTCAATCGCACTTTGGGGCGCCATCGCGACTCACGTCGCTCCCACACATTGGGTTTTCGGTAGGCTGACGATATGAGCCAACGTCCTTTCCTTCTGTCGCCGGATCCGGAAGCGCCATTCCCTCCGGCCGAACTGGCTCTGCGTCAGCCGGATGGCTTACTGGCGGTGGGCGGGGATCTTTCCGCCAGCCGCCTGCTCAATGCCTATCGGCGCGGTATCTTTCCCTGGTATTCCGCCGGCCAACCAATTCTGTGGTGGTCGCCGGACCCGCGGATGGTCTTCCGAACCGAGGGCGTCAGGCTTTCATCGCGCTTTCGCCGTGAGTTGACCCGCTCGCCCTGGTGGATAACGGCCGATACCGCCTTTGCCGACGTGATCCGCGCCTGCGCGCAGTCGCCCCGCCCGGGACAGCACGGCACCTGGATCACCGATGAGATGCAGGCGGCCTATCTCCAACTTCATACGCTGGGCCATGCGCACTCGGTGGAAGTCTTTGAAGCGACAGGTTCCGGGCAGAAGCGGCTGGTCGGCGGCATCTACGGCGTGGCCATCGGCCGGATGTTCTTCGGCGAGAGCATGTTCAGCGCGGTCTCGGGAGGGTCGAAGGTGGCGCTGGCCGCGCTGGCTCACCGGCTGCGCGAGTGGGACTGGCCGCTGATCGATGCCCAGGTCGAAAATGACCACCTGCTGTCACTGGGGGCAGAACGCTGGCCGCGAGCCAAGTTCCTCCAGCAGGTCGCCAAGCAAGTGGAACAGGGCAACAGTCCCGGCAGTTGGGCTGGGCAATTTGGCCAAATGCCGGCGCCCCTGCTTTCCTTAGTCAACCAAAATTAACGGTATTTTTGCAGCCGTGTCCTTACGGGCGTACAATACCCGGCTTTATGGCCCCGGCCATCCCCGCTGCACACCATTAGGTATACATGTCGAAAGACGACTCAATTGAATTCGAAGGCACCGTCACCGAGACGCTGCCCAACACCATGTTCCGGGTCAAGCTGGAGAACGGGCACGAGATCATCGCTCACATCTCCGGACGCATGCGCAAGAACTACATCCGCATCCTGACCGGCGACAAGGTGAAGGTCGAAATGACCCCCTACGACTTGACCAAGGGTCGTATCACTTATCGCATGAAATAATGCTGGTAAGCCTTTGATTAGAAAGCGGCCTCGTGGCCGCTTTCTGCGTTTGCAACTCATGCTGGAAACCATGACTTTGGGCACTCTGCCTGTCGTCATTGTCACTTCGGGCAGATTCCCCCGAGCCGCTGCCCTCGTAGTCTGACCCCAGCCAATCCGGCTGTACCGTCAAGACCCCATGAAAAGCTATTTCCACATCGCAACCGCGCTGATGTTGAGCACCTGCATTTTCTCGTCGAACGCTGCCGAGCAAGATCCCTCGCCTGCCAGCTGCGTCACCCTGGGCGGTCAACAGGAGATCGTCCGCGCCGGCGGTGGCAACCGATTCTTCCTGAAAGACGGCGATAGCCACTACGCCGTCGCATTCCGCCGCACCTGCGACTCCATGGCCACCACCTCAAAGGTGGAGATTTCTACCGCCGGCGAAGTCAATCGTCTCTGCCCGAAAGAAGCCAGGGTCAAAACCGACCGCGACATTTGCGAGGTCAGTGAGGTCAAGCAAATCAGCGCGGAAGAGTTTGCCAAGAGCAAAAGGCGCGCAAGAACCTGATACTGGCGTTTCCATGCCAGGGGCGGCATCGGCCTCGAACGCACTGCAGATGTAGAAAAGGCGGCCAAGGCCGCCTTTTCTATTCGTGCTTCTCATACCGCTTCGCTAGACCGTCGCCGGCAGCAACCGCTCCGGTTCGGCCTGCGAGTCGACTACCAGTTCGCCATCGCGTACGTCGATGCTGACACGGCCGCCATCGATCAGCTTGCCGAACAGAAGTTCGTCGGCCAGCGGACGCTTCACCTTGTCCTGGATCAAGCGCGCCATGGGGCGTGCGCCCATCAGCGGGTCGAAGCCGTGCTGAGCCAGCCAATCGCGCGCGGCCGGCGTGGCCGACAGACTGACATGCTTTTCTTGCAACAGCATTTCCAGCTCTATCAAGAACTTATCGACAACTCTTAGAATGTGATCGAAGCCCAGGCCCTGGAATTGCACGATGGCATCCAGGCGGTTACGGAACTCCGGCGTGAAGCTGCGACGGATGACTTCCATAGCGTCGGTGGAATGATCCTGGCGAGTGAAGCCGATCGTCCGCCGCGACGCCTGGGTGGCACCGGCATTTGTGGTCATGACCAGGATGACGTTCTTGAAGTTCGCCTCCCGGCCATTGGTGTCGGTCAGCACCCCGCGGTCCATCACCTGCAACAGGATGTTGAAGATGTCCGGGTGCGCCTTCTCCACCTCATCCAGCAGCAGCACGCAGTGCGGCGTCTTGACGATCTTTTCCGTCAGCAAACCGCCCTGATCGAAACCGACATAGCCCGGAGGCGCGCCGATCAAGCGGCTGACCGAATGCGGCTCCATGTACTCGGACATGTCGAAGCGGACCAGCTCGATGCCCAACTGCAGCGCCAGCTGCTTGGTCACCTCGGTCTTGCCCACGCCGGTCGGGCCGGCGAACAGGAAGTTGCCGATGGGTTTGTCCGGATTGCCCAGGCCCGAGCGCGCCAGCTTGATCGATGCAGCCAGCATCTCGATCGCCGGATCCTGGCCGAAGATCACCATCTTCAGATTGCGCTCCAGGTGCTGCAAAACGTCCTTGTCGGACGAGGACACCTGCTTGGCGGGAATCCTGGCCATCTTGGCCACGATGGTTTCAATCTCCTCTACGTCGATCAGTTCCTTGCGCACGTCCAGCGGCAACAGACGCTGGCGGGCACCGGCCTCGTCGATCACGTCGATGGCCTTATCCGGCAACAGCCGATCGCCGATGTGCTTGACCGACAGGTCCACCGCGGCCTGCAAGGCCTCATCGGCATAGATGACGCCGTGGTGCGCTTCGTACTTCGGCTTCAGGCCCTGGAGGATCTCGAAGGTTTCGCCCACGGTGGGCTCGACGATATCGATCTTCTGGAAACGACGGGCCAGAGCGCGGTCTTTTTCGAAGATGCCGCGGTATTCCTGGAAGGTGGTGGAACCGATGCAGCGCAACTCGCCCGACGCCAGTGCCGGCTTGATCAGGTTGCTGGCGTCCATGGTCCCGCCGCTGGCGGATCCTGCACCGATGATGGTGTGGATCTCATCGATGAACAGGATGGCGCCCGGCAGCTTCTTGATCGACGACAGCACGCCTTTCAGGCGCTTCTCGAAGTCGCCGCGGTACTTGGTGCCTGCGACCAGCGCGCCGAGGTCCAGCGAATAGATGGTGGCGTCCAACAGCACGTCCGGCACCTCGCCGTCGACGATGCGCTTGGCCAGTCCTTCCGCCAATGCGGTCTTGCCCACGCCGGCCTCGCCCACGTAAAGCGGATTGTTCTTGCGACGGCGGCATAGCACCTGGATGGTGCGCTCGATCTCGTCGCCGCGACCGACCAGCGGGTCGATCTTGCCGTGCCGGGCCAAGTCATTGAGGTTGCTGGCGAATTCCGCCAAGGCGTCGCCCTTGGCTTCGCTGTCCCCGCCTTCGGCCTTGCTTTCGCCATCCGGCTGGCCGGGCGCCTCGTTGTCATCGCCCTGCTTGGCGATGCCATGCGACAGGTAGTTGACGATATCCAGGCGGGTGACGTCCTGCTGGGTCAGGAAATAAACGGCGTGCGAGTCCTTTTCGCCGAATACGGCGACCAGGACGTTGGCGCCGGTCACTTCCTTCTTGCCGGAGGACTGCACGTGATAGACCGCCCGTTGCAGCACGCGTTGGAAACCCAACGTGGGCTGTGTGTCGCGGCCGTCGTCCTCGGCCAATCGCGAGACCGAGGCTTCGATCGCCTGTTCCAGGTCTTCGCGCAGGCGAGCCGAGTCTGCGCCTGTGGCTTTCAGGACCGCTTGGGCGGATGGGTTTTCCAACAATGCGAGCAGCAGATGCTCAACGGTCATGAACTCGTGCCGCGCCTCGCGGGCGCGCTTGTAGCACTGGCCGATGGTTTGCTCGAGGTCTTTACTGAACATGATTGCCTCCGGGGCCGATGCCAACAATATGCGGCCTGGCAGTTGGATTTCCATCATTCTGACGGATTGCAGTGTTCAGGATACGTTGCCTTGTGAAGGGCGCGGGCGCCCATACACCGGGTAACTCAGAACCTGTTCAAGATCTTGCTGCGCTTTCGCCACAGAACTTGAACGGGTTCTCAGGATTTCTCCATCGTGCACAGCAGCGGATGCTGGTTCATCCGCGAAAACTCGTTGACCTGGGCCACTTTGGACTCGGCTACTTCCCGAGTGTACACGCCGCAGACGCCCCGGCCACGCGTGTGCACATGGAGCATGACCTGGGTGGCCTTCTCCAAATCCATGGAGAAGAACTGCTGCAGCACCAGGACCACGAAATCCATGGGCGTGTAGTCGTCGTTCAACAGCAACACCTGGTAAAGCGGCGGCGGCGCCACTTCGGGCTTGCCGGTTTCCACCATTACGCCGTAGTCGCGTTCGTTTTCGTTCTTGCGGGGCATGCGGCAATTATACGGATTGGACGGGTCGTGCGGCTTGCACGCACAATTCGCCATCGCCAACCAAAGGATTCCATCCGGATGAGCCGCACCCTGATCGCTGCACTGGCCCTGCTCCTGTTCGCCGGCCCCCTGCAAGCGGCCGACGCCGACCCGGCCGTCGCGAAGCACTTGAAGGATCTGGGATACGAATACGAGATAGATGAGGATGGCGACTACAAGTTGCTGATGGCCGTCGGCGAAACCGAACGCAGCCAGATCGTGTTCGTCCGCTCTGCAGTGGAGGACTACGGCAAGCTTCGGCTCAGGGAGATATGGTCCTACGCCTACAAAGCGCCGGGCGAGTCGCTCCCCTCGGTGGTCGCCAACCGGCTGTTGGACGCGTCCAATTCGTTGATATTGGGCAGTTGGGTCAAACAGGGCGGCTCGGCTGTCTATGTGGCGAAGATTCCCGCCGCTGCGAGTACCGAAGAACTGGACGACGCCATTGCCGGCGCCGCGAATACGGCAGACGAAATGGAACTCGAACTGACCGCCGATGCCGGCTCCGACGACTATTGACGGCCACCCGTTGAACAAGGCGGAAAGCACATGAGCTATCGCGAAGGCCGTTTCTGGCAGCCGGATGTGACCGTGGCCACCATCGTGGTCCGCGACGGACGACTGCTGATGGTCGAAGAGCGTGCAGGCGGCCGATTGGTGTTCAACCAGCCCGCCGGACATCTGGAGCCGGATGAAAGCCTGCAGGAAGCGGCATTGCGCGAGACCCGCGAGGAAACCGGCTGGGAGGTCCGCCTGACCGGCTTCGTCGGCGCCTATCAGTGGAAAGCCGTGAACGACGATGGAAGCACCGGCCGCCACTACCTGCGGTTCGCATTCGCCGCCGAGCCGGTTCGCCACGATCCGGAGCAGCCGCTGGACGATGGCATCGTGCAGGCGGTGTGGCTGACGCCGGCGGAACTGCAGCAAGAGGCCGCGCGTCATCGCAGCCCGCTGGTTTGGCAGGCGGTGGAGGATTACCTGGCCGGTCGCCGGTCGCCTTTGTCGATGCTGCAGCAGATCGCATGAAGCAGGTTTTTCACTGTCGAGGGCCCGGCTTCGCAGATGCTGTGGTGACGGTATGACGACGTCCACGCCTCGGGTGATCGTGGGTGTTTCGGGGGGTGTCGATTCTTCGGTCGCCGCCCTGCGCCTGGTTCAAGCTGGCGAACCGGTGGCCGGTTTGTTCATGCAGAACTGGGCCGACGATGGAACCGGCGAATGCCGCGCCGAAGACGATCGCCGCGATGCGGTGGCGGTCTGCGGAAGGTTGGGAATTCCCTTCCACTTCCGCGATTTTTCGTCGGAATATTGGCAGGGCGTGTTCGAGCATTTCCTGGCCGAATACGCCGCCGGGCGCACGCCCAACCCGGATGTGCTGTGCAACCGCGAAGTGAAGTTCAAACACTTCCTGGATGCGGCACGCGAACTGGGCGCCGAACAGATCGCCACCGGCCATTACGCGCAGGTGCTCCAGTCCGGAGGTCGCTGGCGGCTGTTGCGCGGCGCCGACCGCAGCAAGGACCAAAGTTATTTCCTGCACCAGTTGGGCCAGGCGCAACTGGCGGCCACCCGTTTTCCCATCGGCGACCTGCGCAAATCCGACCTGCGCCGCATTGCGCGCGAGGCCGGGCTGCCAACGCACGACAAGAAGGATTCCACCGGCATCTGCTTCATCGGCGAGCGCGATTTTCGCGAGTTCCTCGGCCGCTATCTGCCCGCCAAGCAAGGCGAGATGCGCGACCCGCAAGGACAGAAGATCGGCGAGCACCCGGGCGTTTTCTACTTCACCCTGGGCCAACGCGAAGGGCTGCAGATCGGTGGCGTACGCGGGCGTCCGCAGGCGCCGTGGTACGTGGTCGGCAAGGATGTAACCCGGAATATCCTCTACGTCGACCAGGACACGCAAAGTCCATTCTTGATGTCGCAGCAGTTGTGGTCCGAGACCGCACACTGGATCGCGGGCGCGCCGCCGGCGCGGAGTTTCGAATGCACGGCGCAAACGCGCTATCGCCAGGCCGACGAAGCCTGCCATGTGACCGTCGCCGACGACGGCACGCTACTGGTGCGTTTCCCGCGTTCGCAACGCGCGGTCACGCCCGGACAATCATTGGTGCTGTATGACGGTGAAGAGTGCCTGGGTGGCGCTGTTATCGCGGCCACCGATGCCCCTCTTGAACGACGTATCGCGGAGCAAGCTGCTTGAGCAATAAATTTTCCGATCGGGTGCTGGCCTTGGCCGGTTTGGCGCAAGCCCTGCAGCAGGTTCGGCGGATCGCCGAAACCGGTCAGTCGGAGGTGGCTGTGGTACGGGCGTCGCTGGACAGCGTATTCCGTATCGATGCCGCCACGCCGTTGGACGTCTATGGGAGCATTCCCGATATCTCGGCTGGCTTGCGCTTGTTGCGCGGTTATCTGGGCAATGAAGCACGCGATGAAAGTCTGCTCCGTCTGGCCATGTCGGTGCTGCAACTGGAACGCCGCTTTTCCAATGAGGCCGACACGGTCGGCGCGGTCGGCACCGGAATCACCGAGATCGCACCGCAAGCGCGCGAGTTGGGCAGCATCCACCCCGATATTCTGTCCGCGCTAGGCGGGCTCTACGCGGACACCATCAGCCATCTGCGGCCGCGCGTCATGGTGCAAGGCAATCCGCACTACCTGGGGCAGCCCGGCGTGGTGGCGGAGATCCGCGCCATCCTGTTGGCAGCGGTACGCTCGGCGGTATTGTGGCGGCAGCTGGGCGGCAGTTACTGGGACTTCCTGTTCTCGCGCAAGGCGATGGCCGAAGCGATCAATGAATGGTTGCGGTGATTAAAGAAAAATAGTTTTTGTAGGAGTGACGTCGGCATGCCGGCGTCGGTGAGTCGCGATGGAGCTTTCATGGGAAAGCTTAATCGCGACTCACGTCGCTCCTACAAGGCAATAAAAAAAGCCCGGCATTGCCGGGCTTTTTTTCTGGAACGTGACTCCGATCAGGCCGCGACGGTATCCGCAATGTCCTTGTAGTCCTGGATCTGATCGAAGTTCATGTAGCGGTAAATCTCCGCGCCATTGGCGCTGAGCACGCCCATGTCGGCCATGTACTCGGCCTTGGTCGGGATACGGCCCAGGCGCGAACAGATGGCGGCCAGTTCGGCAGAACCCAGGTACACATTGGAGTTCTTGCCCAGGCGATTGGGGAAGTTGCGAGTGCTGGTGGAGAACACGGTGGCGCCCTCCTTCACCTGCGCCTGGTTGCCCATGCACAGCGAACAACCCGGCATCTCCATGCGCGCACCGGCGGTACCGAACGTGCCGTAGTGGCCTTCCTTGGTCAGCTCCGCCGCATCCATCTTGGTCGGCGGCGCGACCCACAGCTTGGTGGGGATGTCCCGCTTGCCTTCCAGCAGCTTCGAGGCCGCGCGGAAGTGACCGATGTTGGTCATGCAGGAGCCGATGAAGACTTCGTCGATCACCGCGCCGGACACTTCCGACAACGTCTTCACGTCGTCCGGGTCGTTCGGGCAGGCAACAATGGGCTCGTGCACGTCGGCCAGATCGATTTCGATGACGGCAGCGTATTCGGCATCGGCATCGGCCTTGAGCAGTTGCGGATCGGCCAGCCAGGCTTCCATCGCCTTGATCCGGCGCCCGATCGAACGCGCGTCGGCATAGCCTTCGGCGATCATCCACTTCAACAGCGTGATGTTGCTGTTGATGTATTCGATGATCGGCTCTTTGTTGAGGTGCACGGTGCAGCCGGCGGCTGAGCGCTCGGCCGAGGCATCGGACAACTCGAACGCCTGCTCCACCTTCAGGTCCGGCAGGCCTTCGATTTCCAGGATGCGACCGGAGAAGATGTTCTTCTTGCCCTGCTTGGCCACGGTCAGCAGACCGGCCTTGATGGCGTACAACGGAATCGCGTTGACCAGATCACGCAAGGTCACGCCCGGCTGCATCTGGCCTTTGAAGCGCACCAGCACCGATTCCGGCATATCCAGCGGCATCACTCCGGTAGCGGCGGCGAATGCCACCAGGCCCGAGCCGGCCGGGAACGAAATGCCCACGGGGAAACGCGTATGCGAGTCGCCGCCGGTGCCGACAGTGTCGGGCAGCAGCATGCGGTTGAGCCAGCTGTGGATCACGCCATCGCCCGGACGCAGCGAAATGCCGCCCCGGTTGCTAATGAAGGCAGGCAGTTCGTGGTGGGTCTTGACGTCGACCGGCTTCGGATAAGCGGCGGTGTGGCAGAACGACTGCATCACCAGGTCCGCGCTGAAGCCCAGGCAGGCCAGGTCCTTCAGCTCGTCGCGGGTCATCGGGCCGGTGGTGTCCTGCGAACCCACCGAAGTCATCTTCGGTTCGCAGTACGTGCCCGGACGCATGCCCTTCCCTTCCGGCAGACCGCAGGCGCGGCCGACCATCTTCTGTGCCAGGGTGAAACCCTTGCCGGTATCGGCGGGCACCTGCGGCAGGCGGAACAAGGTGGACGGCGCCAAACCCAGCGCTTCGCGCGCCTTGGCAGTGAGTCCGCGGCCGATGATCAGCGGAATGCGGCCACCGGCTCGCACTTCGTCGAACAGCACATCGGACTTGACCTGGAACTCGGCGATGACCTGTCCATCCTTCAGCGCCTTGCCCTCGTAGGGACGCAGTTCGACCACGTCGCCCATGTTCATCTGCGACACGTCGAGTTCGATCGGCAGCGCACCGGCGTCTTCCATGGTGTTGTAGAAGATCGGCGCGATCTTGCTACCCAGGCACACGCCGCCGAAGCGCTTGTTCGGGATGAATGGAATGTCTTCGCCGGTGAACCACAGCACGGAATTGGTCGCCGACTTGCGGCTGGAACCGGTACCGACCACGTCGCCGACATAGGCGACCAAGTGGCCCTTCTCTTTCAACGATTCGATGAACTTCACCGGACCGCGCTTGCCGTCTTCTTCGGGCGTGATGCCGTCGCGCTTGTTCTTCAGCATCGCCAATGCGTGCAGCGGGATATCCGGGCGCGTGGTCGCATCGGGCGCGGGCGAAAGATCATCGGTGTTGGTTTCGCCGGTCACCTTGAACACGGTGACGGTCAGGCTCTCCGGCACTTCCGGACGGCTGGTGAACCATTCGGCATCGGCCCAGCTCTGCAGCACGGCCTTGGCGTTGGCGTTGCCCTTCTCGGCTTTTTCCTGCACGTCGTGGAAAGCGTCGAACATCAGCAGGGTTTTCTTCAACGCTTCCGCAGCGATAGTGCCGACCTGCGCATCGTCCAGCAGTTCCACCAGCGGATGGATGTTGTAACCGCCCAGCATGGTGCCCAGCAGTTCGGTGGCGCGCTCGCGGCTGATCAGCGCGCACTTTTCCGTGCCGAACGCGACAGCGGCCAGGTACGAGGCCTTGACCTTGGCGGCGTCGTCCACGCCGGCGGGGACACGGTTGGTGATGAGATCGACGAGGAAATTCTCTTCACCTGCCGGGGGCGCCTTCAGCAGCTCGATGACATCGGCGGTCTGCTGTGCCGACAGCGGCAGCGGCGGAATTCCCAGCGCGGCGCGCTCGGCAACGTGGTGGCGGTAGGCTTCCAGCATGGTTGGCTCCGGTTTTGCGGGGTAAGAGTGGATGTGGAGCTGCGTCAGGCGACGCAAGGTTATTCGGCAACAGGAACGATCAGCTTCAATCCCTTGAAGTAATCGCGATAGAAACGATCGTCACGGGTGATCAGGCCATTGCACTGAAGCAACGCATGCGCGCCAATCAGGAAATCGGGAACCGCGCGGCCTTGAGCAGCGTGACGTTGGCGGTAGCGGCGCTGCATCTCGCCGGCACGCAATGCGGATTTGGCTTCCAGCGCGCTGAAACGGATGCTCATTTCCTCCAGCACCGCCAGCGCCTCGGATCCATCGCGCAACGCACTGCACACTTCGGCCAGCGCCGCGTCGCTGATCACCACCGGACCGATGCTGAGACATTGGCGCAGACACGCCTCGGCGGCATCCGCCTGCGGGCCATTGGCCAGCAAGTCGATCAGCACGGAGGAGTCGATGGCGATCATGTGAGGGATTAGGACCTGTTAACGCTATTGGGATAGGTCACGTTGTTTCCCCGCCTTGTCAGGGGCTTGTGCGTGGCGCAGCGGCAGGCTGGCCGCCTGCTTTTGCAAAGTATGACCAAGCCGCGCGCGAGTTCCTGGCAAGGCGGGGAAGCAACCCGGAGAGCCTGCCCCGTACTTGATACGGGGGCCGCAACCCAGCGCGCACGGGTCGGCGTCATCATTCGGGCATGTATCGACATACATTTCCTCATTCTTCCTTGCCCCGCACGCACTGGATTGCGGCGTGGCCTATCCCAATAGCGTTAACAGGCCCTAGTCCGTCGGCTCGCCGGGTGCGCGGCCGCGGATGGTGCGCAAGGCTTCGTCGGTGCTATCGAAACCGTCCAGCTTGAAACGGCCGCGGGCGCGCGAAATCGCATCGTCCACGCTCTTGCGCAGCACGATGCGGCCGCCTTCCAGCTCGACTTTCAGCACGCTGCCCTTGGTCAGGCCCAGCGCATCGCGCACGGCCTTGGGAAGCGTGATCTGCCCGCGTTCGGCAACGGTGGCTTCCATCTGATGCCTCCTCGAGATATGACACTCAACAGGTTGAATGTATTAGGTTTTCTCTCCCCATTTTGCAGGGGATCAAGCGGGGAAATTGCTTTGTCCGGCTTCAGAAACTTCGCTCTGTGGGATTTTCCCCACCGGCTCCGAATCTTTGGTATGCGCAGATGATACGTACTTTTCCATACATACTCAAACCTGGCGGCGGGCAAAGGACGATAATCCCGGGTATGCGCCGACACAGCCCCGTCATCGGATACGACGCCAATCTTTCGAGTTCGATCCGGCGACCATGCAGCGAACTTGATCGGTCACGGAATTGGCGACCGACGAATTGGCCGACAGCAAATTGGTCGATGGCAAATTGGTCGATAATCGGCGCAACCATTCACAGGACGGCCGGATCACGGCCACTACGCTGCAACCATCCGTCTTGCTCCCTCCCCCAAAGCTACAGGAGCCTCCGTAATGAGTGATTCCTTCGCCACCCGTTCCACGCTGGACGTCAATGGCAAGTCCTATACCTATTTCAGCCTTCCCAAGCTAAGGCAGCGTCTTGCCCCGAGCGCGGCGCCAGGTCCCGCGTTCGCCCACCTGCCCTACTCCATGAAGATCCTGCTGGAGAACCTGCTCCGCTGCGAAGACGGAGTGACCGTCACCCCCGAGCACATCGAAGCAGTGGCGCATTGGGATGCCAAGAAAGAGCCGGACACCGAGATCGCCTTCATGCCTGCGCGCGTGGTGCTGCAGGACTTCACCGGGGTGCCCTGCGTGGTCGATCTGGCGGCGATGCGCGATGCAGTGGTCAAGCTGGGCGGCCGCCCCAGCCAGATCAACCCGCTGATCCCTTCGGAGCTGGTCATCGACCACTCGGTGCAAGTCGATTCGTTCGGCAGCGCCGGCTCGCTGGATCTCAACGGCAAGATCGAGTTCGAACGCAACAAGGAACGCTACGGCTTCCTGCGCTGGGGCCAGAAGGCGTTCGACAATTTCAAAGTGGTGCCGCCCAACACCGGCATCGTGCACCAAGTGAATCTGGAGAATCTGGCGCGAGTGGTGATGACCACCGAACGCGACGGCGAGAGCCTGGCATATCCGGACACCGTTTTCGGCACCGATTCCCACACCACCATGATCAACGGCATCGGCGTGCTGGGCTGGGGCGTGGGCGGTATCGAAGCCGAGGCGGCCATGCTGGGGCAGCCTTCGTCGATGCTGATCCCGCAAGTGGTCGGCTTCAAGCTGACCGGCCGGCTACCGGAAGGCGCAACCGCCACCGACCTGGTGCTGACGGTGACCCAGATGCTGCGCCAGTTGGGCGTGGTCGGTAAGTTCGTCGAATTCTATGGCGATGGCCTGCAGCACCTGCCGCTTGCCGACCGCGCCACCATCGGCAACATGGCGCCCGAGTACGGCGCGACCTGCGGCATTTTCCCGATCGACCAGGAGTCGCTGACGTATCTGCGGCTGTCGGGCCGCGACGAAGACCATATCCGGCTGGTGGAAGCCTATGCCAAGGCACAAGGCCTATGGCACGACGCCGATAGTCCGCACGCCGAATACAGCACCACCTTGCACCTGGACATGGGCGATGTCCGCCCGTCGCTGGCAGGTCCCAAGCGTCCGCAGGACCGAGTGCTGCTGACCGACGTGCAGCGGAATTTCCGCGACAATCTCGTGCCTTTTGCCGCCACGCGCGAAAAGAACGGCGTGGCGGAGGCTCGGCTAGAAAGCGAGGGCGGCGGCACCGCCATCGGCAACAAGGAAGTGCTGCCCAAGGGTCGCACGCAGATCCAGATCGATGGCCAGAGCGTCGAACTGAAGGACGGCGCGGTAGTGATCGCAGCGATCACTTCGTGCACCAACACCTCCAATCCAGCGGTGATGCTGGGAGCCGGCCTGCTGGCGCGCAACGCCGCGGCCAGAGGGCTGACCCGCAAGCCTTGGGTCAAGACATCGTTGGGGCCAGGCTCGCTGGTGGTGACCGACTATCTGGAAAAGGCCGGCTTGCTGGACGATCTGGAGAAGATCGGCTTCTACATCGTCGGTTACGGCTGCACGACCTGTATCGGCAACTCCGGCCCGCTGCCCACCGAAGTCAGCGCGGGCATCGCCGCCGGAGATTTGGTGGTGACTTCGGTGCTGTCGGGCAATCGCAATTTCGAAGGCCGCATCCATGCCGAAGTAAAGATGAACTACCTGGCGTCGCCGCCGCTGGTGGTCGCCTACGCCATCGCCGGCACCACCGACATCGACCTGACCAGCGAACCGCTGGGCGTCGGCAACGATGGCCAGCCTGTGTTCTTGAAAGACATCTGGCCCAGCAACAAGGAAATCGGCGACTTCATCGCCAAGACCATCGGCCCGGAAATGTTCAAGAAGAACTATGCCGATGTGTTCAAGGGCGATACGCGCTGGAACACCATCGCGTCTCCGGATGGCGAACTCTATGCCTGGGACCAGGCGTCCACTTACATCAAGAACCCGCCCTACTTCGAAGGCATGACCATGGAAGTCGGACGCATCGCCGATGTGCACGGCGCGCGTGTGCTGGGCCTGTTCGGCGATTCCATCACCACCGACCACATCTCGCCGGCCGGCAACATCAAGAAGGATTCGCCCGCGGGCCGGTTCCTGATCTCGCGCGGCGTGCAGCCGGTCGATTTCAACAGCTACGGCTCCCGGCGCGGCAACGACGATGTCATGGTGCGCGGTACCTTCGCCAACATTCGAATCAAGAACCTGATGTTCGGTGGTGAGGAAGGCGGCAACACCTTGTATTTCCCGCAGAATGCCGGCGCCCCCGAAAAAATGTCCATCTACGACGCGGCGATGAAGTACAAAGCCGATCAAGTGCCGCTAGTGGTATTGGCGGGCAAGGAATACGGCACCGGTTCGTCGCGCGATTGGGCTGCCAAGGGCACCAATCTGCTGGGCGTCAAGGCGGTATTCGCTGAAAGTTTCGAACGCATCCACCGTTCCAACCTGGTCGGCATGGGCGTGCTGCCCTTGCAGTTCATCGAAGGCCAGAATGCGGCGACATTGGGCATCGATGGCTCGGAGATTTTCGACATTACCGGCCTGCAGGACGGCGCCTCCAAGGTCGCGACGGTATCGGCGAAGAAAGCCGATGGCCGTGAGGTGCGATTCCAAGCCAAAGTGATGCTGTTGACGCCGAAGGAAGTGGAGTACTTCCGTCATGGCGGATTGCTGCATTACGTGCTTCGGCAGTTGGCTACCCAGCGGACTGCGTAAGGCGGGGTTTTACTCGTAGGCCGGAACAAGCTCCGCTACTTTTCGCTTTGATATGCGTTGGCGTCACGAAGAGCAGCGGAGCCCCCAAGGGGATGCAAGCACAAGCTCCGCTCTACGAGAGGCGCTATCGCAGAGCGCAGCTCCGCGCCTACGTCGAGCGTACGTCGTTCGGTGAACCCGCATCGCTCACGCGATCATTCCGCCGACCACTCCGCGTAGTAGACGCGCCACTCGTCGTTCTCTTCGCGCCACCCGCTGGTAATGGCGTAGGTCTGCGCCTGCTCCGGCATGAAACGTCCGCCACCACCGGTCAACAGGACCGTGAAGCGGACGGTGGCGCGGTCGCCCTGTACTTGGATGTCCAGCGGGCCGCGGGTCACGCCTACGGACGCATTGCCCAACATTTGCAGACGCAACAAGTTGTGCAATGCAGCACGATCCATGCCGTTTTTGCCGGCAAAGTCGCTGCTGACGCCCTCCATGAAATCATCGGTACGCTTCTCTTCGGCGGCGGCCTGCATCTGTTCCAACTGCAATTGCAGCCGTTGCTCGGGTGAAGTTTGGCTGCAGGAAACCAGGAGCCAGCACAGCAGCCATACGACGACGGACATCGCCAGCCGGCCAGACGCCGCCCTTGTGTGACAACTTCCGTTCCTGTTTTCCAATCGCTTCGCCTTTTCCATCCGTAACGGTATGCTCACCCTGCACGACCCACGCGGCGCCCGACTTGCGGGTACCGGAACCACCATACCGAGAAACCCTGGGGAGGGAGCAAAAGATGAGTCAGGAACGTCCATGGTTCAAGAGCTATCCGAAAGGCGTTCCACACGAGGTGGATCTGGACGAATACCGCTCCATCGTTTCGGTGCTGGATACGGCGATAGAAAAATTCCATGACCGCCCTGCCTTCACCAATTTCGGCAAGGCGCTGACTTACGGCGAGATCGACACGCAAAGCCGTCGCTTCGCCGCTTATCTATTGGGCGAGCTGAAGCTGAAAAAAGGCGACCGCGTCGCCATCATGATGCCCAATTGCCTGCAGTATCCGATCGCCATCTTCGGCGTGTTGCGCGCAGGCCTGACCGTGGTCAACGTCAACCCGATGTACACCCCGCGCGAGTTGAAGCATCAGTTGAACGATTCCGGCGCCAGTGTGCTGCTGGTGGTCGACAACTTCGGCAAGACGGTGCAGGAGGCCATGACCGGCACCCCGCTCAAGCACGTCATTACCACCGGATTGGGCGATCTGGTCGGGTTCCCCAAGGGTACGGTGATCAACTTCGTACTGAAGTACGTCAAGAAGCTGGTGCCGGACTACGACATCCCCGGCGCAGTCCGCTTCAAGGACACGCTTACGCTCGGACAATTGCACACGCTGCCGAATGTCGAGATCGATCCGGAGGATATCGCCTTCCTGCAGTACACCGGCGGCACCACCGGCGTTTCCAAGGGCGCGATGCTGACTCACCGCAACCTGGTGGCGAACATGCAACAGGCCGGCGTTTGGATCGGCAACGATCTGGATTACGGCAAGGAAGTCATCATCACCGCGTTGCCGCTGTACCACATCTTCGCGTTGACGGCGAACTGTCTTGTCTTCATGAAATTGGGCGGCCTCAATCACCTGATCAGCAACCCGCGCGACATGCCCGGGTTCGTCAAGGAATTGCAGAACGCGCGCTTCACTGCCGTCACTGGCGTCAACACGCTTTTCAATGGTCTGCTCAACACTCCAGGCTTCGACAAGGTCGATTTCTCGAATCTCAAGCTGACCTTGGGTGGAGGCATGGCGGTGCAGCGCGCCGTGGCCGAAAAGTGGAAGAAAGTCACCGGCGTGACCCTGGTAGAAGCCTATGGCTTGACTGAAACCTCGCCCGCCGCCTGCATCAATCCCATGGATTTGAAGGATTACAACGGCTCCATCGGCCTACCTGTCCCGTCCACCGACATCTGCTTGAAGGACGACGATGGCAACATGGTTGCCGTGGGCGAAGTCGGCGAGCTCTGCGTCAAGGGTCCGCAGGTAATGAAGGGCTATTGGCAGCGTCCGGAAGAAACCGCGAAGGTCATCGACAGCGATGGCTGGTTGCACACCGGCGACATGGCCAAGATGGATGCCGATGGCTTCTTCTACATCGTCGATCGCAAGAAAGACATGATCCTGGTGTCCGGGTTCAACGTGTATCCCAACGAAGTCGAGGACGTCATCGCCGGCCTGGATGGGGTGCTGGAAGTTGCCGCGATCGGTGTCCCCGACGAAAAGTCCGGCGAAGCGGTCAAGGTGTTCGTGGTGAAGAAGAACCCTGCCCTCACCGAGGATCAGATCAAGGCCTACTGCCGCGACAACCTCACCGGCTACAAGCAGCCGAGATTCGTCGAATTCCGCACCGAATTGCCGAAAACCAACGTGGGCAAGATCCTTCGCAAAGAGCTGCGAAATCCTCCGCCGGCGGCAGGAAAATAAGTCGATCCAAGGCCGGCGCAATGCCGGCCTTCGTTTATCGTCTCGGAGAACTTTAGGGTCATTTTCTAGACTTCCGTCACAGTTTAGAAAAAATGCCCAGCCATAGTCAGTTCCAGTGTTGGAATGACCCAGGGAGGCAGTCTTTTAACTCTTCGTTCAGGTGTAGGATCGGCGGCGCGTGTTGTCACACATCACACTTTTAATGTCGAACGCCCGCAATCTCTGATTTTGCATCCAACCTGCCGAGGAAGTCCCATGAACAACATCGAAAAACTGCAGCGCACCCGTTCTTTCCCCACCATCCGCGTCGAATCCGAACCCAACGGCGACTCGCACTGGATGTACATGCACTCGGATGCTTCTCCGGGCGTGCGGCCGTGCTTCCGCAGCCAGATGCTCGATGACGTTCTGAGCTTCATGCATTCGATCACTCTGCGGGAATCGCAGCGCCAATCGGGCAAGCTGCGTCACCTGGTCGTCGCCTCCGCTGCTCCTGGCGCCTTCAATCTGGGCGGCGACCTGGGGCTGTTCGCGCAGCTGATCCGCGAAAACAACCGCGACCGCCTGCTCAGCTACGCACGTCGCTGCATCGATGGCGTGCATCACCTCAACACTGGCCTGGGCGGCGACGTCCGCACCATCGCCTTGATCGAGGGCGACGCATTGGGCGGCGGCTTGGAGATCGCCCTGGCCTGCCACACCATCGTCGCCGAAGAAGGCGTGGACATGGGACTGCCGGAAGTCCTGTTCGGATTGTTCCCGGGCATGGGTGCCTACTCGTTCCTGTGCAAGCGCGTGTCGCCGCAAGTGGCCGAGAAGATCATCCTGGAAGGCAACATCTACACCAGCGATGAGCTGTATCGATTGGGCGTGGTGGATGTGCTGGTACCCAAGGGCCAAGGCGCCGCGGCCGTGCAGGAACTGATCAACAAACAGCAACGCGCACCGCATGCATACCTGGCCATGAACTCCGCACGCAACCTGGCGCAGTCCGTGGGCTATGACGAACTGATGGGCATCACCGAAGTGTGGGTGGACACCGCGCTGGCCTTGGGCGACAAATCGTTGCGCATGATGGAGCGTATCGTGCGTGCGCAGGAAAAGCGTTCGGGAATGCGCGCAGCCTGAGATGCACCGCGGGGAAAAGTAGGGAGGGGGAACACGGGTTGAAGAACGCGCTCCACAGCGCTTCTTCAAGGGCGAATCCTGATCGACAGGATCGCCCGTAGCCCAGCCGTCGCAGCTATCGTTTCAAGTCATGAGTGCCCAGCCGCCGGCAACAGCGGCGAGGTAACTCCTGCTCAGCGCTCTTTGTGCTCGCTGTCCTGCTCGACAGCGACGCGGATGCGTTCGCGTGCTTCAAGCGCTGCGCGGCCATGGCTTAAGTGCGAATTGAGTGTGGCCAACCGCTGCCGCCATTCGCGGTTGATCTGCCAATCCGCCAGCCGCATCAACTCGCCGCTGGCGGCCGCCAGTTTCACCAAGCCCAGGTTGCTGGCGACACCTTTCAATGCATGCGCATGTTCGCGCAGATGCTCGCCATCGCCCCGCTCCATCGCGTGCGCCATGGCGCCGATGCAACCGTCGGCATCGTTGAGGCATTGGCCGATGAATTCGCGCTCGAAGGCTTCGCCCATGCCCAGTGCCGTCAATTCGTCCAGCACGCTGACGTCCAGCACTCCGTCCGACATCTGGCTTTCGGCGCGAGGGGTCGGCATGTTGGCGCTGATCGAGGCGCGGCCGTTGTTGGCGATATCGGCCAAGGCATCCAGCAAACGCGTTGCCATCACCGGCTTGGCCAGGAAAGCGCGCGCTCCGGCTTGTTCGCAACGTTGAATGGATTCGGGAGTAACGTCGGCGCTCAGGATCAGCACCGGGGTGCGGCTGCCACTACCGGCTTCCATCACCCGCAACTGCTTCAGCAGATCCAGGCCACTGATGCCGGGCATGTGCAGGTCGCAGATCACGGCGTCGTATTCGGCGGACTCCAATGCGTTCAGCACGTCTTCGCCGCCGTTGACGCTGGTCACCTTGTGCCCGGCTTTCTGCAATAGGCGTTGCAACACCATGCGGTTGGCTTCGTGGTCGTCCGCGACCAATATCTGCATGTTGCGAACGCGTGCACGGTGGCGCAGGAAAGGATCGGAGAAGGCAATGATGTTTTCCGAGCCTTCCGGAACCGAGTCTTCCATCCATGCCGCCGTGGCTTGGATCGAAGGCACCGCGACCGGCGCCTGGACGAGGTTGAAAGGCAGTTCCACCCAGAAGCAGCTGCCCCGTTGCTCGGTGCTTTCGAAGCCGATACGGCCGCCCATGGCTTCCGTCAGGCCCTTGGCGATGGTGGTACCCAGCCCCGTGCCACCGTAGCGGCGTGCCAGGCCGGCATCGGCTTGCTCGAACGCCTCGAACAAGCGTGTGCGCACCGCCAGCGGAATGCCGATGCCGGTATCGGTCACGGTAAAGCGCAGACGGATCTGCTCGCCTTCCGACGGCGCGATGGCGACAGCCAATCGGACTTCACCATAGTCGGTGAACTTGACCGCATTGCCAGCCAGGTTCAACAACACCTGGCGCAGGTGACCCGCGTCGCCGCGCAGCTTCGCCGGCACCGCGCCGTCGATATGCGCTTCATACCGCAGCTGCTTGGCACGTGCCTGCGGCAGCAGGATCAAGCCGATGCTTTCCACCAGTTCCTGCAACGAGAACTCAACCAGGTTGAGCTTCAGCTTGCCGGCCTCGATGGCCGAAATATCCAGCACATCCTCTACCAGCGCCAACAGACTGCGCGTGGAGGCTTGGATGGTCGACAGGCACTCGCGTTGCTCGCTGTCCAGGCGAGTGGTCGCCAGCAATTCCGACATGCCGGACAAACCGTTCAACGGAGTGCGAAACTCGTGGCTCATGTTGGCCAGGAACCGGCTTTTGGCCTCGTTGGCGCGGCGAGCCTCTTCGGTGGCGCGGGTCAACTGGCGCAGCAGTCCCGACAAATACATCGGCACCGCGATCAAACCCAGCAACAAGCCGATGCCCAAGGTCAGATTGCGCTGCCAGTAATCGCTCAGCGCCAACACTCCGCCGAACGCCACGCAGGCCATCGCCACGGCGATGACCAGGTAGCGATTGCCGTAACGAAGGCCGTTGCCGACCGTGACCCACATCAGCACCACGTAAGCCCAGGCCAGCGGCTCGCCCATGCCGACCATGGCGGCCGCCATCAGGCCGTAGTCGGCCATCATGCCCAGAGCGCGGCGGACATGGGATTTGCCCGGCCGCATCAGCAACCAGGCGAAGATACCCAGGCCATTGGCCAAGCCGGACAACACAATAGCCAGCACGATGGCGTATTCGCCGTGCGCCAATGCCTCGCGCGAAGACGGCAACAAGGCATAAATCAGAATCAGCGAGATTAGACCGATACGGACCAATGCCTGCCCATGCTCACTATCCGGGCGGTTGGACAGGCGGTTTTTTACCCAAGCTGACATGCTGGCCATGGCTCACCCCATCCCTGGACGGCTTTGTACCGTCGAGAAACGATCACAAATGTCGTCCAGACGCACCCGGCCGCGAATCAAGGCGTCCACGCAGCCAGGATCGAACAGGCGGCCGCGCTGGGCGTAGACATAAGCCAGGGCCGCGTCCCTTTCCCAGGCCTTCTTGTACGGGCGCGGCGAGATCAAGGCGTCGAACACGTCCGCCACCGCCACTACCCTGGCTTCCAATGGGATTTCTTCGCCAACCAGGCCATCGGGATAGCCACTGCCGTCATAGCGCTCGTGGTGACGCAAGGCGATCAGCGCGCCGGTCTGGATGAAGCGGTTCTGGCTGCCGGAGAGCAATTCATGGCCGATCTTGGGATGGCGGCGCATGACTTCGGTTTCCTCCGCGGTCAGCGGCCCGGCCTTCATCAACACCGAATCGGGAATGGCGATCTTGCCCATGTCGTGCAGCGGCGCCGCCATTTCGATGGCACGGACTTCCTCTTCCGGCAAACCCAGTTGTTCTGCGATCAAACCGGCGATGTGCGCCATGCGTTCCAGATAGGCGCTGGTGCCGCTGTCGCGGAACTCGATGGCCCGCGCCAGCCGCGACAGTGTTTCGCGTTCGCGCTCTTCGACTTCGTGCATGCTGGACAGCAACCGCTGCTCCAACGACATGGCACGCTGTTTGACGTTTTCCGATTGCTGCCGTAGCTGCAGCAGGTTGCGGCAACGCGCGCGCAGTTCGCGCGGACGTACCGGCTTGACCAGGAAATCGATGACGCCGGCTTCCAAGGCGGCCTGGCGGATCGGCTCGTCGCCAACCACAGTGACCAGGATGATGGCGATGTCGCGGTGCATCGGCAGCCGGCGGAAACGGCGGGCGAATTCCAACCCGTCCATTCCCGGCATCCGGTAATCCAGAAGCAGCAGATCGGTACGGTTCTGTTCGCACCAGTTCAACGCGACCTGGGGGTCGCCGAAATCGTGCACGGTCAATTCCGAGGCGATGTCCTCGATGACATGGCGCAGCATCGTGCGCGCAGACGTCTGATCGTCGACGATGACGATGTTCAATGCGCTTCCTACCCCTTGAGGCCACATCAGATGGCTGTCGAGCAAGGATACTCCGCTGTTGGCTACGCTGACATCTAACATGGGATGCGCCTTTCCTGTCCGTGACCGGTATAAATCCCCCGGCTCACTGTTGTTGTGGACGCGCCTTGTGCCTCCTGCCTGCAGCGCGCCCCAATCGATACGAGTGGAGGGTCCTGCCATATTCCACGCAGGAAACATGCCACTCCGGCGAGAGGACTGGGGAAAATCGGGTACGGCGGGTGGAGTTGGCCATTTGCGCCGCTTTTCAACGCAATTGGCGGCGCCACAGGAGCGCACCATAAGCCAGGACGGGGCTGGGGGCAACGCACGGAAAAACCGGCACCCCTGCCCTGGCGATCAGCTTTTGCCCTAGGGCGTCACTTTTTTGACGCAGCTTTGACGCGAGGCGGCGGCTCCTGGCGCGCCAGGAGCCTCGAAGAGCTCTTCAGCCTTGGCTTTCGGGGCGCATGTAGGGGAACAGCAGGACATCGCGGATCGAATCCGAGCCGGTCAGCAACATGACCAGACGGTCGATGCCAATACCAAGGCCACCCGTCGGCGCCAGGCCGACTTCCAGCGCGCGGATGTAGTCGGCGTCGAAATGCATGGCCTCGTCGTCGCCACCCTCCTTGGCCTCGACCTGGGCCAGGAAGCGAGCGGCCTGGTCTTCTGGATCGTTCAGCTCGGAGAACCCATTGGCCAGCTCCTTGCCATTGATGAACAGCTCGAAGCGGTCGGTATAGCCCGGCTCAGCGTCGCTGCCGCGGGCCAGCGGCGAGACCTCCACCGGGTGGTCGGTGATGAAAGTCGGCTGGATCAGGGTGTGCTCCACCGTCTTCTCGAAAATCTCAAGCAGCAGCTTGCCCCAACCGTAAGAAGGCTTGACGTGGATCTTCAGGCGTTCGCAATGGCGCACCAGCGCGTCGCGGTCGGTGCAGTCGGCGGCGCTGATTTCGGGGTTGTAGTGGCGCACGGCTTCGTCCATGCGCCAGCGGCGGAACGCCGGCTCCAAATCGATTTCATTGTTTTCCCAGACCACTTTGCCGGTGCCGAGAACTTCATGCGCGACATCGCGGATCACCGCCTCGGTCAGGTCCATCACTTCGTGATAGGTGGCGTAGGCCTCGTACAGCTCCAGCATCGTGAATTCCGGGTTGTGCCGGGTGCTGACGCCTTCGTTGCGGAAATTGCGGTTGATCTCGTAGACGCGCTCCATCCCGCCCACGACGAGGCGCTTGAGGTAGAGCTCCGGCGCCACGCGCAGGTACAGATCCAAGCCCAGCGCGTTGTGGTGGGTGGTGAACGGCTTGGCAGCGGCGCCACCTGGGATGTAGTGCATCATCGGCGTTTCGACTTCCAGGAAACGCCGCGCGTCCAGCCACTCGCGCATGGCCCGAACGATCTTGGAACGCTTGACGAAGACTTCGCGCGCTTCGGGATTGACGATCAGATCGACATAGCGCTGGCGGTAGCGCTGCTCCACGTCCGAGAGCCCATGCCACTTGTCCGGCAGCGGACGCAGCGACTTGGTGAGCAGGCGCAACGACTCGGCACGGACCGAAAGCTCCCCGGTCTTGGTGCGGGTCAGCTCTCCTTGCACGCCGACGATGTCGCCGATGTCCCAGCTCTTGAACGCCTCATAGACCTCGCCCAGGGCGTTGGCCTGCAGGAACAGCTGGATGCGGCCGGACTCGTCCTGGATCTGCACGAAGCTGGCCTTGCCCATCACCCGCTTGGCCATCAACCGGCCGGCCATCTTCACCTGGCGATGAGCGGCTTCCAGCGCCTCGGCTGTCCACAGTTCCTTGTCGGCATATTCGGCCTGCAGATCGCCGGCGTACTCGTTGCGGCGGAAGTCGTTAGGGAATGCGATGCCCTGCCCGCGCAATGCCGTCAGTTTCGCGCGGCGCTCGGCGATAAGACTGTTTTCGTCGAGATGAGTCTGCGGCTGCGCGGGGTTCTGGTCGGTCATGGGGTGTGGGTTTTAGTAGTGCCGGAAGGATTCGGCTTGAGTGTGGTACCAAAAAAGCAGCGGAGCGAGCTCCGCTCTACGAACAGGATCAGGCGTCGATCCGTTTGGATCCGGCTTCCAAGCCGGATTTGAGGCTGGCTTCGACGAATTCGTCCAGGTCGCCGTCCAGCACTTTCTGCGTGTCGGTGCGTTCCACGCCGGTGCGCAGGTCCTTGATGCGGCTTTGGTCCAGCACGTAGTTGCGGATCTGGCTGCCCCAACCGATATCGGACTTGGTGGCCTCCACCGCATCGCGTTCGGCGTTGCGCTTCTGGATCTCTAGCTCGTACAGCTTGGCCGCCAGCATCTTCATCGCGTTGTCGCGGTTCTGGTGCTGGCTGCGCCCGGTCTGGC
>CBFGZY010000052.1:0-29110 GCA_965653375.1 uncultured Pseudoxanthomonas sp.
TGAGTGCGAAGGCCGCTGTTGCGGTGCCAGGCAAGGCGCACGCCGCCGGGCAGGCTGGTGGCCTGGCCAAGGCGTGCAACGCCGCATGGCGCCGCAACAGCGGCCTTCCCGAAGGGTTGTCCGCCAGCGCCGCCGCAGCCGCGTTGCCCGGCTGGCCTTGGACACCACCCAAGGACGGCGCCGGTCGCCTTGCTGCAACGGCGCTGGTGGGCAACGCATCTCATCCCAAAGTCCATAACACCCTCTAGGAGTAAAGCAATGCATTTCACCGGCGAACAGAGCACCACGGCAGCCGCGCCCGCACCTGGATCGACGCGGCTGCTGCCGTTGGTGATCACGTTATTTTTCGCCTGGGGTTTCTGTACGGTGCTGGTGGACGTGCTGATCCCAAAACTGAAAGCAACGTTCTCGTTGAATTACGCCGAGGCAATGCTGACCCAGTTCTGTTTCTTCCTGGCCTACTTCATCGTGTCCATTCCCGCCGGTCTGCTGATCAGCCGGATCGGTTATCTGCGCGGCATCGTGCTAGGGCTGCTGGTGATGGCCGGCGGCTGCTTGATGTTCTCGCCGGCGGCATCGATGGGCTGGTATCCGGCCTTCCTGCTGGCGCTGTTCGTGCTGGCGGCTGGCATCACCATTGTGCAGGTCGCCGCCAATCCGTTGGCTGCCGGCCTGGGCGATCCTGCCCGCGCACACAGCCGGCTGACGTTGGCGCAGGCGTTCAATTCGGTCGGCACCATGATCGGGCCGTTGTTCGGATCGGCGATGATCCTCGCCGCCGGCGTCGCCACGCCCGAAGCAGGCCTGAGCGATGCCGCGCTGGAAGCCTTCCGGGTGGAGCAGGCCAGCCACGTGCGGTTGCCGTACATGATCATCGCCGCGGTGCTGGTGATACTGGCGGTGGTGTGCTGGTGGGTGAGGCGTTCGCCGATGCCGGCCGTGCGGCCGGTGGGGCACGCCGATTACTTCCGCTTGCTGGGGCATCCGCGGCTTAGCCTGGGCGCGCTGTCGATCTTTCTTTACGTCGGTGCGGAAGTCGCGGTTGGCAGCGCACTGGTCAACTATCTGATCATGGTCGGTGCGACCAGTTCCGAGCACGCGGCGGGCAATCTGATTTCGGTGTATTGGGGACTTGCGATGGTGGGCCGATTCATCGGTTCCTACGTGTTGCGTTTCGCCGCCCCGGGCATTGTGCTGGCAGTGTGCGCAATCTGCGCCGCATCGCTGGCGCTGCTGGCCGGCGTGGTGCTGGAAGGCATGCCCGCCGCTGTCGCGATCCTGGCCATCGGCTTGTTCAACTCGGTGATGTTCCCGACCATCTTCACCCTGTCCATCGACGGCCTGGGCGAAGACACCGCGGGTGGCTCTGGCATCTTGTGCCTGGCTATCGTCGGCGGCGCCGTGGTGCCGCTGTTGATGGGGTTGGTCGCCGATCGCGTCGGGCTGGCGCTGGCCCTGCTGGTGCCGGTGGTGTGCTACGCCTGTGTCGCAGGGTATGGATTGCTGGTCCGTTTCGGCTTGCTGGAAAGCCGGGGCAAGCACGCGCTCGCAACGCGGAAGTAGACGGTGTCGCCGCCGGAAGTTTTCGGCGGCGGTTCCTCGTTCCAACTAACTTCTTGGGCGAACTCCTTAGCGCATATCAGGCGCCTGGAGCGCTTTGCCTTTGCGTGCGGGCCACCGCCGAAAGAAGACCCGCCTTGGCATGGACCACAGCGTCGCCTGGCAGCGGGGCAATTGTCCGGGAAAACGCCTTTCAAAGGGCGAACAGCCCCTAGCAGGGTCGGCGGGAGCGACGACAAGACGCCATCATCACAGCCTCACCGGTAGAAGCAGGTTTGGAAGGTATCGTTACCACCGGTAGCGGTTCTTCCTCACATGGATATCGCCCTGGGAGGGGAAGATGAAGAATCTGCTTTCGATCGATCGCGTTTCTCCGTTGGCTGCCGCCATTGCGGCATTGCTGTTGGCCGCTCCGGCATTGGCGCAACAGGCCGGGGCTGAGCAAGCACCGGCGGCGGCCGAGCCGGTTACCGAACTGGACAAGGTTGTCGTAAGGGGCGTGCGCGCCGCGCAAGCCGAAGCCATCAACACCAAGCGCGATGCCGCGCAGATCGTCGATTCGATCTCGGCCGAGGACATCGGCAAGCTGCCCGACGTGACCATCACCGACTCTCTGCAGCGCGTGACCGGCGTGCAGATCCGGCGATCGGCGGGCGAGGGTTCGCAGGTCAACATCCGCGGCATGCCCCAGGTGCAGACCACCATGAATGGCGAGCTGTATCTGAGCGCTGGCGGCGGCGACGAATGGGGCCAGCCGAACATCGGCCGCGCCCAGCCGGATTTCGTCGATATCCCGCCGACGTTGTTCAGCGGCGTGGACGTGATCAAGTCGCAAACCGCCGCCGACCTGGATGGCGGCATCAGCGGCACCATCTCGCTGCGTACGCGCCGCCCGTTCGATTTGCCGGAAGGCTGGACCTTCAGCGGGCAAGTGGAAGGTTCGTACGGCGACCGCGTCGAGAAAGTGAACGAGCTTTATTCCGCATTGGCGAGTTACCGCACTGAGCGCTGGGGCGGATTGCTAGCGGTGTCATATTCCGATGCGGTTCTGGAAAACAAGCGGCCGAGCGTTTTCAGCAACGGTGCGCAGAAGTCGACCGAGTGCGATGTCGGCTTTGACTTCAATGGCGACGGAAGGCTCGGCACCGGCGGATTCAATGATGACGGCAGCCCCGAGTGCGATATCGATCCGCAGACGAGGCCGCGCCAGTACTTCTACAACGCGGTAGCGACCGAGCTGGAAAACCGCAAGACACAACGCGAGCGCACCGGTGTCAACGGCTCGTTCCAGTTCAACTTCACCGATTCGGTCACCCTGCTGGCCGATGCGGCGTACACCAAGCTGGACAACCTGGAGACCTCGGTCGCCGCGCAGCTGCACACCGGCTGGCAGACCAACCAGTTGCAACCCGGTTCGATCGTCGATGCGAATGGCGTGCTGAACTACGGCACATTCATATACGACCGGTTCCAGGCGCATTCGTTCGCGGCAACGAGCGAATCCGAAGCACTCAACACCAACTTGGAACTGCGCTTCGACAACGGCGGTCCGTTCCGCGGTTCGCTGCGTTGGGTGCACGGTAAGTCCGAGCGGCAATACGACGAGGCCCGCGCGGATTCGGTGGCCACTCGCGGCAATGAGATCACGCGTTCGGATGGCACGACCCAATGGGCCAACGCCAACGGTTTGGAAACGGTGACCGCAACGGTCGACTTCCGCGGGGAATTCCCGCGCGTGGACATGATCACCGACGTTTCCAACCCGGAAAACTGGCAATTGATGTCGACCTGGGCGCAAGGGAATAAGATCGAGGCCAACCTCGACGCGTTTCGCGCCGACGGCGTATTCGAGTTCCAGGATGGCGTGGTGGATTCGTTGCAGTTCGGCGCGCGTTATGGCGAGCGTGACTTCCAGTACGACGCCTACCGCTACCTGTCGCCTGTATCGCCGGGGCCGTGTACCGATCCGAACCTGGGCTTGTACTACTTCAAGGACCCGTTGATCACCGACACTTGCACCGGCTTTTCCGAGGCGCGGCTGCTGCCGTTCTCCTCGATTCCCAATTATTGGTCCTACTTCAATAACTTCGATCCGCTCACCGTGAGCGGTCTAGGCAGTAACGGCCTGCCTGCGGTCGATCCGAATGCGATGAAGGACCCGGTCGCCTACCTCAACAGTCTGTACCCGGGCAACGTCGCCTACACGCACGCACCGGATTCCTACAAGGTCACGGAGAAGAGTTCGTCGGCGTACTTCATGGCGAATCTGGAGGGCGATACTGGCAGCAACGGCATCCCGTGGCGCGCCAACCTGGGCGTACGCGTGGTTCAGACCAAGCTGCTGATCGACCAGTATCAGATACGGGACGACGTCTTCATCGGCAGCCATAACTGGAACGGCGTCAATCCGATCCTGGGTGTCAATCGCATCGTCAACGAATACACCGACGTGCTGCCGTCGGCGAACATCGTGTTCGACATTTCCGATGAGCAGAAGATTCGTTTCGGCTACAACAAGGCGGTCGCGCGCCAGGATCTGCCGGATCTGGGCCGAGGACTGGTGGTGTTCTATTCCGCGAACAGCGGCCGGTACCCGGAATTGCCCGATGACGCTGCGATCTTCCTCAGCGGGCGTTCCGGCAATCCGGATCTGGAACCATACCGCGCCAGCAACTACAACATGTCCTACGAGTGGTATTTCGCCGATGCCTCGCTGTTCAATGTCGGTGTGTTCCTGATCGATGTGGAATCGTTCCCGAGCAGTATCACCCAGATCGAACCGCTGCCCGACGGCGACGGCGTGGTTCGCGCGGGTGGTCCGGTCGAACGCATCATCAACGGCGGCGGTGGCACCATCAAAGGCTTCGAGGTCGGCTACCAGCAAGCGTTCGACTTTCTGCCGGGTTGGTGGAGCGGGTTCGGCGCCAATCTCAACTACACCTACTCGGATGCGGAGACTTCGGGAGATCCGGATATCGACGGAAATAGCCTGCCGATAGGCGACAACTCCAAGCATCAGGCCAACGCGGTGCTTTGGTACCAGAAGGACAAGCTGCAGGCGCGCGTGGCTTACAACTGGCGCAGCAAGCGCTTCGCCCGGTTGAATACATCGGCGTGGGGCGACCGGTTGGCGGTCTGGAACGACGAGGTCGGCTACCTCGACGCTTCGATCAGCTACGACATCACCGACAACTTCACCGTGTACGCACAAGGCGTAAACCTGACCGGCGAGAACGAACGCCGCTACGCGCAGTGGAGCAATCACTACTACGACCAGAATATCTTCGAACGCCGTTATTACGTGGGCGTGCGATTCCGGTTCTGAGGGCCAAATCCATGTAGGAGCGATGGTTTTTGACAGCCGAATGGCTGGTCAAGTCGTGATGAGGTCTTATTGGTAAAGCCTCATCGCGACTGACGTCGCTCCTACATGAGGAAGATCTCGGAAAGTGGCCAGACGTGGCGCCGCTCGCTCCATCTACGTCGCGTCAAACCACCTTCAGCACTTCGTAGCAGGCGCCCATGGTGTGGTAGTCGGTTTTGCCAGCGGGGCTTTTCTCGTCGCTGTACTTGCTGTTGTCGCGGTGCAGGATGCGATACCAGGCGCCATAGCGATGATCGACAAAATGACGCCAGCTGTAATCCCACAAACGCTCGTACCAGTCCCAGTACTGCGCTTCTCCGGTGCGGTCGGCGAGCAGCGCCGCGGTGGCGAGCGATTCCGCCTGCACCCAGAAATACTTGTCCTCGTCGTAGAAGCGGCCTTCGCGGTCGTTGCCATAGACCATGCCGCCGTACTCCTCGTCCCACGACAACGCCATGGCCCGATCGAACAGTTCGCGCGCACGCGGCAAATGCCAGTCCGCGGGCGCGTGCCGGTCGAGAATCAACAACAGTTTGGCCCACTCGGTCTGGTGGCCGGGCTGGTAGCCCCAGGGCCGGAAAATATTGCTGCGGTCGCCGAAGTTGTAATCCCAGTCCACGCTCCAGTCTTTGCGGTAGTGTTCCCAGACAAGTCCGCCCGACAGGGCCGCCTGGCGATTGACCATGTTGTCGGCAAGCAACGCGGCGCGCTCCAGGTAGCGGGGCTCGCGGGTGGCTTCATACGCAGCCAACCACGCTTCGCAGGCATGCATGTTGGCGTTCTGCCCGCGATAATCGGAAACATTCCAGTCCGCATCCGCTTCGTCGGCGTACAAACCGTATTGCGGTTCCCAGAAATGCTGCTCCATCAGGTTCCAGGTTTCGTCCAGATGCGCGGCTGCATCGGCGAAGCCTGCTTCCACCGCCTTGGCGTAGGCCAGGGCGACAAATGCCAATCCATAGCAGTGATTGGTCGTGTCGACCTTTTCTCCATCGCGTAGCAACCAGGTATAGCCGCCACTGGCGGGGTCGCGATGGACATCGCGCAGATACTTGATGCCATGCGCTACCGCGGCTTGGTACTGCTCGTCGCCGAAGGCCTGGTAGGCCATCGAATAGTTGAAGACGAAACGCGTGCTGCTGACCAGGTGGCGCGTGTGGCGGTCGTAGATTTGCCCGTCGTCGCGAAAGAAGTGGAAAAAGCCGCCGTCCGGATCGATGCAGTGCGGATGATAAAAACGCATGGTGCTGGCGACATGCTGAAGCAGGAACTCGCGCGAGCGAAAATCGGGATGCTGCGCGTCGGTGGAATGCTGACTGGACACCATGTCGTTGCTCCGAGAAAGAGAAAAATAGCCCGCAAAAAGGCTCTTGTACGGAGCCTTCGGGTAGCCGTGGTAAGGTTACCACGGCTCCAGGACGGTACATCCCGCAGAGCAACAGACGGTGGTTCAGGTCATTTCCGGGGCGCCGCCGCCGACTGCCGTTTTACCAAGGTGTACTTCATGACTTGATGAACCGGGTTCTTCGGGCGGCCGTTGCGCTTGCGGCGGATGTCTTCGAGCATCAACGAAACCGCGGCACGGCCCATTGCCGTGACGGGCTGGTGAATGGTGGTCAGTTCGGGCCAGACCGTAGTCGCCACCGGCGTATCGTCGAAACCGACTACCGTCAGGTCTTCCGGTATTCGCAAGCCCATGCCATGGGCTACCGCCATCGTGGCGGCGGCCATGTCGTCGTTGCTGGAGAAAATGGCGGTCGGCCGGCGTTTTAGAGTGAGCAGTTGCGAGGCGGCGGCAAGTCCGGAGCGGTAAGTGAACAGCCCATGGGCGACATATTCGGCAGGCACCTGGATGCCGGCTTCGGCCATCGTGTCGAAAAACGCCTTGGTCCGCAGCGCGGTCGGTGTGTGCTTGGGGTCGCCTTGGATGAAACCGATGTCGCGATGCCCCAGTTCCAGCAGATAACGGGTCATGGCGCGGGCGCCTTGATAGTCGTCGATGCGCACCGAGGTGACGTCTTCCAACGGCGCGCCGGTGGCAACGGCGATGGTTGGAATATGCAACGCGTCCAGTTCCTGCAGGGTCTGCGCCGAGTCGCACAAGGGCGGCGGCAGGATCACTCCGTCGACACCGGCCTCCAGCAAGCGCTGCGTCGCGGCTCGCTGGCTGCGAATCCCGCTGCACTTTTCGATCAGCACCTGGCTTCCGCTCAGGCTGCTTTGCTCCAGGATGCCCAGCATGAACTGATTCAAATACGCCGCGCTGGGATTGCTATAGAGCACACCGATGCGCGCGGTGCTGGAGGTGCGCAGGGAACGCCCCGCGAGATTGGGGCGATAGCCGAGCGTCTTGACCGATGCGAGTACTCGTTCGCGCATTGCCGAGCCGACATTGGGATTGTCGTTGATGACGCGCGAGGCGGTCATCGGCGATACGCCGGCATGCTTGGCGACATCGAGGATGGTCACCGCACCGCCAGCCGGGCGTTTGCGCTTTGGCATCTTGAGGTCCGTGGAAGGCTCGGATCCCGCGCTGCATAGGCAGCGCGGGAGCGGCCTAGCTTACTTCTTCGATGCGCTTTCTGCTTTGGGGGCGCTGCCGAAGTCACCGTCGGCTTCGGCGGCCAGATAGGCGAAGACGGCGTACGCGGCGGCGTTCTGCGCCAGCGCCTTGGGATCGATCTTGTCCAACGTGTCGTCGGCGGTGTGGTGCAGGTCGAAGTAGTCGCTACCGTCCTGTGCCAGCCAAGCCCAGGCGAGCCCTTGGGCGGAAAACGGGCTGATGTCCGGGCCAGGACCGCCTTTGTCCGGCGCATATTCGATGCCCAACGGCGCCAGCGCCTGGGCGATCTGTTCGGTGGCCGCACGCGCGTGGCTGGGCGCACCGGTGTTGAACGCATAGATGCGTCCGGCGCCGAAGTCGCTTTCCGCGCCGATCTGATGCTTGCGCAGGTCGCCGATATGTTTGGCCGCATAGGCTTTGCCGCCGTGCAGGCCTTGTTCTTCATTGGCGAAAGCGACCACGCGGATGCTGCGCTTGGGCGGCTGCTTCATTTGTCCGATCAGATGACCGGCGGCCATGGTGATGGCGACGCCCGCGCCGTCGTCGATCGCGCCGGTGCCCAGGTCCCACGAATCCAGGTGCCCACCGATCACCACCACTTCGTCGGGCTTGCCGCGTCCGGTAATTTCGCCGATGACATTGTGCGAAGTCGCCTCGCCATCCCAACCGCAATCCAGCGTCATGCGGATGCGCGTAGGACCGCGCGCTACCAGTCGAGCCAGCTGATTGGCATCAGGTACCGACAACGCGGCCGACGGCGCCGGCGTCAGACCTTCGTCGAAGCGAGTGATGCCGGTATGCGGCAGGCGATGCGAGTCGGTGCCGGCAGAACGCATCAGGAAGCCGGCGGCACCTTTGCGGATGGCGGCCGACGGGCCTTTCGAGCGAATCGCGCCGCCGTTGCTGTAGTCGCTGCCATCGCGCGCAGCTTTCATTTGGTAGTCCACGAAGGCGATCTTGCCGGTCAGCGAACCTTCGGCTGCGGCTTCAAGCGCGGCCAGATCGGCGAAACGCACCACTTCGCCTTCGACCGTGCCGCCAGGACTGCCGCCCAGTGCGGTGACCGTCAGCGGCTGTGCGTGAACGCCAAGAACGGCCGCGGTCTCGCCGCGCCTTTCCCACTTGGGAAAGGTCACCGGTTCGATCCAGACCTTGTCGAATCCCAATGCCTTGAACTTGGCCTGCGCCCAGACCACGGCGCGCGCATCGGCCTCGCTGCCGGCCAGGCGTGGACCGACTTCGGTCGTCAGCGACTCCACCACTTTCCATGCGGTGTCGTCCTTCAGCGCCTGCTCGCGCAGTTGTGCGGCAGCGGTCAACGCTGCGTCGGGAATGCGGGTCTCGCGCTCGGCGGCGAATGCAGTGCCGGTGAGGCTGAGGGCGATCAGAAGCGGAGCGAAGCGCATGCGGATTCCCGAAAAAGAAGAAGCCGCGAGCTTAGTGTAGGCAGGTGTTCCCGGCTACCCCGCAAAGTCCACTTCTGCGTTCTACTTCTTCAGCGAATCGCGGATCTCGCGCAGCAGCAGCACGTCTTCCGGAGTAGCCGCTGCCGCCGGGGGCGCACGCAGGCGGTTGTATGCCTTGAGGAACAGAAAAATCGCCAGTGCAATCAGCAGGAAGTCGATGATCGTCTGCAGGAATGCGCCGTACTTGAGCAGTAGCGCCGGTGCGATCTCCTTGCCTGCTGCATCGATCTGCGCCTCCCGCAACGTGACCGCCAGATCGCTGAATTTCACCCCGCCGGTCAGCAGGCTTACGGTGGGCATTACCACGCCATCGACCAAGCTGCTGACGATCTTGCCGAAGGCAGCGCCAATCACCACACCGACTGCCAAGTCGACCACACTGCCGCGCGAAACGAATTCCTTGAACTCGCTGATCATGCCCATGCTGGGTTCCTCAGTCCGGCGTCGATACGCCACCGGGCCGAACTATAACGGAGTACATGCCTTGCAGGAGCGACGAGTCGCGACCGCGCCTCCATAGCCGGCCCGGCCTGCATGGCGAAGAACGCGCCGCAGCGCGTCCAGATGGCAAACAGTAGGCTTCCGTTGCCCTTTGAAATCCCCGCTCGCGACTCACGTCGCTCCTACGGGTTTCAACCCGCGGTGATGGTGCCTTTCAACTCGGCGACGCCTTCCAGTTTGGCGACGAAACGATCGCCCACCACCAACGGTCCGACGCCGGCCGGTGTCCCCATGAACACCAGGTCGCCTGCGCGCAGTGCATACAGTTTGGACAGCTCGTGCAGGATGTCCGGTACGTCCCAGATCAGGTCGGCTAGCGAGCCTTGCTGGCGTTGCGTGCCATTGACATCGAGCGTCAGCGAACGAGAAGCCAGATCGGTTACTTGTTCGGCCAATACCAATTCGCTGATAGGCGCGGAATGGTCGAAGCCCTTGCCGATATCCCAGGGTAGTCCCTTGGCTTTCGCCGCGGCTTGCAGATCACGGCGGGTCAGGTCCAGTCCGACGCCGTAGGCGATCACCAGCGCCTGTGTTTGGGTGCGGTCCAGCGTGCCGGGCGGTGCGTCCTTGCCCAGTGCCACGACCAGTTCGACCTCATGATGCAGATCCTGGGTGGCGGTCGGGTAGGGCACGTCGGCACCATCGATGACGATCGCATCGGCAGGCTTATGGAAGAACACCGGCTGGCTGCGTTCGGCTTTGGATGCCGGCGCTACCGCACCCATTTCCTTGGCGTGGTCGGCGAAATTGCGGCCGACGCAGAAAATGCGGCGAACAGGAAAAGTGTCGCCGCCGCGAACAGGCACGCGCGGCGTCTGGGGAGCAGGAACGATATCGGTCATGTTTACCGGCGAAGCCGGCCGCTGGCGAAGGTTGCCGGCGAGTTTATCGCGACAGCGGCATCGCCGGTTTGCGGATTACGCGGTATTCGCCGTCGACCACGCGAGGATCGCGAGCGACGGGCTTGCCGCGCTGGCGCAGCAGTTTGTACAGCAGGCCCGCGGCAATCATCGCCGCGCCGACAAAGACGCTGAAGAACACCAGCACGCACAGGACCGCCAGTCCCAACAGGCCGAACGCCAGGCGCAACAGCGGATGACGCGGTTTGCGCGGAGCGAAGGCGGAACGGAAGTTGTTGAAGTGGAAGTTTGCGGACATCAGATCGGGTCGTGCCAAAATGGGTTGGAACCGGTGCGCCAGTATCGGATGACGAAAAGATGACGGTGTGAGAAGTTCGTTAAACGGGGCGCCGCTGATCACATTCGATCAGCTGGAGGACGGCGGGTTCGCCGAAGTCGAGGCGGTGATCGATGGCGATGCCGAGTCGTTGCTGCTGTTCCGCCAGGGCCAGAGCGTCCGCGCCTGGCTTAACGTTTGCCCTCACGCCGGGCGGCGATTGGACTGGGCGCCGGGTAAGTTCCTGAAAAGCAAGGAAGGCCACTTGGTTTGCGCCGCGCATGGCGCATCGTTCGAGCTCAGCGGCGGCCTATGCGTGGCCGGCCCATGCAAAGGGGATTCGTTGCGGGCCATCGACGTGGCCGTCGTCGAGGGCGAGGTCCGCCTGGCCGACGCTTCGCTATAGCGCGGCATTTATCCGGCCCGCCCGTTCCACCAGAAAAGCAGATTGACCGCCGCGACCACCACGAACGCGTAGATCAGCGATAGCGGCCCGCCCACGCGCCAGAGTTGCTTGGAGTTGTAGTTGGCCGGCCCGGTCACCATGGAAATGACCGGGTTGGAAGCGGTCATCAGGTTGTTGGAAGCGGACAACGCCACGATCAGTGCGAATGCCGTGGGATTGCCGCCTGCGGCCAAGGCCAAGTTGATTGCCATCGGCACCATCACGATCGTGGCACCTACATGGCTGATCACCAGCGAGAACGCGGTGGTCAACAACGCAATGGCGATTTCCAGCACCCAGACGGGGATGCCTTCCGGTAGTCGTTCCACTGTATGGCCGGCGATCCAGGCTGCCGCGCCGCTGCTGTCCATCGCCCAGCCTAGCGGTATCAGCCCGGCCATCAGGAACACCGTCTTCCAATTGATCGCTGCGTAGGCTTCGTCCATGCGCAACACACCGGTCAGCAACATGCCGGCCACGCCGGTCATCAGCGTCAGCGAAACCGGCAGCTTCGACGTCAGCGCAATGATGATCGTGATGGCGAAGATGCTCATTGCGATCTTGAACTTGTGCGGGCGCTGTTCGCCCTTCGGGTAGTCCGTCACCACGACGAAGTCGCGGCTCTCCGCGGCTTGGCCCAAGTCCTGCCAGATGCTATGGAACACCAGCAGGTCGCCGGCGCGCAACGGTACTTCGCGTACGTCTTCGCGCATGACTTTCTTGTCGCGGTTGATCGCCAGCAAGCTGATGCCGGCCTGTTTGCGCAGGCGCAAATCGGCGGCGGTCTTGCCGATGAACTTGGACGTGGGTGGCACCACGGCTTCCGAGATGCCGGCGCGGCTGGGATTGAACAGATCGCCAAAATGACGAAGCCGCGACGACATGCGCAGGAAGTGGTTCTGCGCGAAATCGTGCACCTGCTGCCGCGGTCCCATCACGCCCAGCACACTGCCCACCCAGATGCGCATATCGGCGGGCGGGGCCAGGCGGGTATCGTTGCCGGTTTGCAGCGCCAGCATCAGCGGCGCGTCGTGCAGCGCCTCGGCTTCACCCAGCGACATACCCACCAGCGGGCTCTCGGCTGAGACGACCAGCTCGAACACATCGCCTTCGATGCCATAGGTATTGGCGAAATAGCTTTCGGTGCGCGCCGGCGTTACCGAAAGCTCGGTTTCGTCCTTGAGCTTCTTGTCGCCATAGAAACGGAAATACAGCAACGACGCCGCCAGCAGTGTTACGCCGATCGGCAACGGCGCGAACATGCGCAGCGGCTCCAGCGTGGCCATGCCCGAAGGCAGGTTGTTGTTGGCGGAGACCAATAGATCGTTCAACAAGATCAGCGGCGAGTTGCCGACCATGGTCAGCGCACCGCCCATCACCACTGCCGAGGCGATGGGCAGCAGCAAGCGCGGCAGCGACAATCCGGTGCGCGAAGACAGGCGCGACGCCACCGGCAAATACAGCGCCATCACCGATGGGTTCTGCATGAAGGACGAATTGAGGCCGGCGATGGCCGTGGTCATCAGCATCAGTCGTTGCTCGATGCCGTGCCCGCGCCGAAGCAGCCATGAAGCCAGCCGGTTCAATGCACCGGTACGGTCCAGGCCCGCGCCCAGGATCATCGTGGCGATAATGCTCATCACCGCGTTACCGGAAAAACCGCCGAAGATTTCTTCCGGGGCGATCAGTCCGGTCACGCCCAGTATCACCAGCACCACCAGCGCTACCAGATCGGCGCGGATGCGCTCGAACAGGAACATCGCCATCGTGAACCCGACCAGCCCGAGGACGAGCTTCATGTCGTTGGTCAGCGTCAGCGCGTTTTCCATGGGGCGGGGAGCCGGGAATCGGGAATGGGGAATAACGGAAAGCGGAACAGCAAAAAAGCGCAGCGGTGAACGAGTATGGCGTTATCCGGACGGTGGAGGCAGTTGCTTCTCCGTTTCCTGATTCCCGCTTACCGATTCTCGGTCGTAGACCAAGTCCCACACACCGTGGCCCAGCTTCTGGCCACGGGTTTCGAAATGCGTTTGCGGTCGCCATTGCGGACGCGGCACGTGACCGCGCGGCCCGGCCCGATTGCGGAGGCCCGGCGTGGCATCCAGGACGTCCCACATCTGCTCGGCATAGTCCTGCCAGTCGGTGGCCGCATGCAAGCGGCCGCCGTTGCGCAGCTTGGCCGTCAGCAACGCGGCGAACTCGGGTTGGATCAGGCGACGCTTGTTGTGGCGTTTCTTGTGCCAGGGATCGGGGAAGTAGATCCGCACTTCATCCAACGCGCCGTCCGCTACTTCGTTGCGCAGTACTTCGACGGCGTCGTGGTGGTACAGGCGGACATGGTCGCTGCCGTCTTCGGCCAATGCATTCAACAGGCGGCCAACCCCCGGCGCGTGCACTTCGATGCCGATGTAGTCGCGCGCGGTATCGTTGGCCACCGCGTAGCGAAGCGCCTCGCCGTTGCCGAAGCCGATTTCCAGCACGCGCGATGCCTGGCGCCCGAATACAGCATCGTAGTCGCGCGGCTTTGCCTCGTAGTCCAGACCGTAGCGCGGCCACAAGGTGTCGAAGGCGCGCTGCTGGGCTTCCGTGAAGCGTCCCTGCCGCAATACGAAGCTGCGGATCTGGCGGCGGCCTTCTTCCACCGTGAAAGGCTTGGGTGGAGTTTTCGCGCCGGGACTGGAGAAGGGATCTGTCATCGAGAACTCAGCCGATGAGCCCGTCGATGGGACTGGAAGCGGACGCATTGCGCTTGCGCGGGATGCGACCGGCGAGGAATGCTTCGCGTCCGGCTTCCACCGCCTTGCGCATGGCGCTGGCCATCAGGACCGGATTTTTCGCTCCGGCGATGGCGGTATTCATCAGCACGCCATCGCAACCCAGCTCCATGGCGATGGCGGCGTCGGACGCGGTGCCCACGCCAGCGTCGACCAGCACCGGTACCTTGGCGTTCTCGATGATTTCCAGCAGGTTGTAGCGGTTCTGGATGCCTAGGCCCGAGCCGATCGGCGCGGCCAGCGGCATCACCGCCACGCAGCCGATTTCCTCCAGCCTGCGGGCCAGAATGGGATCGTCGCTGGTGTAGACCATGACGTCGAAGCCGTCAGCGACCAGCGTTTCGGCGGCGGCCAGGGTCTGCACCACATCGGGGTACAGGGTCTTCTGGTCGCCCAGCACTTCCAGCTTGACCAGCTTGTGGCCATCCAGCAGCTCTCGCGCCAGCCGGCAGGTACGCACAGCGTCGTCGGCGGTATAGCAGCCGGCGGTATTGGGGAGAATGGTGTAGCGGTCCGGCGGCAGCACATCGAGCAGGTTGGGCTCGTTGGGCGATTGGCCCAGATTGGTGCGGCGGATGGCCACGGTGACGATTTCGGCGCCGGCGGCATCGGTCGCCAGGCGGGTTTCCTCGAAATCCTTGAATTTTCCGGTGCCGGTCAGCAAGCGGGAACGATAGGTCTTGCCCGCAATGATGAGCGGGTCGGTCGAATGAGTGTGGGGCATGCCGGGATTATCGCCGATGTTCGGCCGCTGGATCGCGGTTGTGAAAGATAGAGCGTGTTCTGTACTTGAAGTGCCTTCCACACGGCCTTGGCAAGGGCGGCGCATCGCCTGGCAGGTGACCCAGGCATTGGGGGAGGTGCTTCAAGTGCGGAACACGCTCTGCATAGGGGATTTGGCGCGTCGCAGGCTCAGCCGCCGCCCAGCGCATGGACGATTTCGACCCGATCCCCGGCTTCCAGGACGTGATCGGCATGGCGGCCGCGAGGGACGATTTCGCCGTTCACTTCCACCGCGACGCGGCGTTCGGCCAAGCCTTCGGCATGTAGCAGTGCGGCGATGGTGCTGTCGGCGGCAAGGGAATAATCATCCCCGTTCAATTTGATTTCCATTTCGATATTGTCGCCGGTCGGCGCCGGGCCTGCATGCATTTGTGAGCAATGAAATGGCCAGGTCATAGAGCGGGCTGACCATGCAGCGAACCACGGCCATGTCCTGACGCTGCCAGAGGCGGTGCTGCGGGGGGAGCCACGATGCGGCGGTGCAGCGTGAACAGCCTTTGACTTGATGAAACGATGCGCGCCATGCGCAGCCGTACGGCAGAATCCGGCGCGCTCCCGGCACCGCCTCATTACCCGTCTTTATTCCTATAGCCCCGGAGTATCCATGAAGCTTTCCAAATCGCCTGTCCGCTCGTTGCTGGCCGTTGCGCTGGCCGTCGCGGCGGCCCCCGCGCTCGCTCAGAGCACGTATTCGCAAACCGTCTTCTTTGGCGACAGCCTGACCGATTCCGGCCATTTCCGGCCGGCACTGGTGCAGGCCGTCGGCCCGTCGGCCGCCATCCTGGGCCGCTTCACCACCAACCCAGGCCTGGTCTGGTCCGAATACTTGGCCGAGTACTACGGCGGCGGGGCGATCAGCGCTAACCAGGGCGGCACCAACTACGCCGTGGGCGGCGCCCGCGCCGGAACCAATACCAGTGGCGCGTTGGGGCCCGTTCCCTCCGCCGCCACTCAGGTCAATAGCTATCTGACCAGCAATGGCGGCCATGCCGATGCGAATGCGCTGTACACGGTGTGGGCCGGCGCCAACGATCTGTTCGCCGTTGCCGGGGGCGCCCCTGCGCAAGCGACCATCACCGGTGCGGTGACCGCGCAAGTGGGTGCGGTAGGCGCATTGCAGAACGCAGGCGCACGCTATGTGCTGGTGCCGACGGTGCCGGACCTGGGCGCGACGCCTTCGTTCCGTGCGCAAGGCGCCGTGGCGTCCGCCACCGCCACCCAGCTGGCCACCACTTATAACAACGCCCTTTACGCCGGTTTGAACGCCGCGGGTTTGCGCGTGATTCCGCTGGATACCTTCCATCTGTTGCAGGAAATCGTCGCCAGCCCGGCGGACTATGGGTTCGGCAACGTCACCGGTACGGCCTGTCAGCCGCAGATCACCGCACAGTCCCTGACTTGCAACCCCACCACGTATGTCACGCCCAATGCGCCGGACACCTATGCCTTTGCCGATGGCGTGCATCCCTCGTCCAAGGCGCATTCGATCCTCGCCGACTACGCGGTTTCGGTGCTGGAAGGCCCACGCCAGATCGCTTTGTTGCCGTATACCGCCTCGGTTCACGGGCGCGCCCGCGCCGAACGCGTTTTCGCTCACGTGGATGGCCAGCCCGAAGCGGACGGCATGCGCTGGTGGGGCGATCTGCGCGGCGACTTCCTGCGTTACGGGCACGGCAATCTCTACGACGGTGCGGGTCCGGTGGGCACCTTCGGTGTGGACTGGTCGCGCGGTGCGTTCGTGTTCGGCGGTTTTGGTGGATATGGCCGCAACGATTACGACTTCGGCCGTCGTGGCGGCAGCTTCGACGAATCCGATGCCACGCTCGGCGGTTTCGCTGGCTGGTACGGCGAGCGCGCCTGGGCCAATGCACAGGTCAGCTACAGCTGGATTTCCTACGACGTCGATCGCGAGGTCCAACTGGGCGATGTCACCCGCCGCCACAGCGGATCGCCGGATGGCAGCAATCTGAGCGTCGGTTTGAGCGCAGGCTTCGAAATGGGTGAGGGCGAGTTGCGCCATGGACCGGTCGCCAGCGTGCTGGCGCAGCGGATCAAGCTGGATGGCTACGCGGAAAACAATGCCAGCTCCACCGCGCTGGCATATCCGGACCAGGATTTCGACTCGCTGATCGGCAGTGTGGGTTGGCAAGCCACCTACACCATCACCGATCACCTGCGTCCGTATGCACGGATGACCTACGACCACGAGTTCGAAGAAGCGGCCACCGAAGTCTTCGCGCAGCTGCAGTCGTTGCCGGGCACGCAACCCTATGCGGTACCGGGCCTGGAGATGGATCGCAACTACGGCACGGTAGTGCTGGGCGCCAAGAGCGAGTTGTTCGGGCTGGCCGCCGACCTTGGCGTGAGCACCACCGTCAATCAGGAAGGCGGCACGAACACGACCGCGTTCGTCACCCTCAGCGGCGGCTTCTGATCTGTAGCGACGGCAATGCGGCGCCGGGAAATCCGGCGCTGCATTGCACTGAAGCGGGATGCCGACATAGACTCCTCGCCATCGCGCGGGTGTAGCTCAATGGTAGAGCTGTAGCTTCCCAAGCTACTGACGAGGGTTCGATTCCCTTCACCCGCTCCATCGAGTTCTGCCGAATCCACCGAGTTCGCCCCTGGGCGAAAAACAAAAGTGGATGTCGCTTGGCGCCTGTCCGGAGTCCACCTCCCGGGATACCTCGCGCCCTCATCGCAAGTGATCACCGCCGACTGCAAGCGGAAGCATCGGGCGATCCGTCCTGGTCGACGGCAACCCATGAAAGCCAAGATCGAGCTCCGCAAGTTGCTCAGGCAAGCGTTCGCCACGCGTTCGTCATCATGCTGTGGTCGCAATAGAGCCGGACCTTCGATCCGAGTTTTCAAGCAGCAACAGCGTGAGCTGCGGAAGAAAGCAAGCGACCCAGGCATAATTTGTGACAACGTATCGCCGATTACGATCTCAAGGAGCTCCATGCAAACGGTCGCCAGCTCATCTCCCCTATCCCTGGAAGGCCCTGACTGGGCCCGGCTCCGCCAGCAAGAAGATCTGCGAAAGGCCATGCTTGCGCGACGTTTCGGCGAGGTCGAGAGCACGCTCGCGCTGCTTGAGGCGGCCTGGTGGCAGCCCGCTGACGTGCCGGATGATCGCTATCCGTTCCTTGCTACCGACTCCGGCCTCTTTGACAACGGCAGCGTCGACGAAGCCCTCAGACTTGATTTGCTGAGTGACTGGAGCCAGGCATATCCGGGCTCGTACCATGCACGACAAATCATCGGTCATTATCATTTTCGCCGGGCCTGCGACATCCGAACGGCTGCCTGGGCATCCGAAGTCGGTGAGGACCAATGGGTTGCCGCCCACATGGCTTGCGTGACCGCGGCCGAGTATTTGCTGAAGGCAATGGCGCTCTCGGAGCGGCCGGCGCTTGCAGCAGAAACGATGATGCAGATCAGCCTGTATCTTGGCCAGCCAGACTTCGTCGATGCATTGTTTCGCGGCACGCCCGTTGAAAAAACCATGCAGCGCGAGGATTTCCAGCCCGATCTTTATGACGCAGCATGCGCCCGGCTTGCCAAGCATGGATTGAAGCCGCCCGGCGTTGTGACGGCGACCCTTCCTGCCTCTCTCCCGCCAATGAAAGAGGGCGATCTCGAGAATCCCAGCTTCTACTGGTTGCGCTATTGCCTTTCGCTAAGACCGCGGTGGCCGGATATCCTGACCGACTATGCGCAGTACCTGAGCCCCAGATGGGGTGGCGCCGATGGTGAAGTCGAAAAGTTCGCGACAGGTCCTTTGTGCGCTTCGCTGAGCGAGCGGGAACGCAATGCCGTCCGATGGCCGGGCATCCAGGACGCGTTGACGCTTCCTCAATATCCGGAGCCAGGCGATGTTCGCGAAATCGCGGCCAGACGGAAGATCTTTGACAATTGGCTGGCGAGGGATCTTCCGGACCGCCTGCGTTTCGTTTCGCTGGGCCACTACGCCAACTTCACCCACTTTTCGCTCGCCGACGCGGAACTGGCGCATCAGCGGCACGTCGAGTCCATTCGCTTTTGCAAACCGCCAGGAACCTACCCGGCGGTCGACGGGGCGTTTCGGGACTTCACCAACGTGATGCTGATCAAGCATTTCGAGGACCATGAAGGTGCCTATGCCAGCGTCCTGCACACTGCTGTTCGCCGGTTCGATGAGCCGACGATGCTCACGATGGCGGCATTTGCCTGGCAGTTCGGCATGTGGGGGATCAAGCCCGATCCGGAGATGGCCACGCGCTTGATCGACCGGGTAGCGCAACTCGAACCGGTGTACGAGCCAGATGCGTTTTCCCCGATGCACGCTTGCAGGATGATATGGGACGGCGGATTCCAGAAGGAAGCAACCTACCTTACCCGTGCATTTGCGGAGCGACGCGTTTACTCCGCCGCGGCCAGCATGTACGACATCACCAACGGAATTCGGCCCGATACCGATCCGGAGCTGCTTGACGATAAGGAAGCGGTTCATTGGCTCAAGCTGGCCGTCGAGGACGGTGAACCGGTTGCGCTGCACAATTACGCATGGCGCCTTGAGAATGTCGACGACATCGATTTGACCGTCCGGGAAAATTTCGAACGCGTTCGAAATTTTTACGTTGGAGCAATGCGCGGCGGCATCGACATGGCAATGATCAGGCTTGCGAGCGTCGAGCGGCGGCACGGAACCACGGAGGAAAAACAGCAGGCCGTCGCCGAGATGAAGTCCCTTCTCTCGCACCATGACGACCACATTGCCGGAGAGGCCTACGGCGAGGTTGTCCTGGCCTATAAATACGGCCAGGGGGTTCCCCAGAGCGAGTTTGTCGCCATGCAGTGGTTCGACCGCTACAAGGAGCTTTTCCCCGACCACTCCACAATGGAGTGGATGGAAACGCAGGTCTATGGATCGACAGGAATGCAAATGGCGGGACGCGCGTTGAAAGCGTTCTTCCTCGGCAAGAAGCTCTCAAGCGAGCATCTTCCCCCGAAATAAGCATTGCAATGACCCGTCCTATGCCGTCGCCACGCGAGGGCCGCTGGCGAGCCTTGATCTGGCTCGCCTTTGGCGATGTATTTTTGCTGGCCTGCGGATCGTCGCTGGTCCTGTCGCCTCTGGTGCTCGCACTATGGCTGCCCTCGTGGCTGTGGCTGGTGCTGCTTGCCTTGCCATCGCTGTCCTGGTTCTTTTATGGAGTGATGGTCCTGCGAGCCTATGCGGCGGTGCCGCTGCCCGCCTCGAACGGGATACTGCTGGAATCCGACAAAGTTCCGGTTCTCATGGAGGAGCTTGAGCGGCTGCGACTTGCCTGCGATGCACCGGCCTTTACCGCCGTGTATGTCAATGCCGACCTCAATGCATCCATCTATCAGACAGGATCCCGTGGTGGTCAATCCAAGCATGTCTTGGTGCTTGGCTTGCCGCTTCTTGCGCTGCTGACTAAAAAGCAAGCGGCAGCCGTTCTCGCGCATGAATACGCACATATTTCCCGGTCGCATGGACATCTTGCGCGTTGGGCCTATATGGCCCGCCACCGCTGGACGGCGCTTGGCGAGTTGCATGAGCGTAACCATCGGCTGATCACTGCGCCAATCAGACTGTTTCTGTCGTGGTACGTGCCCCGCGTCATGGATGAAACGTTGGAGTTTTCGCGCCGGTGCGAAGCGGTGGCTGATGCGCAAGCGATTGAGGTTTGCGGTAGAGAGACCGCATTCGAGGCGGAAGTAGCTTTGGCTTTGCGGCAACGAGCCCTGTCCAGACAGTTTTGGCCGGCTACATACGCGCAAGCAGGCAATGAAGAACTTACTCAGATACGGCCGTTTTCCCAGCTTCTGATGGAGCCTGTGGAAAGCCGTCCATGCGATGGCGCACAGGCTGCGGTATGGCTGCACGAAAGTCTCTGCCAAAAACCGGATCCTCACAGCACTCATCCCGCCTTTTGCGAGCGAATCCAAGCAATAGGGTTTGATCCTAAGGCGCCACTTCCTGATCGGTTGCCCTGGTGTCTTGAGGAAACGTCCGCGGCCGCGGATTTGCTCGGTGCCGAAGCTTCGGGTATTGCAGCGCAGTTGGATACCGACTGGCGCGAAAACGCGGCGCAAGCCTGGATGGATGCAAGAGCGGGGCACGCGTATCGACGCCGCCAGTTCTCGCAGCTCTTGCAGCGCCGCGAGCAGCAGGTATTTGACGAGCAAGATTGGCTGCAACTGGCCCAGCTGGCAGCAGAGTTCGACCAGACGGGCACTCTCCGCGCCGAAGCAATAGCGCAAGGGTTGCGACATTCGCCTGCAGAACCGCTGCTTCTCCAGCTAAAAGCCGATGATCTGGAGCAAAGTGGCGACATCGATGGCGCGATCGCCCTATGGCATCGCATCGAGCAAGGCCGCTCCTCGTCTTCCTCCACGTATCAGGCTCATCGCCACCTTTGCGAGCTTTACCTACGGGCGGGAGACAAGTCTGCGGCCGAGCGGTACCGGCGGATCGCGGACGAATTGTGGGTGAGCGAAGATGCCGAGCAGTCCGACATCACGGGGCCTTTCCCGCACGGGATGGATGCGTCCGAGCTGGCATTGCTGCAGAGCAAACTTCAGCCGCTCTTTCAGCATGCACGTGCCATCTGGCTTTGCCGCGGCAAGTCGACTGAAACCGCACGCTCGCCGCAGTGGCTTTTATATGTCCAAGCCTATGACGACTGGTTCATGCGGCTGGTCGGCAAATTGACCGGCGAAGAGGATATCAATGCTTCCGCTTGCAAACGGCTGCTGGAGCGTTTACAGGCGCGGCTGCATATCGATGTGGAAGTTCGCTTTATCGGTCCCAGCCAGCAGCTCCCGGCTGGTTGCACCCAAGGCAGCTTGATTGCCCAAGCCGGCTCGGCTATCCCGGCGGCGACGAGTCGACCTGAGAATGCGTAGGCAAATGCCGAGACTGACTCGCCTTCGTCTGTCTATTGTCGGTCTGTCAGTCATCGCGGGGACGCATGGGCGTGCGATGCTATCGCCAACGATCCGCTGCCCACGCCTATGAAACTGGCTGTCCTTTCGCGCAACAGCAAACTCTATTCAACTCGGCGGCTGGTGGAGGCTGCCCGCGACCGCGGCCACAGCGTGCGGGTCCTGGACCCGCTGCGTTGCTACATGCGGATTTCGTCGGAAGGCTTCACCGTGCATTACAAGGGCAAACCGGTGGGCGGCTACGACGCGGTGATCCCGAGGATTGGCGCATCGATTACCCGCTACGGCACGGCGGTGCTGCGCCAGTTCGAAATGATGGGCAGCTACACGCCCAATCCCTCGGATGCCATCCTGCGCGCTCGCGACAAGCTACGCGCGCACCAACTGCTGGCAGCGCAAGGTATCGGCCTGCCGGTGACCGTGTTTGGCGACAATCCCGACGACACCACCGATCTGCTCTCCATGCTCGGTCCGCCACCGCATGTGATCAAGCTCAACGAGGGCACCCAGGGCGCGGGCGTGATGCTGACCGAGAAGTTGTCCGCTTCTCGCGGGGTGGTGGAAGCGCTGCGCGGCCTGTACGCCAATTTCGTGGTGCAGGAATTCATCGGGGAAGCGGACGGCGCCGACCTGCGCTGCTTCGTGGTGGGCAACCAGGTGGTGGCGACCATGCGAAGGCAGGCCCCCGAAGGCGACTTTCGCTCCAACCTGCACCGGGGCGGGACGGCAGAGCCGGTGGAAGCGACCGAGGGCGAAAAAGCGATGGCGATCCGGGCCGCGGAAGTCTTGGGGCTACGGGTGGCCGGCGTGGACCTGATCCGCTCCCGCCGCGGCCCGCTGGTGCTGGAGGTCAATTCGACCCCGGGCCTGGAAGGAATAGAGGCGGTCTGCGATGTGGATGTGGCCGGCCGAATCATCGACCACTTGGCAAGCCAAATCTGAATAGGGCTCTGGCCTAAGATTTACCAATTTCACATATAATTAACATCGCCTTTAACAGTCGTTTAATCGAAACCCGCGTAGCCTTGTCCGGACCGCAGCTCTGCGTTCCTCCCGGTAGATTTATCTGGAAAGCACAGGATTACGGTAATCGGGGCATTAGTTTGGCCCAAGCGGGTGATCACCCGCTTGGGCCTCGTTTTTTCTGCTCTCCAACGACACTTGCTGCTATGGGCGGGGCTGGCTACATTCATCTCTTCCCTTTCCCTAATGACTAAGGCGCAGCACATGTACCGGTTGATCCTTGCAGTGGTGATGATTGCAGTGGCGGTTGCTGCCCATGCCGCCAAGCCGAATTCGGAAAAGCCGAAGGCCCTGGATCTGAACCAGCCATTCCTCGTCCAAATGGACAACATCGAAAAGGCACTGAACGACGGCGAGACCTATGCCGAGATCAGTGAGGAAGATCGTTCCAAGGTCCGCCAAGCACTGTCCCAGATCGCAACCGTCCTGAGCCAGAGTGGCGGCGACACCTTGAATAAGGCCGAACAGACCAAACTGTTGAACGAGCAGAATCTCGTCAACCAGATCCTCGGTCAGGCAGCCGCCGATAGCCGGTTGATCTGCCGCCGAGAAGCGACCATCGGTTCGTTGCGGACCACCACTCAGTGCAAAACCGTTGCCGAACGGCGCCGCGAGGCGCAAGACGCACAGGATGCGATGCGTCGCCATCCGACGGGCACCTACAATAAAGGAGGCTGATGCTTGATGCGCATCCTGGTCATAGAAGACAACAGCGATATTGCCGCCAATCTGGGCGATTACCTGGAAGAGCGAGGCCACACCGTGGATTTCGCCGCCGATGGGGTGACCGGCCTGCATCTGGCGGTGGTCCATGAGTTCGACGCCATCGTGTTGGATTTGAATCTCCCCGGCATGGACGGTCTGGAGGTCTGCCGCAAGCTTCGCAATGAAGCGCGCAAACAGACGCCGGTGCTGATGCTGACGGCGCGCGATTCACTGGATAACAAGCTGGCCGGCTTCGACTCCGGTGCCGACGACTATCTGATCAAGCCGTTCGCGCTGCAGGAAGTCGAAGTCCGTCTCAACGCGCTGTCCCGCCGGGGCAAGGGCGTGCAGACGCGGGTGCTGGAAGTCGGCGAGCTGGAATACAACCTGGACACGCTGGAAGTGCGTCGGCAGGGCAAGCTGCTCCAACTCAATCCCACCGCACTGAAAATCCTGCAGGCATTGATGGAAGCGTCGCCGGCCGTGGTGACCCGCCAGGAACTGGAAACCAGAGTCTGGGGCGAAGAATTGCCCGATTCGGACTCGTTGCGTGTACATATCCATGGTCTGCGCGCCGTCGTGGACAAGCCATTCGATAGCCCTTACATCCAGACCCGCCACGGGATCGGTTACCGCATCGCTGCGCCCGATGCCAGCAGCTGAGCCACCCAAACGGACCCGGCGAGCGGTCAGATTCCGCCGCCGGCTACGCACCCGCATCATCCTGTCCTTCGTCCTGTTCGGTACGGGACTGACGGCGCTGTTCGCCTATCTGACCGATTTCACTCGCGAGCGAGTTGAAAACCAGCTGGTCGAGGACGTAATGAATCGCAATATCGACGAGTTCGCTCGACGGTACTACAGCGATCCCGGTACCAGCCCTGATCTGCCCGTCCAGCAGATACGCGCGTATGTGTTCACCCCGGACAAATTCGACCGTGTCCGTGAAGAGCGGCCCGAGTGGGCGGAGCTTCCCAACGGCAATCACAACGTTTCCGGTGTAAACGAGTCGGGCGACCCTTTTATCTACAAACTGGCGGTGCGGAAAACTCCAACGGAATGGTTTTTCCTTGCCTACGATATCTCGCAGACAGCTCGGGGCCAGCAGCAATTCATTCGGGCGATTTACATCTCCGTTCTCTTTTTTAGCTTGCTGTCATTGGTGGTCGGCTGGTGGGCGGCATCGCGTGTGATGAGTCCGGTGTCGGATCTTGCGGCGCGTCTGCGTGCCTATCGCGGCAGCAGCGATCCGCAGCCGCTGGCGCCTCACTTTCCGGAGGACGAGGTCGGCCAGTTGGCCGAAGCCTTGGACGATTACTCCGATCGCCTGACTGCGGTCGTGCAGCGCGATCGCGAATTCAACGCCGACGTCAGCCACGAATTGCGCACCCCGTTGGCCATCATCCGCGGTTCGGTGGAGTTGATGTTGTCGCGGCCGGATCTCGATCAAAAAACCAAGACCCGGATCCAGCGCATCCAGCGCGCCGAACAGCAATGCACCGACCTGATCAGCGCCTTGCTGCTGTTGTCGCGCAGCGAACGTGGCCATGGCAATACCGATGTGGCCAGGGTGGTCGAACAACTGCTGGACGCGCACCGCGCCCAACTCGGCGGAAAGCCGTTGACGCTGCGTGTGGAAGGCGAATCCGGGTTGAGGATCGACGCACCTGAGGCCGCGCTGTCGGTAGCGTTGGGCAACCTGATCGGCAATGCGGTGAAGTACACGATGGAAGGCGAGGTGGTCGTCCAGTTGCTGCCCGACAGCGTGGAAGTCATCGACTCGGGTCCAGGCTTGAGCGCCGAGGACGCCGCACGCTTGTTCGAGCGCGGTTACCGCGGCACCCACGCTGGCCACTCGCAGGGCGGCGGCATCGGCTTGTCGATCGTCAGCCGGCTATGCGATCTCTATGGTTGGCAGGTCAGCGTGCGTCCGGGCGAGCACAAGGGCGTGATTGCCACACTGCGGTTTGCTCCGCGCCCCGCAGCCTTGCAGTGACGATAGCGATAAGGCCGTCGCAACGGCGGGCGATAACGAATAGCCGTTTAAAAGCGCTTCTCGTAGAGCCGAACTTGCTCCGCTGCCTTTAGGCCGTTGTCGCAGGTCGAAGAGCAGCCGAGCAAGCTCGGCTCTACGAGAAGCGCCTTCAAGCGGCTATTCGCTCGCGGGGGCGCTATTCCAGCCAACCATAGCGATCTTCCGTGCTGCCATCGAACAGACCGAAGAACAGCTGCTGGATGCGCTTGGTGACCGGCCCTGGCTTGCCGGTGCCGACGGGTTTGCCGTCGACGGAACGAAGCGGCGTGATTTCCGCCGCCGTGCCGCACATCATCAGTTCGTCGCACAGGTACAGGTACTCGCGCGGGATGTCTCGCTCCACTACTGAGATACCTTCGTCGCGAGCCAGGCGAATGATCGAATTGCGAGTGATGCCGGTAAGGATGGAGGCGCTGGCCGGGGTCGTGTGCAGCTCGCCATCGAACACCAGGAACAGATTTTCGCCAGCTCCCTCGCTCAGCAGTCCGGTCGACGCCAGCGCGATGCCTTCGCCGTAACCGTGGCGGCGCGCCTCGCGTGTCACCAACTGGCCGGAGAGGTAGTTGCCGCCTGCTTTGGCGCCTGCCGGCAAGGTGTTGGGCGCGAAGCGCTGCCAACTGGAAACACAGGCATCGATGCCGTTTTCCATGCCGTCTTCGCCCAGATAGCGGCCGAAAGCCATGGCCGCCACCGCGACATCGATGGGCGTGTCGGCGGCGATGCCGATGCCGCCGTATCCACGGAAAGCGACCGGGCGCAGATACGCTTTGGTCAGCCCGTTGACGCGCACGACCTCACGGCAAGCCGCATTGATCTCGTCCAGCGTGTAAGGAATGTCGATATCGTAGATCTTGGCCGATTGGAACAGGCGCCTGTTGTGATCGGTCAGGCGAAAGATTGCGGTGCCTTTCGGCGTTTCATAGGCGCGGATGCCCTCGAACACCGATGAGCCGTAATGAATGGCATGCGCCATGACGTGAGTAGTGGCTTCCGCCCAGGGCTTGATCGTGCCGTTGTGCCAGATTTTCTCGGGGAAGTTCATGGGGCATCTCCGCTATCGGCTGGGAACGGTTTGATTCTGCACCATCCAGACGCGCGTGGGACAGGTGCGCCATTCCAGTGTCGCTTGGCGTCTCATGCTGCATCCGCTCGGCTCATGCCATGTAGGAGCGACGTCAGTCGCGATTGCCAGGGAAAGGGGTTGCCAGACAGTTCGCCATCCGGACGCGCCGCATCGCGTTCTTTGTCATGCACGCTGCGCGGCTGTCGGGGCGCCATCGCGACTGACCGGCGGCGGCATGCCGCCGCCACTCCTACCGCTTAGAGCGTGATCCAGAAACAGCCGTAATTGCGGCGCAGGCTGAAGTCGGTTTGCGAGGGCGTGGCGCTGTTCTTCAGCGTCTGCACGACGCGCAGTCCGATGGGACGCGGCAGCTGGGTTGTCTGCGGGTAATAGCCGTCGGTGTTGGTATCGACTACATTCCCAGCGTCGTCCACGATCGGTGGCGGGGCTGGGCGTATCGGCGCTATGTCCACCAGCGGGCGCTGCACCACGGCCTCGAGCCGGTTCAAAATCCGATTGGCGCCTTCGTCGGAAACTCCCGCCCATTGATAGACGCCAGCCAGTCGATTGACGTCCTGCGCGGCGATAGCGCCGGAAATCTGTGAAACCAGATCGCTCAAGGTGCGAGAACAACCGCCGCGGTACAAGTGGCCGGCAGTCGCGGTGGCTTCCGTAGCGGGCGAGGGTAGATGATCCATCGCGCCGATGTCTTCACAGCGCTTGTCGGTGTAAACCGTTTCCCCGCTCATGGTAGTGCAGCGCTGCACTTCTTGCGCGGCGGCGGAGGGAATAGGGCCGAGCATTGGACCGCAGGCCACCAGGACCAGCAGAGAAAGAACTGAAAATCGCATGGCGCCAGCCTAACCGTGGCGGACCGGCAAAGTCACCGGCCTGCCTGCACGCCTGTGCAGGATCATTCAGATGGCGCCCCGATAGCCGCTGGCGTACGTGATGAAGAACGCGCCGCAGCGCGTCCGGGATGCGAACGCTGGCAAGTCAGGAGCGGAAGGCCAGCCAAAGCCTTTGACACGGGTTGACGCGGAAAGAAGCGGATAAAGCATTGAGGACGTTTATCCGCGTTAATCCGTGCCTAAGAGCTTGAGACTTTCGCCCTTGACTCACGTCGCCCCTTAGCAAGGAGTAGTCAATCATCCCAACCCAGCCGCTTCAATACAGTCTGGGTGGGTTTGGACAGGTTGAGGGTATAGAAGTGCAGGGCGGGCGCGCCACCGGCGATCAGGCGCTCGCATAGGCCTGCCACCACATCGGCACCGAAGTCGCGTACCGCTTCGGCATCGTCGCCGAAAGCCTGCATGCGCTTGCCGATCCAGCGGGGGATCTCCGCGCCGCACGCTTCCGAAAAACGCTTGAGCTGGGTGAAGTTGGAAATCGGCATGATGCCGGGAATGATCGGGATCTCCACGCCCAGCTTGCGGGCGGCGTCCACGAAGTGGAAATACGCGTCCGGGTTGTAGAAATACTGGGTGATCGCGCCGTCTGCGCCGGCGTCGACCTTGGCCTTGAAATACTTCATGTCCGCCAAGGCGTCTTCCGATTGCGGATGGGTCTCCGGGTAACAACCGACTTCGATGTGGAAGGCGTCGCCATGCTCGGCGCGGATGAACTCGATCAGCTCCGAGGCGTAGCGCAGGTCGCCGGGATGGCCCATGCCCGAGGGCAGATCGCCGCGTAGCGCGACGATGCGCTTGCAACCCAGTGCCCGGTACAGCCGCAGCAACTCGCGGATTTCCTCGCGGCTGCCACCGACGCAGGACAGGTGCGGCGCAGCATCGAAACCATGGTGCTGGTGCAGATGGCGCACCGTTTCGGAGGTATAGCTAAGCGTCGAACCGCCCGCGCCGAACGTACACGACACATATTCCGGCGCGTATGCCTTCAGCTTTTCCGCAGTGCGATCCAGTTGCGTCCGTTGCTCGTCGGTCTTGGGGGGGTAGAACTCGAAGGAAACGGGAGCGGGATTTGCGGTAAGCGGTGAGCGGTATGCGGTCATCGCGTGTCCTTCAGGATTTTGGAACGGTTTGAGTGGATTAGTGCGTTAATGCGAGCCATCAGTAGCTGGATGCTACCTTGCAGCTCTTGACCATCGTCCAGGTACTCAAGATCCCGGGCGATCCAGAGTTGTGTGTCCAATTCGGCCAAAGAGCCTCGCGCAATAGTCAAAAAGCGCGTGAGTTCAATGCGGCCGCCCCGCCCAGCGCCCTCGGCAATGTTGGAGGGAACACTGACCGCGCAGCGGCGCATCTGGCTTGTAAGCCCGAATCTTTCTTCTTCCGGAAAAGCGGCGGAGATGCGATACACCTCGCGAACGAGGCGCATCGCTTCCTTCCAGACGTCCAGGTCGTAATGACGTGGTGCCTGCGCGGCGGTTCTCCGCTCACCGCTCACCGTCTGCCGCTCACTCAGTAACGGTAATGATCCGGCTTGTAAGGTCCGTCCACCGACACGCCGAGGTAATCGGCCTGTTCCTTGGTCAGCTTGGTCAGTTTCACGCCGATCTTTTCCAGGTGCAGGCGCGCTACTTCTTCGTCCAGTTGCTTGGGCAGGCGGTAGACGGTCTTTTCGTAGACGTCCTTGTTGGCCCACAGGTCGATCTGCGCCAGCGTCTGGTTGGAGAAGGAGTTCGACATCACGAAGCTGGGATGGCCGGTGGCGCAGCCCAGGTTCACCAGCCGGCCTT
>CBFGZY010000053.1:0-28393 GCA_965653375.1 uncultured Pseudoxanthomonas sp.
AGCGGATAGGGTCAGGAGGTGGCGGAGGCGAGGGCTTTTCCTATTCCCTGTTCCCCATTGCCGGTTCCCGGAATAAAAGTTAGCGCTACCATTTTTCTTGAAGCGGGCAACCGCACTGGGAAAGAAAGCCAGCAACATGGGGAAGTGATCAGGGGAAAGCCGGGGATGGGCGAACTGTACCAGCTGTGTCGAGAAGTGCTTGCTGCGCTGCGGAATGCTCAATAGAACAGACACTTAGAGCTTCGGGATGTCGCCTCGTGAGCGGCACAGTCGAAGTTGAATCGGCGCCACTGCCGCAACGAATGCCACTGTCGTTGTTGGTGAACACCAACCGCGTCACCTATCAGTAGGAGCGGCCACAAGCCTGTGGGAGCGGCGTCCCGCCGCGAGCTCTTCCGGCAGGCCGGCATGATTCCCAGGCAAAAAGCTCGCGGCGGGACGCCGCTCCCACATCGCGTCTCCCACGTCGCCTTTCCCACCTCGCCGCTCCTACAAAAAAGGATCCGGCGACAAAGAAGCTTCAACCCCTTACGACCAGCGACCAGATGAATAGCGCACATGCCAATGTGCAGCTGATCGTGCGCACATGATTCCACTGGGTCCATCGCAGCAGGTATCGCTGCCAGGTGGAAAGCGCCGATTCGGTTCCGACATCAGCCTTCAACTGATTGTTGAGCGGCACTTCGATGGCCACGGTGCAGACGAACATACCCAGCAGACACACCACGCCACCCACCAGCATCGCCATCGCGCCGGGTTCGTCTCCATGCCACGCCGACAAGACGATCAACGCCACGCTGGCTAATGTGGTTCCCCAGAAAACCGGCATGAACAACGAGCGCAGTATCACCTCGTTGATCGCGTTCATGGCCGCGATTCCGCTTGCGGGCGCGATGCGGCCCAAGGCCTGCATGATGAAGGTCGAGAATGCGAAAAAGAGCCCGGCAAGCAGACCGCATCCAATGGCGTTGAGCCAGAGAAGTACCGTGATAGCGACTGGGATCATCGTGCATCACTCCGGGCGCCGGGCCGACAGTATCGCGCAGGCGGTGCTTAATCCGAGGATCCGCGTCTCAAGGCGTATCGCACGAGATACATGTCCATGCTGGTGGCGCCTGCTCTTCGCGTGGAGACGGTAAGCCGGTTTGGCTGCGACCAATCCAGCATCGCGCCGTACGTGTCCTGGTCTCCGCTGTTGACGGTCTGCGGCAATAGCGTGCCCTCGTCGTAGCGGCCGGCCTGGGACGCGGCGAAAAACAGGTCGACCCGATCGGTGCGGAAGTTCATCGCGCGGGCAAAAACCAAGCTCGATCCGTCGGCTAGAAACGTCGCGTCGAACTCATTGGCGGGCGTGTTGATCTTTCCTTCAAGACGCTGGGCCGTTTTGAATGCTCCATCGGTGGTTTGCCGTGCAATAAACAGATCATGGCCGCCGGCACCGCCGGGACGATCGCTGGAAAACAAAAGCCGCATGCCGTCCGGCGACAGCATCGGCGCGAACTCGTTGCCGGCACTGTTGACGGCGGAGCCCAGATGTTCGACCGCGCCGAATCCACCTTCCATCACGGCAACGCGATAGAGGTCGTCGCCGCCGAGGCCACCTGGCCGGTCCGAACAGAAGTAAACCTGTCGCCCGTCGGAAGAAAACGCAGGATCGAAATCCCGCGAAGCCGAATTGAAGGGGACCGGTGTGGCCGGACTCCACTCCTCCCCGTTTCGTCGCGAGATCCAGATGTCGTACCCGCCCGCTCCGCCGGGACGATCGCGGCTGAACCACAACGCCGTCTTGCCATCGGGGCTGAGCGTCAGGCGAATCTCTGAAAATTCCGTGGAGGCGATGCCGGGCAGGAAGGGAACCGCTTCGCCCACGATGGCCAGCGACGGGGCTGCGACGGGTGCCTGTTGCTGATTTTTTGCGGCTTCGGCACTTGCCGCAGGAAACGACCCTGCAAGCACTGCGGAAACAAGTGCGCGATATCTGAGATTCATCGTGTGGAACCCTCGTGGGGTGGGCCCCGGCCCACCGCCGTCATCTCGGTGCTTTGCGGGATAGTCGTCGAAAGCCGCGCCCCCGCGTTTCACGTCGGCTCCGTTGGTTGTCGTCGTGGGCTTGAAGATGGCAATGGTGGGCCGGGGCCCACCCTACGCTCGGGTGAAATCGCTTACCCAGTTCGTCTCCCAGGTTGCGCCATTGTCGGCCGAGCTCGCCTGTTCCCAACGCGCCGAACGCGATGCGATTCGTGACCAGAGCACGCGGGTTTTGATCGGACGGCCTTCGTGGGTATCGTCGCCGACGAAGGTTCCGACGCCATCGGCGAATCCGCCCCGTACGGGCGGTGCGATCACGGTCGGACTGCGACCATCCAGCCACCAGCTCAACCATTGCCTCGTCGCTGGATCGAATGCGCGGATACCCATGCCGCGCACCGTACCGGTAGGAAACTCCATCACGTTGTCGCCGACGTTGCCCTGCCCGCCCAGCACCGGCCAGTTGACCAGCGTGCCGCCGAATTCATCCCATTGGTCGCTGCCGACAAGCCGCTGGCGAAGACGCCGGTGGCGAACGTTCCAGCGGCCTACCAGGAATTCAAAATCGCGGTCGGCATTCGGCAGTCGTGGCAACGGTGTCGGTTCCGCCGCGGTGCGGGTGAAATAGTTGAGCCAATTGACCTCCCACGTGGCGCCGTCGTCGGTGGAGAACGCCTGCTCCCAGAACGGGCGCGGCCCATGGATGTCCTGCCAACGAAAGCGCATCGTGATCGGCCGGCCCTTGAACGTGTCATGGCCTATGAAGGTGCCGACCGAGCCCTCGAAACCGCCGAGAACCGGAGGGTCGATTTTGGTCGGGTTGCGGCCATCGAGCCACCAGATCGACCACCGTTGCGACAGCGGATCGAACGCACGGATGCCCAGTCCGCGATACGCGTCGCCGGGTAATTCCAGTGAGTTGTCATCGATGGTTCCAAGCCCGCCGAGAGTCAGCCAGCACACGCTCTTTCCGTTGAATTCCTCCCAGTCGGTGCTGCCTGCCAGTCGATCCTTCAGCCGGCGGTGCCACACGTCCCAGTTGCCGACAAGCCAGCGCCAGTCGTCCAGATGCGGCGCGGTCTGCTGCCGGGTGCCGGCGTTCGGCTGGATTTGCGCCAGGACGAATCCGGACGGCGCCAACACCGCAGCGCCTCCTATCGTCGCCATGCGCGCCAGGAACTCACGACGCGTCCGGGAAGCAGCACGCCCGTTCATCCCGCCCTCCTGGCAAGGGCAGGCGAATGTCCGGCAGCGTCGGGGAATCGTTGCGCCGGCAATCGGCGAACCACGTCTGACATGCGACCGATCATAGAAATCCCCGCCTGGTGTCTGAAGAACGTGGCCGAAGAATGGCAGCCGCGCGGGAGGTCGACCACTCGGGAATCGGCCTGTAGCATCAGTCAGACTTATGGTCAGCCCTCACCGCTTCCCTTCCCTTGTCGCGATCCGGGCATTCGAAGCCGCGGCGCGGCATGGCAGTTTCGCCAAGGCGGCGCAGGAACTGGACACCACCGCGGCGTCTGTCAGTTATCACGTGCGAAGGCTCGAGGAACAGATCGGCGCTCGGTTGTTCCTGCGGCATGCCCAACGCGTCGAGCTGACAGCCGGCGGCGAACTGGTCGCGCGCGAAGCCATGAACGCCTTCGCTGCGTTGCGTGCCAGTTTCATCAAAGCGGCCGAAGCGGATGAAGCCCGGCTCTCGTTGACCACACTGCCGACGCTGGGTACCAGTTGGCTGACGCCGAAGCTCGGAGAATTTCGCGCGCGCCATCCCGACATCACCTTGGAACTGGACGTCTCCCCGGAAGCCCAGGATCTGACCACCGGGCGCTTCGACGCCGCGGTTCGCAATGGGCACGGTGGCTGGCCGGGACTGCGAACGGTCGAGTTGTTCCCCAGCATTTTCATGCCGCTGTGCGCGCCAGCGCTGAAGCAAGCAGCCGCGGCCATTGCCGACCCGCGCGCGAAGCTTGATGTTCCCCTGCTTGGCCGGTCCGACTGGTGGGCTCTCTGGTATCGCGCGCGAGGATTTACCGACGCGATACCGCCAGACCGCTTCGGCACGCATCTATCGGCCGAGTACCTCGACATCGCCGCCGCGGTCGCCGGACATGGCATCGCGATCGGATCGCCGATCCTGTTCCGCGGCGAGATCGAAGCCGGCCGGCTGATCCCCGCGCACGACTTCGTTGCCGGCGATGGAAGAGCGTTCTGGCTGACCTATCCGGTAGCGCGCCAGAACAGCCCCAAGCTTGCCGCGTTCCGCGACTGGCTGTGCGGCGAAGCGGAGCGCGAAAGAAAGTCGGCGCAGGTGTTTGTTCGCAGGGCTGTCGTTGTGGACCCGGCGCTGGAGCTTCCGCGATAGCGGATACCTCTTGCAACCGGCGCAGGCAATCAATACCCGTACAACGCTCTTTTTCCAAAGCCAAAACTTTCTGCGCCAGCAATAACCAAATTCGTCATCCCGACGAAAGCCGGGGCCTAGCGACTTTCCGCGCGACTTTCCGCGATGTGGAGCGTAAGGCGCTGGGTCCCGGCTTTCGCTGGGATGACGAGAAGCAATTGTTACGAGTAAACGCGTGGTGCCTAGTGCGAGGGGCTCCAGCTTACCGGTCACCACTTCCCACTTTTCGCTCGCCGCTACCGGCTACCCGCGCCCAGCCCGATCATCTTGGGAATTTCTGCCACCAACGCGTCGATCGCTACGCGCGTTTTCGATGGCAGGTGGCGCATCTTCGGCCATACCGCGTGTATGTCGCTGGCGACAACGAACTCGCTATCCATCACCAGCACGAGCTCACCCGCATGCACGTGCCGTGACAACAACCAACACGGCAGCCAAGCCAGACCGATGCCGGCGACAGCGGCGTCGGCTATTGCCTGCAGATCGTCGAAACGCAGTGCACTTTTAATCTTCGGCTGTTCGATCCGGCCATCGATATTGCGCACGCGCCAAGGTATGTCATAGCCGGCACGGCCGTAAACGATGCCGACATGCCCGTCCATCGCCTGCACGCTTGTCGGATGCCCATGTTTGGCCAGATAGGCAGGGGATGCGCAGATGGCCATGTGTTGAGTGCCCAAACGCCGGGCCACCAGATTGGCGCTGTCGGCGAGCGTACCCACGCGCACCGCGATGTCGAAACCATCTTCGAGCAGATCGACTACCCTATCATTGAAGGACAGTTCTATTTCGAGCCGCGGATGCACACGCATCAGGTCGCGCAGCACCGGCGCCACGCAATGACGGCCGAACAGTACCGGCGCACTGACCCGTAAACGCCCAAGCGGTTCGCGCCGGCCGCTTTCGAATGCGGCCTCGGCTGCGTCCAGTTCGGCCAGCGCGCGCACGCAGCGTTCGTAGTACGCCTGGCCGTCGTCGGTCAGGCTCTGGCGACGCGTGGTGCGATGGAAGAGCCGAGCACCCAGGCGCTGCTCCAACCGGGCAATGGTTTTGCCGATCGCCGAACGCGTCACCCGTAAGCGTTCGGCCGCCAACGCAAAGCTGCCCGCTTCCACGACCTGCACAAAGGCGGTGATGCCGCTCAGGCGTTCGTTGATCATGATTGGTTCCTTTTTGGCTACACAGCTGAAAGCAAGATGCGCCACTGCGTACTGAGAGGCACCTATATCTTATTCCTCCAGCGCGGCCATGCAGACCGCAAGCCGGACCATTCGACGCGCTGCCCTCGTCATTCCCCCACTGCGGAGCACCCATGAAGGCTTACCAACTACGCGCCGGCGACGGCATCGCCGGCCTACAGCAGGTCGATATCGCGCCTCCCACGCCGAACGACCACGAGGTAGTCGTGCGGATCCACGCGGACTCGCTGAATTACCGCGATCTGATGTTCGCGCGCGGCGACTACGTCAACGTGCCCGAGCATCCACTGGTTCCCGTCGGCGACGGTGCCGGCGAAGTGATCGCGGTCGGCGCGGCGGTGACGCGTTTCAAGCCCGGCGACAGGGTGGCCAATACCTACTTCCCAGGCTGGACCGATGGTGTACCGACGCCTCGCAAGCTCGCTTATTCCTATGGTGCGCATCTCCCCGGCGTGCTCGCCGAGCAGTTCGTTGCGCATGAAGACGCGCTGGTCGCCATTCCGGCGCATTTGAATTACGTCGAAGCGGCAGCGTTGTGTTGCGCGGGCATCACCGCTTGGAACACGCTCTTCGTCGAGGGGCGCCTCACTCCTGGCGCAACTGTGCTGCTGCTCGGGACCGGTGGCGTGTCGATCTGGGCGCTGCAACTGGCCAAAGCGGCTGGCTTGCGCGCCATCGTGACGTCCTCCAGCGATGAGAAGCTCGCACGCGCTCGCGCGTTGGGTGCCGATGCCACCATCAATTATCTCAACGTACCGGAATGGCAGGACGAGGCGCGGCGCCTCACCGATGGCCGCGGCGTCGATCTGGTAGTGGAGGTCGGCGGCGAAGAAACGCTTCCGCGTTCCCTGGCCGCTGCACGCATGGGCGGCACCGTGGCGGTGATCGGGGGCGTCAGCGGCTTCGGCGGCGCGGCGATTTCTCCCATCGGCCTGATCACAGGCGTTCATCACCTGGTCGGCATTTTTGTCGGCAGTCGCGTGATGTTCGAAGACCTGAACCGATTTGTCGAAGTGAACCAGATCCATCCGGTGATCGACCGCGTATTTCCGTTCGCGCAGGCAAATGAAGCTTACGAGCACCTCAAGGCAGGCCGGCATTTCGGCAAGGTCGTCATCGAAATAGGCGACTGACGCGCAAACCGGTTTTGGCTGCATGCCGTGATAGCTGTGAGGTGATCAGGAAGATGTGAGATGGACGGCGCAGGCTTTCATACGCAAGCGCGCGTTGTTGCCGAGTCGGCAGCAGGTTTTGTGAGCTAACAAACACCCGCCTGGACCAGCGCCTAAAGCAGATCGTCGCCAGAGAACGCGTGCGGAACGCGGCAAAGCCGGCGAATTCTCGTACTTTTCGTAAAGACGCAGGATGCGTTACGACGATAGCCTCGCCCGCTTTCCAGGTAGGCACGGCCAACACATGGACGGTGCACAGACAGCACGAGCATTGGCGGTCAGCGCCGAACACAAGACCCGGCGGCCAGCCGCCATGCGGCTGGCCGCGTATGCGGTAGGTCGCGACAACAACTTCAACCTTATGCGCTTCCTCGCGGCATTCGCCGTGCTCTGGAGCCATAGTTATGGGTTGGCTCTCAGTCCGGAGCACGAACCGTGGATCGGCTGGTTGGGCTATACGCCGGGCAGTCTCGCGGTGGATGTGTTCTTCATCACCAGTGGCTTCTTGGTCACTGCCAGCCTGCTGCGGTTAAACAATTTCAAGGCCTTCGCGCGTGCCCGCGCGCTGCGGATTTTCCCGGCCCTGATCGTTATGTCGCTGGTGCTGGGACTGGTGCTGGGCCCGATGTTCACAACGCATTCGCTGGGCGAATATTTCAGCAACAGCGAAGTCTGGAAGTTCATCGCCAAGAATTCGACCATCCTGACCGGCGTGAAGCACAAGCTCCCCGGCGTATTCGAAACGAATCCGATGGAGAAGGTCGTCAACGGCTCGTTGTGGACGCTTCCGTTCGAGCTGCGCTGCTATCTGGTGCTGGCCATCCTGTGGTGGGCGACGAAGTTCGCGAAAGCAGCGCCACTACGTTCGATCACGCGCATGGTCGTGATCGGCACCGCGCTGATGCTGCTGGCGTTCTGGATCACGCACTCCTACGGCTACAGGCACTGGCACACCTTCCGCTTGTTCTTCATGTTCTTCTGCGGCGCAGCGTTCTGGTTGTTGCGCGACCGCGTCCCGATGCGTGGCTGGATTGCAGTGGTGCTGGGCGTACTGGTGCTCGTGGGCGTGGCGGTGCCCAAGTACTTCCTTTGGATCTATCCGCCAGCGATCGCATACCTCGTGCTGTACCTCGCCTACGTTCCGGGAGGCTGGCTACGCGGATTCAATCGCTTCGGCGATTATTCGTACGGCGTGTATATCTACGCGTTTCCCGTGCAGCAGGCACTGGTGGCGAGCATTCCCGGCATCGGCGCGGAATCCATGTTCCTGGCCTCCGCCCTGATCACGCTGCCGCTGGCGATGTTGTCCTGGCACTTCGTCGAGAAGCCGATGCTGGCGCGCAAGAACCAGCGAAGCGGAGCACCCCGCACTGTCCGAATCATTGCGCCGGGGCGCTTTTCGTCGCGGCTGCTTCCCCGGCATCGATGATCCGTTGCAACCCTGCGCAGACGTTCACTCACCGCGTGCTCATCATGGCGCCGGTAACGGATGTCCTGACCGATAAGCGGTTGTCGCTGCCTCAATCGCTCTGCAATTCCGCCACGAAATCGTAGGCGTCGCCGCGGTAGTACGAGCGCGTGGATTCGACCACGCGTCCGTCTTCCAAGAAGGCGCGGCGCTCCACCAGCAGGCCGGGGCTGCCAACCGGCAATTCCAGATGCTTGGCCGCTTCCTCGTCCAATGCCACCGCGCGCAGCCGTTGCAGCGCGCGCTTGGGTCGGTTGCCATAGGCGTCCAGCGCTTCATAGAGCGAAGTGGTGACGCTATCGGGATCCGGCAGCAGCGAATACGGCACCAGCGTGCGCTCGATGGCGATCGGCGACCCATCCACATGGCGAAGCCGATACATGCGGACCACGCCGCTGCCGGGCGACAGGTTCAACGCCATCGATTCTTCCGGCGTCACTTCGCCCACGCTGCGTTCCAGGAAACGCACCTGCGGATTGAGCCCGCGCTCGCGCAGATCGTCGGTGAAGCTGGTCAGGCGCGAGAACTGCCGCAGGATGCGCTCGGCGACAAAAGTGCCGGCACCTTGGCGCTGCACCAGCAAGCCGCTTTCGATCAGGCCGGCGAGTGCTTTGCGAATGGTGACGCGCGAAAGCGACAGCAGTGCGGCCAGATCGCGCTCGCTGGGTAGCGCTTGGCCGGGCCGCAACACACCGGCGTCCATCAGGTTTTGCAGCGCGCGGCGCAGACGCAGGTAAGCCACCGCGCGGGTGGATTCTCCGGTCTGCAGGCGTTGGTATTCATCGGCGAGAGCTTTTTGCATACCCAGAAGATACCACTGAGCTACCAATGCAACAAGATACCCCGTAGATTCAGCAATGTGGACTGGCTTGATGGCGAATCATGGTAGTGCGGTGGTATGGTTCCACTTTCTTCGATCACCGCCCCGAGAGCCTGACGTGACTGCCAAGACCCTGCCCGTCGACCCCTTCGATCTCGTTATTTTTGGCGGCACCGGCGACCTGGCGATGCGCAAGCTGCTGCCCGGCCTGCTGCGCCGCTATGCCGACGGCCAGATCCGCGAGGAAAGCCGCATCATCGGCGTGGCCCGCGACGGCCAGTCCGCGGCGGACTACCGCGGCAAGGTCGGCGATGCGCTGACGCGCCTGGCCGGCAACGATGAAGGACTGAAGGCGAAGATTCCGGCATTCCTGGAAAAGCTGGGCTATCACGCGCTGGACGCCACCCGCGACGACGGCTGGGACGATTTTGCCCAGCAGCTCAAGGCACACGGGGAACGCATCCGCGTGTTCTACCTGTCCACCAGCCCGACGCTGTTCGTCAATATCTGCGACCGCCTGCGCGCGCATGGGCTCAATGCCGGTGGCGCCCGCGTGGTGATCGAAAAGCCGATCGGCCACGACTCGGCCAGCGCGGCAGTGATCAACGACGCGGTGGGCAGCGCATTCGACGAAAGCCAGATCTTCCGCATCGATCATTACCTGGGCAAGGAGACGGTGCAGAACCTGCTGGCGCTGCGCTTTGCCAACATCCTGTTCGAGCCGCTGTGGAACGCCAACCACATCGACCACGTACAGATCACCGTGGCCGAAACCGTCGGCCTGGAAAAACGCGCCACGTACTACGACACCTCCGGTGCGTTGCGCGACATGGTGCAGAACCATCTGCTGCAACTGCTGTGCATGGTGGCGATGGAACCGCCCGCCGCGCTGCAGGCCGATGCGGTGCGCGATGAAAAACTGAAAGTGCTGCGCTCGCTGCGGCCGATCACGGCAGCCGACGCCGCGCAGCTCACCGTGCGCGGCCAGTATCGTGCCGGCGCGGTGAATGGCGCCGCCGTGCCGGGCTATCTGGACGAACTGGGCCGCGAGGATTCGCGTACCGAAACCTTTGTCGCGTTGAAGGCGGAAGTGGACAACTGGCGCTGGGCCGGCGTGCCGTTCTACCTGCGCACCGGCAAGCGCCTGCCGGAGCGCGTATCGGAAATCGTCATCACCTTCCGCCAGATTCCGCACTCGATCTTCGAGAACAGCGCGGGCCCGGTGATGACCAACAAGCTGGTGCTGCGTCTGCAACCGGACGAAGGCGTCAAGCTGTGGCTGATGATCAAGGACCCCGGTCCCGGCGGCCTGCGCCTGCAACACGTGCCGCTGGACATGAGCTTCGCCGAGGCGTTCGGCGTGCATCAGCCGGAGGCCTACGAGCGATTGCTGATGGACGTGGTGCGCGGCAACCCGACACTGTTCATGCGCCGCGACGAAGTGGAAGCGGCGTGGAAGTGGATCGACCCGATCCTGGCCGCGTGGGAAAACCTGCGCGATGCGCCCAAGACCTACACCGCCGGATCGTGGGGACCCAGTGCCGCCGTGGCGCTGGTCGAACGCGACGGCCGCACCTGGCACGAGGATTCGGAGTGACGGCGCTTTCCTTCACTCCGGCAGCAGAGGAATGCACAAGTAGCTCATGACCGATCTTTCCCCCAAAGTTCGACTTCACGACTTCGCCGACGGCGCCGCGCTTGCCGAAGCGCTCGCGGCCGCTGTTGCTGGCGATCTGCAAGCAGGCATCGCCGCGCATGGACAGGCAAGCGTGGCGCTGTCGGGCGGCAGTACACCCAAGCGCTTCATGCAAGCCTTGTCGCAACAGCCACTGCCCTGGGACAAGGTGATAGTGACCTTGGTCGATGAGCGCTGGGTGCCGGCCACCCACGAGCGCTCCAATGCCCGGCTGGTGCAGGAGAATCTGCTGCAAGGCTCCGCAGCGGCGGCGCGCTTCGTGCCGCTCTATCGCGAAATACCGGAACCGGAGGCCGCGGCGGCGGAACTGGAAGCGGACCTGCCGCCAACCTTCGACGCGGTGGTGCTGGGCATGGGAACGGACGGCCATACCGCCTCGTTCTTCCCCGGCGGCGACCGCTTGGCAGAAGCGCTGGACCCGGCCGCGGCCGCCCGAGTGCTGCCCATGCGCGCACCCGGCGCGGGCGAGCCACGCATCACCCTGACCTTGCCGGTGCTGTTGGCGGCCAATCGCTTGTATTTGCATATCGAAGGCGCGGAAAAGCAGACGGTGCTGCAGCACGCGTTGAGCGGCGAAGGCGAGGGCGGTGGCTATCCGGTGCGTACCGTGCTGGCGCACGTTGCCAGCCCGATCGCTGTCTATCGCTGTCCGTAACCGCCTCGATCTGCCCTTTCGCGAGCGCTGGCCCGCCTGCGAATCGGGGGCCACGGAGTAAGTGAGAAGGCGGGAAATATGCCGCGAAGGCCCACCCTGCTTATAATGGCCGCCTTGTCCGCGGCCTGAGCGCCCGGAAATGCCCTCCGCGGGCGGCCAGGATCGGCCGGGCGGACTTTGTTTTCGTAGCCATGCACGGCTTGAGTGCCGTGCTGCCATAAGGTGGAAAGTGCGTAATTACGACCTCGAATTCCTCAAGCATTTCTCGATGGTGATCGGTTTCCTGATGCTGGTCACCGTGGGTCTGATGGCCGGCGCCCACTTCCTGCACAACTCGATTCCGCCGGAAGTCGATCCGGCCACCGCCAAGCGCACCGAAGCCCGCATCGCGCCGGCCGGCGCTGTTTATGCCGGCAGCACTGGCGCCGCGGCTCAAGCCGCCGCCAAAGCCGCGGCACTGGCGGCGGCATCGTCCCAGGTCGCCTACGGCGGCACCACCGACGGCGCGGTCATCTACCAGAACCTCTGCGGCGCCTGCCACACCAACGGCGTGGGCAAGGCCCCGATGCTGACCGCAGCCGGCATCGGCGCGCGCGCGTCCAAGGGCAAGGAAACGCTCTACAAGCACGCCATCGAAGGCTTCACCGGCCCGGACGGCGGCATCATGCCTCCGAAGGGCGGCAACCCGGCCCTGACGGACGAGCAGATCCACGCCACCGTCGACTGGATGCTGGCCAACGTGAAGTAAGCTCGGCCCACGCCGATGCGCAGAACGCCGCCTTTGGGCGGCGTTCTGCGTTTTGGGGAGCGGGGAGCGGGGAGCGGGGAGCGGGCAAAGCTTGGCTTTTGCCCCCTTTATCAAAGGGGGCTACGGGGGATTTGCTTTTGCTCCCAAAGAAACAGCAAAAGCAAATCCCCCTCAGTCCCCCTTTATTAAAGGGGGAGGTAAAGCGGCAGCGTTTCCTGCTCCCCGCTCACTGCTCACTGCTTCTCCCGCCTCCCGCCTGCCGCCTCCCACCTCCCGGCTCCCCACTCACCGGTGCCACACAAAAATGCTCTACTTGCCGACTTTCAGCGGGAATCCTTTCGATGCGACTTCGCTCCTTATCGCTGCTGATTGCCACGGCGCTATGCGCGGGTCCGGCCACGACGATGGCCAGTGACAACCCGCCGCTCGTTATCGGTGCCGTACAGGGACCAAGTAGCCGCAGTCCGCTGGAAGGCCAGACCGTAACGGTCGAAGGTGTGGTGACCGCGGATCTGCGCCAAGGGCTGGAAGGCTTCTTTTTGCAGGACGCTGGCGATGGCGATGCGGCGACGGCCGATGGCGTTTTCGTGATGTCTTCCAACGTGTCGGCCGATGGCGACGGCATGCTTCGCGTCGGCCAGCGCCTGCGCATCACCGGAAAAGTGGTCGAGCTCGAAATCGGCAAGCAGGGCAGCCGGCTGACCGCGATATCCCCTGTTCGCATCGAAGCGGTGACCGGTGCCGTGTTGTCCATCCCAGCCGTCGAACTGAATGCCGTCCCCGCTCAATGGGAATCGCTGGAAGGCATGAAGGTCCGTGTATCCGCGCCGCTGACGGTTGCCGGCACGGATCAACTGGATCGTTACGGCGAACTCAGCGTGGCGTTCGACGGCCGCTTGTGGCAGCCCAGCGAGATTGCTGCGACGGGCAGTGCGGCATTCCTACAGGCACTGAGCGACAACGCGCGCCGGCGCTTGTTGCTGGACGATGGCAGCAGCGACCGCGACCCAAAAACCATCGATTATCTCGCCGGCCATGAGGTGCCGCGGGTCGGCACTGCATTGCATGGCGTCGAAGGCATCGTCGATGAGCGCCATGGCGGTTACCGCCTGCAATCGATCTCGCCGTTGAAACCGGGAGACGCGCAGCGGCCCGCGCCACCCTCGGTGCCAGGCACGCTGAAGATCGCGGCGTTCAATCTGGAGAACCTCTTCAATGGCGATGGGCGCGGTGGCGGTTTCCCCACTTCGCGCGGCGCGCAGACGCCACAGCAATTGCAAGCGCAGACCGCCAAGCTGGTGGCCACGATTCGCGGGCTCAACCCGGACATCGCCGCGTTGATGGAACTGGAAAACGACGGCTACGGGCCGGAATCCAGCTTGGCGCAATTCGTTGCCGCCTTGAATGCAGGCGGGGACGACTGGCGCTTTATCGACGCCGAAAAAGGTCCCGGTCCCGATACGATTCGTGTCGGCCTGATTTATCGCGCGTCGCGGGTCGCGCCCATCGGCAAGCCGGCCGTGTTGGAGGGCGGGCCGTTCGGCGAACGCAGCCGCGTTCCGTTGGCGCAGGCTTTTTTGCGGGTGGGTGCGAAGGATCGACTGGTTGTGGTGGCCAATCACTTCAAATCCAAAGGCTGTTCGGAAGCCACCGGTGCCGATGCGGACCAGGGCGACGGGCAAGGCTGCTGGAATGCGTTACGCCTGGACGCCAGCAAGCGTCTGGACGCCTGGATAAAAACCGATCCCACCGGCAGCGGCACGGATATGACCGTGCTGCTGGGCGACTTCAACGCCTATGCGATGGAAGACCCTGTGCGATGGTTGCGCCAGGCCGGATGGATCGACGCCTTCGCCGCCGCCAAAGTCGAGCGTCCCTACAGCTACGTCTACAACGGCCTGAGCGGGCGGCTCGATCACGCTCTGCTGAGCCCCGCACTGGCGAAGAAAGTCCGCGGCGCGGCCGAGTGGCACATCAACGCCGACGAATCCGAGCACGAAGGCTATGCAGAAGGCGGCGGCGCTACGCCTTACCGCAGCTCGGACCATGATCCGCTGCTGCTTGGCTTCGATCTCTAAGCTCATCCCGTGTAGGAGCGACGTGAGTCGCGATGAGGCGTTACCGGTAAAGCTCCATCGCGACTTACGTCGCTCCTACAAGGAAGTTGGTCGGCGTTACAGCGGTCAAAGCCCTCAATACCCTGCCGCCTGCCCATCCTTGCGGCTTTCGCTCGCACCGTAATACACGCCCGTTGCAGGGTCGCGGCGAATGGCCTGGTAGCCGCCATACGGCCCTAGCGCCCATTCGACGTGGTGGCCTTTGTTCATCAGCTCGCGCACGGTTTCGTAGGGGAACCCGGATTCCAGCTGCACGACGCCGCCGTCGCTCATCGATGTGTTCTGTCCGGTGGGTTCGGTGGAACCTTCGTGCTGGATGCGCGGCGCATCGCCGGCTTCCTGCAGGTTCATGCCGAAGTCGACCAGATTCATCACGATCTGCACATGGCCCTGCGGCTGCATCGCGCCGCCCATCACGCCGAAGCTGGCATACGGCTTGCCGTCCTTGGTGATGAAGGCCGGGATGATGGTCTGGAACGGCCGCTTGCCCGGTTCGAAACTATTGGGGTGGCCGGGCTTGAGCACGAACATCTCGCCGCGGTCCTGCAGGATGAAACCCAATCCCGGCGGCGTCATGCCGCTGCCCATGCCGCGATAGTTGGACTGGATCAGCGACACCATCATGCCGTTGGCGTCGGCGGTGGTCAGGTAGATGGTGTCGCCTTCCTGCAGCTCTTGCGGCGTGCCCGGCTGCACTTCGCTCAGCGGTTTGTCCGGCGAGATCAGCTTGCGGCGCTGCGCGGCATACGGCTTGGAGATCAGCTTGGCGACCGGCGCCGGCTGGAAGGCAGGATCGGCATACCAGCGCGCGCGATCGGCGAAGGCCAGTTTCTTGGCTTCGACAAACAGGTGCACATGCTCCGGGCCGCCAAAGGGAATCTTGGAAAAGTCGTAGCCTTCCAACACGTTGAGCATCTGCAATGCGGCGATGCCCTGTCCGTTGGGCGGCAGCTCCCACACGTCGTAGCCGCGATAGTTGGTGCTCACCGGTTCGACCCATTCGCCCTGGTGGGCAGCGAGATCCTCGTAGCTCAGAAAACCGTCGTTGGCCTTGAAATAAGCATCGATCGTGCGGGCGATGTCGCCTTTGTAGAACGCATCGCGGCCGCCATCGGCCAGCTTCTGCAAGGTGTTGGCCAGACTCGGGTTCTTCCACAATTCACCGGTACGCGGAGCGCGGCCGTCGATGGTGAAGTGCTCCTTGAAACCAGGGTATTTCGACAGCCGCGGTACCGACCGGCCCCAATAATAGGCCACCGTTTCGGCGACAGGATGGCCTTCGCGCGCATAGCGAATCGTCGGTGCCAGCACCTGTTTCATCGGCAGTTTGCCGAAGCGACCGTGCAACGCGAACCAGCCGTCCACCGTGCCCGGGACGCTGACCGGCAACGGCCCAGTGGGCGGAATGTCGGTGATGCCTTTTTGCTGAAAGTATTCCAGCGTCAGCGACTTGGGCGACCGGCCCGAGCCGTTGTAGCCATGGAGTTTCTTTGTCTTCGGATCCCAGATGATGGCGAAGAAATCGCCACCCATGCCGTTGCCGGTGGGCTCCATCAGCCCGAGCGCGGCGTTGGCGGCGATGGCGGCGTCGACGGCGCTGCCGCCCTGTTTCATCACATCCAAGGCGATTTGCGTCGCCAACGGGTGCGAAGTGGCAGCCATCGCCTTTGGTGCCATGACTTCAGACCGGGTTGCGAAGGCGCGGCCGGTGATGCGGTCGGCAGCGGTCGACGGCCAAGCCAGGGTCAGTGCGAAACAGAACAGGAAAACGCGCATGGCGGTATCGCGGTGTGGCGCGGCGAATGCGCGCCTTCCTCGCCCATGTTACGGCGAGATCGGCCATGGAGGAGCCGGGAAACGGGAAACAGGGAATGACAAGTTTGGACTGTGCTTTATCGGTCTTCTGGGGCGGGAAGTTTCCGGCAAGGAATACGAACATTCCCGGTTCCCCGTTCCCCGCTCCCCGTTCCCGCCTCTTTACGGCCAGGCCGGAGGATTCGCCTGCCAGGCTGCATGCACTTCCGCCAGCCGGGTGCGCTCGCTATCGCTCCATGTCGGCAGCAGGCGGGCGAAGTTGGCCGGGTCGTTCCACAGGTTCGGCTCGGTGCGCACCGCGGCGGCATACCACTGCACGGCTTCCGTCTTGCGATCCACGCTCCACAGACCCAAGGCCAAGGTCGGCGGCACCCACACCGGTGCGCCCACGCCGTTGGTCGCGCCGGCCCAATGCGTCAACGCAGGCTGGAATTCACCCAGGCGGTACAGGTCCCAAGCATAGTTCCAGCTGATGGAACGCCACATCGTCCCACCGGCCTGGGTGCTGCCCAGCGCCTGCTCATACAAGGATTTGCCCAAGTCGACGCGGCCACCGGTGATCGCCACATGGGCCAGTTGGGCGGTCGCTTCGACCGCTTTGCGGCCGCGTTCGCGGATCTTCACCAATTGCTCGGCCAACGCTTCGCCCTGCAAACCTTCCACCGCCACGACCGGGCGCGTGACGTTGCGATCCTCGTCGAAGTAGAACTCCTTGGGCTTGGGCAGGGTTTGCGCGCTGGCGGCAAAACCCCACAGTGCCAGCGCCACCGCCAGCAAATATCTATTCGAAATCATCACGACGCAGTCCCCCGACCACTATTTCCTCCCCAGCGCCATCCTAACCGCTGTAACGCACAAACGGTTAGAGGAGCCGGTCACAGAAACCCCGCTGCTACAATTCGCGTCTTTCGCGCCCCTGCCCCTGGGCGAGCGATCCAGGCCTTAGCCATGACCAGCACCGCCGAACTCACCTCGCCCGATTCCGCCAATGCTCCGCAGATCGGGGTGCTGGACAACGACTACACCCTGGAACACAAGTACACCCGCACCGACGGCCGCATCTATCTGAGCGGCGTGCAGGCGCTGGTGCGGTTGCCGCTGATGCAGCGGCTGCGGGACCAGGCGGCGGGGTTGAACACGGCCGGTTTCATCAGCGGCTATCGCGGCTCGCCGCTGGGTGGCTTCGACCTGGAGCTGTGGCGCGCGCGCAAGCACCTGGAAGCGGCCGCGGTGAAGTTCACCCCCGGTCTCAACGAAGACCTGGGCGCCACCATGGTCTGGGGCACACAGCAGACCAACTTGTTCCCCGGCGCCAAGGTCGATGGCGTGTATTCGATGTGGTACGGCAAGGGCCCGGGCGTGGATCGCTGCGGCGACGTCTTCAAGCATGGCAATGCGGCCGGCACCTCGAAACACGGTGGCGTGCTGGCGCTGGCAGCAGACGACCACGCTTGCCGCAGCTCGACCTTGCCGCACGGTTCGGAAGACGAATTCGTCAGCGCGATGATGCCGGTGCTGAATCCGGCCGGCGTGCAGGACATCCTGGACATGGGCCTGGTGGGCTGGGCGATGAGCCGCTACACCGGCCGCTGGGTAGGCTTCAAGACGATCGCCGAAACGGTGGAGTCCTCGGCCTCGGTGGAAGTGAACCCGTTCGCACGCCGGATCTTGTTGCCGGAAGATTTCGAATTGCCCGCCGGCGGCTTGAACATCCGCTGGCCGGATCCGCCGCTGGACCAGGAAATGCGCCTGCACCGTTATGCGGTGGCGGCAGCGCAGGCCTTCGCGCGCGCCAATGGCCTGGACCGCGTCGTGCTGGATTCGCCGCGCGCGCGCCTGGGCATCGTCACCACCGGCAAGAGCTATCTGGACGTGCTGCAGGCGCTGGAATACCTGGGCCTGGACGAACGCGCCTGCGCCGACATCGGCATCCGCGTCTACAAGGTGGGCATGACCTGGCCGCTTGAGCCGATGGGCATCGCCAACTTCGCCAAGGGCCTGGAAGACATCGTCGTCGTCGAAGAGAAGCGCGCCTTCATCGAGCGGCAGATGAAGGAGTACATGTACAACTGGTCGCACGGCACGCGCCCATCCATCGTCGGCAAGTACGACGAGCAAGGCGAATGGATCCTGCCCAGCACCGGCGAACTGACGCCGGCCACGATCGCCGCCGTCATCGGCAAGCGTCTCCAGCGTTTCCCGCTTGAATCAAGCGCATTGCGGGAATCCATCGAGCAGCGCCTGCGCTGGATGGAAGAAAAGGAAGCCGAGCTTGCGCTTCCGCGCGCCAATTTCCCGCGCGTGCCGCATTACTGCAGCGGCTGTCCGCACAACACGTCCACGGTGGTGCCGGAAGGTTCGCGCGCGCTGGGCGGCATCGGTTGCCACTACATGGTGACGTGGATGGACCGTGCCACCGACACCTTCACCCACATGGGCGGCGAAGGCGTGACATGGTCGGGGCAGGCGCCGTTCACCGAGACACCGCATGTGTTCCAGAACCTGGGAGATGGCACGTTCTTCCATTCCGGTTCGTTGGCAATACGGCAGTCGGTGGCCACCGGCGTCAACATCACCTACAAGATTCTCTACAACGATGCGGTAGCGATGACCGGCGGCCAACCGGTGGACGGTACGCTCAGCGTGCCGCAGATCGCGCACATGATGCGTGCCGAAGGCGTGCAGACGATCGTCGTGGTCAGCGATGAAATCGGCAAGTGGAGCCAACCGGAAATCTTTCCCTCCGGCGTGGAGTTCTTCGACCGCAAACAGCTGGACGACGTGCAGAAACGGCTGCGCGAAGTGAAAGGCGTGTCGATCCTGATCTACGACCAGGTCTGCGCCACCGAGAAACGCCGGCGCCGCAAGCGCGGCAAGATGGTCGACCCGCAGAAGCGCGTGATGGTCAATACGCTGGTATGCGAAGGCTGCGGCGACTGCGGCGTGAAGAGCTTCTGCGTGTCGGTTCTGCCCAAGGAGACCGAGTTCGGCCGCAAGCGCGAGATCGATCAGTCCAACTGCAACAAGGACTACTCGTGCGTCACGGGCTTCTGCCCCAGCTTCGTCACCGTGCATGGCGGTACGCCGCGCAAAGGCGGCGCACTGGATAAAAGCGGGGCGGACGTCGCCTCGTTGTTGGACGCGTTGCCGGCACCGGTATTGAAATCGGACCTGGCGCAACCCTGGAACATCCTGATCACCGGCGTCGGCGGCACCGGCGTGGTGACTATCGGCGCATTGCTGGGCATGGCCGGCCATCTGGAAGGCAAGGGCGCCAGCGTACTCGACCAGACCGGCCTGGCACAGAAAGGCGGCGCGGTAACCACCCACATCCGCATCGCGCGCACGCCCGAGCACATCCACGCGGTGCGTATCGCCGCAGGCGAAGCCGATTTGGTGCTGGGTTGCGACATGGTGGTGGTGAACGATTACTGGGTGTTGTCCAAGGTGCGCGGCGAACGCTCGCACGTGGTGTTGAATACCTACGAGGCGATGCCCGGAACCTTCACCACCCGTCCGGACATGCAGTTTCCCGCCACCGAAATCGTGGCCGGGGTGAAGGTGGCGCTAGGCGGCCGCGACCCAATGCAGGTGGATGCCACCCGATTGGCAACCGCGCTGATGGGCGACGCCATCGCGGCGAACCTTTTCATGCTTGGTTACGCCTGGCAGCAGGGTTTGGTGCCGATTTCCTTCGACGCCATCATGCGTGCGGTGGAATTGAACGGCGCCGCCGTTGAAATGAACAAACAGGCTTTCGCCTGGGGCCGGTTGGCGGTGATCAACCCACAAGCCGTGCAGGAAGCGGCTGGCTTGATCCACAACGCGCAGACCGAAAGCGAGCGTACGCCACGCAATCTGCAAATCCTGCCGCCCGGCGAATGGGAAAGCACCGAATGGGGAGCCAATGCGGCGCCTCGCAATCCGGACAACGAGAGCGAACTGCGCGGCCTGCCCGAAGGCAGTGCCGGCAACGGCCACAACGTCGCTTTCCTGCCGTTGGACGATCTGCGCCTGTCGCGCTCGCTGGACGAACTGATCGCGCGCCGCTCCGCATTCCTCAGCGATTATCAGAACGCCGCCTATGCCAAGCGCTATGCCGACCTGGTTGCCAAAGTGCGCGCCGCCGAAAACCTGCGTGCGCCCGCTTCCACCGCATTGACCGAAGCGGTGGCGCGGTATTACTTCAAGTTGATGGCATACAAGGACGAGTACGAAGTCGCGCGCCTGTACACCAGCGGCGAATTCCAGCGCCGTCTGCAGCAGCAGTTCGATGGCGACTACAAAGTCCACTTCCATCTGGCGCCGCCCTTGCTGGCCAAGAAGGACGCGCAAGGCCGCCTGCTGAAGAAGGAATACGGCCCCTGGATGTTCACCGCGTTCAAGCTGATGGCCAAGCTGCGCTTCCTGCGCGGCAGCATGCTGGATATCTTCGGCTACACCGAAGAACGCAAGGGCGAACGCCAGTTGATCGCCGATTACGAAAAAACTATCGACACACTGCTGTCGTCGCTGAGTGCCGAAAAGCTGCCGCTGGCGGTGGAGATCGCAAGTATTCCCGAACACATCCGCGGCTACGGCCACGTCAAGGATGCTCATCTGCACAAGGCCAGATCACGCGAAGCGGACTTGCTGGCCAAGTGGAACAATCCGCGCGAGATTCCACTGGCGCGGATAGCCTGAACCAATTGATTGTAGGAGCGACGTGAGTCGCGATGAGGCTCTACCGGTAGAACCTCATCGCGACTTACGTCGCTCCTACAAACACGGCTATCGCCTGCGCACTGACGCAAGCGCTGCACGAATGGGCGGCTTCAGCGGCAACGCCAACTTACGATACAAGAACGACAACGCCCGCCTGGAGCGCGGAATACGCCAGGCCAATCCTTCCTCGATGGTGTAGACGCACGGCGCGCAGGCGCCGCATGGCCGGCCGTGTACCGGCCGGTGGCAGAACCAGGTCATACCCATGATCCAGCTCCAGTCCTCGCGTTCGGCTTCCCGCGCCATTCCCCGCTTGTCGATCTGGAACAACGGAAAGTTGAAATAGCGGAACAGCGTGTACTCGGCTGTATCCGCATGACACGGATCGACCTGAAAATTGCGGTACTTCCCGCCTTGATCGAACGCCCGGACGTAAGGCGCCACCAGCGCCTGCACCTTATCGTCCACATGCACACTCAGTTCGATACCGGATATGCCGTGGTGCTTGCAGAACAATGCCAACCATTCGTACTGGCTGCCGATGTAGATGCGCGAACGGATAGCGCGCAAAGCCTCGGAGATATCCGGATCGCGATCCAGCTCCGCGACGCGGAATGTACGCAATGGGCGCAGCAGCTCGCGCGTCTCCGGGAAGGCGTCATGCAGCTCGTCGCGAATACGCTGCATGGTTTGCAACTCGGTCGCGGTGGAAGCGCGCGTGGAATCCTCGAGATAGTACGGCGTGACCGGCAGACGGTATTTCAGCAGCAGCTGCAGCAGTCGGAATGTCGAATCCCAGCCACTGGTCCACAGCAGACTCACTCCGGCGTCCGCACCGGTAGCTGCCGCCACCGCTGTTGCGTGATCGCCGTGCCTACTATTTCCGTCGTGCATGTGATGCCTCTATATCGTCGCCAACAGCCGGGCGCTTTTCGGACCTCCACAGATAATCCATGCCGCGCGGCCCGATGCTACCCCGAGCCGGTACGTCACGTGTGCACACGACTTTCACAACAAGAACACAGAGGTAATGCGCGTTTATCAGTTGCAGAAAGGCTCTTCAGCGTTCCGTCATGTTCACGGTTTGGAGTGTGTAATCCCGCATACCGGTGGGGATTTTCAATTCTCCCGGACATCGCAAGCGCTTGCATTGCTTGGCACGGCTCGTATCGCACGGCCGCGCTCGCGCCCATCTCATTCGGGCGGGATACTCGCGTTGTCTCTGCGTGACCAACAATGACAGTCGCAATGTCCGCGTTTTTCTGCATGCACCTACACATTCCATTCACGCGCTGCGCACCGATCATTCGGCCACAGAAGTGCGCGTGCCGGCTTCCGCAGGCGCGCCTCCGTCCAATCCCCCAGGAATGATGCGATGCAAGCCCAACCGATGACGCGGGAGCAGTTTTGGCGTTTTGCCGACGAGGCCAAGGACGCCACCGAGATTCTGGCAGCGCAGAGAATGACAGTGCTCAGGGATCTCCCTATCGAAGCCTTGCGCCAGGTCTGCATCCAGTATCGATTCTTCACGATCGACTACATCAGCGATCTGGCTTTGTTGGTGGCGCGACTGCCTTTCGGCGGACTACGCAGCCTGCTGGGCCAGATCCTCGCCGAAGAGCTGGGCGAAGGCGATCCCGACAAAGCTCACCCGACGGTGTACGACCGCTTCCTGGCCACCATCGGTGTCACCGGCGAGGCCTTGCAGAACCCGCTTCCCGCCAACGAGCGGATACTGAAGGGCCTGACGCGCGACATGTCCAGCCATCCGGTCGCCTACGGCGTGGGTCTGCGCGGGATGGGCGGCGAATGCCTGTGCCAGACGTATCTGTCGGTGATGTTCGATCACATGCGGCAGAACCCATACTTCGTCGCGAACGAAGATCGGATCGACTGGGAATTCTGGACGATCCATACCGGCGAGGAAGACATCGTGCACGGCGAGCTGACCCGGCGCGCCATCGACGAGTATCTTCGTCACGATCCCAGCGTATTGCCGGAACTGGCCAAAGGTTACGAGCGCAGCATCACCGCCTGGAATCTGTTTTGGCAGAACATTTTCGAGGCCAGCGTGCCGCAGCTGGAGGCGGCATCTTGAACGCGCTCACGAGTGCAGCCATGAGCACCGCAACACGCACGATCACGCAGTTCCACCTGGCCTTCCCGGTCCGCGACCTGGACGAAGCACGGCACTTCTACGGCGACGTACTCGGGTGCCCCAAGGGCCGCAGCGACACTTCGTATCAGGATTTCGATTTCTTCGGCCATCACCTGGTCGCCCATATCTCCGGCGAAGGCCAACCATTGCAGAGTGGACGCTTTGACGGCGAGGCGGTTCCGGTGCCGCATTTCGGCATGAATCTGGACCGCAAGTCATGGGAGTCGCTGGCGACGCGCCTGAAGAACGCCAACGTGAAGTTCCACGAGGAACCGCATCTGCGCCTGAAAGGCCTGCCGGGCCAGCACGTGACCATGTTCCTGTTCGATCCCTCGGGCAACGCGCTGGAGTTCAAGTCGTTCGACGATCCCGAGCAGACGTTCATTCCCTAGCATGTCGCACAGCGCTCACGTGGAGCGGTGCTGCGTCACGAGGCAACACCGGGGCTTCTCGTCTCTGCACGTAGAGCGGAAATCCTATGTTTGAATGTCGACCTGCCATGACGGCAGCGTCGGCATCGTCCTTGTAGGAGCGACGTAAGTCGCGACGCCAATATTTCCGGTCGCGACTTACGTCGCTCCTACAAGAGTCGATCCGTACTTTTTAGCAGCGGAGCAAGCTCCGCTTTACATACCGGCAATGGCGATAGCAACGCGCACACTCAGCGCTTAGTTTTGTTCTTCCCCACGTCGCTGGCGGGAGGCACCACGCGTTCGAACCTGCGGAACAGCGCCAGTACCACCACGCACATCAGCGAGGCGCCCAAGGCCAGAAGATAGTTGCCCAATCCCGCCGCGATACCGATGGCGGCGGCCATCAGCAACGAACTGGCGGTGGTAAGACCATGCACCTGATCGCTTTTGCCCGATCTCAGGATAGCGCCGGCGCCCACGAAACCCACTGCCGCCACCACCGCTTCTATCAATCTCACCGGGTCGACCCGCAACAACTCGCGGTATTGCTCCTGCGAAAAATGCTGGGCGATCACATCGCCAAGGCCAACGATCAACGCCGCCGCTCCGCTGATCAACATATGCGTGCGCAATCCGGCGGCATGTCGGCCCATTTCCCGTTCCAGGCCCAATACTCCGCCCAGCAGCATGGCCGCCGCGATCCTCACCAATATCCATAGGTCCTGTTCGATCATTCCACTGAATCCAGTCATGCCGCACCGCGCGGGCAATCGCAGAACCGGTCACTCGTTGCAATAGCGGCCATGGAAGCCTCCCAAGCATGTGCCTAGCTTCGGTGTAAGGCATGGCGCATGCGCCTGGCGTGAAAAGACCGGCGGCGCTGCGGATGCTGGCGTGCCTAGATGGAAAGCCGTCTGATCCATGCGGATAGCATCGATCCTCCCTTGTGGATGACCCCTTTTTAGGACAATCCCGATGGAAGTGCCTGCAGCACCTGCCTAAGGTGGATGCCCCTTAGAAAAGTAGGTGGCTGATGAATCTCCGAACACTTGTTTCCGCAGCGCTGCTGCTTCCGGTCTCCACCGTGGCGTTCGCGCAATACAAAGGACCCAGCGCCGTTCGCTCCGCGACGACGGCCGAGGCGGCCAGCAAGGCGGCCGACAACACGCCGGTGGTATTGGAAGGCACGCTGGTGCACCACATCGGCAACGACATCTACGAATTCAGGGACGCCACCGGCAAGGTGCGCGTCGAAATCGACCCGGAAGATTTCCCGCTCAACACACCTATCGAAGCCACCACCAATGTGCGCTTGACCGGCGAAGTCGAGAAGGAATGGGGCGCCGTTGAAATCGACGTCAAGCGCCTGGAAGTTTTGAACTGATCTCCACACGGGTGTGGATGGCACGGGCAGTCCTGGAGACTGTTCCGCCACCCAATCCGATCGAGAACATCCCCATGTAGCATGCGCCGTGCGCACGGCGCACGCTACATACAAACCAATTCAGAGCGGCCTGAGCAGTCGTAGCCCGAACCAATCCTGGGAGTCATTCCACGCTTCGGCCACTGCCAAACCTGCCGCCGCGGCCAGCGCCGAGAATTCGCCGTCGCTGTATTTATGGCTGTATTCGACCAGCATGGCTTCATCTTGGCCAAATCGGAAACAGCGATCTGCTATCCGTACTTCCTGCGCACGCAGGCTGATCAGGAAGGTTTCGATGCGCCCACGTTCGCGCACGTAGCGCGCGTGATGGCGAAAGCTCGCCAGATCGAAATCGCTGTCCAACTCGCGATTCATCCGCACCAACAGATTCAGCGTGAACGCCGCGGTGACGCCTGCAGCATCGTTGTAGGCGGCTTCGATCAATGCCGGGTCTTTCTGCAGGTCGATGCCGATCAGCGCCCGACCCTCCGGCCCCATGATCTGTCGCATTCCCGCCAGGATGCTTACGGCTTCATCGTGGGTGAAGTTACCCAGTGTGGAGCCGGGGAAAAATACCAGCGTCCGGCGCGCGGGAAGCGCAGCATGCGGCAGCCCTATGGGTCGAGTGAAATCCGCACAGACCGGGAGCATTTCCACTGCAGGGAACGCCGTCGCCAATCGCGCCGTCGTCTCTTCCAGCGCGGAACGCGATATCTCCACCGGCGTATAGGCCACGGGGCCGCGCAAGCCTTCTAGCAATTGCCGCGTCTTGCGGCCGCTGCCGCTGCCGTATTCGACCACGTGCGCGCCGCTGCCGACCGCGTCGGCGATCGAGGGCATGCGCGTATCCAGCAGAGATTGTTCCACCCGGGTCAGGTAATACTCCGGTTGGCGCGTGATCGCTTCAAACAAGCGCGACCCGCGTTGATCGTAGAAGTACTTCGAAGGTATCCGCTTCGGTGTGCGCGAAAGGCCCGCCAACGCGTCTTCCAACAGGTCATCCGCTTGCGGCTTGGGGTCGGCGGGCAAACAGATGCGTGGACAGGAAATAGCGGCGTTCATGCGACGTCCTTGGCAAGGCGCACGCCCGAGAACTGCCAACGTGCTGGCGGGGGAAAGAAGTTGCGATAGCTGGCACGCACGTGATCGCGCGGGGTGGCGCAGCTGCCGCCGCGCAGCACCCATTGGCCGCACATGAATTTGCCGTTGTATTCGCCCAGGCTGCCGGGTAGCGGGCGGAATCCCGGATACGGCGTGTACGCGCTGGAGGTCCATTCCCAGACATCGCCAAACAGCTGGCACATGCCCGGACCGTGCGTGGTCAACGCCTGCGGATGCAAGGCCGCCGGCGCCGTCATGTCGACATCGGCGAAGTTGCCGTCGATGCCGACGCCGGCGGCCGCCTGTTCCCATTCGGCCTCCGTCGGCAAGCGCGCGCCGGCCCAGCGCGCGAACGCGTCGGCTTCGAAATAGCTCAGATGGCAAACCGGTGCGTGCGGGTCCAGGGGACGCCAGCCGCCCAGGGTGAACTCGCGTTCGCCATCGTCGCTCCAGTACAGCGGCCGCCGCCAACCCTGCGTGCGCACCAATTCCCAGCCTTCGCTCATCCACAGGCCGGGCGTCCAGTAGCCGCCATCGGTGATGAATTGCCGATACTCGTGGTTGCTGATCGGCCTGCTGGCCAAGGTATGCGCGGGCACCAAGACGCGGTGGCGTGGCGATTCGTTGTCGTAGGCGAACACGGGCGACTGCGGCCACGGCGCGGCGCCAATCTCGATAATGGCTTCGTCACGTGCGATCCAGCGCAGCGGCGCAGCGCGGCCAGACTGCGTTGGCAGATCGCTGCGATAGGCCGGCGTCAGCGGGTTGGACCAGAACGCATGCTTGATGTCGGTTAGCAGCAGCTCCTGATGCTGTTGTTCGTGATGGGTACCCAACAGCAGCGTACGCAGATCGTCGTCGTACAGATCGCCATCGATAAAGCGCCGCTGCACGCGCGCATCGATTGCGGCACGGTAGTCGAGCACTTCCGCCAGCGTGGGCCGCGACAGCAACCCCCGCCGCGGCCTTGCATGCATCGGGCCGGCACTCTGGTAGTAGCTGTTGAACAGATAATCCCATTGCGGGTTCACCGGCACGTAGCCGCCGCGCGTGGACAGCACGAAGCGTTCGAAGAACCAGGTGGTATGCGCCAGATGCCATTTGGCGGGGCTGGCATCGTCCATGCTCTGCACCATGGCATCTTCCGGCGATAGCGGCGCCGCCAGCGCCAAGCTTGCCGAACGGACGGCGATATAACGCGCAAGCAAGGTCTGCGGCTCGACAGTGCCGTCGCTGGTTATCGTGGCGGGAACGATGGACCCTGGCATCCAAATGAGGATAGGAGACCAATGTGAAGGCGATGTTATGCGGAAAGCATCGCCTCATAGAGCGGAACTTGCTCCGCTGCTCTTCGCCTAATGGCTCCGGAGCCTCTACAAGAAGCACATAGCGGCTATTCGCTATCGCCTGCCGTTGCGACGGCACCATTGCCATTGACTCGGTGTTATCGCAGGGCGCAACTCCGCTCTACGTTCGGGCGGCCAAGCGCAACCCACGCGGAGTGAGCAGGCGCTGGGCCACATCCAGCACGCCTTGTACCAGCAGCGCCAGCAGGGCCGCAGGTACCGCACCTTCCAGGATCAGACCGATGTCATCCAGACGAATGCCGGTAAGGATCGGCTGGCCATAACCGCCCGCGCCGATCAGCGCGCCCAGCGTAGCGGTACCGACGTTGATCACTGCGGCGGTCTTGATACCCGCCAGGATGGTCGTCAGTGCCAACGGCAATTCCACTCGCCATAGCCGTGTCCCCGGCCGCAAGCCGATCGCCGCCGCGGTTTCGCGCAGTTCCAATGGAATGCCGATCAATCCGGCGTGGGTGTTACGCACGATGGGAAGCAGGCTGTACAGGAACAACGCCGCGATGGCGGGCTTCGCGCCGATCCCGAACAACGGAATCATGAAGACGAACACTGCCAGCGACGGCAGCGTTTGCAGCAAGCCGGTCGCCGACAGGACCAGTTGCCCCAATCGCGGTCGACGCGCGGCGAACACGCCCAGCGGCAAGGCGATCGACAACGCCAGTCCCAGCGATATCGCAACCAGCGCCAGATGCTCCGCGGTACGTTGCCGAATCCGCGTGGCTCGGCCACTGGACTCCGGCGCGGCGACACCCAGCCAATCGGCGGCAACGGCGGCTTCGCTCTCGCGGTCGAGCTTCACTCGTGCGTTGAGGCGCTGCATGGTGGTTGCATCGATGCGTCCGGCCAGGCTTCCCAGCGCATTCACCCATGCCGGCGCGCGCTGTACCAAATCGGCGCGATAGAGGTATACCGCTTCATAAGCGGGAAAGTAATGGCGATCATCCTTGAGCACCCGCAGGCGGTACCGCGGAATCTCCGCATCGGTGCTGTAGAGATCGGTCACATCGATAGCGCCGTTGGCCAAGCCACGATAAGCAAGATCGTGATCCAATCCGTCCGGGCGCTGCGGCAAGCCGTAGGCGCTGCGCAGGCCCGGCCAGCCGTCGGC
>CBFGZY010000054.1:0-27794 GCA_965653375.1 uncultured Pseudoxanthomonas sp.
ACGCGGTCCCCGCTTTCGGGGGTTTTAAAACCGGGCTTTGGGGGGGCGGTTTTGCGCCCACGCGCCGGTTCGTCACTTAGCTTCGATGAAGACGTATTCGACACCGGCCGGCTCGACTGCAGCCTTGACGCGCTCGCTATCGGCCGCATCGCCGATGAACAGTACGCGCACGCCTTTCATGGTGCCCGGCTCCACGCCCTGGAACGACGCCGCTGCCAGGTCCGCCATGCGCGAGGACGCCGACGAGCCGAAGGCGATCAGGTTGCCGCCGACGATGCCGCGGGCGATGGCGTTCTTGGCCTGCTCGGCCGAGCGCTCGTACTTGGCTGCGAAATCCGGATCGGATTCCGGCGGCAGGTAATAGAGGAACGGCGTGTTGGTGATGTTGCCCATGTTGCGGGTCACCACTTCCGACAGATAGGTGCGCCAGCCCGCGTCGTCGTCCTTGGCCGGAACGACCAGCGCCGCCGGCTCGGCGTCGACTTTCTGCTCTTCCTGCTTCTTGCAGGCGGCAAACGGCACCACCAGGCATGCGATCAGCAAAATTCGGGTTGCGATGTTCTTCATGGGTTTTCCCCTCCTGTGAAATCGTTGTAAGAATGACTTGCCAAAACTCAATTCGCGCCCTGCCGCCACTGCGCTTGCAACGCGGCGGCAACCCCCGGCGGCACGAAGCCGGATACATCACCGCCCAATCGCGCGATTTCGCGCACCAGCGAAGAAGAAATGAAGCCGTATTGCTCGGCTGGAGTGAGAAACAGAGTCTCCACCTCAGGTATCAGATGGCGGTTCATGCTGGCCAGCTGGAATTCGTACTCGAAGTCCGAAACCGCGCGCAGGCCGCGCAGCAGTACGCCGCCGCCGACTTCTTTCACGAAATGCGCCAGCAACCGGTCGAATCCGCGCACTTCCACGTGCGAATGATGGGCCAGCGCCTCGCGGGCCAGCTCCACTCGCTGGGCCAGCGGCAGCGCGGGACCTTTGCCCGGGCTTTCGGCCACGCCGACCACCACACGCTCGAACAGCGGCGCGGCGCGGTCTATCAGATCGATGTGGCCGTTCGTGATGGGATCGAACGTGCCGGGATAAACCGCAGTACGGGTGCGTGCCACGCTCATCAAGTCTATGCCGCAGATACGTCGCTGCGCAGTGTATCAGCGCCGTGCCCATCGGGGGCGCGATACAGGGCAAAACGCACCTCGCGGGTGCGCCCTTCGCGGTGCAGTGCCCAGTCGGCGGGGACATTCGGCACCATGTCCGCAGGCGCCTCCACGTAGACCCATGCGCCAGACGCCAGCACGGGTCGAAGCGCCGCCAGTGCCTTCTCCCACAATCCTTCGGCAAAGGGCGGGTCCAGGAAGGCGATATCGAAGCTGTCGGCGGGCGCCGCGGCCAACCAGGCAAGGGCATCCTGCGCCACCACCTGCACACTCTGCTGCGCCGACAGCCGATCCACCGTGTCGCGCAGGCTGCGTACCAGCGCCGGATCGCGCTCCACCAACGTGGCCTTGGCGGCGCCACGCGACACCGCTTCCAGCCCAAGCGCGCCGGTGCCGGCGAACAGGTCCAGCACGCGTGCCTGCGGAAGTTTCGGCATCAGCCAGTTGAACAGCGTCTCGCGAACACGATCGCTGCTGGGCCGCAGGCCGGGGCTGTCGGGCACGCTCAGCTTGGTGCCACGCCAATGGCCGCCGATGATACGGATACTGCCCGCCGCAACGGGCTTGCGGCTTGGCTTCATCGGAGCTTGCAGGAGACGGGTGATAACATGCCGCCTATTCTCCGCGATTGTCTGTGTCATGGTCAGCTGGTTCCGACGCAAGAAGCCTGACGCGCCCGCGACCCTGCCTGAAACGCAGCCGCCGGCGCCGCAGGAAACATCTGTTTCAGAAGCTCCACCTATTCCAGAAGCTCCGCCGCAGCCCGCTGCCGTGGCGGAACCGGCTGTGTCCGCGCCGGCACCGGCACCGGCACCGGCCCCTGCGCCGGCGGGTAAGCCAGGTTGGCGCGAACGCCTGCGCGGCACCGGTTTCGCACGTGGCCTGGGCAGTCTTTTCTCACGCAATCCGAAGCTCGACGACGACCTGCTGGACGAAATCGAGACCGCGCTGCTGACCGCCGATGTCGGCGTGCCGGCCACCACCGCGCTGATCGAAGGCCTGCGCAAGCGCATGAAGGCGCGCGAGTTTTCCGATGCCAGGGCGCTGCTGGCGGCGCTGCGCACCGAACTGATCGCAATGCTGGCGCCAGTCGCGAAACCGCTCGTCATCGATACCGGCGCCCGCCCTTTCGTGCTTCTGACCGTGGGCGTCAACGGCGTCGGCAAGACCACCACCATCGGCAAGCTGGCGCGCCGCTTCAAGGACGAAGGCCGCAGCCTGATGCTGGCCGCGGGCGACACCTTCCGCGCCGCCGCCGTGGCGCAGCTACAGGCCTGGGGCGAACGCAACGGCGTGCCCGTGGTCGCCCAAGGCCAGGACGCCGATGCCGCATCCGTGGCGTTCGACGCATTGCAGGCCGCCAAGGCGCGCGGCATCGAAGTGCTGATTGCCGACACCGCCGGGCGCCTGCACACCCAGACCGGCCTGATGAACGAGCTGGGCAAGATTCGCCGCGTACTGGGCAAGTTGGATACCGCCGCGCCGCATGAAGTACTGATGGTGATCGACGGCACCACCGGCCAGAACGCCTTGTCTCAGCTGCGCCAGTTCCACGCCGCGGTCGGCGTCACCGGCTTGGTGGTGACCAAGTTGGACGGCACCGCCAAGGGTGGCGTGGTGTTTGCGCTGGCGCGCGAATTCGGCATTCCCATCCGCTTTGCGGGAATCGGCGAACGCCCGGAAGACCTGCGCGTATTCGACGCCGAAGCCTTCGTCGACGCACTGCTGCCGGAGACGCTGGGCAGCTGATGCCCGCAGCAGCGCTCGCCATCGCAGCCCTTGGTTTCCTTCCTCCCGGCGGGAACGGATTCGGAAGAGGTTGAGTGGGCAGGAAGAACACATCTTTCGCAAAGACCCTTTCCGCATCCGGAACCACGGCCGGAACGGATTCTCTTTCCGATGCCAGCGGAAAGGATGCCAAGCGGCGGCGCTGGAAGATCGCGCTGCTGGTGCTGGTCGTTCTGTTGCTGCTCGCCGTGTTGGTCATCCGCTGGCTGCTGAGACCGGAATATCTCGCTCCCGCCATTCTGGATTTGGCGGGAGAAACGCTGGGGCTTGAAATCACCGCCACCGGCGTTGGCGAGTATCGCTTGCGCGGAACGCCGCAGTTGATCGTGCGCAACGTCACCGCGCGGGAAAAAGGCGCGGACAAACCCATGTTGACCGCCGAGCGCATCCTCATCTCCGTACCCTGGTCCACCTTGCGCTCTCGCGGGGGTGAACTGACGGCGACGCGTCTGGAGCTGGATGCGCCTGTGTTCGACATCGCCGCCTTTCAGGCGTGGCAAGCCAAGCGTCCTCCCAGCGAAGCACCCATGCCGACCATTACCGACGGCCTGCGCATCGTGCGCGGCCGCGTGCTGGGTGGCGGTTGGACGATAGAAGCCCTGGACGGCTCGATACCCGAGTTCTCCGCCAACGCCTCGCTACGTGCGCAGCTACGCGGACGCTATCAGGCGGACGCATTGCGCGCGCCATTCGATCTCGCTCTTCACTTGAACGAATGGGGCCAGGCAGCCGGTGTTGGCGTGGCAGGCGAAGTCGCGCTGGAAAACGACGAGTGGCGCTTGCCGATGCATCTCAATCTGTCCGGCAAGCTGTATACGCAGGACGTATTCCGTATCGATCCGCTACGCTTGGGCGCCAATGCTCGCTATATCGCAGGTGGCCAAGCGCAGCCGTTCGCATTGGGCATCGCCGGATCATTGCTGTTCGAATCCGGCGCGGTGACGCTGCGGCCCGCCGCGCTCTCGCTACGCGGTAAGGACGCGATTCCCACGCTGGATGCCGTCGGCGATTTTTCGCTGGCCGATGAATTGCAGTTGGCGCTGAAGGGCCAACTGCTCGAATGGCCGCAAGCATGGCCACCGTTGCCGCCGCCATTGGGACAATCGCAAGCACCGCTGCCCTTCGCGTTGAGTTATGCAGGCAAGACCGATTTGTCCGCCATCACGTCGTTGCATCTGGAGCGCGACGACACAGGCTTCGATGGCCGCTTTCGCTTGCTCGAAGTGCTGGCTTGGGCGGATGAATTCGACGATTCGACGCCATTGCCGCCATTGAGCGGCCGGCTCACTACTCCGCAACTGGAAGTCTCCGGTGCCGTGCTGCGCGGCGTGGAAGTGGAAATCGAAGACCCCACCATCCCCGTAGAGGCCGCAATCCGATGAGCTCCGTGCCGCAAGACGCTTTCTCCGCACGGCTGCTGGGCTGGTTCGACACCGCCGGCCGTCATGACCTGCCGTGGCAGCATCCGCGTGCACCTTATCGGGTCTGGCTGTCGGAGATCATGCTGCAGCAGACGCAGGTGAAAACGGTCATTCCCTACTTCGAGCGCTTTGTCGCCGCTTTCCCGGATGTGCCGGCATTGGCCGCGGCATCGTTGGACGAGGTGCTGGCGCAGTGGTCGGGACTGGGCTACTACGCCCGCGCGCGCAACCTGCACGCCGCAGCGCGTATTTGCGTGGAGCTGCACGGTGGCGATCTGCCGCGCGACTTCGCCAAGTTGGTGGCCCTGCCCGGCATCGGCCGCAGCACCGCTGGTGCGATCCTGGCACAAGCCTGGGGCGATCGTTTTGCCATCCTGGATGGCAACGTCAAACGAGTGCTGGCGCGCTATCACGGTATCGGCGGCTGGCCGGGGCTGCCTGCGGTGGAAAAGCAACTGTGGACACTAGCGGAACAGCATCTGCCGGAAACACGGATGGCCGACTACACCCAGGCGCAGATGGATTTCGGCGCCACCCTTTGCACCCGCCACGATCCGGCATGCATGCTGTGCGTGCTGCAAGACGATTGCGTTGCGCTGCGCGAAGGAAGAGTGGAAGAGCTGCCCACGTCGAAGCCCGGCAAGCCCTTGCCCGAACGCATTGCGGTGATCCTGCTGGCCGAAAACGAACAAGGCCAGATACTGCTGCAACGGCGCCCGCCGGTCGGCATTTGGGCATCGCTGTGGTCGCTGCCCGAAGCGGCGGATCATCAAGCTGCTCGCGAATGGTTTCAACAGCATCTTCATGGCGATTACGATCACGGCCAAGCGCTGCCGGAAGTGCCGCACGTTTTTTCCCACTACAAGCTGCGCATGCACCCGCTGCGCTGGCCGGCGCTCGCCGCACGCGATGCGGTGCGCGACAATGACGACCTGCGCTGGGTGGATCGTGCCGGCCTGAAATCGCTGGGCCTGCCCGCACCTATCCGCAAACTCCTGGAAAGTTGAACCCATGCCGCGAACCGTCTTCTGCGACTACGATAAGCGCGAAACCGAAGGGCTCGATTTCGTGCCTTATCCCGGACCGCTGGGCCAACGGGTGTATGCGCATATCGGCAAGCAAGCCTGGGCGGCCTGGTTGGCCCATCAGACCATGCTGATCAACGAGAACCGCCTATCGCCCCGCGACCCCAAGCACCGGGCGTTCCTGGAGACGGAAATGGAGAAGTTCCTGTTCGCCGGTGGCGCCGACAAGCCGGCAGGCTACGTGCCGGCGGAATAGCACGCCGCCGTACCGTCGCCCGGCAAACCGGCTACTTCTGCTTTCCAGCTTCGCGCTCCACCACGGCGGCTTCGCGCATCTCCTTCTGGGTCGCCTTCAGCGCTTTCACATCCAGCGGACGGATGGTCAGGATTCGACAAGGAAAGCGCGAACCGCTCACGCCGCCTCCGCCGCGGACAATCACGTCGTCGAAGCGGGAATAGACCCGGCCCATCGTATTGGTGACGCTGATGGCAATGGCGTATTCCAGATCCTGACAGGGGCCGCTGAGTTCGAGCAGATAGGCTTGGCTGGGACGGGTCCACACAGTCAGGGCGCTGTCGCTCAAGGGTGCCCAGCCATTCAAAGTGCCGAAGTACTGGAAGCTCGGGACCGGTTCGCCTGCATGCGAGCGATACAGCGCCAGGCGTTCGGCTTCCGTCTGATTGGGCACACTGGAGCAGGCGGACAAGGCGCCGGCACCCAGCAGCGCCAACAAGCAAAGATTCAATAGGCCTTTCATGAGCGGTTCCCGATCAGTTATGTGGATTCTCGTCCCGACGGAATCATGCACCCGCCCCAACAGGCCAGGCTAAGCGGGCATTTCTCGCATTCAGCGCCCATGCGGCTTGCCAGCCAGCCGCGCAGTCCGTATCATGCCGCCCTCTCGCACGGCTAAAGGCCGCACCGCGTAGACCTTGGCCGGGTAGCTCAGTTGGTAGAGCAAGGGATTGAAAATCCCTGTGTCGGGGGTTCGATTCCCTCCCCGGCCACCATAGAACTCAAGGGCTTGCAGAAATGCAGGCCCTTTTCTTTGCCTGATGGCAAAACAAGTGCCCGTATGGTGCCCGCTTGTAATTTCCTCGCTTCGCTCGTTCCAATGCGGCGGAGTAGCTAAGCAGAGGCCCTAGCGCGCTGATATGGCGTCCTGAGCTACTAAGTGGAATTGGTTGCTGCACGAAAGGCGAGTCCGCGCCTCGTAATAGGCTAAGTGACCCACTCTTACTGACAAAGATTGCCTTGTCGTCGTGTTACGCCCTTCTCAGGGAGGCTTCTGAGTCCCGTTATACGCAGCTTGTTAGCCGAATCCCAGCCGCATAAGATCGACCGGTACCAAGGGGGGTACCCACCGACTCAAGGCCGTTGCGGGCAAGTCATATAACCGGACCGTGGAATCCAGCTATTAGGTAGTTAGATCTGCATGGAAAACTTCCTAGCATTTACTTTCGCCATCGCACTTTCGAGCTTAGTAGGCTGCTCAGCCAAGACGCCTCCCGATTGCTCCAAGCAGCCCAATCTAAATAAGCTAGATACTGCTGAACGTACGGCTCTCAATGACGCTCTGGCTCGCTATGGTGGGCGGTGCAAGCGGCAAGACTTCCAATGTGACATCAGCCTTGCCCGCAACAATAGAGATGGCATCTTGGTAACAATCGCTAGCGTCTATCCGGATAAAGACAGCGGTCAGTGCTGGCAAGCTCCCGGGGACCAAGACTTAGTGGCTTACACACGCGACGGCGCTTTCATTCGTAAAGTAATGTCGCTGTAGGCCTCACAACCTCATTTAAGCTGAAGCCACTCGCGGCCCGGCTGGTTCTTTGAGGCTTGGCAAGTAGACACACTTGCCGGATTCATTTGGCGCCTACAGATGCTGGCCCATGCTTCGATAAAAATGCAGGACGACCTCCTTCCGTATTACTTGCAACCCAAGACCATCCATGGTGTCTTTCCTGCAAATCAGAAAACACCTATCCCAAGTTAGGCTTCAGGCAAGCCCACTTGACCGGATGTCGTCGTCACCCCATAATTGAGCAACCACTCACTCAAATAAATTCAGAATATGGCCCGCCCCCTCAGCGAGGAAAAGCGCGCAGCCTTGCTGGAGGCGGCGTCAGACCTAGTCGCCAACCTCGGCACTGGCGCTTCCACGGCGAAGATCGCGCAGGCGGCCGGGGTGTCCGAAGGAACGCTGTTCACGTACTTTCCGACCAAGGACGACCTCCTCAATCAATTGTTCATAGAGATCGAGACCAACCTCGCCGCGACGATGTTGGCGCCGTATCCGGCGGATGCATCACCTCGAGACCTGCTATGCCTGGTCTGGAATCGCCTGATCGACTGGGGGCTGGCGCACTCCACATCGCGCAAGGCGCTGCGTCAGTTGAAGGTGTCGGATCGCGTGACTGCAGAGAGCCGCAGCCGTTGCCACGCAATACTGAGGGATGCACGTGCGATCGTGGAACGATGTCTGTCGGGACATGCCGCTCCAGATCGTGTCGCCTTTTATATCGACACGATCTTGTTCGACCTGGCCGACATCACCATCAACGCGATCGCCTCGAAGCCCAAGGAAGGTAAAGCCATCAGGCAGGCCGGGTTCGACCTGTTCTGGAAAGGCTCGGCCGCCTGATTTTTTAATCAAAAAATGAGCATGTACTTACTCATATAGGAAACTTGTATGTCAAAGCACAAAGGATTCACCGAAGCGGATGTCCCCGACCAGTCGGGACAGAGCTTCATCGTCACAGGCGCCAATGCCGGTGTCGGCTTCGAAGTGTCGAGAGCACTCGCTGCGAGAGGCGCGCGCGTCCTACTGGGTTGTCGCGACCAAGCGAGGGCAACGGAAGCCATCGCGCGGATCAAATACATCACGCCGAAGGCGGATGTCAGCTGGCTCCCGCTGGACCTGGGCGATATAGAAAGCATTCGTGCCGCAGCCAGAGTCGTTGCGGCGGAACCGCGGATTGACGCCCTCATCAACAACGCGGGCGTCATGAACCCGCCGCTGATGCGTACTAAGCAGGGGTTCGAGTCGCAGTTCGGAGTCAATCATCTCGGCGTGTTCGCGTTGACCTCGCTGCTTCTGCCCAAGCTCGCCCAAACGTCCGGATCGCGCATCGTCGTCACGTCGAGCGTTGCGCATCTGAAGGGCAAGATCGATTGGGACGACCTCAACGCTGAGCACAGTTATTCGAAGAGGGATCGCTATGGCGGCAGCAAGCTGGCCAATGCGCTGTTCTTCTTCGAACTGGATCGTCGCCTGCGCGCGTCAAGGTCTCCCATCACCGCCGTAGGCATTCATCCGGGCATCGCCAGCACCAGCCTGGGGCGGCATATGGGGGTGGCCCAATGGGCGGGGCCGATCGTCGGCCTGCTCCTCAACAGCGCTGACAAAGGTGCATGGCCGGCGCTGCTTGCAGCAACGGGAAGAGTGAAGCCCGGGGGCTACTACGGACCCGTCGGATTCGGTGGCATCCGGGGTGTCGCAGGTGAGGCGAAACGAGCCCCGCAGGCCGAGGATCCGGAACTTGCAAAGAGGTTGTGGGATGTCTCCATTGCCATGACCGGCATTGACCCAGGCTTGGCGCCGGCTTGAAGGCTCGCCAAATACGGCTCGCGGTTCGTACTACGAAGCGAAGTGCTCGCGCGTTGCTTCTTCGATGAAATCGACTATCTCGGCTATCGAAATCGTAAAGATGCCGCCTTCGCCCGCGTCGCTGGCTTCGCGCCATATAGCATAGCCTTCGCTGATATCGGGCAAGGTGGCTGTGGTCCCTAGTAGCTTTACGACGCTCTTGTCCAAGGTCTCCGATGAAACGGGGGTATGGGGAAGCTCGGTTTGCACTTGGCCAGGTAGCCGGCTGTTGGGAATCTTCAAATTGTCCAGGTAGAGATGGAATGCGAGCCTTCCGTCGGCCAAGGTATCGACCTTGACTATGTACAAGCGCGACTGCTCTTCACCAGGCCGCGTCTGGTACTGCCAAATCTGGCCCACCCGATACTCGCGCGAGTCGCCTTCGGCCGAGGATGGCCCGCGAAAAGAAGCCAGTAGTTTGCGCAACATCCGATTCCCCCTGAATGATTTGAGCCGAGCGGCCGCGGGCTCGCCGGAATGATTTATTGGGCGGAGCTTACCTGAGATGCGTGTCCGATCGAACCTTACATGGACCGCTCGGCATCGGATCCCGCCCTGTTTTTGGGAATCGTTTCGATAAGGACGAACCGGGCGCTCCCTTTCTCTCAAGCTGAGGATCGATCATTCGGATCATGGATGATCAACAGCGACCCATCGCTCAGGAAAGCCCCGGCAGATTATCTTCCGGCCGGCCTTTCGTCAGCGACCCGCCCGATGATGCAAGCGCAACTTCTGGTTGCGTTCCAACACCTTCATCCAGCATCCATTCGAACCGACCAAGGAAGAACGAAGCCGACAGACGGGATGGTTCCTCACGGATCACAACGAAGCCCCGAGTTCGCGACGAAGATTCTCCCAATGGGGAATTCATTGCATCCCAGAGTTCCTTGGTGGAAACCCAGACCGGCGGATACTTATAAGCGGCCACATCCAAGACCAGAAAACGATCGGTTTCAGCATGGTAAGCGGCCAGTGGGGAGATATGGCCCATCTCGACCTGCTCCAACTCCGCACGCTGGTAGTTCACCAGTACGAAATCTCCATCCGTCATCAGGTTTCTTTGTGCGATCGATCGGAAAGTCTCGATATCGGTATCGGATGCGTAGACGACCGAGGCTTCGGCACCGTGAGCGCGCAGCAGTTCGCCAAGCTGCCTCAACGACATCCCCGTCAAACTGACCCGCAAAGGGTCTTTGATCTGTCTGGCGGCATTGGTAAAGAAGGTCGACTGATCCAGGCGCGGCTCCATATTTCTTAGCGCATTCAGCGCGATAACGGAGCTGGCAACGCCGCAGTACGCCGGTCGCGATTGGATGACGAAGTTCGCCGTCAGTTGTCCATAGTCGGCGACAAATTCGCTTTCGGCGAGAAGTTTCCGGCCCGCCGGAGATTCGAGCGCAATCAGGTTCTCCGGAAGAGGCAAGAGATCGATTGCGGGCGGCCGGAAATATTTGTCCCAAACCAGCAGGCTGCCAAGAACCAGAAGTGCGAACAGAGCGATAGAGGAGATCGATAGAAGACGCTTCATGGCCGTTATGTCCATACGCTGATACCCGTCCTACATAGAGCGGACACCTCCCTACTACTCACCCCTGGATGTCCGCGATGAACCTCTCCAACGAAACCGGAAGGTGCTTCGCTACAGCCTCACTGCCAAAGGCATCTCCAGGCTGCAGCGGCCTGCCACCCGAATATCAAGATGGCATCGGACCGGTGTTGCCCGCGTGATAGTGCGAGCGGACCGCAACCGACTGACTCCGTCCGCGATTTCCGGAAAACCAGTCGCTTTCGGATGCCAAATCAAATTGACATTTGCTTCACGGGTGCACTTTCACCCTTCGCGTCGCCGTACAAAGCTGCGGAGCCACGTATGAAACCCTCCTCCCTGATATCGGCCGCCGCCTCGCGCTTAGCGATCCGGTGGCTGCTCATCCTGTTCGCGATTCTGTTGTCGCTGCCAAGCCAAGCCGCTCATCTGGAGTTCGTAACGGAAGTCAGTGGCACCATCTCCGATGTCACCCCGCAACGCATCCTCTACCTCGCCAACGAGGATGGACGTGTGCGCCTGAAGGTGCTCAGCCGCACTACGGGCACGATACGGACAATCCCCGATATTCCATACGAACAACCATTCAACGAGTATCTAACCTCGCGTGGCGTCATGTTTGGGACGATAGCCGACGACGGTGTCGGACTCTACGAATGGACCGGAAGCGCGCCTCGGGTGCACGAAGGCACTCCAAGAGGGCTGCAGGTCAGCCCTGTGAGCAAGCAATACGCGGTATGGCCGTCGTGGACTGTTGGGCCGGCCGGGCAAGGACGATACGTCCATCTGCGCGACGTACTGTCTTTCAGCAACACGCTGCTGGGCGACGGCAACTTTACCGGCGTACCCGACGTCAGCGACGGTGGCGAGGTCGTCTTCACCCAAGGCCCCGTACCGTACAACGTATTCCGATATCGCAACGGCCAGACGACACAGCTGACGCAAGCACAAACCTATTCGAATTTCGACCCGCTGACCGACGGCGTGAATGTCGTCTATCGCAAACAGATCTCCAGTACTCACTCGGAGATTGTCATGTACAACGACAATGTGGGAGAGATAGTGCTCCGGCCGTCAAGCGGCGGGTTCTTCACGCCACGTATCGATTATCAGCCAAGCGGGGGCTGGGTCGGATTTACCCGCATCAATACGATAGAAGGCGCTTCTGTTCGGCAAGTCTGGTTGCGGTCGCCGCAAGGCGGGTTGTTCCCGGTATCCGCATACGACACCGACTCCTTCATCAATGCCGTGGGCAACGGGCAAGTGACGTTCGTCAACGGTGGTTATCTGTACTTGGGAAGGGTTGGACTGGCACCTGTCTTGATCGCGCCTTACGCGGAAGGCACGCAAAGCCTGTGGCTGCAAGGCAGCTGGCACGTCCATTTCGGCGGCGCTTTGTACCGGGTCGTGCTATAGCGCTCGTCGTGGACGTAAAGCGTTTCCGCGCCGTGCAGGCGCGGAAACAGCCAAGTCATCATCACCGATAGATCGACCTCGCATCGTCGATCACTGCCAAACGTTCGGGGCAAATGCCAGACCCACCAAAAGCAAGACGACTGCGATGGTCGCCAGCACTGTCATTGCACGGACAAGCAACTTCTTCATCGTGGCTCTCCTAGCAGGACTCCCACGCAGCTTTTAACGGCTAACGGTAGAGAGTTATTACTTACCTGTTAGGATCTCGTTGCCTGGTTACACTATGTTTCAAAAAGTAGATGCTTCTTTTCTTATCTTGAATTTCCACTAAATCCAGATAAACAATCAGGCGCCGATTCCACTCGCAGTTATTGCGTCACATAAGAAAAGCATCGCAAGCGGTAGGCTTGCACCATGAAACCCCGCTCCGATCTCGACACAATGCTGGACAAACTGGAGCGCGACCTTCCTGGCATGCTGGATCGCAACCAATTACACGCTGGCGCAAGACGCGCGGAATCAAGGCCAGATGAGTTAACGTTCTGGCGGGAATTCTCCGTACGCGCAAATGAAGTTCGCGATGCCGCAGGCCCGCATGATCTCGTCCACGTCGATGGCAGGATCCAGCAGATGCTGGCCAGCGTTGGATTGTCGGAAGAACCCAACGCCTGAACGCTTAAGCGTCAGCGTTGCCATCTACGGGATGTGCCGCCGTTCTGGTGAATCCGCCTAAAGACGCATAGACAGGTCAATGAACCAAAGCAGCTGCAGGGCGTCGTTCAGTGCGCGCAGCCGCCTTGAAAGCTTCTATTGGTGATTTGCGTTCGCTTGGGGGTTTACTGCGCGCCGATAATTGCTGCTTTACCCATTTTGCCGCCCAGGCCATGCCCTGCTGGCGATTGCCGACCATGATGGTGCGCGGACCTTCCTCATCCATCGGCTGGGTGATGGAAACCATCCAGCCTTCGCGCAACGGACCAATCACGGCAATTTCCTTTCCACGGTATTCAAGTGAAACCGCCTTGACCATCCCGAACGGCGACAGATCCCGCCAATTGAACTCTGCGGGAAGCTTGGGAAGAGAAGAACCCATATTCGATATCTCCAACAACAAACGACATTTCGTCGGGACTGCACGCGCTGCAAAGTTGTCTCTTGGCGGCATGCTTTCCGAAGCAACGCCGACACTGCAGCAGCGATGGCCCAATCAGGCCAGCGAGCGTCAAACATCTTTGGGGTGTCCCGACTTGCTGGTGAAGGCCGGGACCGCAGCGATATTTTCGAGGGAATAATACGCAGGCGTCGATCAACAAAATGTTAGATCGCGAGGCTGATCACGGCGTCACATCGGAATCATATGGATTAACGAGCTGCGTATTAAATGCGCCGTTAATCCTGTATGTGATTGAAAATATTTGGAAACAAATCTCTGCTAGGCGCTAGCTGAATATGAACAAGCTACGTCGTGCCGCCATTAACGTCAAAAAATACGTTAAAGCGCGTCTTCACGCGCTTTCCCATAGCAAATTCATAACGCCGAATTGAGGCCCATGGGCGCTTCTAGAAAGCGTCGGTCGCTCGCCCTATCGAGAGTTGTTTTTCGGATTCCATCGCAGTGGTTAAACCATCTTGGCTACCAAGAAGGTGGCGCACAGTGAATGCAGATATCCAGCAACGGCAACGCGTTCAACCCGCGTCCGCGGCTTCCCTTCCCTGCTGTCGAATGATCGCTTCCTGCCGTGCGTCTTCGATCGCCTCGCGCACGCTTTCCACGTTGACGCGAGATGTGTCCTGCTTGAACCGGCCGGTCAGTTCCGTATCGGGACGCAGTTTGCCTGCTTCATACAACGCCCACATCTCTTCGCCATACCAGGTATCCAGCAGGTCGGGTGCGAATCGCCCCAGGCGTGCGGTCAGCGCATTGACGTCGCGCAACAGCAATCGGCGGCTGGCATTGTTGCCCGCCGCACTGACCACCTGCGGAAAATCGATTATCACCGGGCCGTCCTCGCCTACCAGCACGTTGTATTCCGACAGATCGCCGTGGATCAAACCGATGCACAGCATCTTCACCACTTCGCGCACAAGGATGCGATGGAACTCGCGTGCACGCTCGGCCGAAAGCTCCATTTCACCGAGGCGGGGCGCGGAGTGGCCGCCTGCATCCGCCACCAGTTCCATCACCAGCACGCCATGAAAATAACCGAACGGTTCCGGCACGCGCACGCCTGCATCGCGCAATTGGTACAACGCATCGACTTCAGCGTTCTTCCAGGCGATCTCCTGCTGCTTGCGACCGTAGCGCGTTGCCTTGCCCATCGCGCGTGATTCGCGGCTGCCGCGCACCTTGCGGCCTTCCTGATAAAGCGTACGCTGCTGGAAACTGCGCTGGGCCATGTCCTTGTAGACCTTGGCGCAGCGAACCTCCCCGCCACCATGCACCACGAATACCGATGCCTCTTTGCCGCTTTTCAGCGGACGAAGCACCCTGTCGATCACGCCGTCGTCTATCAGAGCTTGCAATCCTTGGGGCGTTTTCATGGGTTCCTGGCAGTGAAGGGATAGGCCGAGAGGGGAAGAATCCGGGCAGTCACGCCCGCTATCTTTACACTAGACGTCCAATCGCACCGAATTTTCTTCATGTCTGAGCCCATCCGCCTTGCCAAACGCGTCGCAGAACTGATCGGCTGCTCACGCTCGGAGGCTGAGCGATACATCGAAGGCGGCTGGGTCAGCGTGGATGGCGAAACCGTGGAGCTGCCGCAGCGGCTGGTGACCACCGAACGCGTGGAGGTCGATCCGGATGCCCGCCTGGCCGCGACGGAACCAGCCACCATGCTGCTGCACAAGCCTGCGGACGTCACGCTGGAGGATGCCGTTCGGCTGGTCACGCCGGAGACGCATACCCAGGAGGATGGCTCTGGTATCCGCCCCCTGAAGCGGCACCTGCAGCGCCTGTCGCCGCTGATGCCGATGGATCCCGAAGCGAGCGGGCTGCTGGTTTTGAGCCAGGACGGCCGCGTTTGGCGCCGGTTGACCGAAGACTATGCGCAGATCGAACAGGAGTTCGTCGTGGAAGTCCGCGGCGCCACAGGGCCCTATACTCTCGGCCGCGTGAGCCATGGTGGCGTCTATCAGGGGCGCGGGCTGGCACCCTGCAAGGCCAGCTGGCAAAACGAAGTGCGCCTGCGCATTGCCATCAAGAACGTGCAGCCAGGCGAACTTCGCTACCGCTGCCAGGAAGCCGGCCTGGAAGTTATCGCGATGAAGCGCTTGCGCATCGGCCGCGTATCGCTGAGCAAGATGCCGGTCGGCGAATGGCGCTATTTGCCAACCGAAGCGCGGTTCTAAATACGTCGGCTCGCCTTCTGGGGAAGTGAGCCATCGGGGAACCCCGATGGCTCGCCTGCGACTACCAGAACAGCGTGTAGAGCGCCGTCAGAATCGCAATCACGCCGACGGCACCAATGTTGAAACCAGCCGCGGTCTTGTAGTTCACGTCATCGGTGCGGATGAAATCCTTGCCTTCGGCCTTGGGCGTGGCCAGCGACACCACCACCGCCAATACCAACGCCAACAGGAACACCAAGCCAACGCGGTCGATGAAGGGCAGCGACGGCCATGCCAGCTTCAGCACCACCGACAACACGAACGAACCGATCGCGGCGGTCAGCGCACCGGCTTCGTTGGCGCGCTTCCAGAACAAGCCCAGCATGAAGATCACCACGATGCCCGGAGTGAAGAAGCCGGTGTATTCCTGGATGTATTGGAACGCCTGATCGAAGCTGCCCAGCAGCGGCTTGGCGGTCAGGATGCCCAGCAGCACCGCAAGCGTGGCGGCAATACGGCCCACTTTGACCAGCTTCGCCTGGGTGGCCTCGGGTCCTTTGCGCTTGGCGTAGAAATCGAGGGTGAAGATGGTCGCCACCGAATTGATCTTGGAAGCCAGCGACGCCACGATGGCCGCGACCAGCGCTGCGAATACCAAACCCAGAATGCCGCTGGGCAGCAACCGCATCATGGTCGGATAGGCCTCATCCGGCTTGCCCAGCGTGGGCGCCAGCATCACCGCTGCGATACCCGGCAGCACCACGATCACCGGCATCAGAAGCTTGAGGAACGCCGCGAACAACACACCCTTCTGCGCTTCGCCGATGTCCTTGGCGGCCAGCGCGCGCTGGATGATGTACTGATTGAAGCCCCAATAGCTGACATTCATGATCCACATACCGCCGATCAGTACGCTGATGCCCGGCAGATCCTTGTAGAACGGGTTGTCCTTGCTGAGGATCATCTCGAAATGTCCCGGATGAGAGCTCAGCAATTTCTGGAAGCCTGCCACGATTCCGGCACCCTCGCCGATCTGATTCAAGGTCAGTGCGGAAACCAGCAAACCACCCAGCACCAGCAACGAAACCTGCACGATGTCGGTCAGCGCTACCGCCTTCAAGCCGCCGTAAAGCTGGTAGATCAGCGCGAAGCTGCCCAGCAGCACCAGCGCCAGCATCTGATCCATGCCGGTGACCTGGCTGACCGCGATGGAGCCAAGCCACATGATCGACGTCAGATTGACGAATACGTACAGGCCAAGCCAGAACACGGCCATCAGGGTGCGGATATTCCCGCCATAGCGCTGCTCGAGGAACTGCGGCATGGTGTAGATGCCGTTGCGCAGGAACACAGGCAAGAAGAACTTGCCGACAATCAACAGCGTGAGCGCCGCCATCCACTCATACGAAGCGATGGCCAAACCGATCGCGTAGCCGGAACCGGACATGCCGATGATCTGTTCGGCGGAAATATTGGCCGCGATCAACGAAGCGCCAATGGCCCACCAAGGCAACGACTTGCTGGCCAGGAAGTAATCCTTGGCGTCTTTCTGGTGCCCTGCCTTTTCGCGCGACACCCATTGCGCCAACACGAAGATGCCCGCCATGTAGACGAGCACGATCGCTATATCCAACGTCGCTAACCTCACAAGCCTCTCCCTACGTATCGCTATTGTTTTTTTAAAAGACCGCACTGCCAGGCAGGCGGATGCGAATGACGCCTTGTTGCAATCCAATCGGGGGCCTGGCGATCCTGGGCAGAGGCAACTCAAAACGATGTTGCGACTTGGAAATCGCGGCCGGCCGTAACCTTTGGCAAAAATGGCAGCGCTGTCAAGAATCGCGGCCGGCGCTACCGGAAATGGAACACCGGCCACTGGCTCCGCTTCGCCACAGGGAGGCGCCCGGCGCTTAAGTCATCCGCAGGTGCCTGAAAATCCAAGCACTTCTTCAACGACGCGCACCGGCCACCCGACGCGGCAAGCCACTACGGCTCAGGTTTCATGTTGCAGCACACAATAAAGAGGCGCGAGCTGCACTATCCCTCTGCCCCAGGCCCGAGAGGTTGCGATACGCGAAATCCAAGCCGCCATACGCCGTAGTATCCTTCGCACTCCTTCTGGTCTGAACGGAGCGACGGCGGCATGCGTAAACGTTGGTCATATGTAGCGGCCCTATCGGCCGTGCTGGCAACCGCGCTGCTGAGCGCATGCGGCGATGGCCGGGTACGCCGGGTGTCGGAGCCGGCCGCCAGCATCCAGCAGCTCACCGTCCACGCGGACGGGCGCTGGACGCTCGACGTTCGCCTGCAGAACTACAGCAGCATCCCGATGCGCTTCGACAGCCTCAACCTGGCGATGACTGTGTCCGAGCAGAACGCAGGCACATTGCAAGGCGCGCCGCAGCTGTCCATCGGGCCCGAATCGGCCGATGTGGTCAGCCTGCCATTCAGTCCGACTTCGGAAGCCCGCATCGTGGTCGCCGATGCCTTGGCCGGCCGGCGCACGCTGCCATACACGCTCAAAGGCAAGGTCGATGCCGTGCCCGAAGAAGCCAAGACCCGCAGCTTCGATATCGATGCCCGCAATACGCTCAGTCCGGTCCCCGGGCTGGACGGCGTGCTGCGCTGACTTGCAGGAGCGACGTGAGTCGCGATGAAGCTTACTGATAAAGCTTCATCGCGACTTACGTCGCTCTACGAACCCAGAGATTTGCAATGAGCACCTACAAAGCCCCGCTTACTGACATCCGCTTCGCGCTCTACGATGTGCTGGAGGCCGAACCGCTGTTCGCCCGCCTCGGTTACGAAGAGGCTTCCCGCGATCTTCTGGACGCCGTGCTGGATGAAGCCGCACGTTTCACCGAAACGGTTTTGGCGCCACTTAACAGTGTTGGCGACGAAGTCGGCAGCACCTTCGACCCGGCGACCGGCGAGGTTTCCACACCGCCTGGGTTCAAGGCGGCCTACCGTCAGTTTGTCGAGGGCGGCTGGATCGGCCTGACCGCTTCGCCGGATTTCGGGGGTCAGGGATTGCCGCACACCATGGGCGTGCCGCTGAACGAATTGGTCAATGCCGCCAACCTCGCCTGGGGCAACTTCCCATTGCTGTCGCACGGCGCGGTGGAAGCCCTCAAGCAGCATGGCGAAGACTGGCAGCGCGAAGTGTTCCTGAAGCCGTTGGTGGACGGCCGCTGGACCGGCACCATGTGCCTCACCGAACCGCACTGCGGCACCGATCTGGGCTTGCTGAAAACCCGCGCCGAACCGAATGGCGATGGCAGTTACTCGATCACCGGCACCAAGATTTTCATCACCGCCGGCGAGCACGACCTGACCGACAACATCGTGCACCTGGTACTGGCGAAGCTGCCCGACGCACCGGCTGGCGCGAAAGGCATTTCGTTGTTCGTCACGCCCAAGTTCAAAGTGGCGCGGGACGGTTCGGTGGGTGAGCGCAATGCGCTGCGCTGCGGATCCATCGAGCACAAGATGGGCATCAAGGGATCGGTGACCTGCGTGATGAATTTCGATGGCGCGCAAGGCTATCTGGTGGGCCAGCCACATAAAGGCCTGCAAGCGATGTTCACCATGATGAACACCGCGCGCCTGGGTGTCGGCCTGCAAGGGATCGCCTTATCCGAACGCGCGTATCAAAACGCGCTGCACTACGCGCGCGACCGTTTGCAGACGCGGTCGCTGAGCGGCCCAAAATTCCCGGAAAAACCTGCCGACCCCATCATCGTGCACCCGGACGTGCGCCGCATGCTGTTGACGGTCAAATCGCTGGTGGAAGGCAGCCGCCTGTTGGCCCTGCATGCCGGCACACTGATCGATGTCGCCACTCATTCGCCCGATCCGCAGGAACGGGAACAGGCGGACGTGCTGGTAAGTTTCCTGACGCCGATATCCAAGGCCTGCCAGACGGAATGGGGCGTGGAAAATACCTATCACGCGCTGCAATGCTTCGGCGGGCACGGCTACATCCACGAACACGGCATGGAGCAATTGGCACGCGACGCCCGCATCACCACGTTGTACGAAGGCACCACCGGCATCCAGGCGCTGGACTTGATGGGCCGCAAGACGGCGGCTACCCAAGGCGCCGGTCTGAAGCTGTTCCTGGCACAGATAGAAGACTTCATCCGCAAGAACGAAGGCAATCCCGCCGTGGTGGAATTCCTCGGCCCGCTGCGCGAAAAATCGGCCGAGTGGGCGCAGCTGACCCGCAACGCCCTGCAGCGCGCCAGCGCAGACCCGGAAGAAATCGGCGCGGCAAGCTACGACTATCTGTTCTACTCCGGCTACGTCGCGCTGGCCTACTGGTGGGCGCGCAGCGTGGCGACCGCCGAAGCCTCCTCGCATAGCGAAGCGTTCAAGCAAAGCAAACGGGAAACCGCCCAGTTCTACTTCGCCCGTATCCTGCCTCGCACACTGGCACATGCGGCCGCGATGGAATCCGGCGCGGCATCGCTGATGACCATGGCACCGGAACGCTTCGGCGAATAGCGTCCCAGACGCACCAGGCATATACGACGCGTGGGAGCGGCGTCCCGCCGCGAGCTGTTTGTCGGAATGATGACGATCTGCCCGAAGAGCTCGCGGCGGGACGCCGCTCCTACATCGGATGCGCCCCAACGTTCCGCGTACTGGTCGCGCCGGCCTGTACACATTTCGTCAACAATTAGGTATAACCTGCTTCCCCATGGAAGCAGACAGAGCTCAGCTTCACCTGGTAGGAACCGGTGTCCCCGACAGCCCGGTATCGCTTGCGTCTCCCCACTCCTCTCGCTCCGGCAACGTGCGATTGCTGTCGCTCGATGCGCACGGCCGGGTGCTGGACTGGATCAACTGGCAGGACGCCACCTGCCTCTATGCCCGCAATGCCGTGGCCTGGACGCTGGGTGATCCCTGCTTGCGCGTGCACGGCGGCACCTGCCGCAAAACCGGCGAACAAAGCATCATCGAACTGCACCCCATCGTGGCTTCCCGCGGCCATGCGCGGGCGCAGGCGCTGTCGCCCACGCCGACACTGACCAACACCGCCCTGTTCGCACGCGACGCCCAGCTGTGCATGTATTGCGGCCACGAGTTCTCACGCCCGCATCTGACCCGCGACCATGTACTGCCGCTGTCCAAGGGCGGCCGGGACACCTGGGAGAACGTGGTAACTGCCTGTTTTCAATGCAATTCCCGCAAATCGAACCGGACCCCGCAACAGGCCAACATGCCGCTGCTGGCGGTTCCCTACCGGCCCAGTTGGATCGAGCACTTGATCCTGTCCAACCGCAATATCCTCGCCGACCAGATGGCGTTCCTGAAGGCGCACCTGCCGAAACGGTCGAAGCTGTCTGCGTGAAGCGTGGGTAGTTAAGGTTGATTGCAACGGGTGAAGCGGCGGCGCCGGTCCTTCGGAGGGTTGACCGGCCCGGGAGCGCTTTTCTTCGCGTATCTCCATTCACGATTCTCCCTACGACTTCATCGCTTCCCTTGCCCCACTTCACATAAGGGGAGGAAAATAGCGGGTCAGCTAAAGCCAACCCCCAATGATCGATTCCGTTCGCTATCCCCGTTTGTCCCGCATCACGACCCCCGCCGATCTTCGCCGGTTCGAGGAGTCCGAGCTCCCGGCCATCGCCGAGGAATTGCGGGCATATCTGATCGAATCGGTTGGCAAGAGCGGCGGGCACTTCGGTGCGGGGCTGGGCGTGATCGAACTGACCGTGGCGCTGCACTATCTGTACGACACGCCGGAAGATCGGCTGGTGTGGGATGTCGGCCACCAGTGCTACCCGCACAAGATCCTCACCGGACGCCGCGACCAGATCCACACCGTCAAGCAGAAGGACGGCGTGGCGCCGTTCCCCAAGCGCGAAGAGAGCGAATACGACACGTTCGGCGTGGGCCATTCGTCCACCTCGATCTCGGCCGCGCTGGGCATGGCCATCGCACTGGCACAGGCCGGCGATGAACGCAAAGTGGTGGCGGTGATCGGCGATGGCGCGATGACCGCCGGCATGGCGTTCGAGGCGCTGAACCACGCCGGTGGCATGGAACCCGAACCGAACCTGCTGGTGATCCTCAACGACAACCAGATGTCGATCTCGGAGAACGTTGGCGGGCTGACCAAGATGCTGGGCCGCATGAGCAGCAGCCGCACGCTCAATGCGCTGCGCGAAGGCGGCAAGAAGCTGCTGGGCGACAAGAAGAAACCGCCGGCGCGCTTCATGCGCCGCTGGGAAGAACATTGGAAAGGCATGTTCGTGCCGTCCACCTTGTTCGAACAGATGGGCTTCCACTACACCGGCCCGATCGACGGGCACGATGTCGAAGCGCTGGTCAGTGCACTGAAGATGCTCAAGACCCTGAAAGGTCCGCAGCTGCTGCACATCATGACCACCAAGGGCAAAGGCTACGAATTGGCCGAAGGCGACCAGATCGGCTACCACGCGGTAGGGCCGTTCGATCCGGAAAAAGGATTGATCAGCAAAGCCGGCGCCAAGAAGCCGACCTACACCGATGTCTTCGGCGATTGGCTGTGCGACATGGCCGGTGCCGATCCGAAGTTGCTGGGCATCACGCCCGCCATGCGCGAAGGCTCGGGCCTGGTGCGCTTCAGCAAGGAATATCCGGATCGCTACTTCGACGTGGCCATCGCCGAGCAGCACGCAGTGACGCTGGCCGCCGGCATGGCGTGCGAAGGCAGCAAGCCGGTGGTGGCGATCTATTCGACCTTCCTGCAGCGCGGCTACGACCAACTGGTCCACGATGTGGCCATCCAGAAACTGGACGTGTTGTTCGCGATCGACCGCGGTGGCGTGGTTGGCCCGGATGGCGCTACTCATGCCGGTAATCTGGATCTGAGTTATCTGCGCTGCGTGCCGCACATGGTGGTCATGGCGCCCGCTGACGAGGATGAATGCCGGAAAATGCTGAGCACCGGTTTCCGCTACCACGGCCCGGCTGCGGTGCGCTACCCGCGCGGAACCGGTCCCGGAGTCGCCGTGCTGCCCGACCTGGATACGCTACCCATCGGCAAGGCAGACCTTCGCCTGCACGGCTCGCGTGTCGCGCTACTGGCCTTCGGCGCAACCGTGCCGGCGGCGGAACTGGTGGGCCGCGAATTGGGACTTACGGTAGTCAACATGCGATTCGTCAAGCCGCTGGATCGCGAACTGATCCTGGAATTGGCGAAGACGCATCAGGGATTCGTCACCATCGAGGACAACGTGGTGATGGGCGGCGCCGGCTCCGGCGTGGCCGAACTGCTCAACGCCGAAGACGTTGTGCTTCCCGTTCTGCATCTCGGCCTGCCGGACGAATTCCAGCATCACGCCAGCCGCGAGGATCTGCTGGCGGAAGCCGGTATCGACGCCAGCGGCATCCGTGCCGCGGTACTCAAACGCTGGCCCCAACTCGCCGCAGCCAAGACCACGCTGACCGCTGCGGGTTAGCCGTCAGCCGAGCCGCTCCACGTCAGAGCATGTGGTTTTGCGTAGAGCCGAGCTTGCTCGGCTGAGTGTTTCCGGAGCTAGCAGACGGAACGTTGATCTGGAACGGAGAGCAGCGGAGCAAGCTCCGCTCTACGAGAAGCGCGGCGGCTATTCGCTACCGCCTGCCGTTGTGCGACGGCCATGAAATATAGTTGCATAGCTAATCACATGGTGCTAGGCTAGCCCCATGTTCGAGCATTGCCTCTATTTCAACACCACAGCCCTGGCCCGGCGCCTGGAGCGCGAATGGACGCAGGCGTTCCTGCCATTCGGGCTAACGCCGCCGCAAGCGTTCATGCTGCGCGCGGTCGTCGCTTCCCCCGGGTCGCTTCAATCGGAGCTTGCGGATGCGATGGCCATCGCGCGGCCCACCGCCACTCGCGCACTGGATGCACTGGAAGCCAAGGGCATGGTCACGCGCCAGACCACGAGCCACGACAACCGCCAAGTCGCCATCCAACCAACCAAGGCTGCATTATCGATAGCGTCTGATCTCAACGAAGCCAGCGCTACCGTCACCCGAAAACTGAAGCGGAAATTGAGCGATACCGTCTTTCAGGAAGTGGTCACCCAGGTACGGGGCGTGCGCTCTGCACTGGAGTGATTTTTTGCCCAAATAGTTGCATAGCTAACCATAGGAACCGACATCATGCCTATCCTCACCGTCAAAGTCGCCGCAGAAGAATCGGCCGCCCTTACCCAGCGCATCGCCGGCATGCTTTCCGAACTCACCAGTCGGATTCTCAAGAAAAACCCGGATGTCACCGCGATCGTTATCGATTATGTCGACCCGGCGCGATGGATCGTCGGCGGCATCCCGTTATCGGAGCATCGGAAGAGCAGCTTCTACTTCGATATCAAGATCACTGACGAGACCAATACGAAGATGGAGAAAGAGCAGTACATCCACGAAGCCTTTGCCGGTTTCGTGGAGATACTTGGCGAGGTCCACGAAGAAAGCTACATCTACGTTCAGGATGTCAGGGCCGCGTCATATGGCTATGGCGGGCGGACGCAGGAGTATCGATACCATCATGCGGCGTGATGCGGTCCGGTCCATGAAGCGGCCTTGTTTCCGTTTCATGGTGCCGGTCGAAAAGCAGCCAAGCCCCCAGGGGACGCAAGCACGCGTTGCGCTCTACGTAGAGCGCAGCGCGTTTAAGTACTTTTGGGGGTCGCAATCTTTGGCTATCGGGTAGATGTTGGCGGGCCTGGGCCCGCCTTATGGTGCCTCGACTTGGTAGCCCTTGGCCTGCAACTTGGCCAAATAGCCGTCCGGCTTCAGCAGTTCGGAGATCGGCAGCAGCGCGAATGTGGAAGTGTTGTCCCGCAATGCGGTTTCAGCAGCGGCCATCCATTCGGCTTCCACCTTCTGCGGCAGTGAATCCAGACCGTGCTTCTGCGCGACACTGGCTTCGGTCATTGCCCGGAAACAGGCACGGTTCTGGTCGTCGTAGGGCAGCGCGCGCAGTGCTTCAACGTCGCCCACGGCCCAGGCATTGGCGCGGAGCGTCATTGCAGCCAGATCGGTTTCCAGGCGGTCCAGCGTCTTGCGAAAACATTCCAGATCGCTCAGGGAAGTGCCCGAGAATTCCTTGATCGCTTTCTTGGGGTCTTTGATTTTCATCCGGACAACCGGCGAGACGATCTTCACCTTGTGCTGCTTGGCGGCTTTATCCACCACGGGGCTGACGATGCCCGATGTCGCCAGTCCCGACTTCTTGATGGCTGCTGTGTACAACTCGTTTGCCGCGAAAATCGGGCGCCACTTTTCCACACCTGCGTCTCGGCCTATGTATTTGAGCTTCAACACCTGCCAGCGCGCGTACAGATCCGGCGGCAGCACATCCTTCAACGTGGCGCCGTCGGGATTCTTGCGCGCCTTGTACAGCGACGGAATCAACAATGCACTGCGGAATATTCCCAAGTCCGAATCGACCGAGGCGCCGGGCGACTTCAACACCTGCTGCGATGTGGCGATGGTGGCTTCCACATCCCGCGAAAGCCAGGTCATCTTTTTCGGCACCGGCGACAGCGTACCCATCACCCAGAGTACATGATCGCCCTTGCTGACGCGCCACATGCCGGGCCCGGGCTGCATGCCGCTGACGACCATCACGTCCATATCGACGACGGCCGGCGTTGTCGCCGTTGGCGTAGCGGGTGCAGCAACAGAGGGTGCAGCAGGTGCGGCTTGTGCCGCGACACCGGAAATGAAGCACAGCCACAACGTGGCGACGCAGAGCAGACGCATGAAGGCACTCCAAAGGTTTCGTGGCAACAAGGGCGGGACGGCACGCCGGACGTCAGTACCAGCCAACAGCGGCGCTGGATGACTCCAGATCGCCATACGCTAAGAGAGCGTGCAGAACTTCACACTGAACCGCCGTTCGGACGGATGCCGTCAAGCACTCGACCAAAGAACACCGGCCGTGTACCCGGTTACGCAGAAGGATGTTTCGCGGTTTCTCGGGTCGCCCGCTGGGTGCCCGCTGGTCGCCCGCCGGACGAGCCGCCAGCTCAGGCGACCCGCGCACCGGCTTCGCGCAGCTGACGCGCGACTTCGCTGTTTTCTTCCAGCAGTTGGAACCCTTTCCAGACGAACCCCGGCGAAACCGAGCAGTCCATCAGCGAGTAATCGCCCAGCGAACGCGCGCTTTGCCAGACACCGGCCGGCACCACCTGCGACTGCTGGCCGCCTCGGGCCGAGGTATCCAACTGGGCGCGGCTCAAGGTACGGGCATCCGGGTCGAACATGGACAGTTCCAACGGACTACCTTCCTGCCATTCCCAGATTTCGGTGGCGTCCACCCGATGCCAGCGACTGGTAACTCCGGCGACCAGCAGGTACTTGATAGCGGTCAGCGTGGGCCGCTCCAATCCGTTGACCTCGGTGCGCTTGGTCGATTCGTAGATGCGCCGAAAGTATCCGCCCTCGGGATGAGGGGACAACTGTAGGGTGCTGATCAGTTCTTCGGCGCGCTTGTGCATGCCTGCATCCTATACGTTGGTTGTCATATTTGTCTCCTGGCGGACACAGCCGGGGGCCCTGTCCTCCAGCCACAGCCACAAAGAACCCGCTCAGCAGCGGGTTCCATGTGGATTGCGAATGACGGGATGACCGGCGTGAACGGGCGGCCCTCCACCTCCCCGTCAGATACGCTACCAGATGCGCTACCGACGACGCGCCCAAGACAAGCCGCCGCAGCGAAGGGAACATCGACTTAGCGAGTACCATCGAGCCAGTTGGGGCCCTTGTTCTTCAGGAAGAAGATATAGACCACCAGCGACACGGCGATCACGGCGGTGACATAGTTGATGAAGTTGCCGACCTGCCCGGTCTTGAGCGCGCCCTGATACAACAACGGCGCGGTACCACCGAACAACGAGTTGGCCAGCGCATAACCCAGCCCCACGCCCAGCGCGCGCACGTGGGTCGGGAACAGCTCTGCCTTTACCACTGCGTTGATCGAGGTATAGCCGGTGAGGATGACGAAGCCCACCGCCAGGATCAGGAATGCCGACCCGGCGTCGCTCTGCTTAGGCAGCGCATCGATCATGTACCAGGTGTAGAGCACACCGCCGATGCCGAAAAACACCAGCAGCGCTTTGCGTCCGACGATATCCGACAGCCAGCCACCGACCGGCTGCAATACCATCAGTAGCGTCAACACGCCCAGGTTGATCCACGTGCCTGTGATTACGTCGTCTCCGGCAAAGGCGGCCTGGATCATCTTCGGGCCATTGACCGAATACGTATAGAAAGCCACGGTGCCGCCGGCGGTGATCAAGAAGCACAGCAATAGCGGCCGCCACTGATTCACGAACAACTCGCGCATCGAACCGGATGCCTTGGCGGCGCCCGACTTGGCCGCCTCGATGAGGTTCTCCCCCAGCGATTCGTCCATGCTACGGCGCAACCAGAACACGATGATCGCGGCCACGCCGCCAATGCCGAACGCCACGCGCCAACCCCATTCGGATACCTGCGGCTTGTCCAGGAAGCTCAGCATCAACAGCAGCGTCAACTGCGCCAGCACGTGCCCACCCACCAAAGTGACGTAGTGGAACGAGGACAGGAAACCGCGGTGGCGAGGAATCGCGGCCTCGGACATATAGGTTGCACTGGTGCCGTACTCGCCGCCGGTGGCGAAGCCCTGCAACAGCCGCGCAAGCAGCAGGATCAATGCCGCGCCGATGCCGATACTGGTGGCGGTGGGGGTGATCGCGATGACGAAGGAACAGGTGGCCATCATGCTGATCGACACGGTCAGCGCCCGGCGGCGGCCATAGCGATCCGCGAAGCGGCCGAAGTACCAGGCGCCGATCGGGCGCATGAGGAAGGTCGCGGCGAAGATGGCCCAGACGTAGATGGTCGAGTTCTTGTCTTCCGGCGAAAAGAACTGCGACTCGAAGTAGGTCGCAAATACCGAATACACATACACATCGAACCACTCGACCAGGTTGCCGGCCGAGCCTTTGAGTGTGTTGGATACCGATCGCCGCAGGGCGGACACGGGTGCAGACGAGGATGCGACGGGCGAAGGGAATGCGCTGCTCATGGGGGAAATTGCCTTGCAGTCTGTGCACTTGGATCCGGCAGATGCCACTCGGTATACGGCCCCAGACGGATCGTGCGAGACCCCTACCTTACGACACCTGGATGGACAGGTAGATACGACCATCGCGTTAGGCCGTGTCGTTGAACGCAGAGGCTCGCACTCACAACATCAGCCGATTCCTTTAAGCCCACCCCGCGATCGGATTGATGGTGCCTAGCTTCATCGGACACCACCTGTCGCGATATCACCGCCAGCGTCACCGCTTCGTACCACCCCAAGGCGCACAAAAAAACCCGCGCGGCGGCGGGTTTCTATGCGGATTTGCGAATGGTCGGGACGGCCGGATTTGAACCGACGACCCTCTGCCCCCCAGGCAGATGCGCTACCAGGCTGCGCTACGCCCCGA
>CBFGZY010000055.1:0-27568 GCA_965653375.1 uncultured Pseudoxanthomonas sp.
GGCACGCGGACGCAGCTCGGGCGGAGCGCGGTCTGTCGCGATGACGCTTGCCCATGATAGCTTCACCGCGACTCCCGGGGGCCGGCCGGCCGGCACCACTCCTACAAGAACACATCCGTGCTCGGCTCTACCTCAAGAACGCAACCGCGGCACACCATGGTTCATCGCGTTCTTCGGCACTTGAACGCTGGGCCTCTCGGCCCTACAAGCACACGAAATCCTTGTGGGAGCGACGTCAGTCGCGACGTTGATGTTTCCGGTCGCGACTCACGTCGCTCCCACAAGGACCACATCCGCGCTCGGCTCTACCTTAAGAACGCAACCGTGGCACACCATGCTCATCGCGTTCTTCGACAACGGCTTCGTCGAATATCTTCTGCTTGAGATCGCGCCCAGGCAGTGGCATGCCGGGCTCACCACGCGTGGCTTTCAATGCATTGGCGTAGCTCAGGCGCGCCAGGCTGTCTTCGCCAACGGCAGAAAAACCATCGCCCATTTCTTCCCACGCCTCGGCGCCAGCGCCTTGCGCCAAGGCACGATGCAGAAATTCCTGCGCCTGGCCCCATTGACCTTGCTGACGCGCCAAGCGGGCCAGCGCGACAAGTAAGCCGGGGCTGGCGGGGCGTGACTGCAACCAGCGTTGGGCGCTGGCGCGGCGCGAATCCAATTTGCCGATCGGCAGACGTCCATAGAGGCCGATCAACGACTCGTCCCATTGCGTATCCAGCGCCTGTTCCAGGCTGCGGGCGGCGGCATCGTCCCAGCGCAGTGCGGCGGCGCGTTCGGCGTATGCGGCGACCACGGTAGCTTCGCTGCGCAACGCCTTGGGAATGATTTCCCAACGTTCCGCCAAGACATTGGCGTCGGCAGCCTCGCGCAAGGATTGCATCGCCAAGCGCGCTTCCAGGCTGGCCAACGCTTGTGTGGTCAGTGCCCGCTGTTGCCGGAGAGCACCCAGCAATCCGTACGCCTCGCCTGCACGTCCCAAGGCAACCAATGCTTCCGCCCGCAGGGCGAGTCCACGCGGTGGCAAGGGCTGGGCGCTGGCGGTGTCCAGCGCCGCCAGCGCATCCGCCGGACGCGACTGCAGTAGTGCGCGATCGGCCACGGCAACGGCGTACGCAGCATGGGAACTGCCTTCCGCCAACGCCTGCAGATGGCGGGCGGCCGCAGCGTCGTCTCCGCGGCCATCGGCGGCCCTGGCCGCCGCGATGCGGGCGACCACGGCGACTTCGTCATCTTCGGCAGCGCGTTCCAGCAACCGTTCCGCGCGTTGCCAATGGCCACCATGCAATGCTTCCAAACCTTCGATCAAGCGTGCCCGCGCTTGCTTGCGTCGGTAGCGGCCCCATGCGCGAAACGGCAGCGTGACGATCCGCAGCAGCAGCCAAAGCGCAAACCCGGCCAGCAACAACGCCAGCACGGCGCGCGGGACGTTCGTTTTCCAATCGTAGCCGCCGAAACGGACGAACACCTCGCCCAAGTCGCGCGCCGAGTCCTGCGATAGCCATTGCGCGGTCACCACACCAACCAGCAACAGCAGCAACAGGAACACCACGCTTCGGAACAGTTTCATGGTTGCACCTCCGGACCAGCGGTGTCGGGAGCGATGGCGGGCGGCACGGGCGGAATGACGGGCAGATTGGAATTACGCGCCGCGCGCAACTGCTGCAGCGTGCTGCCCAGCACCGGCAGGTTGGGTTGCAAGGGCGCAGCACGCATCTTTTCAAGTTGCGCACGAACTTGCCGCAATGCCGGCGAATCGGGCCACAACCGTGGCAGCCAAGTGTTTACCCGATTCAGCGCCGCACGGAAGCCTTCCGCATCGTTCAGCTCCAGCGCCGCGCGCGCCAAACCGATTTCGATCTGCAAGGCGGCCTCGCCGGCAACGCGATCAGAAGGCGCGATGACCGTGCCGGCCTGTGACGGACGAACGTCCACCAGCGGCGCCAGTACTCGTTGCCAGGCAGGACGGTTCTGGCTGGCCGGTGGCGCGGCTTCCCGCGGCAGTTTGGTCAAGGCGGCGGCAACGCGATCCAGTTCCACCGACAACGCCCTCTTCGGCAAAGTGGGCAACTCATCGATCGCCGCGCGCTCCTGCGCCAATACTTGTTTGAGATTGAGCAGACGGTGATCGTCCACCCCATCGAGCGCACCCGCGGCCAATGCATAAGCGTGGCGTGCTCCCTCGAGATCGCCTGTGATGGTCAGGCGCTGCGATGCCTGCGAAAGCAGGAACTCCGCTTCATCCAGTCGCAACGCCTGCGGGCCGTGACGATTGGGGTCCGTCAGCTTGGCGACACTTTCTTCCAGCAACGCGCCGCGCTGGCTCAACCCAAGGACTTCGTCGCGCAGTACGCGGTTGGTGGCGGCGGCATCTTGAATGCGTTGCGTTTGCGCACGCTGGTCGCGACGCAGCGCTTCCACCCGTGCTTCCAATGCCGTGATCCGTTGCACGGCTTCGACTTCCGCTTGAGCCTGCGCGTTGCGCTCCTGCCACCAGATCCAACCGCGCCAAGCGCCCAAGCCAAGCAAGCCCAGCGCCAGAAGCAGCAGGATCAATCCGCCATAACCGCGCCGGCGGGGAGTGGAAGTGCTTTCGTCGTTCACACTGCGTCCTTGTCAGACAAAAACCGTGATCGGTCGTGCAAATGCTAACGGAAGCTGCGCAAGATCGCGTCCTCCGCCGCGGACAACATCTGTTCGGGGCGTGGACCGGAAGCCAGCACGATGTCACCGAATCCGGCATCGTGCGCCTGTTGCATCAGTCTTGCACTGGCAGCGATAACGGTGATTTCTCTAAATCGCGGTGTGAGATCGGCGGGAAGCCGCTCCAGTACTTGTGACAATGCGCCGCCGCTGCTGAGCAGCAGGCCGGCCGGCGCGGATATCGCGCGCAAGCTTTCCAGCGCTGAGGCTGCCAGCGCGATCGGTTCACGCCGATAGACCTCGGCGCGCAGCAGATAGGCGCCGCGCTCGGTCAACGTAGTTGTCAGCAGGTCGCGTCCTTCCGGGGCGGTCACCAGGCCAATCTTCTGGTCACGCACGTGTTGCAGCTCGGGCAGAGCGAGCAGGCCTTCGCTGTCCATCCGCGTTGGTGCACGCACGTTGGCGATGCCGACGCGGCGCAGTGCTGATGCGGTGCCGCTGCCTACCGCCAACCAGGTTTGCCCTGCGGCGGCTTTCAGCGACTGCAGGCCATGTGCGAAACGAACCGCGGCCGGACTGGTGAACAGCACATATTCCGCCTGTAGCGCCCGCCGCAGGCTATTGCGGGCAACGGAATCGTCCAGCGCTTGCAACCGCCACGGCGACAGCGCCAGCAGCGTTGCCCCATGGCGCCGCGCGGCTCGGCGCAGGCCCGCGTGCTGGCCTTGTGGGCGCAGTGAGATGACGTACCATGCCGGCGGTCGCTGAAGAGCCATATGCGGATTATGTTCGATGAGCGTTGAAGCCGCGCTGCAAACCTTGCGTGATTACTGCCGCAGCATGCCGCCGGTAGCGGCGATGCAAGTCGACGTGGCCGGCTACGATGGCGAACGCCTTCGGCTTGGCGCGCCTTTGTCCGCCAATGTGAACGACAAAGGCAACGCGTTCGGCGGTAGCCTGACGTCGCTGATGACGGTAGCCGGCTGGGGCTTGGTGACCCTGCGACTGCAGCTGGCTGGGTTGAAGGCGGAGGTCTACGTGGCCGACAGCGCGATACGTTATCTGGCACCGCTGTATGCGGACCTGGAAGCGGAGGCTGCTTTCGCGCCGGGCGAATCCTGGGACGCCTTCGTGGAAACCCTGACGCAGCGCGGCCGCGCGCGCATTCAGGTCCAGGCGCAGGTAACGCTTCCAGAAGGCGGCGTCGCCACCACGCTGTCCGGCCGGTTTGTCGCCATCGTAAAGCGGTAGCATTCGGTTTGATCTGGGCGCCAGGGGCGGGGAATGCAGAGAATTTTTCGGATAGCGCTGCTGGCACTACTGGCGGCGATGACGCCCCTCGCTGCCTCGGCCGCCAAGCAGCGCGGCAAACTGGAACAAGTCCAGAATGCCTATGCGGCATCGATTCGCTGGGGCGATTTCGAAAACGCCTGGCAAGCAGTCGACCCGGCTTACCGTGAAGCGCATCCGATGACCGAGCTGGAGTTCGAGCGCTACCAGCACGTGCAGATTTCCGGCTATCGGGACACCAGCACCGGCGTGGAGCCCGATCAGACCGTATTCCGCGTCATCGAATTGCGGGTCATCAACAAGCACACCATGGCCGAGCGCACGCTGCGCTATCGCGAGCGTTGGCGCTGGGACCCGGAGGCCAAGCGCTGGTGGCTGGTGGTGGGGCTGCCCGACCTGTGGGCTGGCGAATAGGCGAATCGGAAGGCAAGGCACTCCGCCGCCGCTGCGAGGAAAGCCGCTGACTCCGGCGACACGCCGCGGCTTCTACGGGCCAGTGCTTCCTATGCGACAATCGCCGCCCGTTCCATCGCCCTCCATTCCCTGTGAACTTCGAAGAATTGCTGGCTTTTGCTGGCGGTAGCCAATTCAACCTGATTCTCTCGCTGGCGCTTGTGGGCCTGACGGTGGCGATCATCTACACCGAGGTCTCCCGCCTTTTCCGTGGCTACAAGGCGCTCCGTCCGCCCGAACTGACAAATCTCATCAATCGTGAGAATGCCTTGGTGGTGGATCTGTCGGCCAGCAACGATTTCGAGAAAGGCCATATTGCCGGCAGCAAGAATGTGGTTCCCAGCCAGTTCGACCCGGAAAGCAAGCTGGTGTCTGCGGCCAAGTCATTGCCGGTGGTGCTGGTGTGCCGTACCGGCCAAGCTTCGGCTGACGCCGCAAAGCGCCTGAAGAAGGCCGGCTTCGAGCAGGTCTACTGGCTGGACGGCGGCGTCGCGGCTTGGCAACAGGCCGATCTGCCGCTGGTCAAGGGCCGCTGATCACCGTCGGGCCCGGCCTGCGGCCCTTGAACTGCCGCGGGCCCGTCGCCATGACATGCGATAATCGTTCACTCACCATTTCATTTTTATATCTAATTCCGGAGTAAGAAATGTCCGACGAAACCACCAATGGCGCGGCTGCGCCGGCCGAAGCCGCTGGTCCCGCTTTCACCGTCGAAAAGATCTACGTCAAGGACGTTTCCTTCGAAGTCCCCGGCGCACCTGCGATCTTCAGCGAAAACGTCCAGCCTGAGCTCCAGCTCAACCTCAACCAGCGCGTACAGCGCTTGAACGACAATGTGTTCGAAGTCGTGCTGGGCGTGACCCTGACCTGCAAGGCCGGCGAAAAGACCGCCTACGTGGCCGAAGTGCAGCAGGCCGGCATCTTCGGTCTGGTCGGACTGGAAGCGCAGGCCATCGACGTGCTGCTGGGCACCCAGTGCCCCAACATCCTGTTCCCCTACATTCGCCAGTTGGTCAGCGACCTGGTCCAGGCCGGTGGTTTCCCGCCGTTCTTCCTGCAGCCGATCAATTTCGAAGCGCTCTACGCCGAAACGCTGCGTCAGCGTGCTTCGCAGGCCGACAACGGCGGTCTGGCCGCCACGGAACCTGCCGGCAACGCCTGATCCGTGCGGCGTGATCCTGCCATGGCATCCGTGAGTCATAGGGGCTGACGGATGGCCGATTCATTGAAAATCGCAGTGCTGGGCGCGGGCTCGTGGGGCACCGCGCTGGCCGCACTGATGGCACGTCACGGCCATCAGATCGTGCTGTGGGGGCGCGACGCCAAGATCGCCGAGGCGATCGACCAGCAGCACCAGAATCCGCGCTATCTGCCGGACATTCCGCTGCCGGCGAATCTCCGCGCCACTACCGATCTGGCCGCGGCGCTCGCCGATGCCGATCAAGTGCTGGTGGTCGTGCCTTCGCACGCTTTCACCCAGACCCTGCACATGCTCGCGCCGTTGCGCCCTGCAAAAGCGGGCGTGGCCTGGGCGACCAAAGGCTTCGAAACCGGCTCCGGCCGTTTTCTGCATGAAGTAGCCGAAGACATTCTGGGTCCCGATGTTCCGCTCGCGGTGGTCACCGGTCCCTCATTCGCCAAGGAAGTCGCCCTGGGTCTTCCGACCGCGGTGACCGTGCATGGCAGCGACGTGGACTTCGCCCAGTCCGTGGCCGATGCGTTGCATGGACCGGCGTTCCGCGCTTACACCGGCGACGACATGGTGGGCGCCGAACTCGGCGGTGCAATGAAGAATGTGCTGGCGGTGGCCACCGGCGTCGCCGATGGCATGCAGCTGGGCTTGAATGCGCGTGCTGGTTTGATCACGCGTGGCTTGAACGAAATGCTGCGGCTGTCAGCCGCCATCGGCGGCAAGCCGGAAACCTTGATGGGCCTGGCTGGATTGGGCGACCTGGTGCTGACCTGTACCGGCGACCTATCGCGCAACCGCCGGCTCGGCCTGGCATTGGGCCGCGGCCAAAACCTGAAAGACGCCGTGCGCGAAATCGGACAGGTCGTCGAGTCCGTGCAAACCGCGGACGAAGTGATGCGACAAGCCGAACGCCACGGCATCGATCTGCCTATCTCCAGCGCAGTGCGTGCGGTGCTGCACGGCGATCTCGCACCCGCCGATGGACTTCAGCAACTGCTGGCACGCGAACAGAAACCGGAATATCCGGAAACGCTCTTCAAGTAGGCGGTGAGAGGGAAGCGGTGTGCAGTGAGCGGAAAGCGCGCTTGCTTGCCTCCTCGTTGGAGTGCATCTCAACCGAACCGCATTACCCTGATCGATGTCTATCGTCACTCCCGCGCAGGCGGGAGCCCGGCGACTTTCGCTCGAACTTGCGCAGGAACGATTAATCAGTCTGTGCCAAACACTTAAGTTGAAAATGCTCGGGTATCGAGTTTCGGCTTCCTTACCGTTTGCTGGCCTCCAAAAGAAAAGCCCGGCGCGTGGCGCCGGGCTTTGGATCGCGACGTGGGGAGAGAGGGACACGCCGCGGTACTCGGTATTGCCTATTACCAGGCGCGTTACCAGTTGAAGCGCGGACCCACGAACCACTGGGTGTCGCCATCGACCAGCTTCACGTCGGCCGACGCGCTCCAGTTCGGGGTGAACTTCACCTGCGCGCCCAAGCGGCCGTAGAACTCGCCTTCGTAGCCGTCGCCGTCTTCGTAACCAGCCAGCGCATAGCCATTCAAGCGACTGGTCAGCGCGCTGTTGGCGCCCACTTCCACGCTATAACCGTCCGCGCTGAAGCTCGGAACACGCGTGCCGCCCACGGTAAAGCTATCGGTCTTGGCTTTTTCGTAAGCCACGCGGGTCAGCAGATCGACACGCGGCGACAGTTCGTGGTTGTAGCCAACGCCCACGCGCCATTGGTCGAAATCGACATTGACGTCTTCCACTTCCTGGCTGCTGTAGTCGGCGAACAGATGGAAATTCGGGGCGACCGCCACCGAACCCTTCAGCGCCCAACCATCGGCATCCGGACCGTCGATATTGGTGGCGGTGTAGCCACCTTCGACATAGTTGTACGACACACCCTCGGCCGCGGAAGCAGCGAAAGGAACAGCAACCAGCAGACTCAGGGCAAGCAAGGACTTCTTCATGAACGACCTCTTTTCTTGTTTATGTTTTTTGTCTCGGTGGCTACGAATGCTCAGTGCCACCGTGTTGTGAAGTATCCGTTTCCCGCTGCAATGCGCCCTGAATACCAAACTGACCAGTACATAAATTAGCCCGTTCGCTGAGGAACTTTTGGCACATCCATGGATGCGTTCGCTAGGTGTGTGCAGCTATGAAACTGTGCGAGTTGGTCGCCTCGCTATACCAGCGAGGCGCAAGTTGGAGCCTCAACTCGGACTGAGATCAGGCCGCGGACAACAAGACCACGGTCCGCAGGAGCCATGTCCTAGAGCAAGAGATCGCCAGGCCTGAGACGATGCCGGTCAATGAGGGACGAGCCAAGGCGATCCAGTTGCTTAGATGCATTCTTTCCGGGTCAAATGCCTAACGATTCATTCAAGTCGAAGCCGCTTAGCGGCTTGGCAAGCCGAACCCGCTTCGCGGGCCGGCTCAATGCAGGTGTGGGCGGCTTTGGAGAGCTCCATGCAACTGACGCTGCTAGCTATCGTTGTTGTTGCACTTATCAACATCGTTGCGTCTGTGATGGTGCTTCGTGTCCCTGTCTTCTCACCATCGCAACGATTGCTGCAGCTTGGCGTTATCTGGCTTGTTCCCATCATTGGCGCAGTCGTCTGCGCAGTCTTTGCTTCTTCCCAGGCGCATGACCTTGCATCATCCGGCACAATTGATCCCCTCTATTTGCCATCTGACGGTGGTGCTCCAGACGGCCCAGGCATTGGGATCTGTGGTTGCAGTAGCGGTGATGGGGGCGGTGAAGGTGGGTCCGGTGACTAGGTCGTTGCCCAATAATTCGTTCAAGCCAAACTTGCGTCGCAAGTTGGCTTACTTCGGGCGTTAGACCTTGGAGCGATCAATGCCGCGGCTTCGATTAACGGCAATTGCAAGTACGGGCGCAGCGCTTACGGCTTGTGCATACGCGCCGCCGCTTACCGACACTCGCCTTTGTGATCAGCTCAGCGCTTGGGCTATTACTGTCCAATCAGGCCAATCAAGTACCGTCCGCCTCATCCGCGGTGGAGCATGGACGGTCGATCATTACAAGCAGTGCGAGAGCCCGGACGAAGATAAAGCAGCAAGTGCCTTCTGTGCTTGGCTCATGGAGAATACATCCACCGAGTTCATGGAAGCGAACATCACCAGCACAATGAGTTGTCTACAAGACCAGCGCATATCCGGCTACCTTGGCAACACTGGAATCGAGTCTTGGTCGGGAAAGGCGTCCTTCTATAGTCCCCATCTGGCGGCAGAGGATGTGCAAGTGGACATTGAGTATTCACTAGACAATTCGGTGGAAGTTCGAGAGGACTTTCTCCAGATCACTGTTCGAGTCCGATAGCGTGCAGCCTGGACCGCGCCACCCTGGGCGGCACCAACGGCACGGTGCTGGGCAACGTGGGCAATGGCCTGATCGCGATCGGTAGCCGCGAGGCAGTCAATGGCGGCCAGCTGGCCCAGATCCGTGACGACCTGAAGCAGCAGATCGGCAACGTCAGCGACCGCGTGGACACCATCGAAGAAAGCATTGCTGATGGTTCGATCGGTGGTCCGGGCGAAGGCGGCGGTGGTCCCATCGACGACAACGGCGGCCGTCCCATCAGCAACGTCGGCGACGGCGTGGTGGACACGGATGCGGCCACGGTCGGCCAGGTCAACAAGAAGTACGACCAGGCAGTGAAGGACGCCAACAGCTACACCGATACCCGCTTCGACCAGCTGCAGGGCGAGTTCAATGATCGTTTTGAAGTGTTGGACGGCCGTATCGACCGGATGGCGGCTCTGAGCGGTGCTTACGCTGGTATGGCGATGAACACCGCCGGCCTGGCAGGCAAGAACCGCGTCGGTGCCGGTGTCGGTGCCCAGAACGGCAAGACGGCCCTGGCCGTCGGCTACCAGCGCATCGTGGGAAGCAAGAACAACGCCAGCGTTTCGATCGGTGGTGCGTTCAGCGGCAGCGAGAAGAGCGTCACCGCCGGTGCGGGCTTCAGCTGGTAAGACAACGCTGTACTAAAGCGCAGGCTTCATAGCGCAACGGCCGCTCCATGGTTATCCATGGGGCGGCCGTTTTTTTTGTTTGGGGTGGTGCAAGGGCGCAGGGGGTGCGGCAACACGACACGTCTGGGCCGCGCTTCATGTAGCGTGCGCCGTGCGCACGTCCGCCATCCCGACATGCGCACGGCGCACGCTACTTTTGCTTTCCTTCAACAACCCCTAACGTCAGATCTGAGGTTCCCCTTTTCTTCCGGAATTGAGGCATGCACTAGCCAATGGCGGGTAAGCCGCATGCCTTCCTCCCGAGGGGAGAAGCAAAAATCAATCCCCAACGCGTACAACCACCTTGCCGAAATTCCTGCCTTCCAGCAGCCCGATCAGCGCGGCCGGTGCGTTTTCCAAGCCTTCGGTGATGTCTTCGCGCAGTTTTACCTTGCCCTGGGCAACCCATGCGCTCATGTCGCGATAGAACGGTGCGAAGCCTTCGGCGTAGTGATCCAGGATGATGAAGCCCTGCGCGCGGATGCGCTTGAACAGCAGCGTGCCCATCAGCATTGGCAGGCGATCAGGGCCAGGCGGCAGTGATTTGTCGTTGTAATGCGCGATGGTCCCGCACACCGGCACGCGAGCACCGATATTCAGCAGCGGCAGCACCGCATCGAACACCGCACCGCCCACGTTTTCGAAATAGACATCGATACCGTCCGGGCAAGCGTCGGCAAGTTGCTGGGCGAACTGCGGGTCGTGGCGATCCAGGCAGACATCGAAGCCGAGTTCCTCGACCACGTAGCGGCATTTGTCGGCGCCGCCGGCAATGCCGACCGCGCGGGCGCCCTTGAGCTTGGCGATCTGCCCGACCACCGCGCCGACTGCGCCGCTGGCGGAAGCCACCACCACCGTTTCGCCGGGCTTGGGTTCGCCGATGTTCAACAGCCCGTGGTACGCGGTGAAGCCGGGCATGCCGAGCACGCTCAGTGCATACGAGGGATGTGCGCTATCGCCGAGCGGCATCAGGTCCTGACCGTCCGACAGCGTGTAATCCTGCCAGCCCGCCGTGGCCGACACGACATCGCCTTCGCGAAACTTGGGGTGCCGAGAAGCGATCACGCGGCTGACGGTGCCGCCGACCATCACTTCGCCCAGTTGCAGTGGCGGCGCGTAGGAGGGGCGATCGCTCATGCGGCCGCGCATGTACGGATCCAACGACAGGTACATCGTGCGCAACAGCACCTGGCCTTCCGCCGGCGCCGGCACGGGCGTTTCTTCGAGACGGAAGTCCTGCGGCGTCGGCGCGCCATGCGGGCGGGCGGCCAGGACGATGCGGCGGTTGCTGTGGGGACTCTGCGGCATGTCGTTTTCCTCTAGGGTGGGGTTTTGATTAGACCGGTCGTCTATTCGATGGGCGGATGAAGGGCTTGGCAGTCGGAGCTCAGCGGCCAGGGACCTGGATAGGAACCGGTGGCCCAGGGATCAGGCGGGTGAGTCGGGTAGGTTCAGTAACTGTCTCGTGCTGGTCATCGCGACGTCCAGCGGCCCGCGGTCGCGGGTGACCTTGGCCAGCAGGCTGGCACCCAACCAGGTTTGATACAGCGTGGTGGCGAGCACTTTGGCGTCGCGGGCAACCGGCAGGGAGCCGTCGGCTTTGCCGTCTTCGATGCAATCCGCCAAGCGCTGGATGATGCCTTGGGTGCCACGCTGCAAGGTTACGCGCATGTCGTTGGACAAGTCGCAGACTTCCGCGCTCAGCTTGACCGCCAGGCACTTGGCCTGCGGGTCGTCGCTGGTCTGGGTGTCCAGCCAATACCGCCAATAACCCATCAGTCGCTCCGCCGCGGCGCCAGGGCGCGCCAGCAAGGCGTCCAGATGCGCCAGGTGGCAGGAAAAATACGAGTTCAGCAGCGCATCGCCGAAGGCTTCCTTGGACGGGAAGTAGTGGTAGAACGAGCCCTTCGGAACCTGTGCGGCCGCCAATAATTCCGTCAGCCCCACCGCCGTGAAGCCCTTTCCCAGCATCAGCGGCTTGGCCGCATCCAGGATGTGCTGGCGGACATCGGGTTGCCGGATATCGGAGCTGGAAGCGTTCATGGCGCGCATCCTAGCCTCCATTAGACCGGTCGTCTAGTGGTTGGGGGCGAACCTTATGACGTGGATCCGAAAACGTAGTGTGCGCCGTGCGCACTGTGATCGCCGAACAAGCGATGCTTGTGTGGGAGCAGCGTCCCGCCGCGAGCTTTTTTTGCCCACTGTCGAGGCAAAGCAAAAACTCGCGGCGGGACGCCGCTCCCACGATGCGTTTCTGGAACCGTCGCGGCGACAAACCTGGCATTCACCCATTCTTGCCCCGCCTATTACGCCATCTGACCTACGGTTGTCTCATCCATTTCCGAACCGGAGGACGCCATGGCCAAGCGCGAAAACGAGCGCGTGCATAAGCACGGCAACGGTGACACTCACAGCAGCGTCGGCGAACAGCCTGGGCGTAGCGATGCGGGCGCAGCCGGCGGCCAGCAAGGCGGCCTGGGCGGGCGGCGGGAAGGTAGCCGCGACGACACCGATGCGCAACAAATCGAGGGCGTGCAGGGTGGAGTGAACCGGGAAATCGGCGACATGGATGCCGAAGCCGATCCGGACCGCGATCCCGAGGATGACGACGACAACGGCCTTCCGGGAAAAATGGGTGGTGGGCTGATGGGTGGTTGATCGGCTGGTTCGTTATCCGATCGTGCGCACGGCGCACGCTACTGTGATCGAACAAGCGATGCTTGTGTGGGAGCGGCGTCCCGCCGCGAGCTTTTGCTTTGCCTCGACGGTGGGCAAGAGCTCGCGGCGGGACGCCGCTCCCACGATGCGTTTCTGGAACAGTCGCGGCGTGCAACGACAAACTTGGCATTTCCCCATTCTTGCCCGCCTATCAGGAAACGCGTTGATAAGCGGGTCCCAGCAACTCCAGGCACATGGCCACACCCAGCAAAACCAAAACCAACGCGCATAACGCAAGCCACAACAATGATCGGACTCTCAGTTTTTTCAGACGCATGGCCGTCTCCTCTTCGGCGTCTATGTGCTGAACGTGGAGACTGACTAGGGGCGGCAATTTTGACTTTCAAGGCTGCGCCCCGCGATGGCACCGAATCGGTAGCAGTGAGGCCGTCGCAACGGCAGGCGATAGCGAATAGCCGTATAAGGCGCTTTTCGTAGAGCGGAGCTTGCTCCGCTGCTTTTGCTTTGTGGGATCGGCGCTAAGAGCAGCGCAGCAAGCTACGCTCTACGAGAAGCGCGTCCATCAGCTATTCCCTATCGCCTGCCGTTGCGACGGCCTCGTTGCCTCGGACTCGGTGCTATCGCGAGGCGCAGCTACGCTCTACGAAAGGCGCGCCTAATCGGCCGTTCCCTTGCCGTTGCTGCGAGGTCCGCTCACCTGTTGGTATAGCTGGCATTGCCCAGGCCGGTGCCGATGGTCAGCATGCCCCAGCGGTCCGCCTTGCGCATGCGGACGCGTTCGCTCAGCCCCTGCACCACCGCATCGTTGTGCATCACTACGATGGCCTGGCTGCCGCCGATGCGGTCCAGGTGTTCGCCCAGCGCCTGTGGCAGGTTGAAAGGCGCTTCCCAGTCGCCGGGCAGGTTCTGCGCTCCATGGAGAATGCCGCCGTCGTCCTGGACTTGGCCGGGGCAGGCCACGCCGATGAAGGGCGCCAGCCGGATGCCCAGCGTGCGCGCCTGGGCGGCGAGCCCGTTGAGCATGCCGGCCAGCCGCTTGATGGCCTCGTCGCGGTTCGGCTCGTCGTCCGCGTGCCGCCATTGCATGTGCTCGATGACGCGCGCCTTCGATCCATCCTCTTCGCGATCGAGCCGGTGCTCGACAATGCCGCAGCGCAGGTTGGTGCCGCCGACATCCGCCGCCAGGAAAGCATCGTGCTGCTTGCTGGCCGCATCGGGTAGCAGATGCACCCATCCCAGCAAGCCGCCTTCATCGGCGTCGTGCCGCAGGATGTGCAGGTCCACGCCGGCACGTGCCTGCTTGAGCAGCCGCATGGCGCGCCGGATGGCCAGGCCGCCGGTCTTGCTTTCCGGAAAGCCGCCGCCCAGCACGATCCGCTCCACGCCCTTCCATTCCGGCTGGGCGAGAAAGCATCGCACCACCTGCGCCAGCCGCTGCGCGTACTCTTCCACCGCGGTATGCACCAGGTGCGCGGCGTCGGGATCGCCTCCGATCAGCACGAGATCGATGGCTTTCTTGCCGACCTCATTGCTCGGCGTTTTGCCGAACGGATCCTTGCCGGTGCGATGTTTGCGTGCGGTGTCCAGCAGATCGCGAAACGCCGTCTGGCTGGCGCGATCGCCGATGAATCCTTCGCCATCCGGGTCGTCGATGGTCAGGTTGTAACTGTCGATCGACAGCCCCGGCAGCTGCAGGGCGCCATGCTGGCCGCGGTTATCGCTGGGTTGGGAAGACGACGATTTGGCCATGGGTTCGCAGTGGCGAGGACGGAACGGCATCCTCGGCCAGATGACCGTTACGCTGCGTCAACATGGCTCGCATGCGTGTGCTGTGGCTATGGAACTAGACCAATGTGGCCGTTGTTCCGTAACGGTCCGCCAGGGCATCCGTGATGCTGACCAAGGCATCGACGATCGCCGGATCGGCGGCGCTGTGGCCGGCCGGCACGATGCGTAGATCGGCTTCGGGCCAGGCCGCCGCGAGGTCGCAGGCGTTCTTCACCGGACAGATGATGTCGTAGCGTCCGTGGACGATCGACGCCGGAATGTGGCGGATGCGTTCGACATCGCGCAACAGTTGGTCCGGCTCCAGGAAGACGGCGTGGCGGAAGTAGTGCGCCTCGGCGCGCGCGACGCTGATCGCCTGTTGCGCGTCGTGGAAGGTGCTCGGTTCGTTCGGGTCGTGCAGCAGCGTGGTACTGCCGCCTTCCCAATCGCCCCAAGCCTGCGCAGCGGCAAAACGCGTGCCGGCATCGCCGCTGTCCAGGCGGCGCCAGTACGCCTCGATCATCTGGTCGTGTTCTTCTGCCGGGATGTGCGCCACGTAACGGGCCCAGCGCTCGGGGAAAATGTATCGCGCACCACCGTCCCATTCGTTGAACCAGCGGATCTCGTCCGGCCGCCCCAAAAAGATTCCGCGCAACACCAGGCCTAGCGTGCGATCGGGATGCGCCTGCGCGTAAGCGAGCGCCAAAGTCGAACCCCACGAACCACCAAAGACCACCCAACGTTCGATACCGAAATGCTCGCGGATCGCCTCGATATCGGCGACCAGGTGCCAGGTGGTGTTGTCGCGCAACTCCGCATGCGGCGTCGACTTGCCGGCGCCGCGCTGGTCGAACAACACGATGCGGTAGCGTGCCGGATCGAAGAAACGGCGATGGTAAGCAGATACGCCCGCGCCAGGGCCGCCATGCAGGAAAACCACCGGCAGGCCGTTGGGATTGCCGCATTCCTCTATGTGGAGTTCGTGGAGATCATCCACGGCCAGGCGATGGGTCCGGTAAGGCTCGATCTCAGGATAAAGCTCGCGCATTGGGGGGAGTCGGCGATGAGAAGAATGTGGAACTCTAGCCGACTTTTATGTGCTGCCCGTAGGGCGGGTCAAGACCCGCCTTCCGGGGTATCGACCCGCCATTGCCATCTCAAAGCCGTGCAACCAACATAAAAAAGCGGCGGTCCGCGCCGTTGTTCATCGACGGACATATTGTGGGTGAAGCGAGGTTTCGCCTGTTGGCGAGGTCATCGGGGTGATGGCAATGGCGGGTCAAGACCCGCCCTACGGTTTTCTTGAAGCAAAAGCGAAATCCCCCTCAGTCCCCCTTTTCAAAGGGGGAGGCAAAGCCGGAGCCTTTTCCGCTCCCCCCTCCCCGCTCCCCGCTCCCCGCGCCTCAAACAGGTCCTTCGGTAACCACCAGCAAGACATCACTATCCGAATCCAACCCATACAACGCACGCAGTTCTTCATCGCCTGCTGCTTTCAGAAAGCCAGCAAGTCCAGCCGCGCCGGACGCGGTCGTCTCCGGTCCATCGGCTCTGCGCAGGGCGTCGACTGCGTATTGCAGTCGCTCGTCTTCGACCAGAATCGAGCGGGCGTGGTGCCGCTGCAGAATGGCCAGCGCCGGTGCTGAGGCGGTGCCGCAGGAAAGCATCTCGGCGGCCGTTTCCAAATCGCCCGATAAGGAAACCGGATGTCCGGCTTCCAAGCCGCGTGCGACGCAGGCCGCGCGGTCCGGTTCCACCACCAGGATCCGGCCGGGCTGCCGCATCAGCGCCTGCATGCCTTCCGCCAGCGCTGCCGCCAAGCCGCCGACGCCGGCTTGGACAAACAGATGACTGGGCCGCGCCGCCGCTTGCTCGAACTGAGCAGCCAATTCGCGTGTGATCAGCGCGTAGCCCGTCATCACGTCGGCGACCACGGTGTCGTCGGGATCATCCGTTGTATCCGGAATGAGAATGCCCAGGCCATCGGCCGCCGCCATCGCAGCCTGCCGCACGGCATCGTCGTAGCTGCCATCCACGGTAACGACGGCGCCGCACAGCGCTTTGATGCGATCGATGCGAAACCGGCTGACGCTCGCAGGCAAATAGATCGTCGCTGTGGTGCCGGCCCAGCGCGCCGCCGCTGCGACGGCCAGGCCATGATTGCCGTCGCTGGCGCACACCAAGCGCGGCAACGAACCGGGCCGGAGCGGCCGCGAGCGAAGTTCAAAGGGCGTCGACACGCCCGCCGCACGGGCCAGCGCTCGCAACCCCGCCACCATGCCGCCCAACGATTTGAAGTTGCCGAGCGGGCGCTCGTTTTCAAGCTTGGCAAACACGCGGCCCACACCGGTTTGCCTGGCCAGCGGCGGCAGTTCGATCAAGCGAGTAGGGCGATAGTGTTCCCAGATATGGGTGATATCGAAGTCGCGTAGAAGGGTCTGGGTCATCTCGTCAGTGTGCTGGAACCAGCCGCCGCCAGGCGTTGATATTTGGGTGTTGTATGCGGCGAAACGGCAGTGGCCGCTTTCTGCTGCGGCGAAGATGCTCTTGGAACCGCCGGCTATTCGTCCGCGCCCAACGGAACCGGTACCGTCAGTCCACGCTTGAGCACACCCAATGCCACATTAGTGGTGAAGCGCTTCACGTTCGGGTTTTCGCTCATCAGTCGATACATCAGGCCGTCGTAGGTTTCGGTGTCGGGCGCGGTCACGATAAGGACGAAGTCGGTTTCGCCGGTGACATAAAAGGCTTGCTGGACGTGCGCTTGCGCGGCCAGCCACGCGCGCAGTTGTGCCAGCAGCTCCGGCCGTTCCCGTTCGACGTGCAACGAAACCACGAAGAACGTCGGGCTGCCGGCCTTCTTCGGATCGATCACCGCGATATCGCGTGCAATGACGCCCTTCTCGCGCATGCGCCTGAGCCGGCGCTGGATCGCCGAGGGCGACAACGGAACCTGTTCGGCCAGGCGCTCGGCGGTCTGGCCGGCATCTTCCTGTACGAGATTCAAAAGCTGGCGGTCGAATCGGTCGAGTTCCATGGCCTATGCATGCTAGTAAAGGTGCGACGCGGAAAATAGGCGAACACAGTAGCAATGTTGCGGCGAAAATCCATGGCGGCGCTCGTACCATTTCCGCCATCGCCGCGCCCTTGGCGGCCACTCTTATCGGAACCGCATGAAGCTTCTCTATCAAACGCATTCTCCCTACGCCCGCAAGGTGCTTGTGTTCGCTTACGAGGCAGGGCTGGCGGACCGCCTTGAAGTCGTCCACCACGAAACCAGCCCGACGCTCCGGAACCCGGAAGTTTTCGCCGAAAACCCGCTTGGCAAGGTGCCAGTGTTGATGCGTCCGGGGCTGCCTTCGCTTTTCGATTCCGACGTGATCTGCGCTTACCTGGACACATTGCACAGAGGCCGGCTACATGACGGCCGCCGGCTGATTCCCCAAGAAGGCGAAGAGCGCTGGCACGCTTTGCGTATGCAATCGGTCGCCCAGGGCATCGCCGATGCCGGCATTGCGGTGCGCTGGGAAACCGTCCGCCGTCCCGAACCACTTCGCTATCCACCGCTAAGGGACGGCTACGTGGACAAGCTGATCGCAAGCTATGACTGGCTCGAGCGAGAACTGGACGCCGCAGCGCCGCTGCACGTAGGCCATATCGCTGTAGCCACGGCCCTGGCATGGATCGAATTCCGCGCGCTGCCTGCATTTCGCGACAACCGACCGAAGCTCACAACCTGGTTCGCCGCATTCGAACAGCGCCAATCCATGCTCGCGACTCCATTGTCGGGTGAAACACTGGACTAGAAGCTTCAACGCTAATCAGCGCTTAAAAGGAAAGGTAGAAGCAACAGCCTTTCCGCTCCCGGCTCCCCGCTCCCCGCTCTTAAGCCCCCCGCTTCTCCCGCACCTCAAACGCCGCATACAAAACCACGGCAACCACCAACGGCACCAAATAGTAGAAGGTGCGATAAACCAGCAACGCAGCAAACAACTGCGGCTGCGCCACCACATGGCCCAGCAACGCGAAGAAGACCGCCTCCAGCACGCCGATGCCGGCAGGGATGTGCGCGATGGCGGAGGCGACTGCCGCTAGCAGCAGCACGCCCAATACCACCGGATATGCGACCTGTTGCTCCAACAGCACGTACAGGATGGCGCCCATGCCGCACCAGCTTGCGCTCGCCAATACCAACTGGAGCAACGCCAAGCGCAACGACGGAAAACGGAAATGACGGCCGCGTATGTGGAACACGCGGCCATGCGATACGCGGCACGCAACTAGGTAGGCCACCGCGACGGCGAGCAGCGCGAATCCCAGCAGGCGCAGACCGGTGATGTCGATGTTCCAGCTCGGCGGCGGTGTCAGTACGTGCGCGGCGAACACCGTGCCGGCCACCGCCGCATAGCCGAGCCAGTTGGTCGAAATGCTGAAAGCGACAATACGATTGATCGTGCCGACGTTCAGGCCCGAACGCGAATACAGGCGGTAGCGGAAGCCCGCGCTTCCGATCACTGCACCCAGGTTGAGGCTGAAGGCGTAGCTGATCAGCGTGATCAGCATTACCCTGCGCGTCGACAGCGAGTGATGGCTGTAAACCCGGGCGGCCAGATCGAATCCGCAATAGACCAGATAGCTGACCAATGTCAGCGCCGCGGCGACCGCCAACGTGGTTCCGCGATAACTGGCGATGGCGTCGCCGACATGGGCCCAGTCCACCGACCGCGCGTAGCGGACCAGCAACACTGCGACGAAAATCAGGAACACGACGAACAGCCCCTTCAAGGCGCGCCGCAAACGCGGGTGGCGGGCCTTTTTCATGGGGTCTTGCCGGCTTCCTGGGCATTGGCCTCCGCGGAAATCTCGGGCGGCGCCACCAGTGCGGTCTTGGGCGTATGCGCCGGCAGCCAGCCAGCCCAATCGGGGAAATGGCGCAAGCAGTGGAACACCACCGGCCGGGTGACCGATTGCCAGAATCTGCTCTGCGGCACCGTGGCCGGATCCACCACGTAACAGTGCTGCTGCATCAGGTCGGCCAAGCGCTGGCGCAGGTCGCGCGCGAAGGCCGGGTCGCGGATGAAGACGTTGGCTTCCAGATTCAAAGACAGGCTCAGCGGATCCAGATTGCTGGAGCCGACCGTGCTCCAATCGTCATCGATCAGCGCGACCTTGCCGTGGAAAGGCCGCTCGCAATACTCATAGATGCACACACCGGCATCCAGCATATGCCGATACAGCGTGCGGGCCGCGGTCAGGGCGATCTGCTTGTCCGGCTCGCCCTGGAAGATCAGCGACACCTTCACGCCGCGACGGGCGGCCTGATGAAGATCGCGCAAGAAACCGTAGCCGGGGAAGAAGTACGCATTCGCGATCAGGATTTCGCGCCGTGCACTGCGAATCGCAGTGCGGTACTCGCGCTCTATGGTGTCGGTGCGGTGCGCATTGTCTCGCGGCACGAACAGCACCTGCGTGTCGCCCACCGGCTGCGCGCGGATGGTCTGCGCCGGATGCCAGGGTTCGCCGGTACCGTGCGAGGCGAGGGCCGCTTCGAGAAAGCTATGGATATCCGCCACCACCGGACCCTCCAACTCCACCGCATAGTCCTGCTTGGCCGTCGGCCCGAAATCCGCAAGATGGTCGGCCGAAAAATTGATGCCGCCGACGAATGCCACGCGCTGGTCGACCACCAGGAGTTTTCGATGCATGCGACGGAACACGTGCAGGCGCATGCCCAGCCATGGGCGGTGCTGATCGTATACATGCAGCCGCACGCCGGCGGAGACCAACTGCGCCAGGAAGTCTTCGGAAAAGCTCGGCGAGCCGTAGCCATCCACCACCAGCTCCACCCTGACGCCGCGGTTTGCTGCCTCCAGTAGCCGCCGATGAAGTTCCAGGCCGACCTTGTCTTCGAACAGGATGAAGGTTTCCAACAATACTTCTTGCCGCGCGGCGGAAATCGCTTCGAAGCTGCGCGCGAAGAACTCCTCACCGTTTTCCAGCAGCTGTGCACGATTGCCATCCCGCCATAGGGCGCCGGAAACCGATCTGCGCTTTGTCGCGTGATCGCCCACGGCTGGGCTGGTCGCGACATGCTGATTCACAACGCGCTCTCCAACAGCATGCTCATTCGCCGCGCGCTCATTCACAGCTCGTCCTTTCAGCTCTTGATCGTTCACAGCTCGATCTCCGCGATCAGGGGCGCGTGGTCCGACAGGTGCGACCACGGACGTGCCGACAACACGCGCGGCTGGCGGGCGTGGGCGTTGCGCAGATAGATGCGGTCGACCGGCAATAGCGGCCACCTCGCAGGAAAAGTGCGCGCGACCCGGCCATGGGCGCGCTCGAAGACCTCATGCAGGCCGCAAGCCTGCATGATCGAATGACCGCGCACCCGCCAGTCATTGAAATCGCCCGCAACGATCAGCGGCGCATCGGCGGGCAGCGTGCCGATGATGCCGCACAGCAAATCCAGCTGCCGCTTTCGATGTCCTTCGCGCAGACCAAGATGGACACAGATCGTATGCAGCTCCGTGCCGAGACCCGGCATATCGATAACCGAATGAAGCAAGCCGCGTTCCTCATGCCCATCCACGGATACGTCGCGGTTCTCATGGCGCAGGACGGGGAACTTGGACAGCAGAGCGTTACCGTGATGCCCATGCGGATACACCGCGTTGCGGCCATAAGTGAACTGGTTCCAGATCGAATCGGCCAGGAATTCGTACTGCGGTCCTTCCGGCCAATTCAGATGCCGCTTGGCATGGCGCGCATGCTCACCCAGTACCTCCTGCAGAAACACCATGTCCGCGGACACTTCGCGGATGGCGTCGCGCAACTCAGGCAGGATGAAGCGCCGGTTGAGCAGGTTGAAACCCATGTGGACATTCACGGTGAGGACGTTCAGCGCAGGCATTGCGGTTGACGGCGGCCCTGATGGAGGTTCCGTATGGATTCTGCCAAGGCCCCGGGTTGAGCGATGTGAGGATCGCGTGTTGACGAAGCGCTACATTCGTTAATGAGCGTGAATGCTAGGGAAGGCAATCGTTATCCATCGTTGCATTCGGCCGCACGAATCGATGGGTATCGCTGTGCTCAACCCATCCTACGAAGGATAGAACTCGCAGGATTCGATCAACCAATCATGCATCAACGTCGTCCACTCTTTGCCGTGGATCGGTTCGCCTAGCGCGTCTTGCAACTCCATTTCGCCTTCGTTGTGCACCTGGAGCGAACCGGGCGTCATGCGTTGTCAGGCGCGATTAAACGGCAGTGAAGCGCCGGTTAACCGGACGGAGAGTGGTGGCGAAAAAGCGAAGTTTTTTGCCCGAAATATGCCCTGACGCGTCGCACAAATTCACTCCTGTATCACCCCGCTGAGCGCAGCCTTCGCATACCCGAAAACCCGGAGAAATCGCTATGAAAATGAAAGTAATCGGCATCGCCGCCATTGCGTTCGGTCTGTGCGGTGCGGTGGGTGCATTCGCTGGCGACGGCAACAAGGGCGCCGGTGCGGACGACAAGTTCGCCAAGATGGATGCCAACTCCGATGGCAAGGTCACTTCGTCCGAACACGCCACAGGCGCGAGCACGAAGTTCCAGTCGATGGATACCAACAAGGATGGGTCGGTGACCGCGGCCGAGATGGACGCCGCCCACGCCGGCAAGGCGGGAGACATGAAGATGTCGTCGGCGGACAAGATCAGCAAGTTGGACACCAACGGCGACGGCAAGCTCAGCGCATCCGAGCATGCGGCAGGATCGAGCAAGATGTTTACCGATTCCGACGCCAACAAAGACGGCAGCCTCACTGCCGACGAAATGAAATCAGCCCATCAGAAACATATGGCGGACAAGAAATAGCCGTCCTGCCCAGACCGTGTGGGAAACGGCGGGTCCCTTCGACAGGGCCCCGCCGTTTTTGTGTGCAACCATTGCACTTCTAGTGCCGGACAGCCAAGTTCGTCTTTCTCGCATCATGCCCAGCCGAATATCGACGCACGAGCCGCTTCATTCTCCCAGTGCGGGCAGATGCTACCTGTACGTATTTCCGTGCGCGTACGAAGATCTGCTGAAGTTGGGAATATCGCGCGATCCGCTGGACAGGATCCAGGCGTTCTCGCGGCGCTACTTCGAATTCTTCGATCTGCAACGCGGCTGGTTGCTGGAAACCGACAGCGTGCGCGAGGCGCAAGCGCAGGAAACCCGGCTGCGGCGATCGCTGAGACTGCTCAATGCACCTGCGCCGCTTTTGGTGCCCGGCCGCGCGGCCGGCGCGACCGAGTGGTACCGTGGCGCCTCGTCGCTACTGGAACAGGCGCGGGGAGAGTTCGCTGCACAGGGATACATCGTTCATCAGCCGCTGGAGGATTGGCTGCGGATTCGATTGGATGCCCGGCGCAGCGATCTATACACATGGGCGGAACGGATGCTGTCCGCTGCGGACGCCGAACCTGGTGATGCCCACCCAGCCGGAGCAGAGCCGCCGCTACCGCACCGAATGCTGCGCGATGCACTGGATGGCTACGCCGCGCTCGGCATTCCCCTGGAGGACGACTTGCCACCCGCGGTTTACGATTGGTACGCGCGCTTCGCCAACCTTCGTGAATGGGGCCAGGAAAATGAATAGGGCGGCGCGTATTTACATTCCGTAAATTGGTTTGGCGCGTATTACCCTCATCTCCGACATTCCACCGCTGTCGCTGCGCGTACTTACTGCGAGCAAACCGCTGCTTCCCTTCTCACCCCGAGAGAAAGGAAACCAATAACCTACCTGCATGCCTCTGGCCACTTTCCATCCCGCTGTCGCCAACTGGTTCCAGCGCACCTTTCCCGCGCCGACTCCGGCGCAGGCTGCTGCGTGGCCGGCAATCCGCGCGGGCCGCAATACCCTGGTGGCTGCGCCCACCGGTTCGGGCAAGACCCTGACCGCATTCCTGGCGGCCTTGGATGAACTGGTGCGGCAAGGGCTGGCACCAGGCGGCTTGCCCGACGAAACCACGGTGGTCTACATATCGCCGCTGAAAGCGCTCTCCAACGACATTCATCTCAACCTGGAAGCGCCATTGGCCGGCATCCGTGCCGAGCTCGCACGCATGGGATTGCCCGAGGTGGAAATACGCACCGCCGTGCGCACCGGCGATACGTTGCCGAAGGAGCGTCAGCAGAATCTGCGCAAGCCGCCGCATATCCTGGTCACCACGCCCGAGTCGCTGTATGTGTTGCTGGGCTCGGCGTCGGGTCGCGCCATGCTGTCGCCGGTACGCACGGTCATCGTCGACGAAATCCATGCCGTCGCCGGCAGCAAGCGCGGCAGCCACCTGGCGTTGTCGCTGGAGCGCCTGCAATCGCTGTGCGGGCGGCCGCTGACCCGGATCGGCCTTTCCGCCACGCAGAAGCCTATCGATGAAGTGGCACGATTCCTGGTCGGCGCAGGGGGAATCGTCGAAGGGACGCCCGACTGCGAAATCGTGGACATCGGCTACGGCAAACAGCGCGACCTGGCCCTGGAACTGCCGCCGACGCCATTGAGCGCGGTGATGTCCAACGATCAATGGGAACAGGTCTATGTGCGCGTCGCCGCGCTGGTGCGGGAGCATCGCACCACGCTGGTCTTCGTCAATACTCGCCGCATGGCCGAACGCGCCGCGCGTCATCTGGGTGAACTGCTGGGCAAGCAAGCCGTGGCGGCGCACCACGGCAGCCTGGCGCGCGAGGCGCGGTTGGATGCCGAACAGCGTTTGAAGCGCGGCGAACTGCAGGTGCTGGTGGCGACCGCATCGCTGGAACTCGGCTTGGATATCGGCGACGTGGATCTGGTATGCCAACTGGGTTCGCCGCGTTCCATCGCGACCTTCCTGCAACGCGCGGGTCGTTCCGGACACGCGGTGGGCGGTATTCCGAAGGCGCGGCTGTTTCCGCAATCGCGCGACGAACTGATCGAATGCGCCGCGTTGTTGGATTCGGTGCGCCGCGGCGAATTGGATGCACTGCGCATTCCGCCTGCGCCGCTGGACGTGCTGGCGCAGCAGATCGTCGCCGAGACGGCGAGCCGCGAATGGAATGAAGACGAACTCTTCGCGCTGGTGCGCCGGGCCTGGCCGTATGCGCGATTGTCGCGGGAAGACTATGCGGCGGTGGTGAAGATGCTGGCCGAAGGTTTCACCACGCGGCGCGGACCGCGTGCCGGCTATGTGCATCGCGATGCGGTCCACCACCGCTTGCGCGAACGCAAAGGTGCGCGCATGACGGCGCTGATGTCCGGCGGCACCATTCCGGAAACCGGCGACTACACCGTGCTGCTGGAGCCGGAAGCGCACAAGATCGGCACCGTCAACGAGGACTTCGCGGTGGAGAGCCTGGCCGGCGACATATTCCAGCTTGGCAACGCCAGTTATCGCATCCTGCGGGTCGAACCCGGCCGGGTTCGAGTGGAAGACGCCAAGGGTGCCCCGCCGAATATTCCGTTCTGGCTGGGCGAAGCGCCCGGGCGCAGCGATGAACTTTCGAACGGCGTATCGCGTTTGCGTGCGGATGTCGAATCGTACATAGCCGCGCATGGAACCGATGCCGCGATGCGGTGGCTGACTGCCGAGGTAGGCCTGGACGAAGAGGCCGCGCGCCAGATCGTCGACTACCTCGCCAAGACGGTCGCGGCCTTGGGCGCGCTGCCCACGCAGCAGCGCATCGTGATGGAACGTTTCTTCGACGAATCCGGCGGCACCCAGCTGGTGATCCATTCGCCATACGGCAGCCGCCTGAATCGCGCATGGGGTCTGGCGCTGCGCAAGCGCTTCTGCCGCAAGTTCAATTTCGAACTGCAGGCCGCGGCAACGGAGGACGCTATCGTCCTGTCGCTTTCGACCAGCCACAGCTTCCCGCTGATCGAAGTGTCCCGCTATCTGCATTCGTCCTCGGCATTGGATGTGCTGGTGCAGGCGTTGCTGGATGCGCCGCTGTTCGGCGTGCGCTGGCGTTGGAACGCCACCACGGCGTTGGCGCTGCCGCGCTTCGTCGGCGGCAAGAAGGTGCCGCCGCAGTTGCAACGCATGAAGTCGGAAGATTTGCTGGCGACCGTATTCCCGGATCAGGTCGCCTGTGCCGAAAATCTGGCGGGCGAACGCGAAGTTCCCGACCATCCGCTGGTTGCGCAAACGCTGCACGATTGCTTGTACGAGGCGATGGACGCCGAAGGCTGGCTGCAGTTGCTGCGCCGCCTGGAAGCGGGCGAAGTGGAAGTGATCGCGCGCGACTTGCCGTCGCCTTCGCCATTGGCGGCAGAGGCGCTGAATGCACGGCCCTACGCGTATCTCGACGATGCACCGCTGGAAGAGCGGCGCACCCAGGCGGTGCAGAGTCGTCGCTATAGCGATCCTGAAAACGCCGACGATTTGGGTCGGTTGGATCCCGAAGCGATCGAAGCCGTGCGCGAAGATGCATGGCCGGAAGCACGTAACGCCGACGAAATGCACGAGGCGCTGACCGGGCTCGGTGTACTTACCGAAGAAGAAGCGGCCCGCGATCCCGACTGGCTCGCTTGGCTGGGCACGTTGGCTGAAACCGGCCGCGCGGCGAGACTGTTCCCCGAGGCAGCCGACGTCGGGCTCTGGGTGACGGCCGAACAACTTCCGCAGATCGCCGCGTTGTATCCCGGTGCCCAGTGGCAGCCCGATATCGCTGCACCCGCCGAGTTCGCGCAAGTTGCCTGGACGCGGGAGGATGCCCTGCGTGAGTTGTTGCGTTCGCGACTTACCGCGTTGAGCCCAACCCCTGTGGCCGAGCTATCGGACCCGTTGCGGTTGCCGCGTGCGGACGTGGAAGCCGCGCTGCTGGCATTGCAGACCGAAGGCTATGTGATGCAAGGGCGATTCACGCCCGACGCGCCGGCCGACGAATGGTGCGAGCGCCATCTTCTGGCACGCATTCATCGCTACACCTTGAAACGCTTGCGGCGCGAGATCGAGCCGGTAGAGCCACGCGATTTCGCTCGCTTCCTGTTCGATTGGCAGCGTGTCAGCGAAGCGACTCGCGTCAGCGGGCCGGAAGCCTTGTCCGGCGTACTGGCGCAGCTTGAAGGTTTCGAAGCGCCGGCGGCAACCTGGGAAATGGAACTGCTGCCGGCGCGGGTCAAAGATTATGCGATCAGCTGGCTGGACGACCTGTGCACGGCCGGACGCACGTTGTGGACACGCCTGCGGCCCAATGTTTCCGACGGTAGCGGCACTCGCAGCGGAGGTTCGCTGCGTTCAACGCCCATCCTGTTGCTGCCGCGCCGCACCGCTTCGCTATGGTCGCGATTGGCGCCGATTCCCGCCGAAGAAAACGGTGTAAGTTCCCGCGCGCAACGCGTGGCCGATTATCTGGCGCAGCATGGCGCATCGTTCTTCGACGAGATCGCCGACGGCGCGCATCTGCTGCGCACCGAACTGGAAGACGCCTTGGCCGAGCTGGTGATCCGCGGCCGTATTCACTGCGATAGCTACGCCGGCCTGCGCGCCTTGCTGGTGCCGGCATCGAAACGTTCTCCTTCGTCTTCGCGCCATCGCCGTCGCGTGGCCTTGTTCGGTATCCGGGACGCGGGACGCTGGGCACTGATCCGTCCACCTGCGGCGAGTGTTTCCGCCGCTACGGGAAATAATCCAGAGGCGATCGAACACATTGCGCGTACGCTGTTGCGCCGCTATGGCGTGGTGTGTTGGCGTCTGCTGGAGCGCGAAGCCGCATGGCTGCCGCCGTGGCGCGAGTTGGTGCGGGTCTATCATCGATTGGAAGCGCGCGGAGAAATCCGTGGCGGCCGCTTCATTGCCGGCATCCCGGGCGAACAATTCGCGCTACCCGATGCGGTAGGCCTGATGCGCCAGGTGCGGCGGCGCCCACTCGATGGCGGCTTCGTCCGCTTGTCCGCCTCCGACCCAGCCAACCTGCTGGGCACGTTGATCCCAGGCAGCAAAGTTCCACGCGTCCCCGGCTCGCGCGTGCTTTATCGCGACGGCGTCCCCATCGCAACGCACACCGGCGGACAAGTTGAATTCCTGACGCCGCTGACCGAAAGCGAACAACAAACAGCACAGCGCGCACTGACCTCCGATTCGCATCCACGCCCGCAGGCGATGACCAGCGAAGCGTAAGGGTCGGCGCATTTCGTTCTGGCCGTGGAGCGAAGCGGCGCCTCGTGATGATCCTGAGTCAATGGCAATGAGGCCGCCGCAACGACGGGCGGTAACGAGCTTCATTGCCGCCGTTCGATCCAAGACAATGAACGAAATGCAGCCGAGCGAGCACAGCTCCACATCAAGCCAGAGCTTCTCGTAGAGCGGAGCTCGCTCCGCTGCTCTCCGGCCCGCGCGCATCAAGCCAAATGTAGCCAAGCGAGCTCGATTCCAAATCAAGCCAAAGCTTCTCGTAGAGCGGAGCTCGCTCCGCTGCTCTTCGGTCCGCGCGCATCAAGCCAAATGTAGCCGAGCGAGCTCGATTCCAAATCAAGCCAAAGCTTCTCGTAGAGCGGAGCTCGCTCCG
>CBFGZY010000056.1:0-27311 GCA_965653375.1 uncultured Pseudoxanthomonas sp.
CCCTTGCCGCCGTGGTGGCCGTCTTCGATGTACTTCTTGGCGTTGTCCCAGGCGCCGCCGCCGGTGGTCATCGAAATGGCCACGAACAAACCGGTGACGATCGTGCCGATCAGCAATCCGCCCAGCGCCTGCGGCCCGAGCAACAGGCCGACCACGATAGGCACGGCCACCGGCAGCAGCGACGGCACGATCATTTCCTTGATCGCCGACTTGGTCAGCATATCGACCGCCTTGCTGTAGTCGGGCTTGCCGGTGCCTTCCATGATGCCGGGGATTTCGCGGAACTGCCGGCGCACTTCCTCCACCACCGAGCCGGCCGCACGGCCTACCGCTTCCATCGCCATGGCACCGAAGAGATATGGAATCAGGCCACCGATCAGCAGGCCGACGATCACCAAGTGGTTGGACAAATCGAAGGTGAAAGAAACGCCCGGATTGGCTGCCTGCAGGTTGTGCGTGTAATCGGCGAACAGCACCAGCGCCGCCAAGGCGGCCGATCCGATCGCATAGCCCTTGGTTACCGCCTTGGTGGTGTTGCCGACGGCGTCCAGCGGATCGGTGATGCTGCGGATTTCCGGGGGCAGCTCGGCCATTTCCGCAATGCCGCCGGCGTTGTCGGTGATGGGACCGTAGGCGTCCAGCGCCACGATCATGCCCGCCATCGACAGCATGGCGGTGGCAGCGATGGCGATGCCGTACAAGCCGCCCAGCGAATAGGCCACCAGGATCGCCGCGCACACTGCGATCACCGGCCACGCGGTGGACTTCATCGACACACCCAAGCCGGCGATGATGTTGGTGCCGTGTCCGGTGGTGGACGCGGCGGCGACATGCTGCACTGGTTTGAACTGGGTGCCGGTGTAGTACTCGGTGATCCACACGATCGCGCCGGTCAGCACCAGTCCGACCAACGCACAGCCGTACAGATTCATCGCTCCGGTCGGCGAATCGGCCATCAGCTGGGTGGTGATGGGATAGAACGCCACCGCGGCCAGCACCGCCGATACGATCACGCCCTTGTACAGCGCGCCCATGATGGAGCCGCCAGCCTTGACCTTGACGAAAAGCGCGCCAATGATCGAAGCGATGATCGACACGCCGCCCAGCACTAACGGATAGAGAACCGCGTTGCTTCCGGCTTCGGCCGCCATCAGGCTGCCTAGCAGCATGGTGGCGATGACAGTGACTGCGTAGGTTTCGAACAGATCCGCGGCCATGCCGGCGCAGTCGCCCACGTTGTCGCCCACGTTGTCGGCGATCACGGCCGGGTTGCGCGGGTCGTCTTCGGGGATGCCGGCTTCCACCTTGCCCACCAGGTCAGCGCCGACGTCGGCGCCCTTGGTGAAGATGCCGCCGCCCAGACGCGCGAAGATCGAGATCAGCGAGCTGCCGAAGGCCAGGCCCACCAGCGCATGCAGCGCGGATTCGCCGGTGATGCCCATGCGCGCCAGCACCATGTAATAGCCGGCCACGCCCAGCAAGCCCAGCCCGACCACCAACATGCCGGTGATCGCGCCGCCGCGGAACGCGACATCCATCGCCGCACTCAGGCCCTTTCGTGCCGCCTCGGCAGTACGCACGTTGGCGCGGACGGATACGTTCATGCCGATGTAGCCGGCAGCGCCCGACAGCACCGCCCCTAACAGGAAACCGATGGCGGTAGGCCAACTGAGGAAGAAACCGATCAGCAGGAACAGCACGACCCCGGCGATGGCGATGGTGGTGTATTGCCGGTTGAGATAAGCGCTTGCGCCTTCCTGCACGGCCGCCGCGATTTCCTGCATGCGGGGATTGCCGGAAGGCTGCCTGAGTATCCAGCGCGCCGAGAAAATACCGTAAAGAATCGCCACCGCGGCGCAGATCAGCGCCAACGTCAAACCGTGTTGTTCCAGCATGACCCCTCCCAAGGTTGATGGATGTCGTCCAGCAGACGCATGAACACGAAACCCAATCCCGATGGAGCTGTTGAACGATTGGGCGCAATGGACCGCTGCGGTACGTTGCAGCGTAAGTTGCGATGTTCAGACATCCCTGGAGCCGACCCGAGTATGAACCGATGGCCGCTCCGCCGCCAGCCACTGCGGCCTCTGTTCAGTCATTCCGTGCCAGCCTTCCGGCTTTCGATAGTGATGGATACCCCATGCGATACCTGATGCGCTCTATCGCCATGCCGCCCGCCTTTTCCGCCACCCTGCTGACGGCTAGCGTCATGCTGACCGGCACACTTCACGCGGCGACGACCGGGCCTCAGCCCGAGATACAGCGTCCCAGCGCGATGGCAACGCCACAGGCGGTCGGCGCCGTGCACACGGTGCGGCAGATTCCCGAAGCCTGCGCCCGCATCGAAGGTGCCTTCACCGGCCAGGCTGCGGAGCCGTACCGTTTCGCCATGGTACGTACCAGCCCGCAATGCCAACCGCGTGCCCGCGTGGTCGACTTCGCCAAGGCGCAACCTTCCGAGGCCACCGGTTGGAAATTCAACGATCTCATCCGCATCCCCAGCGCCGCGTGTCCCTCGCAGCAGGCCGTGGTGCGCGTATGGCGCAAGCCGGTCGACAATCTCCCGGCAAAGGACGGCCAGGGCCAGGCCCGCGTCTACCTGGAAGAAGCCAAGCAGCAGGCTGCAGCCGGCAAACTCGCACAAGCCAAGATCCCCTTGTATGCCGCCGAGATGACAGTGGACGGAAAAGCTTGCCCGTAACGCGCGCTGCATGCAGGAAAGGAAGAGTAGCCTTGTAACCTGCGCCGTGCGCACGACATGATATTTCCGCACCGCTAACGCCAAACCGGCAGTACGACGAATCGATACGCACCGGAAGCATTGGCGTCACCGAATCTGGATGCAACAAAAAAAGGGCCGCGCGAAGCGGCCCTTTTTTTTCGTCTTGCCGAAACTTACTTGGCGACTTTCAGCTTGTCCGCCATCGCGTCGAAAGCGGCCTGATCGGAGGGCGACAGGTTGGGGCGACCGGCAAGGAAGCCCATCGAAATGGACCCGATCACGTAGTAGGTTTCACCGGCTTCCACTTCCAAGTTCAAGATATCCTTGGCTTCCGAGTGGACGGTGTACTCGTGCGCGCCCGGGTCGGTGACGTGGACAAAGTAAGTACCGCTGCTGAGCTTGCCCAACTCGGTTTCTCCTTCACGCACCTTGTACTTCACTGCTGCACCCGCGAACTTCTTTTCACGGAAGAAAACGATTTGGCCTTTGCCTTCCGGCGGTGTGCCGATCTTCCCATTCGCCGCCGGCGCAGCCGCGGTGGTGTTGCCGGTTGTGGGTTCCCCAGCGGCGGCGGATTGCGCTGCCTCCTGCGCATAGCCGACAACAGGCAACAGCATGGCGCAGAAAAGAATGGAACGGCTCAGCTTGGAACGCATATGGGTACTACTCCTGTGGTTGTGTGGTAGGTAGGGCGCCTGGCTCCGGCATGGATTCGGCTGTGGATAATTCGCCGGCAGCTTGAGGCGTCGCATCCGATGACGGGCGCGTGTGAGGGAGTGAGGGTGGAAGGCCAACAGCCAGTGCCAACTTTGCTGTGACCTGGGTACCGACAGGGATTTCAATTTCCTTGCCGTGGATGAAAAGGGCAAATGGACCGATACCGGTAGCCGCCGCGATAGCGACTGCGCTGGTGTCTTTCCCACGGCCGCCGAGCTTCAGCCCGCGTAGGGGAATCTGCTGGCCGTCGTGATCAAGATAGCGCGCTGTCAACAGCAGTTCGCCGGGCTTTCCGCCGCCGCGGGAAGAGTTTGCATGGACGATTTCTCCGATGCCTTCAGTGCCTGCGGGCAGGAGCGCGCGGGATTGGCTGATGAGATCTTCGGCCAAGCGGAAACGAAATTTCTCACCGCGCTTGGCGGTCGAGGAACTCAACGGCTCGGCGATCTCCAACAGAACCTGCGTTCCTTCGGCGACGAGACAGCAATCTGCGGGCGCCGTTGCTGGCGAGCCGCTGATGGCGGCGGGTGGAGCAGAGTGCTGGACGGGGACGTCGACGCTCTGCGCCGCGCTGGCGGCACAAAACGACAGCGCGGCCGCCCAGGCGGCCGTCTTTAGCGGTGCTCGATACATAGATTCCCCTTCCGCAGAAGGGTAACAGAGCGAGGGTCCGCCAAGTAGCGCCCGACCGCATTTTTAGGAAATCCTGGAGCGTCAGTGCCTTACCGGCTGTCGATCGCTTCGCAGTGGTTATCCTCCAGCTCCCTGGTCATGAAGATACTGTAGGGATCTTCCACATAATCCGCGAATGGCGCGCATTCCTTGAAACCGAAGCTGGCATAAAGCCGGTGCGCGGGTGCGAATGCTTCCATCGATCCTGTTTCCAGGCTCAGCCGCTGGTACGAACGGCGCTGGGCTTCATCCAGGATGTGGCGCATCAATGCAGCGGCCACGCCCTTTCTTAGGTGGGCCGATGCCGTACGCATGGATTTGATCTCGCCGTGTTCTGGATTAAGTTCCTTGATTGCTCCGCAACCCATTAACTCGGAGCCGTCCCACACGCTCCAGAAGGTGATCTCCGGTTTGCGCAGTGCTTCCACATCCAAGGCGTGAATACTTTCGGGCGGTGAGTGCAGCGTCATGCTATGCAGGTGTTCGCGCAGCAGTCCTATGATTTCGGGACTGGTCAGGTCGTCGATACGGATTTCCATCTGGTTTCCTGTGTCAGAGTCTTCTGTAAACGCCCGGGTATCGCTATGGCGAAAAAATTTGCCTGGAAAGGCTAGGGTGCATCCGGTTCCCCGGGAAACTGCACGGCGCCCTGAGGAATAACGACACCTCGAAGCATGCGCGACGTCCAGATATGAGTCGCGCCGCTCAGGTCGACAGGTTTATCCAGCGAGCCACCTTTGACGCTCAGCGTGTCGGTGGCGCCACGCCGTTGGTGCCAAAGTCTGGAGCCGCACTTTGGGCAAAATGCGCAGTCCAGCGTGTTTCCGGTATCGGTGGGGCGAGACCAGAAATTCGGTGCTCCGTGCAGTACCTGCAGTGCGGTTTGCGGTTCGATTACGGAGATGCCGAAAGCCGAAGCGGATTGCTTTTGGCATTCCTTGCAATGGCAAACATAGATCTTAAGAGGCGCCTGCGACAGCTGATAGCGGATGTCACCGCATTGACATCCTCCAAGAAGAACATCGTTTTCGTTTGACATGGCCGTAAGCATTACGAGTCAGCTCCTCCAACATCCAAGTCAACTGGCGAGGTGAATCTTGGCACGAATGACGGGCAGCCCGAGCTCCATAACTAAACGCCATGTACATGCACGATGGCGTATCTTGTCGCTCGAATTCTTGGCGAGATCGACATAGGAATGGAAGGCTTTCCAGGCGCCCCAGCAACTGGGCTAGATATCACACTCCAGACCGCAGGATTCTTCAAAGCATGGCGTCCGGTCAAGCGGGTGGTCGCTATCGATAAGTGGGCGCCCGTCACATGAAGTCCGGTCGCCTGTTGCCCCTGATCGTCGCCTGCGCCTTGTTCATCGAGAACATGGATTCGACGGTGATCTCGACCTCGCTGCCCGCCATCGCCGAGGACCTGGCGACCGACCCGATCGCGCTGAAACTCGCGCTGACCACGTACCTGCTCGCATTGGCGGTCTTCATTCCCATCAGTGGCTGGGTGGCGGATCGTTTCGGCGCCCGGCCGACCTTCATGACAGCGATCGGCGTGTTTCTGCTCGGGTCGATCGGCTGCGCTGCCAGCAGCTCGCTGGAGACGATGGTGGCCGCGCGGTTCCTGCAGGGCATGGGTGGCGCGATGATGGTGCCCGTCGGGCGATTGGTGCTATTGCGCACAGTGCCCAAGAGCGAACTGGTGCAGGCGCTGAGCTGGCTCACCATCCCGGCGCTGGTGGGGCCGGTGGTCGGGCCGCCGTTGGGTGGATTCATCACCACCTATTTCGACTGGCGCTGGATCTTCCTGATCAACATTCCAATGGGCCTGCTAGGCATCGTGCTGGCCAAGCGCTTCATTCCGGACCTGCGCGAACCCACGCCACCGTTGGACTGGCGAGGATTCGTATTGGCGGGCGTTGGCCTTGCCTTGGCGATGTTCGGCTTCTCCACCATGGGTAGGCATTTGGTGTCGACGCCTTTGGCAGTCGGCTCTTTGCTGGTCGGCATCGGCGCGCTGTTCGGCTACGTATGGCATGCGCGCCGGCATCCGCATCCCTTGCTCGATCTAGGGCTGTTCCGATTACCGACGTACCGCGCCGGCGTGCTTGGTGGCTCGTTGTTTCGTATCGGCATCGGCGCCATTCCTTTCCTGTTGCCGCTGATGCTGCAGCTGGGCTTCGGCCTGAGTCCGGTGCAGTCGGGCTTGTTGACCTTCGTGTCGGCGCTCGGCGCGATGTTCATGAAGACGATCGCGGCCAACGTGCTGCGGCGGTTCGGTTTCCGCAACGTGCTGGTATTCAATGCGCTGATCGCTTCGGCCCTGTTGTGCTGCTTTGGCCTGTTTCGCCCGCAGACGCCACACGTCTTCATCATCGGCACGCTGTTGGTTAGCGGTTGCTTCCGTTCGCTGCAGTTCACCAGCTTGAATGCGATCAGTTATGCCGAAGTGGATTCGCCGAAGATGGGGCAGGCCAGCAGCCTGGCCGGCATGATGCAGCAGCTGTCGCTAAGCATGGGCGTGGCGGTTGGCGGCTATATCCTGGAAATCGCCGGCATCATGGGTAACAGACCGTCGACCGATGTACACAACTTCTATATCGCGTTCGTGGTGGTGGGTGTGATCTCGGCCAGTTCCGCCTGGATGATGTGGCGCTTGCCAATCAATGCGGGTGCGGAAATGGCGGGACACGCCGAGACCGGCAAGGAAATCGCCGAACCGAAGGTCGAGCAGCGGCCCGCGACGTGATCGCTGCTTTCCCCCACGCGGAGCTTGTCGCCGAAGACCATTCCGAGTGACCTAGTTCTCGTAGAGCGGAGCTTGCTCCGCTGCTCTTCGATTCGAGCACATAACGAAGAGGAGACAAGCCGGCTACCCATACCGCCCACCACAAAAAAGGCGGTGCTTAACGCGAGCTCATGCGAGTGACCAAACAAGCGATTGTCCATGCAACGGCCCAGGCCACTAGCAGCAGGGCGGTAACAGTAAAGACCCAGCCAAACGCCGTGGGCGCGCACCAGCCCGAGCCGCATAGTCCGTTGTGTTCCAACAGCCCGGGCACGCCGATCAGGTGAAACAAATAGACGGACAGCAACGGCGCGGCCAGCCAGGAACTTAGCTGCGAGTCGGCAAATGATGGAACCAACGCGGCGGGTAGCCACAGCAGGCCGTAGACCAGAAGCATCGCTGCAAGGACCTTCAAAGTACGCGCTTTGAACATGTGCGAAGACCTGCGACCCTATGCCGAACCCGAAGCGCGTTCGGCTTGATGAAGTGATATTACGCGTCAGTCGACAATACTGAGCTTGATCTGCGCACCATCCGGCAGAGCTTCGGTTTGTTGGGCGATGTGGCCCGAGGCTGAGACAAGACCGCCGAGCGAGATAGTAGCGAGATTATCGCCCCCATACTCGCCGCCCAGTGGGCCGGGAATCTTGAGGCAGTACTAGAAGCCCGGCCGGAGCGGACCAAGACGCTCCCGCGCCTGTTCCACCAACGCCGCCATGTACCAGTCTTCAAGGAATTCTTGATCTTGCGAAAGTTGGTCGAGTTCAGCCCTGGAACTTGCGACGACCTTGCAGTACAGATCTTCAGGACACAGGCGCCAGTAGCAACCCATCTGGTCTTTGATCATCAAGTTTCCGAAATCGTTGTCCCCAACGATTTCCGCCGGCTTGAGCCCAGTCCAGCCCCAGGCATCCTCGACAATGGCGATCAACTCCATGCTTAGTCTCCGTACCGCCAGCGGTGACCACAGGCTTGGCATTGCATCTGGGTGGCGCTGGTAGGGAAAGGGGCAGAGGCCAGAAGAAACGTGGCAATCGCCAGCGTCCGCTGCGCAAAGGAAACGGAACTGACGATCTCCATGCCGCTACAGGCGGGGCAGCGGTCCGCAGCGTCGGGATGCTCCGCGATCAATTCCTGCTCGAAGGTGCCCGCATGATAGGAGGACACAACTTCCTGGGCTTGCTGCAGGAATGCGTCAGGTACCTGCAACGCGGCCCCACCCAGCGCCGTCGACAAGGGCCAATTGGCGATGATGTGCTGATCGCCGGCGATGGTGGCAGGAATGCCTTCAGCCTCAAGGCGAGCACGAAGAATATGTGCTTCCCAAGGGTCGAAGTAGCGTCCGACGGTGATGAGCATGATGGGGAGTTTAGCACCCGAGCTAAGCCGGCCCGCGAAGCGAAGTCAGCTTGCATAGGTCGCTATTAAGTTGCAGGACACCAAGTCCAAGGAACCACGGTTTCTCCATCGGTATCGACAAAAGGTTGACCGCTCAAGAAACCCAAACGCGCTACGACCTTGGAGGAGGCCGTATTGCTAGGAAGTATATGAGCGACGACTCGTTGCACTTGACCGCTTGCGACGGCCATCTGCAAAAGCCGATCGATAGCCGCCGTCGCCACGCCGCGTCCTCTCTCACTGCGGGCAACCCCATAGCTGATCTCCACCGTGCCATCGTTGGGCGCAAGCTTGAAACCGCAGGCGCCTAGAACCACCTGGCGGGATCTGGAAACGATTAGGAACGGAACACACCAAAAAGCGGGCGCGCCGAGGTCCAATTGGGTGATTGCGCGAACAGCCACCTTGGCCGGCGGGAGTGCGCCATCAGGAATCTCCAGGACACCCAGATCAACAGCCTCGGACACCGCCAGACGACGCAGGTTGGGAAGGTCGATAGGCATGAGCTCGATGGAATCCTGGTCCATAATTTGCGGCATATGATCTCGGCAACTAACGTTTGATATGGGTCGTAGGCAACAACGGCGCGGCGGTGCCGGAGCGATGAGCGAAGCACAGGGCTTGGCACCAGGTTACTCCGTCGTGTGTCATGCGGTCTGGCGCCGGCGAGGCGATGTGATCAGCCGCGACTGAATGTAGCAGCGTCCGTCAGGGCTGGAGATTCAACAACGCTTTTCCGCTCTTCACATCCAGCGGCACCGAAGCCTGATGGTGCGTTATGAGCCAGCTGCCCTCGATCTTCTGCCAGCAGGTAGTCCATCGAAGCCAAAACTCGCTCTTGCTTCCGTCCCTCAGCGTGCCACTGATCCGATTTAGGCTGTGCCCGAATGCCACGTTGTCGCCTACGGTGATCGCCAGGTCCCGAACCTCGTAGAAAAGCGGAGGCTGATAGGCCGTGAAAACGTCTTCCCAATTCTTCCATTGCGCCTCCGCACCGCGATGCTCCAACGGAGGCACTATGTCGAATGACACGATATCCGGAGCGTAGATGAACTTCACACCCTCCAGATCCATCGCTTGAATCGCATCAACCAGCTTGCCGATTCGCTGCCGAATATCGGCTTCGTCTGTCGCATACGATGTGCCCATCGTGCCCTCCCACTCCCCGAACTAAAGCCGATCCGAACTGGAACAGGCTTAGCGAAGCAGCCTTTACGTTAGCTTGGCGCGAAAGTGGAAACACTCGATCCCAAATCCCTCTCGAAAATAGAACCGGTGAGCATCCTCCCGGGTCACACGCGAGATCAGCTGAACCTCACTGCATCCCATAGCGCGTCCCTCTTCTTTAATCCGGGAAATCAGCTGTGCGCCATAACCTCGTGACCGAGCGCGCACGTCTGATACGAGATCATCGATATAGATCAAGCTTCCGCAATACAGCATGTTCATCACCCGATAAGCCGCCACGGCCCGGACCTTCCCCTCCTCGGAAAGCGCCAGGAGCTTGAGCCCGTCACTTGCCATCAGGCTACGAATCAAGGGCACGTACTGAGCACGCTCCAGATGCGGCCGGAGTTGCTGCATGACGTCGAATGTTGCTGCGATCTGGTCGTCGGTTTCCGCATGAGCGATATTGGTCATCATTGAGGCTGCTCGGCTTGAATTAACTGTTGGGTGTCACTGCGGCTGGCGCCGGAGTACGACATGGGCCGCTGCTTTCGATCCCACGAACTGCACGCAGCCGTATCCCAAGGCAGGTAGATCAAGCCCTTCGAAAAGCATCTCTCCGCCACCGAGCAGTACTGGCGCAATCGCGATATGGAGCTCGTCGATCAGGCCTGCACGAAGGTACTGCTGTACGGTACCGACTCCACCACCAATCCGCACATCTTTCCCGCTCGCGGCTTCGCGCGCTTGGTTTAGCGCCTCGTGAATGCCACCCGTGACGAAATGAAAGGTCGTGTTGCCTTCCATCCGGATGGGCGGACGCGCGTGATGGGACAGGACGAAGACCGGTACATGGTAGGGCGGGTTGTCTCCCCACCAACCCTTCCAGTTCGTATCCGCCCATGGGCCACGGATCGGTCCGAACATGTTCCGCCCGATGATCCAGGCGCCCACGGCTATGGCGCCCCGTGCAGCGAAATCGTCATCGACCCCACTCTCGCCGACTTCCTTTCCATGCATCTTCTGCCAACTGCGCGTGGCAACCATCCAGTCGTGTAGGGATTCGCCGCCCACGCCGAGTGGATTTTCAATACTTTGATTCGGACCTGCCCCGTATCCATCAAGCGAAATAGTGAAGTTCTCAACTCGAACCCGCGTCATTTTCGTTCCTCCGCGTTATCCGGCCGCTAGGTTAAGCCGACCAGCGGTTTGGCTTGAATGAAGGTTGAGTGTCGCTGGAAGTAGTGCGCAATTCACGCCGCAGGAAGCGACATATTTCCGGAAAGCCTGTTTGGCTTCAGGGAAGAGCGGCGTGAAAGCGGGTAGCGGCGAACCATTCCTTTGCCGAGCAGTCGATCGGCCGGCGGTATCGGCTGGCTTCTGAAGCAAGGCGGCCTTAAGAGCGGCATGAATGACTGATCGGACGTCAATCTCGCCTGTCACCTGCTCTCAAAGGTGGCGAGTCTCCTCAGGCTCGTTCCACCAGCTGTTATCGCGACCGTTCGTATACCTGACAGGCGCAGCAATGAGTTCTTCCGCCGTTACGTTGTCGAGTGAGCCGAGTTGGATGGCGACGTAGTGGCCGCCGATCTGTTCGACGTAGCCGCGCCCGAAAGGCCGTATGCCGCAGTGACGGCAGAAAAGATGGTGTCCGCTTTTGGTGCCGAACTGATAATCGCTAAGGGCTTCTTCCCCAGCAAGCAGGCGGAAGGCTTCCGGTTTGACGATGACCGACCAGTTTCTGCTCTTGGTGCAAATCGAACAGTTGCATTTACCCGTGCCGGTACTGAGGTCGGCATCGACTTCGAAGCGAACTTCACCGCAGTGGCAACTGCCTGTATATGTCTTCATCATGCTTGCATGACCTTTTGATGTTGAAAGAGGGCCTGGTCGGGCGGGCTGTCTGGCGACGCCTAAAGTCTGAGTTATGCCTACTTGCGAAGCAAGTTTGACCAGGCGAACAGCCATACGCGAACTGTGGTGAGCCCAGAAAATCTGGAATCGCAGCGGGCCTCCTGCTGGCCCGGTCGTAATCCAGCCTTCCACCAGGCGAGAGGTTTTAGGTCGTTACTCGTGGCAGCTGATAGATATACCGATCTTGACCGTCGGGGAAAGAATGCCGCCCGACTCGCTGCCCACCAAGACGGGCGATAAGCGCTTTTGCGGATTCGTTCGTATCTGCGGTGTAGGTTTGAACTGACTCCCAGCCGAAGGTGCCGTAGGCATGCTCGATCGCCATGCGAGATGCCTCTAAAGCGTAGCCCTGGCCGCGGGCATCCGAGAGAAGCCACCAGGTGAGTTCGCGTGGCCAGCCGCGGCCCTGCCAGAACCCGCAAGCTCCCAGGATTTCGGAGTCGGTGCGACGCCGGATGACCCAAACACCAAAGCCCTGAAGGTGCCAGGAGCCAAGATCGAAAACGAGGCGAGACCATGCCGCCGCCGGGGTGAGGGGGCCGCCGTAGGTGGCCGACGCCGTTGCGTCGGTGTAGAAGCGTTGATATGCCGGCTCGCAACCAATGTCGGGAGGGATGAGGTCCAAGCGCTCGGACCGAAGAGTTGGTATCACCATGGCGCAAGTTTACGGCTAAACGATTGGAATATGATTCTGTCCACCGCTCATGGCCTGGTGACGCCGCTCCATCATCGTGGCTTGCGAAGCATTGGAAAGATGGGCGGCGATGTCCCCACTTGAATGATGCCCAACAACTCAAACCCGTGTCGCTCGTAAAGCGGAATGTTCTTTGGATTGCTGGATTCAAGATAAGCCAGCTTGTGGTCGCGATCGCAAGGGACCAGCGCGTGTTTCATCAGTGCCGTGCCATATCCTTTGCCTTGTTGGGATGGGTCGGCGCCAATGAACGGCAAAAACCAATGCGGTTCCTGTGGATGGTAGCGCCCCATCTGTTCAAAAACCGCGGCGGCATCCTCTTGTACGTGTGCAGCTCCGGTGCGTTGCAGCAGCGTGGTCAGTGCTTCCTCATCGGGACTGACCTCCGGTGGAAGCCACAGTGCTGCTCCCGCGTAGCCATTCACGTAGTAAGCGCTTCCGTGCTCGAACGCCTTTCCACCTAACGTTTTCACGAAGTCAGGAAAGTGCGTGAGGTACTGCTGCGGATCGGGCCACGTCCACCGCGCGGCAGGGTCCGAGCCAAATGCCAGCACCATCACCGCAATGGCGGGAGCTTCATCGGATGTCGTGGCGACCTTGATTGCCGGTGTTGTCATGGTTTGCCTCCTAAAGGAAACAATTCTGCTTTTGCTGTCCAACGTTTGACGTTCTCGGTTTGCGTCGGCTTGCCGAGGCAGTCCAACTTCGAGCGTGTCGTCAGGCGTGCTCGGCTGAGCCTGGATTGCGAAGACTAGGAAGCTTCTGATTTCGCCGACGGGATCCGCTCGAACTCCATGATCCAGTTGACGTTCCACGTCTTCCCGTCGTCCGCGGAGCTCGCTTGCTCCCAACGAGCGGACTTCGCAGTGATATGCGACCAAACGAATCGCACGCGCATGGGCTTTCCTTCAGCTACGTAGTCGGAGAAGAAAGTGCCCACGCCATTCTCGAAGCGCCCTTTCACCGGTGGATCAAGAGCGCCGTGTGGATCGCGACTGTCTACCCACCAAATCGCCCATTGCTCGGTTTTCCGGTCATAGGTCCGTAAGGCGATGCCATAAGTGGTGCCATCGGGCCTATCAAAGGTATGTTCTTCCACATTCGCGGAGCCATCGACCAGTGCACGATTTCGACATGTGCCATCGAACTTTAACCATCCTTCCTGGCCTGGCCGCTTTATCTGATGGCGAACTCGCCACTCCCCTTGCTGGAAGTCGAAATCCTTAGCGCCACTTCGCTGGTGGGCGTCAGCTGCATGTGGAGTCTGCGCAGCGGATGCGAACGACCAAGCGGAAAATATCAGCCCGGCTATTCGTATGAAAAATAGTCGGCTCGTTCGGGATCTGTCGCCGGATCTTTGTACTTGGATGGCCATTCATCTCTCCAGATTTCAGGTTACTCAAGATACGCGTGCCTTGTACGTTCCGATCGACGGGACGATTTGTCCATCGACCTTTCTAGTCTAACGCCCGCGCTGCACCAAGCCGTGAAGCGACCGCTTCGAATATGGCTAGTCAAAGACGGGGCGGAAGAAGCTGCGCTCATAGCTGATGATGCAGCGGGTGTCTTCGGCGTACTTGAATGCCGCCTGGCACTCGGGGTCTTGCAAGGACTTGATGCGGTATTCCTCGTACAGCGCCATGCTTGGGAACGTGAACATCGCTAACGCGACGTTGTTCGCGCCTTCCGATGGCAGGAAATACCCATGGTGCTTGCCGCCGAATTTCTCGACAAGTGGAATCCAAACTTTTCCGTAGTACTCAAATTCCTTTAGCTTGAACGGGTCGATGATGTAGCGGAGATAGCAGGTAATCATGATGCCTCTCTAAGATGTCAACGATGCTGGATTCTGCCTGACGCATGATCAAACCGTGGGGAAGCCGCTTCATTCCGAATGACCGAGCTTTGGTGGCTCAAGCCACCAACTCAACACGGTTTCCTTCCGGGTCGAGAATGACGCTCTCATAGTAGCCGTCGCCGGTTCGTCTGGGGCCGTCAAGGACGGTGTACCCATCAGAACTCAGGCGCGCCGTTAACTCGTCAACTGCAGCTTCGGAACCCAGGGAGAAAGCAAGATGGGTAAGGCCATGTCGTTGAGAACCGGGTGCTGGCCGCTCTAGAGTCAAGGTCGAGGTCGTCATGATTTCGAGACGCGCGCCCGATTCGAACACGGCGAAGCGAGAGGAAAATCCCTTGCTGGGATTCGTATACAGCTGCCCGATTGCCGCCCCCAAGTACTTCTCGTAGAAGGAGCAGGTCTTCTCGAGATCGTCGACCCAAAGAGCGGCATGTTCGAGATGTGTCATCTACGGTCCAAGGTCAGGGTTGAGTCTGGTCCGCGAAACGGCTGGGAGTTGAAGGGACCGTCAGGCTTCATCGGGCTGCTCCAGAACGCCAGACTCCGACCAAAAACGCCAAGCACCGGTTTTATTACCATGCGTGTACTCGCCTTCCGCGGCAAGTTTCCCATTGAGATGATAGTCCCGCCACAAGCCATGCTCTTGGCCGTGCTCGTAGCTACCTTCGGAAGCAAGCGAGCCATCCTCATGGTAGGCAAAAAACAGGCCATGTCGAATCCAACGCAGGCCGTCCGCCGATACGTAGCGCGAGTATCGAAAGCGGACGACACCTGACTCGTACGGGATCTCGGCAATATGCAAGTCGGCCATGGCGGATAAACCCTGAATCAGGCCGAACGTCGAAGTTGCTCGGCTTGGATGAGCAGTTAGATCTCGTCCGATTTTAAGGCGAACGCTTCATAGCCGCATGCCGAGCCAGATCACCGTCTCAGTGGAAGTGGACACAATAGGCGTAAGGAGCCGAGACCATCGCGCACTTGCCTGTACGCGGCGGGCGGAACGGTCATGGTGTTGTTGTTCCTCCGAAATGATGGCGGAGATTGCATCGACGGCGTGCGGATCGTTACCTTGCAAAGTCGTGAGCTGCTGTTGCAAGTGCCGAAGCACGACACTCTCGACTGCAACGGTTGTGGCTGAAATGGCGTTAGCCCCGAGTAGCCCGGTGACGAGTCCGAGAACCCGGCCGCCTAAACCGCACAACCAATAGCTACGGCAACGTTGCCGGCGGCGACGTGACAATTCCGCGCCGAATATTGCGCGATGCCGCTGCTCATGCAATCGGAATTCCTTGAGCTCATCGACCATGCCCGGTGCAGTGAGGCGCGCCATGAAGATCTGTCCGCTGTAGATGTTGACCGCACCATGCTCGCCAGCATGGTTGACCTTGAGGATTCGATCACCGAGATCATGGGGAACCGAGGATTTTGCAAGTGGTTTCATGAGGCCGGGATGTTCGGATTTAGTGCGAACCGCTAAGCGGCTTCGTCTTGAGCGAACCATCAGGCTTATCTGCCTCCGCCATTGACAGCATGGCTTGAACAGTTGGTGATGCCTCACTTGAGGTCGTAAGGGTAAAGAGAAGTTCCGTCTTGTCCTCAGGTCGATGCCAAGCGTAGGAAATGGACGTGAGCGCCTCATTGGCCGGTCCAGCAGTCTCTCTGGGGCTGGCGACCAACGGCTCTGGAGCGGAGGCGACTAAAGCAGTGAAGTTTGCCTGGACCTCTGCGGCAGGAGCGCGTTGAGCGAAAACAGCACAGACATTGTCATCCCTCCAAGCCACTACGTATTTCCCGCCTGATGCTCGAACAGCCCATGCAGTGCCCTTGCTTCCTCCTAAGAAGAACTTGGATTGCTCGCCCTGGAGCACGGCAGCACTTTGCGAGCTCATTTCGGCTCGCAGTTTGTCCGGAGCGTAGAAGTACTGCATGCAGGTCGTTGCGAAAAGAGTGGTAAGTTCCTCCGGCTGAGATGATTCGGCCGTGACAGTACCAGGTGAAAGTGCTAAGGCTGCAGCTGCCAAGACCAAAGTACGCATTAATTTCCCCAAAAGTTCGAGTATCCGAGCTCAGCCGGCCCGCAGCGAGTTCGGCTTGAATGATTGCTAGGCCGTCGCGACAGTGTCTACGCCCAATCTTTGTACCGCTCGCCATTCCAGAGGTGAAAGAACACGGCTCCCCAGCACCGCCGCCTGCCCCGAGTTTGCCATAGGTGGCTGGGGTGGGGCTTGTCCGAGGCGACCAGGTGTTGGTTACCGCCGGGCGAGGGTTTGGACGGGCCACAACGACACCAGCGAGCACAAGCACCGCGGCCTAAGCTGACTGAATGCGAGCCGGTAAACCGGTAGAAGCTGGAAGCACGAGAGCTAGCTTGCTCCAGCGTCTGGCCAAGACGGAGCAGGGAGCCGTCAAATTCTAATACTTAGGTATTTACAAAAGTATTTTCCCGTCGTAGAGTCCCTTGGCCAGGTCGGATAAACCGAGCATTGGGATGGTGTCGGAATGGTTCAATCCGCAGTCGCTGACGAAGTTTTTCACGCCTTGTCCAACCCGACTCGACGAAAAGTCCTGGAGCGACTGTCAGTCGGACCAGCAACCGTCAGCGAACTGGCGGCTTCGTTCGACATGCAACTCCCGTCGTTCGTGCAGCACCTCTCGGTACTCGAACACAGCCGGCTGGTGAAATCGAAAAAACACGGGCGAGTGCGGACATACGAGATCGCACCCGAACGATTCAAGGTCGTCGAGGACTGGCTGACCGCGCGCCGCCAGCTGTGGGAGGCCCGACTGGACCAGTTCGATAAGTACGTCAAGCAACTTAAGGAGAAGGAATCGTGAGCAAGCAGTTCGCCTTCAATCCGAAACTTGATTTCGCCATCGAACGGTTCATCGACGCTCCTGCACGACTGGTCTGGGAAGCGTTGACGAAGCCAGAGCATCTCAAGGAGTGGTACATGCCCAAGTCCTGGGGGCGAGTGTCGCGAGCCGAACTGGATTTGCGGCCGGGCGGCGTAATCAGCATCGACATCGCGGGGCCTGACGGCCAGGACTTCCCTAACCTCGGTTGTATCCTGGAAGTCGTTCCGATGGAGCGGCTTGTCTGGACCTCCATGCTGTTCCCCGGCTATCGCCCGGCTGTCTTTGACGACATCCCCATCACCGCCATCATGACGATGGAAAGCGTAGGAACCGGCACCCGCTATGTCTTCACGGCGCTACACCGCGATGAAACCGACTTTGAGAACAACAAGAGTTCGGGGTGGCAGCAGGGTACAGAGATCGCTGTTGATCAGTTCGTAGATCACGTTATTGCGATGAAGTAGCTAAGAGCGACTCGCGGCGGCCAGGTAAGCTTGTCAGGTGCCGGTTTGGATGCTCGAATGCTCAAGCAGGAATCGACTGATGCTTCGCCGAAGGTCCAGGTCATCTGTCTGCATAGCGTACTCGTTCGCTTGAGAGGCGTAGTCATACGCCTTTGCTGCCTCGCCGAGACATGAGTGCCGCTCGGCCAGAGCGAAGAGAATTGAGGCCTCGTACTCTATCGCGCCAGCGGCCGTGGCTAGCGCTAGGGCTCGCGCATAGATGCCGAGAGCGGCGCGATCATCAGAAGTAAAATCACCCAAAGTCTCCCAAAGGAACGGATGATCTCGTCCGGACGCGGCCACGGACTCACAGTAATCGCGAAGTTCACCATAAAGGCGCCACTTGGCTCTTCTATCGATCGGCTGGGACGCGTCGACTATTCGCCACGCAAAATCCAGAATTTGTTCATGGATGTCATCTGGAACTTTCATTGCAACCAAGGCCTGAATTGTGCCGCCTCGTGAAAGGTACCGGCTCGAGCGAACTGCTAGATTACACGTGGCGGATAAGCTATCAGCGCAACGCCGACATCTTCAGCCAACGCGAGGGCTTGCCTCAACTGCGGACGCAGAGCGGATAGGTCTGGATTGGGCGGCAAAAGGACGGTCTCCGAAATCCGAAGAGAGTGCCAGCCTAGCTCCAACAAACGCGTCGAGGCCTTTTCAACAGCTTCTTGTTCGTGTCGGGCGTCGACAAACAGGCTTGCCTGCATCTCCATGCCATCCGGATAGGTGGGATGCTTTGGCCCCGCTGAGTAAGCCCGGCGTAAAGCGAGGCGCGATTTGAACTAGTCTAGTTTAGATACTGGTATGACAACCTGAAGTTCGAACCGGGGCAAATCCGGCCGCGCTTCTGTGGCTACCCGAGGCGGAACGGTTAGCACAAACAACCAGGGATTGAGCACCTTTCTCTATGGACTGGCCGGCGTTGCTCCGGGATGGCACATGCTTTTATCTGGCGAGTAATGAAGTCGGCCTCGAGTGTCCTGCACCTGAAGCCTGAAAATGCCGGGCTCTTGGGCGGAAGGCCATACGCTAGGCTCATAGACAAAATCCGCGTGATCGCCGGGCCTAAGCGCAACCTGGTGCGTAGCCGGAGCGAAATGTTCAAGTACGACCTGCCAAGGTTCCATCGTAGGAGCGCTGAGCAACTGAGCAGCGCCAGGGTGCAGCTCATAAGGCGGATCCGACGCTCCGTAGCTGTAAAAGGCAATGCGCTCACCCGAGCTGTTACGAATACGCAGCGGTACGGCGGGAGTCGCTTGTGGAAAACAGCCTGGCGAGCCCAGGTCCACGGTAACCCCCGTGAACGTCGCTGTTGGCTGATGGGCGCAGCCCGCCGATGCCATTGCCATAAGTGCGAAAGTAACTGCTCTCATACGCGAAATGCCTTAGTGCCATGTAGTGGAGAGATCAGCTCTGGGGGAACTGAGTACATCGTTGTTAGCCATAGCGTATGAACGGAGCGAGCGGCGAGGCAGCTGGCTTGAGAAAACTGCCAGGCCTCGTTCGTTGGAACGTCTAAATGCCTCGATAGGAAGCGTAAATAATCCACGTGGCGCATATTGCGGCTACTCCCGGCGAGACGATCCGCCAGTGGTGCCCCGCTACTCAGGCAGATTCGAACGAATCAGGCTCGCGGTTGCGACAAGTTGCTTGGAGGAAGCTCGAACTCGCTCTCGGCGCAGAGCATCTCCGCTCGGATCATGTGTTGTACCCCTTCGACGTCCGGCGCCATCGAATGTTGCAAGCTGGGGTGGGCCGATACCCCAATCACTGCCTTCCTGCCTGGGTACGACATGAAAGTGGAAGTGTGGCGTTTCTTGCCCACTAAAGACCCCGTTATTCTGGAACGTAAGTATTCCAAGAGGCTGATAGGTCTTGACAAGCGCCTGCGCGACCCTCTTGGCCGAAATCATAATGGCTTCGCATTCCTGATGAGAAAGATCGAGCAGCGTAGCGACATGCCGGCGTGTGATAACGCAACACTGGCCAACTTCGAATTGCCAGGGGTTTATCACCGTAAGCGTATGCTCGCCCTCATCTATGATCGCCCACCTTTCTTCGCGACCTGCCATTCCCTCGCAAAGGTCGCATGGATCTCGTACGGGAAGCTCAATCACTTATCGTCTCCGATGTCGCCTGTTGTTTGAGTTCAGCCGATCCCCAAGGCGGCATCGCTTTGAATGAACTGTCGGCCAGCAAGCCCGTCATGTGTCGTACTCCCCACTATCCCATGGCTCAAAGAAGGCCATGTAGTTGCCGGGTTGCATCTCTACCGCCCAAGCGTCATCGCCGTCTTCGGGTGGCCGTGCGATTAAACCAAACTCAAGGCCAAAACGCTCAACGGAAAATGGAGCAATCTCTACTCGCTCGAAAGAGACGTCCCCAAGACTTGCGAGTTTCTCCGCGTATCCGGCACGCCAAGCATCATCATCTAGGCCAGAACGAGGGCCGTAGCAGTCGATCATTGCCTCGATGAGCTGATCAGATAGACCGAACGTGTAGAGTGCAACAAACTCGCACCCTGGGGTTTTCGCCTGTAGCTGAATCGAAGGGATTGGTGAGAATGAATTGGCGCCCATCACGAGTACGCCCGATATGCTCGGCATGATAGCGATCGTGATTGATCGCGATCAAGTTTGGTTGTCCATCCATCGTATTTCCTCTGTCTTCTAACGTTCAACCCTCAGAATGCCGATCACCTGAAATTTCCTGCAACGTGAACTAGGCCGTAGATGCTGGCGTGATCCGCGGAGATGAAGTTTGGAAGTTGAGTCACGAGAGGGCAGTTCGATAGCCCAGCGCCCCTGCGGATTGCGAGTTGCCGCCAATCGAACTGATCTCGAAGCCTGACGGAAGCGCCGCCACAAGCCGCGCAGGCCTGACTTCGCAGCAATCGTCCGATTCACAACTGCGGAGCGGCTTCTACTGGTGAATGATCAGGACCCAACAACGGGGTCCGTAATCTGCGAATGTTCAAGTTTTCGGCAGATTGATGCGAGCAAATTTCCATAGCGGCGACTGGCTGAAATATGCCAAAGAAGAAAGCCGAAAAGCGCGAAGAACGCCATGCCAAGGGCAACAATATCTTGACGCATAAGGCCGTACCCGCCAAAAGCAAAGATAGGTATAAGCCCTGCAGCATAGAAACCCCAGCGGTGCAAAGAACTCTCCTGTTGCGCAAAGTAGGAGATGAGTGACCGCTCGTCGGAAGTGAAGTCCATGGGTACGCCTACAGGTTTTTTTGTATCGAAGGATAGGTAAGTATTCGGTATGACCTTAACGCCCGAAATAAGCTGGTATGCGAGGCATGTTCGGCTTGATTGAGTTGTTAGGCCTGCACTCGATCAGAACTGGTGCGCTTGGCCTGCGACTCAGCGTCCCGGCTGTGTTGTGGTGCTTCCCCGAGGCTTGCCCATGTGATCTCCCCAATGTGCATCCCCGCGCCAAGTTTCAGCCATTGCCATGACTGATGCAAGCGACCACCCATAACGACAAACGCCACACATCTAACGCTTGAATTAGGCCGGCCCACCCGGCCAACTGTCAGATCAAAGCCATAATGATGCGGGCTGGGCTTGAACGAATTGTTAGGCCTCGGTGGTCGAGGCCTCTCCCAGCGCACTATCCCAGAGCGCAAAGTGGCTTGTCTCGGGTGAGCGAAGAAACAGCAGCGGAGTCACGTCCAGATGCCAGCGGCGGAAGATGGTAAGGAGTTGTTTTACTGTCTCAGTTTGAAGGGGAGTGGTAAGCGTCAGGTCCAACGCCGTACCCCTACCGCGGATATCTCGATACTCGGGAAGTGAGCTAAGCCAATGGAAGAACTGGTCCTCGTCCGCTGTGGCAAAGAAGACTGGGCCTTCGAAGGAAATGATCATAGGACCTAACGCCTGAGTTAAGCCGTCCCCAAGCGCGTAGCTATTGGGGCGGCGAACGAATTGTTATGCCGCTAGCCAGGCAGAAAGCAAGTGCTAACGTTAGCGCAACACTTGCGCCGACGAGTGCTTCCACTGAGATCCGCTGGATCTGACTAGATTGCGCGGAAATTTGCCCTGCAGTGACTAAGAAGCCTGCACCGAGGGGAATAGAGAGGGAACACAGAGAAATTGCGGAAAGATGACCAAATCTACGCAGAAGCATCGTCACAGGTAGGCCGACGAGAATGGTGCCTATATAGCCCCACACAATCGAAGCGAGGGCAACAAAAGGGAATAGGAGCACTGCGTCCGAGAAGGATAAATAGAGATTAGGCTCGAGGAGCGTAGCTAAAGGAGCGGCTGCGATAGGCGTAGCCAGTGGGGCAAGCGCTGTGCCGACCCAAAGCGGGCGCTTATGGTTCCGGCGAGTCGGATCGGCTCCAAGCATCCTTGATAAGGATCTGGGTGCTTGGTAGGGATTGTGTGACATGTCGCCTAACCCCTGAATTAAGCCGACCCGCGAAGCGGTTTTGGCTTGAATGAGTTGCTACACGGGCGCGACAAGCGTCCACCCCGAGAGCAATGGTACCGAAGCACATGCTGGGCCGCCGTCGCGTCCGACACCTTTAATCCTGGCTTCCAGGATGCCGCGCGGAGAACGCACTGCAGATTGCAGGAGCGCGGAAGTAATGCCGGTCAATGGCACCTTTGCCCGCCGCGACCAGCATGAGTCCGCCTGACCTGCGTAGGTGCCTGAATTGATGTAGATGAAACGGCCAACGGGTGGGCCTTGGGCGAACTCACCGGTGAGTCTTGGCGGTTCGGCCGAGACGTCTGCCACCAGTACCTGGAATTCAAAGACTAGCGAGTGAGGTGAGGCCGATGAAGGGGCCAGCACGTCTGAGCGACCCCGCTGGACAGCGAATGCCACGCCAGCCGGAGGTTTCTCAACAATGATCCTCAGATGCAGCTCAGTCTTCATGTTGCCCAATGCCTGAATTAAGCCGCTTGCGAGGCAAGTTCAGCTTGAGTGAACTGTTGGTCGGCGGATCAGGGAGCAATGCCGAACCCGGCAGGCGCGTTGCTAGGCCGAACAACTGAGCAGTGATACATGTCCATGTAAATGGTCGTTGTCTGACTGCCGCAACGCATTTCGTAAGCATCGATCCAATGATGGTCGGGCTCACTTGCTGCCAAGGGCGTCATCTCCATATTGTCGCGGAGCAGCTTTTCTTGCGCTGCTTGACTCATGTCGGTGGGGATGGCCGTTCTTGGGCCAACGCTGCCTACGCGTTCAAAATTGGGGTGCTCGCCAGACGGACAGATAAGCCTAGCCAAATACTGGCGTTCTCCATCGGGACGACAGACCTCTACAGGTCGAGTCCGAGTGAGCCCATAGTCGTTCGGTGTCGCTGAAGGTAACGGGTCTCCGGCGCTGGGTACGCCTGAAGTGGTACAGCCTGCAAGAAGAGCGGAGGCGGCAAGTAGTTTCCCCGAGTGGCGCATATGTGTCCCCTGTCGTCTAATGCCTGAGTTAAGCCGAGCCGCGAAGCGGTTTCGGCTGGAATGAACGGCTAGCGCCGATGGCCGACAGAACATCCGGCCAAGACCTGTGCAACTTAATCGGAACGAGTATGGATGCGACCAACCCGACGGTCATGCCCGCTAGCGGGACTCCATACTCCGATGCGACCAAAATCGTGGATGCGACAGTTCTGTATCCATTAGCGTGAAGTTCCGGCGCGACCCAAACGGCAGCCACCTCTAAGGGAAGCATGAGGCCGCCCGCGAGCGTGAGGAGTCCGAAGGAAAGCAGCAGACAAACAAATATGAAGGATCTGCGCGCATGAGCTGGCATGCGGGATCGCCAAGCGACCAGCCAGGCGATCCAAGCCGGAAGTGCGACAATTGCCAGGACAGCAGTCGTCCCCATAATCACGATAATCAAAGATGCTGCGTCCATGTCGCTATGCCTGAGTTAAGCCGAGCCGCGAAGCGGTTTCGGCTTGAAAGAATTGTTAGGGCCCATGCCGGCGAACCCCGAGTACCTGTTCCGCGAGCGCCGCATATTCACCAGTCCAATCCCTTGAGGCGATGCCGCTTTCAATAGCCGATAGCAAGGCGTCTCCCAAGCGTGATAGGCCTATCTCATTAGCCAATGCCAGTTGCTCCGCATGGAATCTGGTCTGCATTTCAGCCATTTTCTCAGCGGTGTGCCGAAACCACCCAGCCCCCTTGTCGTTGTACGAGGCAGCGCTGCCCAACAAGTTGACGAGTCTCTGTTCTGCGGAATCCGGATCGCTAGACATGGGCCCTAACGCCTGATTCAGGCCGACCCGCGAAGCGGGTTGGGCTTGAGCGAGCTGTTAGGCGAGCGGTGCATCAGAAAAGCCGCGCGTCTGGTTAGCAAGCCAGGGGTGTCATTGCGTTGTGATAGCTCCGATACCTGGCTTCCCACATGACCTCCCCCGACAATGCAGCCCCCAAAGCCAAGTTTCAGCCATTGGCAGAGTCGGCGCAACCGACCCGTTACAACCGTAAAAGGCTGCTCGCCTAGCTAGGCGCGGACATCACCACGCGGCAAAGCTCAAGCCGCTGAACGATTGGTAGCGTGCGCCAACACGGAAGGCTATTGCAATCAACTCGTTCACCTCGCCAATCGTAACCAGCTTCGAATAGGAACCGCGTTTCTCAAGGACAGGGAAGTCCAGCAGCACAATTCTGAGGTGGCGGGCGTCCTCAATGTCATCGGGTATCCCGGCATTGAAATAGAACTGGATCGTGTTGCCGAGCTCGTCGACCAGACCGAGAAAATTTCCCTCCACACCGCGGCTGTCCGACCAAAGCTGCTGAGCCTGCTCCAAGCTGACATCTACAGGAGACTCGGACGTCGGCCCTTGGCCGCAGTCGTTCCAGAATGCTTTCATAGTGACCATTGCTCGATACGGGTGCCTAGCGCCTGAATTAATCTGATCCGCGAAGCAGCTTCGGGTTGAATGAATTATTGGCAGTCATTCAGTAGGCAGCGAGAATAGGACTGCTTTGTGTCGGAGCATCAGGGCGGCTGGAATTTGATAGGTGGAGAGTAGGCTGACAAAGAAGGCTGCGGCACCTAGAGTGCTCATGGGAATGTGATTTGTGCCCATGGTACTCATGATCAAACGCAGGGCCAGTAAAGTTACGACCAGTCCGGCCGTCCCTGCAGCGATGGACCAGTTCGCTGCACTGGGCGAAAACTCAGATATCTTTCCGCACAAACTGCACGTGAATGTTTCGCGAGCAAGCCTCGTCCGCGGAAGAAAGCGGTGAAGGCTTGTAGAGGGATGATTTTCGCAGTAAGGGCAGATCAGTGTAGGCATGGCAGATAACGTCTGAGTTAAGCCGACTCACGTATTGGAGTCAACAAAATGGCAAGCTTTTCCTGCATGTTGCTGGTTTTGTGAATTGGCTTCGGTTTGAATGAATTATTGGGCCCTGATCAGTAGTGCTTGAGGTCGAACTCATACTCTTGTCTCCATGAGTCGTCCTGACGAATGAATGAAATCAGGATGCTCTCCATCTCTGTTACTGTTTCGGGTGGATCGACGATCACTGCGTCAAGTCGGTCGTGGCGATCTCTATACATTGCGGAAAGGCCATGCTGTGGGTCAAGACTGCCCCCAACCTCCATTGAGATGCCTGGCGAAGTGACGACAATAACTTGATGAAACCCATTGATCCAATCAACGCTTCGCAATGCGGCGCGGATAGCGTCATCTGAGATGGTTGAAGAAAAGACAGTAGGATCGGCTCCGAAGTTCGGGATGACATGAATGCCTACATTTGACTCGGTTGTCTCCGATCTCCAAGCGTCGGTCTGGTCCGGTGAGGTCACCGGTAGGAGCAGTGCAAGGAGACTGGCCAGAAGTTGCTTCATGGTGGGCACAGCTCCTGAATAAGCCAACCCACGAAACGGGTTAGCTGGAATGAATGGTCGGGCAGCGTACGACTAGTTGCCACGCTTGGAAAGCTTATTGAGCAGAGGTATGTCCCCGGTTGCCCGCTCTAGTGGTCCAGTGAGAGAGCACGACACCAGGCCATATGGTTGTTTCCCGCGGACATAGATCATTAGAGCCCGGTCCGCCTCCGCGGTGTAGCTGCAGCCTATGAAACCGCTCTCATCATCCGAGACTACGTCCATCCAAGTGCTGGGTTGCAAGTTGCCCTTCCAGACCTGCAGGATTCGAAGCTTCGCCATGCGGGTTCGATGCCCATCAATTTTCACGAAGTGGATGCTATGGACATATGCAGAGAACACAGCATCAGCGTTCTTGAACTCACGGCGGATGTGATCGTTTTGCGAACCCGGCGGGTAGATACACGAGCATGCCGATGCCGAGGTTGGCAGGACGAAAAACAGAATGATTGCTAGAACAGCCTTGAGCATGGATTCGCCGGATTGCATGAATTGTTAGACCCCGCGTGAGCATCCTAATGCCCGCGCCTGACGGCACAATAGCTGAACCACAGGCAGTTCTATAGCCCATATGAAAGATCAAGAAGGTCTTTAAGCCATCGCAAGAATGATTTTGGCGCCGATTCTTTGGAGCGGAGGCGTACTAAAAATACCCAAGTTACATAGGCAACCAAAAACAGAAAGATGGCTAGGAGAATCATGCCAATGAGTGCAGGAAGTAGGTTGTCCATGACTTTTAGCGTTCAGCTACTCGGAGGGGTTGCGGCGTCTAACACCTAAATTAAGCCGATCCGCGAAGCGGGCTCGGCTTGAATGAATTGTTACGCCCAGACTGGCGCCTTGAAGGTTTCTGGATGTGCCGCTACGTATGCGAAAAGTAACTCGATTAAGTCATCCGGATAGCCGTAGAACTCCGAGTCAAGACTTTCGAGATGTTCAGTTGATTTTGGCGAGTCACGATCCGGTCTGAATGCGAGCGCGCGGCTGACAATTTCGGAGCAACGGATTGCCCCGATTTCTCGAAGCGCCGCGGGCGTAAAAGACACAAGATCAGGCTCTTCATTGTCAAAAAACTGGACGAACCCGCCGCTGTTCACCTGGCTCTCTAGGGCCCAGATGGCGGAGAAGACTCGCTGTTCCTGACCCTGTGCAGCAAAGTCGATGCGGCCAAAATCCGCGCCGTCACTTTCAGATAGCTCGATGAGGTAGCTGTTTTTGTCCATTACGAAACTCTCAGATAGGGACCTAGCGCCTGAGTTGAGCCAACCCCACATCGAGTTCGGCTTGATTAGATTGTTAGGCCTGCCAGCCGTGGGGTCCTCAAACTGAATCTCTATGGGAACCTGATGGCGGCAGGCTTGCCGTCTGGATGGATAGCGCCATTGAGCGACAGCGGCAAGAATGGCCTCGTTGTAGCCGACTGGTTGGGCTGGGCTGCGACCGTTGAGGCGCCACTCTGTCGAGACGATGACCGGAGCCTGCACATGCCCGGCGGGACTGATGACAAAAGCGACCTGGGCTTTACCAGAGAACTCGTTGTGTAGCCGCGGAGGCAGCTCAGGCGCAACTGTAATGGTGGGAGTAAGCTCGGGCGAACAGCGTTGCGATGGCGCAGCTTCAGCGGATGCGCGCAGCGCCATGCAGACAGAAAGAACTACTAAGTTGTAGGTTGCTCTCATGGCAGGTCTAACGCTTGATTACGCCGACCCGCGGAGCGGGTTCGGTTTGAATGAATTTTTAGACCGACTGCCTGCAAAAGCGACGAGCCAAAATACCAAGGCCGTGAGCGCGCCGTACCCAGCAAGCTGCAGAGCATTGTTGGCACTCGGTGGGCCAAGAGCCTTGGTAAAGGCTATCGCAACGCCGAGAACTGAACCAGCCGGAACAACTTGCCATAGCTTTAGCCACCCCATGCGCTTAAACAAGAAATAGGCCGGGATTCCTGCAGCAGAGAGAACGTAACAAAACGGGGCAAAGACAATGAACCAAAGCAAGCCATCTGCTGCCAAAGTAAGAGCCAAGCAAGGTGCGAGTGGCGCTATCAGAAAAGCAGCTATCACTCTGGCCGATGACACCTGTGCGCTCATAGTGGTCTAACGCCTTATGTCTTGAATTTTCCCTACTGTAGTGGCCGAGAGCCCGGTG
>CBFGZY010000057.1:0-26882 GCA_965653375.1 uncultured Pseudoxanthomonas sp.
CGGTGAGCGGTGAGCGGTGAGCGGTGAGCGGTGAGCGGTGAGCGGGAAAAGCATGTGGCTTTTGCCCCCTTTAACAAAGGGGGCTACGGGGGATTTGCTGTTGCTGTTTTCTTTAAGAGCAAAAGCAAATCCCCCTCAATCCCCCTTTTTTAAAGGGGGAGGTGAAGCCAGCTTTTCCCGCTCACTGCTCACCGCTCACCGCTTCCTACCTCAAGCCCAGCCCAACGCCTCCAACAAGCGCAGCAGCCCGTAGGCGATACCGCCGGCGGCTGGAATGGTCAGTATCCACGCCCAGACGATGCGTTCGATCACGCTGAACTTCAGCGCGCGCGGGTTCTTGGCGAAGCCCACGCCCATGATGGCGGTGGAAATGCTGTGAGTAGTTGAAACCGGCATGCCGAAATGCGCTGCCGTGACCAGGATCGTCGCCGATGCGGTTTCCGCGGCGAAACCATCGATGGTCTGCAGCTTGACCATCTTGTGGCCGAGCGTCTTGATGATGCGCCAGCCGCCGGCCGCGGTACCCGCCGCCATGACCAGCGCGCACGTGGCGATTACCCAGGAATCGATATCGTCCTTGCCACCATCCGGATGCAGGAAGGCGAGCCATCCCGGCAGATCGTCGAGCGTGCCTGCCGCCTGCGCGGCAAACAACGACAGCGCGATGATGCCCATTGTCTTCTGCGCGTCCTGGCGGCCATGCGCGAAACCCATGTAGGCCGCGGAGACCAGCTGCGCCTTGCCGAAGAAGGCATTCACCCAGCGCGGCCTGGCCATGCGCGCCAACGGCCCGCCCGCCTTCATCATTCCCGCGATCAGCAGATACAGCAGCGAAATAATGGTGACGCCAAGCAGGAATCCCGCCAGCGGCGACGTGATCATCGGCATGACCACCTTCCACAACAGGCCTTTATTGGTGGCCCAGCCGCCCTCGCCTGCCTTCGACCAGATCAACGCGGCCCAGTTGTTGTGCGCGGCCGCCAACGCGGCGCCGCACAGCCCGCCGATCAGCGCATGCGACGAAGACGACGGCAATCCGCGCCACCAGGTGATCAGGTTCCAGATGATCGCGCCCAGCAGCGTGCAGATCAGCACCTGCGAGGTCATGTTGACCACATCGGTATCGACCAGGCCCGAGGCAATCGTCTTGGCCACGGCCGTGCCCATGAAGGCGCCGATCAGGTTGGTGCTGGCGGCCAGCACGATCGCCTGACCCGGCGACAGCACCTTGGTGGCCACCACGGTAGCGATGGAGTTGGCGGTGTCGTGGAAGCCGTTGATGAATTCGAAAACCAGCGCGGCCAGGATCACCACAAGGACCAGAGTGAGCATGACTCGTCCTTAGCTGTTTTTCAGAACGATCTGGTAAGCCACCACGCCGGCTTCGCGGCAGCGGTCGATGGCTTTTTCCAGGATCTCGAAAAACTCCTTGAGCAGGAACATCTGCAGGTTGTCCAGGCGGCCGGAATAGATGTCCCGGTACAACTCGAGCATCAGGCGGTCGGCTTCGTTCTCGATGGCGCGCAACTTCTCGTTGAGAGAGGTCATGCGATCGATGTTCATTTTCTTGATGTCGTGCACCATCTCCACCACCACTCCCGCGGCCTGCTCCAGCATCGCCGCGCGGGGCGCGAAGTCGATGCCTTCCAGGTGCTGGATGGCCAGCGAGTAGCGGTCGGCGAATTTCTCCACCTGCTTGGGGATCTTGTACAAAGCCGACCCCAGCGCCTCGATGTCCTCGCGTTCGATAGGCGTGATGAAGCTGTCCACCAGCGCCTTGCCGATCTTGTCCGAAGCCGCACGCTCACGCGCGCGGGCCAGCTTGAAGGCGTCCAATGCCGGCTGGCGGTCGGTCGCTTTCATCATCGTGTGCAGGGCCTGGGTGCTGTCGAATGCGGCCTGGGCGGCCTCGTCGAGCAGGGTGTAGAACTGCTGGCCGGAGCCGAAAATGGTCTGCAACGAAAACATCGAACTCACCCCACCGTCACGGAGGGGACGGCTTCAGGGGTGGAATTATGACCGTTCGATGACAGATAGCGACAGTCTTGCCGGCCGGCTGCAGCGGTTCCCCATCCTTAACGGGCGCGTAGAGGCGGCCATGGAAACATCGGCAGGTTTGATAAACTCGCCCGGCGCCCCCAGGGTGCACTCTATGGACGACGACCCTACCTCCCCCGCCCACTGTCGCCTGCGACACGGAAGCATGCCCGCCCCTCCCTCCCATGGCCGGGGGGTTTTCCGTGCTTGAACTCCTCATCGTTGCCGCCCTGATCGTCCTGAACGCGTTCTTCGCGCTGTCGGAAATGGCGCTGATGACCTCGCGCAAACTCCGCCTGAAGCAGATGGCGCTGGAAAGCCGCGGCGCCCGCGTGGCGCTGGCGCTGGCCGAGCACCCCGATAATCTGCTGTCCACGGTGCAGGTGGGTATCACCCTGATCGGCATCTTGGCCGGTGTTTTCGGCGGCGACGCAATTGGCGCCATGATCGCTCAGTGGCTGGCCGGGGTCTGGCCAAACGCCCAGGAATACGCCAGAGGCATCGGCATCGGCACGGCGGTAGGCCTGATTACTGCCGCACAGGTCATCTTCGGCGAATTGATCCCCAAGCGCCTGGCGTTGACCAACGCCGAGAAGATCGCCTGCGCGGTGGCCATCCCGCTGGATTGGCTGTCGCGGATCGCCCGCCCTGTCGTGTTCGTGCTGGGCGCGATCAATCGGCTGGTGCTGCGTATGCTCGGCATTCGCGACGACAATCGCAACGCGGTCAGCGAAGAGGAAATCCGCCTGCTGGTCAGTGAAGGCCACGCCCAGGGCGTGATCGACGTCGACGAGCGCAACATGATGAATCGCGTGCTGCGGCTGGGCGACCGCACCGCCGACAGCCTGATGACGCCGCGCAAGCGCGTGGTGTGGCTGGATATTTCGGCCAGCTACGAGCAGAACCTCGCCACCATGCGCGAGTCGCAGTTCTCCCGATTCCCGGTGTACCGCGGCAGCGACCAGGACGTGGTCGGCATACTCGAAGTGAAATCGCTGCTGGACCGGTTCGCGGACCAATCGCCGGAGATCTTCCGCAATCTGCGCGAGCCTTTGTTCGTATCCGAATCCACCCACGCGATGAAACTGCTGGAAATCTTCCGCGAAGAACAGCAATCGCAGGCGCTGGTGGTCGACGAATACGGCGAGATCCAGGGCCTGGTGACGCTGAGCGACTTGATGGGCGCCGTGGTCGGCCGCTTGCAGGCCGCCGAAAACACCGAAGAAGACGCACTGGTGGTGACCCGCGCGGACGGTTCGCTGTTGGTGGATGGTTCGCTGGGCAACGACGACCTTCGCGAGCTGCTGGGTGGTGTCGCCCTGCCCGACGACGACGAATACAACACGGTGGCGGGCCTGATGATCGAGCACTTCGGCCGTATTCCACACGTGGGCGAGCATTTCGAGATGTCGGGATGGCGTTTCGAGGTCGTCGACCTGGACGGTGCGCGCATCGACAAACTATTGCTGCAGAAGCTGCCGGAAAACGATGGCGAAGACATCACCGCCTGACGACCACGCTTCGCCTGCTCCCAGCACTCGTGCCCTGCTCGACGGTTTCGCCATGGGCGATCCGGACGAAGTTCTGCAGTTGGGCAACCTGTTGTCCGGCTTCGGGCAAAGTGCTTTCGGCATGCTGTTGTTCCTGGGCGTGCTGCCTGCCTTCATTCCTGTGCCCGGCCTCGGCGGCGCGATCGGCGGCCCGCTGATAGTGCTGGTGGGCGTGCAGTTGCTGATCGGATTGAACAAATTGTGGCTGCCTTCGTTCATCGCCCGGCGCGGCCCCCACCGTCGTTTGCTGGTGAAGTTCCGCACGCGGATGTCACCGTGGCTGGCGCGCCTGGAAAAGCTGGTTCGCCCGCGCATGCATGCCGTGCTGGATCACCGCCTGGCGTTGTCTTTCACAGGCCTGCTGCTGGTGTTGCTGGGCCTGCTGCTGGCATTGCCCATTCCGTTCACCAACTACCTTTTCGGCGGCTTGCTGCTGCTGTTCTCGCTTGCGCTGCTGGAACGCGACGGCGCCCTGATGCTGATCGCCTGGATCGGCGGTGGCATCGCCGTGATCGTGTTCGGTTTCCTTTCCGGCAACCTGGTGACAGCGGCGACTCAGCTCGTGGAACGGTGGTTTTAGGTTGTCGCTGTCGACGGCGAAACGGCTTTTTGCACAACTGTAGGAGCGATGTGAGTCGCGAGCCGGGCCGAGGATCAAAAGCTCGCGACTCACGTCGCTCCTACAGCTAACGATGGCTTCGGTGGTGTGACGATCAGGCGACCAGTTGCGCGAACTCGGCGGCGGTGACGGGATAGCCCAGCCAGTAGCCCTGCGCAAGATCGCAGCCGCGCTCGCGCAGCAGGTTGAACTGGCCTTCTTTCTCCACGCCCTCGGCGACGACGGTAATGCCCAGCGAATGCGCCATGGCGATGATCGCGGTGGTCAATGCCAGGTCATCCGGGTCGCGCAGCATGTCGGCGATGAAGCTGCGATCGATCTTCACTCCATCCACCGGTACGCGGCGCAGGTGGCTCAGCCCGGAGAAGCCGGTACCGAAGTCGTCCAGCCATACTTTCACGCCGGTGCGATGCAAGGTGGCCAGCAGCGCGCTGGCGTGAGCTTCATCGCTGATGACGGCGGTTTCGGTCAATTCCAGGTGCAGGCGCGAGGACGCCAGTCCGGTATCGCGCAGGCATTCGGCCACCACTTCCGGCAGATCGCCACTGCGCAATTGGCGCGGCGACACGTTGACCGACACGAACAACTGATCGAGCGAATCGCGATCGGAGCTCCAGCGCGCCGCCGCGGTGCAGGCCGCACGCAGCACGCGCGGACCGATGGTTTCGATCAGGCCGCTCTGTTCGGCCACGTCGATGAAGACGGAGGGCGCCACCGTGCCGAGCTCCGGATGCTGCCAGCGCAACAGCGCTTCGGCGCCGATGATCTTGCTGTCGGACAAGCGGAATACCGGCTGGTACAACAGGCTCAGTTCGCCGCGCTCCCACGCGCCGCGCAGTTCCTGCTCCATCCGCACGCGCCTTTCCACAGCCTGATCCATCGCGCGGCTGTAGAAGCGGTAGCAGTTCTTGCCCGCGACCTTGGCCTGGTACATGGCGATATCGCCGTTCTTCATGAGCGCCGTGGCGCCGGATGCGTCCTCTGGGAACAGCGTGATGCCGATGGAAGTACCCAGGAACACCTGGCGGTCCTGCACCAGGATCGGCCTTCCCAATTCGGTAACCAGCTTTTCGGCCAATCGGGTCGCGCAGGCACGCACATCGCCCTCTTGGATGAGGATCACGAACTCGTCGCCGCCAAAGCGCGCCAGCAGCGCGTCATCGCCACCCAGCAGTTCCACCGCGTCGCGGATGCGATTGGCGAATTGCTGCAGCACCTCGTCGCCCGCTTCGTGGCCCAATGTGTCGTTGACGCGCTTGAAATCGTCGATGTCGGCGAACAGCAGCGCCAACTGCCTGCCCGCACCGCGCAGCATCATCAGGCGATGGTCCAGGCTTTCGCGGAAGGCCAGGCGATTGGTCAAGCCGGTCAGGGAATCGGTGTAGGCCATCCGCCGGACGTCGCGATCATGCCGGGCGATGCTGTCGCTCATGCTGCTGAAAGCGCGCACCAGCTCGCCCACTTCATCCTGGCGGTTGCTGGCAAGGCGCTCGCCTTCGTAATTGCCCACTTCGATCGCGTGCGCCGCCTGCGCCAGCTGGCGTATCGGCCGCACCAGCGTTCGCTGCACGTAGATCACGATGGCGAAGCACGCTGCGATCAACGCAGCCAGCAGCAACGCCACCCAACCCAGATGCCGCGCACCAAGCTCATTCAGGCGCGCGCGCGCCGCGCCAATGGCTTCATCCTCGTACGCCTTCACCGAAGCGATGGAATAACCGACGCGCACGCCGCCGATGCGCTGGTTGCCGATCATGATCGGCTCGGATACATCGACGATTTGCGCCGACCATTGCGTATGCAGTTTGTTCGTCTCGATGGCCTCGTAAGCCAGCGGGTCGGTCATCTGTTTGCCGTAGGCGGCAATCTCTTCGGTGCCGTCGTGGATGATCCGGCCCTGCGGGTCGTAGACCAGCACGTAGCTGACATCCGGCTCTTTCTGGGCCGAACGGACGATATTGCCCACCGTGTCCAGATCGAAGTAATAAAGCGGGTTGGCCAGCGCGTCGGCCAACTGGTCCACGGTGGCTTCGCCGTGCCGGCGCAGGCTGCCTTCCACCACGCTGTGCATCGCGTCTCGGCCAAGCTCCCCGACTTCCTGCTGCATGATCTTTTGCCGCTGCAGCAAGAGCAGCAGCAGCGCCGCGACCACGGCCAGCATCACCGCCATCACGGCCAGGAACCGGGCCTGCAAGCCGAAACGCACGCCCTTGGGAAGCATGCTCTTCATTCGACTTGCTCGCGTACGCGCAGAACACCTTGGCGCAGGTGATTCAATGCCTGCTGGGAAGCCGAGTCCACCGGCATGAACCGAGTGGTGCGGAAGAACAACCGCAACGCCTCGCGCGCATCGGGATCACTGGCGGCCTGCAACAGCACTTCGCGCAACCTCGCTTCCACGTTCGGCGCCAGATCGCCGCGGACCATTTCCAGTGCGCGCGGATAGTCCGGCGTTTCGTGGATGATGCGGAAATCGCTGCGGAACGCCGGCGGCATCCGCCGTATGTCTTCCCAGTCGAGATTGCTGACCACGCCCGCATCCACCAGGCCTTTGTGCACCCAGGTGGCGACGTTCATTTCGGAACGGGCGAACACATAGCCCACCGAATCCGAGGCCGGCCTGTCCATGGGCGACAGCAGGATCTCCAGCCGCTGCCCCGCGTCCAGCAGTTCGACCGCGGGCGCGAAATACGCGCTGGTCGATGCGGTGTTCTGGAACGCCACCTTGCGGCCGGTCAGGTCGGCCAGTTTTTCCAGTCCGCTATCGCGGCGGACGAAGAAAACCCCGCGATAGCGATCCACCCCGCCCCGCTCGGTCAGCAGCAACGGCCGCGCCTGCGCACGCTCCTGCAGGCGCATGGCGGTGCCGGCGGTTTCGGTGACCCAGTCGACCCGCCCACGCCGCAGATAACTGGTCATCTGCTGCACATCGCGCGCCATCAGGATCCGGCCCTCGGTGATGCCCACGTCGCGCATGCGCGGCACCACATAGTCCAGCAGTGGCTTGAGCTGCTCGTAATGGGTCTTGGGATCGTCGCTGATGCGTCCCAGCACCAGCACCTGGTCGTCGCTGGCGGCCCTGGCCGGCGCGGTCGTAAAAGGAAATGTGGCTGCGCCTATCAGAATCAGTGCCAAGCCGAACCAGATTGTACGCAACGAGGAAAGTCCGACTAAAAACGATGCCGGGAGACTAGCTGAAATTGTGATGCGCGGACAGTCAGGACGCCTTCTCCCGTGCTAATCGGGCCATGCGTTGAGCGTCGGCCAGGATCCCTCGCAACAGCCTGACCTCCTGCTCGTTCAGATTGGCCCGCAGAAACAACCTGCGCAGCTTGCGCATGGCCGAATCCGGTGCCCGGCCTTTGTGGAAATCCACGTCCATCAGCGTTTCCGCCAATTGGCCGAAAAAGCCTTCCATCTGTGCGTGGTTGGCCAGCGTTTCGTCCGGATGCGCGGCTTGCGCTAGTGGTACGGTCGCCAGCGCCAGTAGCGCCAGGCGCAACTCGTACGCGAGCACCTGCACGGCAGCGGCCAGGTTGAGGGAGCTGTACTCGGGATTGGCGGGAATATGCACCGAGGCATGGCACAGCTGCAGTTCCTCGTTGGTAAGTCCGGTCCGCTCGCGGCCGAATACCAGCGCCACTTCGCCCTGCCCGGCCGCGTCCACCGCTTTCTCCGCCGCCTCGCGCGGCGCCCACTCGGCCAACGCCACCCGCCGGCTGCGCGCGGTGCAACCCAGCACGAAACGGCAGTCCGCCACCGCCTCCGCCAGGCTGGCGGTCACCGTCGCGTCGGCGAGCAAGTCGTCGGCCCCGGCCGCGCGCCGGAAGGCTTCTTCGGCCGGATAGTTTTCCGGCGCCACCAGTACCAGCCGCGCCAGGCCCATGGTCTTCAGCGCGCGTGCCGCGGCGCCGATGTTGCCGGGGTGCTGGGTGCCTACCAGCACCACCCGGATACGCGCTGCGGCGCTATCGAATGGATTTTCGGGAGTCTTCATGGGTGCAGATGGTAAACTGCGCGGGCCGGCCGCCGAGCCGTGCTGTTCTTTTCCACTCGTTGCGCCCCATCACCGCCTGTCCGAGGTTGCCTCACCCATGCAGAAGCCCGTCATCACCGTCATGGTCAAAGCCGCCCGCCTGGCAGGCAATGTACTGTTGAGGAACATCAACAAGCTCGACAGCCTGAACGTAGTGCAGAAAGAACGCATGGACTACGCCAGCGAAGTGGACGCCGACGCGGAAAAAGTGATCGTCAAGGAACTTCGCCGCGCCTATCCCGACTATGCGGTCGTGGGCGAGGAAGGCGGCAACCAGGGTAGCGGGCGCTACACCTGGGTCATCGACCCGCTGGATGGCACCAGCAACTATCTGCGCGGCTTCCCGCACTACTGCGTCTCGATCGCCCTGGTCGACAACGGCGAACCGACCGACGCGGTGATCTTCGACCCGCTGCGCAACGACCTGTTCACTGCCAGCCGTGGCGGCGGCGCACAGCTCAACGAGCGCCGCATCCGGGTGACGGACCGCAAGGAGCTTGCAGGCGCCATGATCGCCACCGGTTTCGCTCCGCGCGAGCGCGGACGCACCGGCGCCCAACTGGATTGCATGCGCGAGCTGCTGGTGCACGCCGAGGACGTACGCCGCGCCGGTTCGGCCGCCCTGGACTTGGCATACGTGGCCTGCGGCCGCGTCGATGCCTACTTCGAGGCAGGCGTAAAGGACTGGGATATCGCCGCTGGCGTGCTGATGGTGCGCGAAGCCGGCGGCAAAGTCTGCGATTTCCGCGGCGCCAGCCTGGCACGCATGGACGGCCGCAGCGCCCTGACCCGGCAGATCGTCGCCGGCAACCTACGCGTCTGCGAAGCGGTGCAGAAGACGATCGTCTCGTCAGGCTACGCTGCAACGTTCAGCTGATCGGCGGGGAGCGGGGAGCGGGAAAGGCTCTCGCATCACGTAGGGCGGGTCTTGACCCGCCATTGCCATCTTGCCGATGACGTTGCCAACAAGCGGGGCCATGCTTCGCCCGACCGCGTACCCTTCGATGAGCCCCACCGTAGCGTGCGCCGCGCGCACGAATCACCGTCGTTCCGTTCGTCCCAGTCGTGCGCACGGCGCACGCTACAAACAAAAAAGGCCGCGCATTGCGCGGCCTTTTTGGTTTGCGGCAAAGCTCGAGCTTACGGCCGGCGCGCCAGCGCTGCTTCGTCCTTGGCACGCGGCAGCAAATCCTGCTTGGTGACCTTCAGGAACCCGATGGTCAGCAGCGGGCAAGCGATAAAGATCGAGGAGATGGTACCGATCACGATGCCGATCATCTGCGACAGCGCCATGCCTTCCAGCGAGCCGCCGCCGTACAGGTAGAGCGCCAGCACGGTCAGGAACGCCACGAACGAAGTGATGATGGTGCGCGACAGGGTCTGATTGATCGACCGGTTCAGCACTTCCATCGGCTCGGCGCGCAGCGAACGGAAGTTCTCGCGCACGCGGTCGAATACCACGATGGTGTCGTTGATCGAGAAGCCCATCACCGACAGCAGGCCGGCCAGCACGGTCAGGTCGAACTCGCGCCCTGTCAGCGCAAAGAATCCCGCGCAGATCAGCACGTCGTGCAAGGTGGTCAGGATGGCCGCCACGGCGAACTTCCACTCGAAGCGGAAAGCGATGTAGATCAGGAAGCCCACCACCACAAAGATCAGCGCGTACAGGCCGTTCATGGCCAGTTCCTTGCCGACCTGCGGCCCGACGAACTCGTTGCGCAGCATCGTGGCCTGATTGTCTGCCGTCGAAGCCAGGCGAATCACTTCTTGCGCGGTGCGGTTGTTCGCATCGGCACTGATCTGGCCCTCGCGCGGTTGCAGGCGAACCAGCAGGTCCTGGCCGGTACCGAAGGTCTGCACCTGCGCGCTCTGGTAACCGCCCGCTTCCAACCGCTCACGCACGCCGTCCACGTCGGGCGCGGTATTGAAACGCAGTTCCACCACGGTGCCGCCGGTGAAATCGAGCGCGTAGTTGAAACCGTTCACCACCATCGCGCCTACGGCGACGACCGCCAGCGCGATCGCAACGGCGATGGAGAACCAGCGCAGGCGCAGGAAGTTGACGTTGGTGTTGTTGGAAATGAGGTGCAACGGGAAAATTTTCATGGTCTTAAGTATCCCGTCAGATGGCCAGCGACTTGAGCTTGCGGCGACGGCCGTAGATCAGGGTAGCGACGGCACGCGACACGGTCACCGCGGTGAACACGGAAGTCAGGATGCCGACGATCATGGTGATGGCGAAGCCTTTCAGCGGGCCGGTGCCGAACGCGAACAACGCCACGCCTGCCAGCAGCGCGGTCATGTTGGAGTCGAAGATGGTGCCGGAAGCCTTGTCATAACCGGTGGCGATAGCCGCCTGCGGTGGCACCCCGGCTCGCAATTCCTCGCGTATGCGCTCGTTGATCAGCACGTTGGCGTCCACCGACATACCGATGGACAAGGCCAGGCCCGCGAAGCCCGGCAAGGTCATGGTGGCGCCGAACAACGACATCACCGCCACCACCATCACCAGGTTGAGCAGCAAGGCGATACAGGTGATCAGGCCGAACATGCGGTAATAGACTAGGAAGAACGCCAGCGCGAACAGGAACGAGTACATCACCGCCTTGGTACCGCGCTCGACGTTTTCCTTACCCAGGCTCGGGCCGACCACGCGTTCTTCGATGAAGTCCATGGGCGCCGCCAGCGAACCGGCGCGCAGCAGCTTGGCCAGGTTGTCCGCTTCGGTTTTCTCCAGGCCTGTGGTCTGGAAGTTCTTGCCGAATACACCCGCGACGCGGGTCGGTGCCAGTGCTTCTTCCCGGACCTTGACCGTGCGCACTTCCTTGCCGTCGACAATTTCGACCTGCGGTATGCGCTCGATATAGACGACCGACATCAGCTTGCCGACGTTGGCACTGGTGAAGTCGAACATGCGCTGGCCGGCGACGTTGTTCAAAGTGATGTCGACCGCAGGCAGACCATTCTGGTCCGTGCCGGCGCGCGCGTTGATCATCTGATCGCCAGACGCCAGCACGCGCTTGCTCAGCAGCACCGGTACCGGCTTGCCATCGGGGCCGGGGTCGCGCAGGTAATAGACCTTCGCTTCCGGCGGAATATTGCCGCTGGCTACCGCGTCCTGCGCGTTGCCATCCACCACCGCGCGGAATTCGAGCGTCGCGGTGGCGCCGATCAGGCGCTTGGCCTCGGCGGTGTCCTGCACACCCGGCAGCTGTACGACCACGCGGTCGTTGCCCTGGCGCTGGATGATGGGTTCGGCCACGCCCAGTTCGTTGACGCGGTTGCGCAGTGTCGCGATGTTCTGTTCGATGGCATCGCCCGCCACCTGGTTCAATTCGCTCTCGGCCAGGCCGATCACCAGCTGCTGGCCTTCGATCTCGTACGTCGGTCCGGTTCCCGGTGCGACGCCGGCGCCCGCCGATGCCGCGAAGGCCTTCGCCAGCGCATCGCGCGCTTGCTCGGGGCTCTGCCCGGCCACCAAGGTCACCACCAGACTATTGTCGGGACGGCGCTCCACCGACTGGTACTTAACGCGCGCATCGCGCAGCGTGGTGCGGGCGTCTTCCAGCATCGAGTCGATACGCTTGTTCAACGCAGCGCGCTGATCCACCTGCAAGACGAAGTGCACGCCGCCCTGCAGATCCAGGCCCTGCACCATCGGTCGTGCGCCCAGCTTGCTGAGCCAATCCGGCACCGTGGAAGCCAGGTTCAACGCCACCACGTAGTCTTCGCCCAGGCTCTGGCGCAGGCTGTCGTTGGCCTTGGTCTGCGCGTCGAGGTCCGGCAGGCGCACCAGCATGTTGCCGCCGTCCTGCTCCACTTCCTTGGCGCTCACGCCCGCCGCCTTCAACGCCGCATCCACGCGTTGCCGCAAGGCGCCGTCGATGGCGAAACCGCGGTTGGGTGTGATCTGCACCGAGGGATCCTGCGGATAGATGTTGGGCAGCGCGTAGAGCGTGCTGAACAGCACCACCAGCAGGATAAGGACGTATTTCCAACGCGGGAATTCAAGCATTGCGGCAACCCGCGCGAACCCTTCCCGGGCCCGCGCTCAGCAGTGATGTAGAAACAACGGATTCCGGCATGGCGCGAATGATGGCGACAAGCCGGCGTGGATCAGGGGGTGAATCAGGCGGACTTCAGCGTGCCCTTCGGCAGCACGTTGCCCACGGCGGCCTTCTGCACGCGGACGCGTACACCGTCGGCCACTTCCACGGTGACGAAGTTGTCGCCGATGTCGGTCACGGTGCCGGCGATGCCGCCGGAGGTGATGACTTCATCGCCCTTGGACAACTTGTCCAGCATGGCGCGGTGTTCCTTGGCGCGCTTCATCTGCGGGCGGATCATCAGGAAATACATGACGGCGATCAGAGCGATCGGCATCAGCAGGCCGAAACCACCCAGGCCCTGCGGCGCTGCCGCGCCAATAACCTGCGCATTGGCCGGGGCGATCAGGAAATCTAACAAATTCATGTATTTATCCATATATATGTGAAACCAGCCGGGAATTATGCCACGCGTGGCCGCTCCCGTCCCCACGGACCTGCGTGCGGCGCGATGAACAGCACCGGCGGGTCAAAGACCCCGTGGATGTCGAAAGGTTCCGTGCCGCCCCGGATCCTCCTGGCGTGGGAGCATCGTCCCGGGTACTCCTACGGTTTCAGGAGGGGACAGCCAACCCTCGCGCGGCATAGAAAGCGGTCCGGAACTCGGCGAAACGTCCCTGCTCGATAGCGGCGCGGATGTCGGCCATCAGCTTCTGGTAGTACCAGAGGTTGTGCAGCGTCCCCAGCATGGGCGCCAGCATTTCGTTGCAACGGTCCAGGTGGCGCAGGTACGAGCGGGTAAAACCATTGCGGCAGGCGTAGCAACCGCAACCGGGCTCGATCGGATCCAGGTCCTGCTCGTACTTCGCATTGCGGATGCGCACCGTGCCGGACGAGGTGAAGTAGTGGCCGTTGCGCGCGTTGCGGGTGGGCATGACGCAATCGAACATGTCCACGCCGCGCGCGACCGACTCCACCAGGTCTTCCGGCCGGCCAACGCCCATCAGATAGCGCGGCTGGTCCTGCGGCAGCAGCGGATGCACGTGCTCCAGGATGCGGTTGCGTTCTTCTTCCGGCTCGCCCACCGCCAGACCGCCGATGGCGTAGCCGTCGAAACCGATCTCGCGCAAGCCCGCCGCCGAACGCTCGCGCAGAGGCTCGTGCACGCCGCCCTGGACGATGCCGAACAGCGCCGCGTCGTTGCCTTCGTGCGCGGCCTTGCTGCGTTCGGCCCAGCGCAGGCTCAACTCCATCGACTTGCGTGCGACCTCTTCGGTAGCCGGATACGGCGTGCACTCGTCGAAGATCATCACGATGTCCGAATCCAGCACCTTCTGCACGTGCATGCTTTCTTCCGGGCCCAGGAATACCTTGCTGCCGTCCACCGGCGAGGCGAAGGTCACGCCCTGCTCGGTGATCTTGCGGCGATGCGCCAGCGAGAACACCTGGAAGCCGCCGGAGTCGGTGAGGATGGGTTTGTTCCAGCGCGCAAAACCGTGCAGGCCTCCGTGCTTTTCGATGACTTCCAGCCCCGGCCGCAAATACAGATGGAAGGTATTGCCGAGAATGATTTCAGCGCCGAGCTCTTCCGTATGCTCCGGCAGGATGCCCTTCACCGAGCCATAAGTGCCTACCGGCATGAATGCAGGCGTCTCCACCGTACCGCGCGGAAACGTCAGCCGGCCGCGACGGGCGACGCCGTCGGTGCCCAGTAGTTGGAAGCTCATTCGTGACATACGTTCACTGCTTTGAAGATGCGCTGTAGGGTTTGGCTTGAAGAAGGCCGGACCGGGAAGTCCGAACTATCCGGGATCACTTGGGACGAATCATGGCGAAGGTATCGCGGGTCGTGGCGTAAAGACTGCCGCCCATGCGGCCGACCAGGTCCAGTTTGGCCGCGTCGGCGTGACGGGGATCGGCCAGCACGCTGTCGTCGATATGCGCCAGCAGTACCTCGGCGAAGACCAGATGATGAGTGGGCCGCTCGGCCGGATACGGTTTGATCTCGGCCAGCCGGCACTCGAATGCCACCGCCGCGTCGGCCACCCGCAACGGCTTCACCCGCTCACTGGGAGCGGCGGCAATGCCGAACCGCTCGAACTCGCTGACGCCGCGCGGCAGGCTGGAAGAACTGGCGTTCATCACTTCGGCCTGCGCATGGCTGACCAAGTGCACCACCAACTCGCCGCTTTCGCGCAAGTTGAGCAGTGTGTCTTTCAGCTCGCCGTCACCGCGCTGGCTGATGCTGATCATCAAGGTCGGCGGATCGTCGCACACCACTTGGAAGAAGCTGAAAGGTGCCAGGTTGTCGATGCCTTGGGGCGAGCGCGTGGATACCCAGGCGATAGGCCGCGGCGTGACCGTCGCGGTCAGCCAGCGATAGCCTTCGGCCGACGGCAGTTCGGAGAAATCAAGGCGCATCCGGCTGCCTTTTTATCGCGTCGTCCGTGTGCGGGAACAGCAGCATGGCATCGCCGTAGGAGAAGAACCGGTAGCGTTCGCGCACGGCGTGCTCGTATGCAGCCATCACCCGCGCCTTGCCGGCGAAGGCCGATACCAGCATCAGCAGCGTGCTTTCCGGTAGGTGGAAATTGGTGATCAGCGCATCGATGCTGCGTATGCGATAGCCGGGGAAAATAAAGATCTGCGTTTCACCGGCGAACGGCTTCAGCTCGCCGTCGCCGTCTTCGTTCATGCGTATCGCCGACTCCAACGCACGTACCACCGTAGTGCCCACCGCGATCACTTTGCCGCCGCGCGCGCGAGTGGCGCGCACTTGCTCCACCAGTGCCGCGCCCACGTTCAACCATTCGCTGTGCATGCGGTGCTCGCGCACGTCGTCCACGCGTATTGGCTGGAAAGTACCGGCACCCACATGCAGCGTCACGTGGCCGAACGCGACTCCCTTGGCGCGCAACGCATCCAGCAAAGCATCGTCGAAATGCAGCCCCGCGGTCGGCGCGGCTACCGCGCCCAGTTCGCGTGCGAATACCGTCTGGTAGCGTTCGTCGTCGTCGGCGCCGGGCTGGCGTTGGATATAAGGCGGCAGCGGCAGCCTTCCCGCTTTCAGCAACCAGCTTTCCAGCGAATCGGGTACGTGGAACCGCAATTGGTAGAACTCGCCATCGCGGCCCAGCACCTCCGCTTCGCCGCCCGCATCCAACTGGATACGGCTGCCCGGCTTGGGTGATTTGCTGGCGCCGATCTGTACGCGTGCAGCGTTATCCGGCAGCAGGCGCTCGATCAATATCTCCACGCGCCCGCCGCTTTGCTTATGCCCGAACAACCGTGCCGGGATCACCCGGGTATCGTTGAATACCAGCAGGTCCCCCGGCGCCACCCATTCAGGCAGGTCGCGCACATGGCGGTCCACAAAAGGCTGGCCGCCACCCGGCGGCACCACCAACAAACGGCTGGCCGAACGCTCGGGCAGCGGTGCCTGCGCAATCAACTCTTGCGGCAATTCGAAATGGAAATCGGACTTCTTCACGGAAAGGGCCTGGGAAGGGCGCGCATTGTACGTGAGGCGGAGAGCAGAGGGCCGAAAGACGGTTTCCGGCTTCCGGTGCCCTGCTACCGGCCCCCGTCTACCGCTCGAACTTGGTCGACAGCACGATCGACGATGTGGTCCGCTCCACCCCTTCGATCCCGCCGATACGGTCGGTCAGCTGGTCCATTGCGTCCACCGAGGGCACGACGCCGATCGCGATCAGGTCGTAGGCACCGCTGACCGAATGCAGCACCCGCAGTTCCGGCATGGCGCGCAGGGCGGCCACCACCGAAGTCATCTGCTTGGGATGGACGGTAATCATGATATGGGCACGGATGTGGGCGCGTTCGAAATCTTCGCGCACCCGTACGGTATAGCCGCTGATGATTCCCTCTTGTTCCAGGCGCTCGATGCGGCTTTGCACGGTGGTCCGGGACAGATTGAGCCGGCGGGCGATCTGGGCGGTGGAAGCGCGCGCGTTCTCGCGCAGCAGGGACAGCAGCAGTTCGTCGGTGGCGGAGATCTTCATTCGGTCGGATTTTTCGTCGATTCGACGAAATTTGCGTGAAATTTGTGCAAATCATAACTGTCAAACGACGAAATTATCCACATAATTAGACGCTTACCCAGTAATCCAGAAAAGAGACGCCCATGGCCTTGATCGAACTGCTCGCCCCCCTGCGTGCCCACAAGGGCAAACGCCTGACCACTGGGCTGGACGATGCCACGGTGACGCGATTCGCGAAGAGCCATCCGGACCTGATTGCCGCCATCGAGGCGGCCGCGGAAGAGCATGCCCGTCTGCGGGACGAGTTCGCGGAGCTGTTCGAAATGGACGAAGATGCGCAGCTGCGCGCCGTGCAGGGCGGCTTCGTCAATTTCTATCCGGACGATGCGGTCAATCCGTACGTGGCGCTGACCGCGCGCGGACCTTGGGTGGTAACCCTCAACGGTGCGGTGCTGTACGACGCCGGCGGCTACGGGATGCTGGGCTTCGGCCACACGCCCGAGCAGGTGATGGCCGCCATGTCCAAGCCGCAGGCGATGGCCAACATCATGACGCCCAGTCTGTCGCAGCTGCGCTTTGACCGCGCACTGCGCAAAGAGATCGGCCACACCCGCGGCGGCTGCCCTTACGCCCGCTTCCTGTGCCTGAATTCCGGCTCCGAGTCGGTAGGCCTGGGTGCGCGCATCGCCGACATCAACACCAAGCTGCAGACCGACCCCGGCGCCAAGTACGAGGGCCGCACGATCAAGCGCATCGTGGTGAAGGGCAGCTTCCATGGCCGGACCGAACGCCCGGCGCTGTATTCGGATTCTTCGCGCAAGTCCTACGTCCAGCACCTGGCAAGCTTCCGAAACGAAGACTCGCTGATCGCCATCGAGCCCTACGACGTGGACGCATTGAAGCGTGCTTTCGCCGATGCGGACGCCAAGGGCTGGTTCGTGGAAGCGGTATTCCTGGAACCGGTGATGGGCGAAGGCGATCCGGGCCGCTCGGTGCCGCCGGCGTTCTACGCCGCCGCGCGCGAACTGACCCGCAGCCACGGCAGCCTGTTCCTGGTCGATTCGATCCAAGCCGGCTTGCGCGCGCATGGCGTGCTTTCCATCGTCGACTATCCCGGCTTCGAAGGCCTGGATGCGCCGGACATGGAAACCTATTCCAAGGCGCTGAACGCCGCGCAGTATCCGTTGTCGGTGCTGGCGGTCAACGAGCGTGCCGCCGAGCTTTACCGCAAAGGTGTGTACGGCAACACCATGACCAGCAATCCGCGTGCGTTGGATGTTGCCTGTGCGGTGTTGGAAATGCTGACCCCACAGCTGCGCGAGAACATCCGCATCCGCGGCAAGGAAGCAACCGAGAAGCTGGAAAAACTGAAAGCCGATCTGGGCGGATTGATCACCAAGGTGCAAGGCACCGGCTTGTTGTTCTCGTGCGAGTTGGCACCGCAGTTCAAGTGCTATGGCGCCGGTTCCACCGAAGAATGGCTGCGCGAACGCGGCGTCAACGTGATCCACGGCGGCGCCAATTCGCTGCGTTTCACGCCGCACTTTGCGATGCAAGCGGACGAACTCGATCTGCTGGTCAGCATGATCGGCCGCGCCCTCCGCGGAGGACCACGCGCCACGCAAGCCGCGGCGGCGTAATCATAGAGCCGAGCTTGCTCGGCTGCTTTTGGCATCGGCACGTATTACTCGAACAGCAGCGGAGCCCCCCAAAAGGACATAACAAGACCCGCTCTCCGAGAGGCACCTTTAACGGCTATTCGCTATCACCGGCCGTTGCGACGGCCTCATTGCTACGGACTCGGTGCTATAGCGGGGCGCAGCTCCGCTCTACGAGGAGCAAGCCGGCAGCTTCAATGCCTTGGCAATATCGCGCCAGTCGAACGCGGCAACGGCCTGGTCATCGTCGACGGCGTAGAAAACACCCTGCGGGAAGCGCGCGTCAGCGGTTTGATCCAACCACACGCCATCGGTATTGGCAGTCTTCTCGCCGGCAAAGGCGCCGAGATGATTCAAGGTTTTACGATCGAAGATGTGGAACAGGCTGCGGTCCTTGAACTGGTCGGTGGCGATCCAGTAGCCCGCACCGCCTTCGCAACGCATCAGCGCCATGCCTTCGGCCTGCGCCTTGAACAGATCCGCTCCGATGTCGCGGCCGCGGTAACGGCCTTCAAGATCGTATTCGCGCAGACGCGTGCCCGTGGCAACGTCCTCTTCCGCCAGTAGCAACCGATCGTTTTCCACGTCGCCGAAAACCGATTCGGCGATGCGAATCGCACCCGCATCGGTGGTTTCGCCGAAGCTGCCCATCAACCTGGCCTGCCAGCCCGCCGGCACACGCTTCAGCTGATAGCGCTTGAAGCGCTGTCCCAGTTCCGCCAATGGCGGCGGCAGGTCCTCGTTCTGCGGCGACATGTAGTTGTCGCTGACGATCACCTCGTAGCTGTCTTTCTGCGCGCGCACCCACAGGCCATACGGCTGCTTCAGATCTTCCACGCCAAATACCAATAGCGGTTGCAGCGAAGGCAGTTGGAACAGCTGCACGCGATGATTGTCGCGCTCCACCACCAGCGCCAGGTCGTCGATCACCGCGATGCCGTTGGGGCGGCGCATCTGGCCCGGCGCGACTCCGCTGGCACCCAATGTCCGCAATTGCCGGCCGGTACTGCCGTCGTATATCACCAGCCGATCGCCGGCCTTTGCGGTAGCCAGCAACCAGCGCTTGCCATCCGGCGCCCGCCAACTGGCTGGCGAATCGATGTTCTCGGCCGGCGTGGCAGGCGTGAGGAACGCTTCGCGCACCACACGGTGCGGCAAGGTCGTTTCGCTCAGCAAAGGATCCTTTTGGAAAGCTTCATCCGGCTCGCGGTCTGCTTTCGGTGTGGCGGCGCAAGCGGCAAGCATCCAGACAGCCACGCAGGTGGCAATGCGAAATTTCACTGGTCATTCCCCGGCAGATAAAGCTGCAATAGACAATCGGAAAGCTTGTACCGGCAGATTATGAAGTTTTCGTGTCACGAGATGACAGCCGCAATGGTCTTCGCCTGCTTGTCTTATTTCCGTCGCGCACAAGACAGCCGCATGACAAACCGGCGCTACGCGCGCTTCCCTCGCGTGCGGAGCACCGGCCGGAAACGTCTTGGTCATATTTTCGCCACATCGCCCGCGTAGAAAGTTTCGTTTAACTTGAAATGGGGATGTGACACGATGAAACGCAATGCCTTGGCTGTCGGCCTGTCGCAGGCGCTGTTCTGCATGGCACTGCTGCCCGCCAGCTTCGCCGCCAGCGGCCAAACAGTGGCGCCGGACGGCAGTGCGGCCGATCCGAAACAGCTGGATACCATCGTCGTCCAGGGGGAAATCGCCTATCGCAACCGTACCGATGCCACCGCACCGGTGCTGTCGTACGACCTGGAATACTTCCAGCGCTTCGAACCCCTGACCGTCGGCGACATGCTGAAGCGCGTGCCGAGCATGGTTTTCGTTTCCGACGTTCTGGAATACGACGGCGCACAACTGCGCGGCCTGGATCCCGGCTATACCCAGATCCTCATCAACGGCAAGAAAGTGCCCGGGGCAGGCAATGATCGCTCGTTCTTTGTGGATCGCATCCCCGCCGAACTGGTGGAACGTATCGAGATCATCCGCAGCACCAGCGCCAACCGGTCCGGCGATGCGGTGGCCGGCGCACTCAACATCGTGCTGCGCGACGCTTATGAGTTCGATGGCAAGTACGTCCGCGCGGGCGTGATGCATTTCGACGACGGCAAATACAAGAACACCTATGGCGGCGTGGCCAGCGGCGAAGTCGGTGGCGGGCGCCTGCTGGGCGGTTTCAATGTGCAAGGCCGCTACAACCCCAAGCTCAAGCGCAGCGACCGCTTCGAAGAGCCCGGCGGCGAGTTCGTCGACGCCGAGAACCAGACCGATACACGCGACGGCACCGACTATTCGGCCAACCTCTCTTATACCCGCGACATAGGTCCAGGCCGGCTCACGCTGGACGGCTTCTACGTGCGCACCGACCGCACCGAGACCGAGCATTCGCTGGAGTACAACGATCCCACCAGCACCAGCCGCGACAATCTGCTGTCCGAGAACAATCAGCTGGTGGATATCGACCAGGACAACGGATCGCTCGGCGTCGAGTACGTATTCGATATGGCCGGCCGCCGCACCGAGTTCGATCTCGGATATGCGCGCTTCGAGGACAACACTGTCAGCACCGAGGAAGAAGTCGGCTACGACGATGACGATACGCCGCCCACGTTCGACGCATTCGAAGGCGTCCGTACGCTTACCGACACCGAAGACCGCGAGTTGAGCTTCAAGGCTGCGCACAAGCGCGACCTGGACGGCGTCCAGATGGAGTTCGGCGTGGATTACCTGGATAAGCAGCGCGAGGTTGTCCTGCAGACCAGCGAAGTGGAAACCGATGAGGAAGGCGCCCCACTGCCGCCCTATTCCGAGTTCGACCGCAGCGCCAGCCGTATCGATGAGCGCCGCGTCGATCCCTACCTGATGTTCTCCGGCACCCAGGGCAGCCTGGCCTGGGAAGCCGGTCTGCGTTACGAAAACACCGACATGGACGTCGGCGCCGACGACGAGTCCGCCAGCAACGACTATTCGGTACTGCTGCCGTCCGGCCACTTGAAGTGGGACGTGACCGATAGCGATCGCATCAGCTTGTCGCTGGGCCGCACGGTCCGCCGCCCCAATTTCAATTCGCTCCTGCCATTGCTGCTGGAAGAGGAGTACGGCGACAACGACTTCATCGGCAACCCACAGTTGGACCCGGAGTTGGCCTGGGGCGTCGATCTGGGTTTCGAACGCCGCCTGGGCAAACGTGGCGTCATCGGCATCAATTTGTTCTACCGCGATGTGCAGGATCTGATCGAGGTCGTGAACACCGGAGAGCCCAGCGCCACCGCCATCGGAGATTTCGAGGACGAGCTGGAAGAATATCTGGAAGAAAATCCCGGTGCGGTTCCCGGCTCGCCCGGGTATCCGGAATTCGATCCCAACAGCTTCGTCTATACCGCAGCCAACGTCGGCGACGGCTACGTCTATGGTGTCGAGTTGGATATGTCCACGCCGTTGACCGCTATCGGGATGCCCGATACCGGCGTATTCGTCAACTACTCGTGGTTGGACAGCTCGGTGGACGACGCATTCGGTGAGCGCCGTTTCAACAACCAGGCGAAGTACGTCTACAACGTCGGCTTTATCCAGGACGTACCGTCGTGGGGTTTCTCATTTGGCGCCAGCTACCGTCGTCAGGGCGACGCGTTTTCGCGCATTTTGGCCGAGGAGATCGCCACCCGTTATGGCTCGGACCTGGAAGTTTTCGTCGAGAAGCGTTTCGGCCAGAACCTGTCGTTGCGCCTGACCGGCTCCAATCTTCTGGATGCCGACAAGCGCGAAGCGTTCAACAAGTTCGACAATGCTGCCGATCAGTTGGACCGCGATTTCGACGAGTACGAGCTCGAACGCGAGACCGCCGGTCCGGTCTATCAGTTGATTGCGCGTTACTCGTTCTAAGTTGCACTGGTATCGATGGACAACGAAGCCGGCCTAGCCGGCTTCGTCGTTTGTGGGCAGACCTGCGTAGAGAGCCTGGGTTTCGACAGTCCGCTGCGGTTGGTGCAGACTTTACCGGTCCCCGATTGCGATGCGCCGCCCATGAAAACCGTCGAAGTCCGCCACCCCTTGGTCCAACACAAGATTGGCCTGTTGCGGAACGCCAAGCTCAATACCAAGGATTTTCGCGAGCTGGTGACCGAATTGGGCACGCTGCTGGCCTATGAGGCCACCGCCGATCTGGAAACCGCGCCGGAAACCATGGCCGGTTGGGCCGGACCGGTGGAGGTACAGAAAATCGCTGGCGCCAAGATCACTCTGGTGCCCATCCTGCGCGCGGGCTTGGGAATGCTGCCGGGCGTGCTAGCTTTACTGCCCACCGCCCGCGTCAGCGTGGTCGGCCTGCAACGCGACGAAACCACCTTGCAGCCGCTGCCCTATTTCGAGAAGCTCGCCGGCCGTTTGGACGAACGCGATGCTCTGATTCTGGACCCGATGCTAGCCACCGGCGGCACCTTGATCGCCACCATCGACATGCTGAAACGCGCCGGCTGCCGCCGCATCAAAGGCATCTTTCTGGTCGCCGCGCCGGAAGGTCTGGCGGCATTGGAGAAAGCGCATCCCGATGTGGAGGTCTATACCGCCGCAATCGACGAACGCCTCAACGAGAAGGGCTACATCCTCCCTGGCCTGGGCGATGCTGGCGATCGGATCTTTGGGACGCGTGTTGGGTAGTGTTTTGGTAGAGGTTGAAAGAGCAGCGGAGCAAGCTCCGCTCTACCAAAAGCGCCGTGATCTGACGTAGAGCGGAGCTTGCTCCGCTGCTCTTCGGACAGGCATCGGCAGCCGAACCCCTGACAATTCCGGTTCTACAGATCTTCCGTACCCTTTACCCATTGGCACCACCAATGGGGATAGTCTTCGATACGCGAAACTAGGCCACGACGTATCGGGTTGGCTACGAGATAACGGGCTTGTGCAAGCAGGTCATCGTCCTCGCGGACTCGGTGGTCATAGAATCCTGGTTGCCACACGCCGCCGGACCCTAGCACCTGTACATTCACGGCCCGCGCCAGACGGGATTTGAATGCTTGCAAGCAACGGCTCAATGAACCTTGCTTCAACTCAAATAGCCAATGCACGTGATCGGGCATGATCACCCATGCCAATGAAGCAATTCTGTCCTCCTGCTGGCAGCGATCGATTTCTGCCACGGCTGCTTGCGCGAGATCGGGCTCCAGGAAAAGCGGCTCGCGATTGGATGTGACAGTGGTGACGACGTAGTGCGCTCCCAATTGGGAGTTGCGGCCGGTAATGAGACGTGGGCTTGCCATCGAATAAGCATCGCTTTTTCGTCTCTTTCAACCGCTAGGATTCTCCCGAATCAAGTGTAGGAATCAGTCGCTTTGGTGGGTGCGAAAGGCGGCCGGTGTTTTGTATGTATGAAGAGCAGTGAGGAGTCATTACCACCTGCCGTTGCGACGGCATCATTGCCACGGACTCGGAACTATCGCGGGGCGCAGCTCCGCTCTACGAGGCGCGCCAGCTTGTCGCAGAGCCGAGCTTGCTCGGCTTCGATACGTCGTCGGTATCTGGACGAAGAGCAGCGGAGCGCCGCCCACTCTATAAGTGCGCCGATCGAACACGCGCGGCGAGATCGAACTCGATCTACGCGGCCAGTGGTCTGGCGGTTAGCTCGGCGACTTCGTGAGCGGTGCCGAACTTGCCTTTCTCATCACGCACGACTTGCGCCAGCGCGCACTCGGGGTCGTGGGTGAAAAAAAGATGGACGTTGCGTGCGAGTTTGTCTTCAAGGAACGCGCGCTTTTCGTCGATCAGCAGTTCGGCGTTGCGGTCGTAACCCATGGTGATGGGCACATGCACCCAAGGGCGACCGGGAATCAGGTCGGCACAGAACACCACGCCGCCATGCGCTTCGCCATTCACACGTTCCGGCCCGACGATCTCCGCCAGCATCAGACCCGGTGTATGCCCGTTGCTGATGCGAAAGCGCACCGTTTCGCCCAGCGCTTTTGAGTACTCGCCTTCTACCAGCTCCAGCCGGCCGCTGGCCTGCAACAATCCCTGCAATTCAGGAATGAAGCTGGCGCGATCGCGCGGATGCGGCTGCTGGGCACGCTGCCAATGTTCGGCGCCGACCAGGTAAGTTGCGTTGGGGAACAGCAGCTCCGGCGCCTTGCCTTCCGACCACGGCGCGAGCAGACCACCGGCATGATCGAAATGCAGATGGCTCAACACCACCACATCGATGTCCTGGTGGTCGAAGCCGGCTTTCTTCAAAGAATCCAGCAGGACGTGCTCCGATTCCTGGACGCCGTAGCGTTCGCGCAGTTTCGGCTCGAAAAAGGCGCCGATGCCGGTTTCGAACAGCACGGTTTTGCCGTTCAACGGACTTGCCAACAATGCGCGGCAGGCCAAAGGCACGCGGTTCTGCTCGTCGGGTGCCAGCCATTTGGACCACATCGCACGGGGCGCGTTGCCGAACATCGCGCCGCCATCGAGCTTTTGGGAGTTGCCGCGTATCGACCAGAGTTTCATGCGGCGATTCTAACGCCGTGGCGGTCGACGGAGATGAAAACTACGACCGCCCCACCCATGTAGGAGCGGCGTCCCGCCGCGAGCTCCTTGCCAGGTCGCGATAAAAGCGAAGAACTCGCGCCGGGGACGGCGCTCCCAAAGCGGTTCTATTCAGCCGTTACGTCGGGAGTAGCTGCCGCCGCCTGCTCCACAACCTTGGCCTCGCCCACCGGATTGCGCGGATCGCTACCGCCGCTGAGCGCGCCGCTGCGCTTGTCCCACATCACCGTCTGCATGTTTCCCCAGACGTGACTGGAGGCGCGGCCGGAGACTTTGTCCTCCGGCAGGTTGAGCTGATGGCCCATTCCGCGCAACGCCGTCGCGACTTCGGGCGTGAATGCCCCGGATTCGGCTGAAATCGCATCCGGCATCCACTGGTGATGGAAGCGCGGCAGTGCGGCGACTTGCTGCGGCCCCAGGCCTGCGTCGTAGCCGAGAACGCCCAGCAGCACCATGGTGATGATGCGACTGCCGCCCGGCGTGCCCAGCACGGCTACACGGTCCGGCGATTCCATGAAACTGGGCGTCATCGAACTGAGCATCCGCTTGCCCGGTTCCGGCGCATTGGCGTCGTAGCCCATTACTCCGAAAGCGTTCGGCGTGCCGGGCTTGAGCGCAAAATCGTCCATCTCGTTGTTCAACAGCACGCCAGTACCTGGCGCGATCAATCCGGAACCGAACAGCAGGTTGACGGTTTGCGTGGCGGCTACGCGATTGCCTTCGGCATCGATAATGGAGAAGTGCGTGGTTTCGTCGTCTTCCAACGGCGTGGGTTCGCCGGACAGCAGATCGCTGGGCGTCGCCTTTTGCGGGTGGATGGTGGCGCGCAAACCGGCGGCGTAATCGCGGCTGGTCAGCGTTTTCACGGGGATTTTTACGAAGTCGGGATCGCCCAGGTAGAACGTGCGGTCGCGGAAAGCGCGGCGCATGGCTTCCACGGTCAGATGGGTGCGATGAGCATCATCAAGCTTGGACAGATCCCAGGCATCCAGGATCTGCAGCATCTGCGCCAACGCTACGCCACCGGAGGAAGGCGGAGGCGCGGTGGTGATCCGCCATTGGTTGTAGGCGAAGCGCAACGGCTCACGCTCACGCACACGATAGCCAGCCAGTTCATCGGCGTTCCAACGGCCACCTTCGGCTTTCACACCGGCCAGCAGCTTCTTGGCGACTTCGCCGCGATAAAAACCATCGAAACCTTTGTCGGCCAGCCGCTCCAGCGTGCGCGCCAGGTCGGGCTGTTTCAGCAGCTCGCCTTCTTTCGGCGGATCGCCATCGGCCAGAAAGACCGCGCGCGTGCCCTTGTAGCGCTCCATCACATCGCGACGGGCACCGTAACCGCGCGCCAATCGCGCATAGACGGGAAAGCCTTCGCGCGCGATCCGTATGGCCGGTGCCAGCGAGGTCCTCAGCGGCAACTTGCCGTAGTTCTGCGCCAGATGCACCAGGCCGGCAGGCAGGCCCGGAATGCCGGCAGCCCAAGGACCGTTTTCGGCTCGATCGCGGTTGAACTCGCCCTTGGCATCGAGATATTGCTGTGGCGTGGCCGCCTTCGGCGCGGTCTCGCGCGCATCGACGAACACATCCTTGCCACTCTTGGCGTCGTGCAACAGGAAGAAGCCACCGCCGCCCAGACCGGAACTGATCGGCTCGACCACCGACAGCGTCGCCGATACGGCCACCGCGGCATCGAAAGCGTTGCCGCCTGCGTTGATGACTTCGAAACCCGCCTCGGTGGCCAGTTTGTGCGCGCTGGCAATAGCGGTACCGGAAGGATGTTGCGAAAGCGGCGTCTGGCCGACGTCGGCGGCCAGCACGGCGGCAGGAGCGAAAGCGACCGTCAGTAGGACGGCGAAAATTCTGCGCAGTTTCACGGACTCTCCTAAGTTTGCGACTAGGGCCTGTTTACGCTGTCGGGACATGCCCGCGTAACTGAGCGCTATTCGGTCTGTAGCCGGCGCAATTTCGCCAGCAGATCCTCCCGGCTCTCAGGATACGCCGGATCGGGATCGATGCATTCCACCGGGCAGACGACCACGCATTGCGGCTCGTCATGATGGCCTACGCATTCGGTGCAACGCGCCGGATCGATCACATAGATCGATTCGCCCATCGAGATGGCCTGATTGGGACAGGCGGGCTCGCAGACGTCGCAGTTGACGCAGAGTTCGTTGATCTTGAGGGACATTTCTTGTTGTCGTCATCCCGGCGTAGGCGGGGAGCTAGTGACTTGCGTACACACTGCGAGGAAAGCCACTAGATGACCCGCCATCCGGCGGTTGATAAAGCGCTTCCCGCCTTCGCGGGGATGACAAACCGGCGAAGGCGGGGGCGCGTTGCGGCCCCCCCCCCGGTGGTAACATAGCATCGATTAATACCTAATACACACCCGCCCCCGCGCAAGCATCCCTGAAGCGCG
>CBFGZY010000058.1:0-26299 GCA_965653375.1 uncultured Pseudoxanthomonas sp.
GCTCGCGGAACGGAATGGTCTGCGTGCCCAGCACGGTGAAGCCGTCGATGCGCTTGTCGAACAGGGTCAGGCCGATGAAACCTTCATCGCCGGTGTACCACTCGCCACCGATATCGAAGTTGGTGGACAGGTACGGCGTGAGATCGGGATTGCCCCGAGTCGCCTGTTGCGCCACCGGATCGCTGAAGTTGGTGTTCGGCAGCATCGAGCTGGGGTTCGGACGCGTCATCGTGCGCGAACCGGACATACGCAGCACCACGTCGTCGGCCACATCCCACGCAGCGCTGAACGACGGCAACACTTCCTTGTAGTCCGACTTCAAGGTGACGTAGTTGCGCGACGTTCCGGTTTGCACCGGGCCACGGGTTTCTTGATCGGTGGTGACGTAACGTACGCCGGCGTTGAAGCGCAGCGGGCGGTCCAGGATGTCCGCTTCGCCGTTGAGTTCGACATAGAAGCCCATGTTCTTCTCATGGACGCCGCCGGTGGAGGCCGCCGTATTGGCGGCGCCGGATTCGGGTGCGTTGTCGCGCAGCTCGTAATAGTTGGTATCGCGCTTGAAACGGTCGAAATCCACCGTGACAAAACCATGCGGGCCGGGCCTCAGATAGGACGCCAAGCTTGCGTTCGGTACGGCGGCCAGCGGTCCGCCGGCGCAGGGCGGCCGCGGGTTGGGCACGCTGCCGTCGGGATTCAGGCCGCGACAGGCGACATTTTCCCAAGCTGCGCTGTTGTCGAAGCCTTGGATGCGGCGTTCGGCTTCGTCATAGGCAAAGCCCACCGTGACGTTGTTCTTGTCTTCGCCGAATTGCAGGTCGGCACGTGCGCCCTGGGTTTCGGTGACGCGCTTTTCGTTCTGGATGTTGACGCGGCCGCCCTCCCAGGTCCATCCGAGATTGGGGTCGTTCAAGTTCAGGTCGGTTTGCCAAGCAGGAAAGTCGCCGCCCTGATTGAGGTACTGAATCGTGGTGAACGGTGTGTTGACCAGGACGGTGGGAGATTCGCGGAACATCCAGCTGCGGCCCAGGTTGGCCTGTACGTCCAGCTTGATGTTGTCGTCTTCGCCGAAGAAGATCTGAGCGCCCGGATTGACGTTCCAGAACTGCACTTCCTCGATGTAGGGCCGCGCCTCCAGGAAGAACTGCGCATTGGCGAATGTCGCGCTGGTGACCACGCCATTGCCGTCGAGCTGCATGTCGATGGGGATGGCGCCATTGGCGGCGAAGTTGCGCATCACCAAGTTGATGGCGATGCGCTCGTTGGTGCGGCGCGCCTTCGAGTACATCGTGTCCAGATAGAAACTCATGTCCTCGTTGGGCTTCCATTCGAACGAAGCCACCACGCTGTCGCGGTCACGGTCGCCGGACATGTGCACCGGCCGGCCCAGGCGCGGAACCAACGCGTCGCTGATTTGTTCGATGGTCAGGCCCGGATTCAGCGCCAGCAACATGTCGCGGGTGATGAGTGCGCCCGGTGTCAAACCGGCGCCGATAGTGGATGCGTTGTTAGGCACCGTGTCCGGGATGCGCCAGTTGCCGCCGCCGTTGACGTTGCACGCCGCCGGCTGATTGGTCGCCGGTGTTCCGGCGGGTGGCGTCAGTCCGCACTGGTTGTAGGTCAGGCCGGGATTCGTCCAGCCGATAGTTTCGAAGCCTTCGACGCCAATCTTTCCGCGCACCGAGGAAAGCCCGACCAGCGCGCCGAACGTGCCGGCTTCATTCGTCCAGCTGCCCATGAACGAACCGCGTGGGCTGGTCTTTTCGCTGATGTCGTTGTATTCGGCCTGCAACTGATAGGTGAAGTGCGTACCCGGGTTGTCGAACGGCCGCGCACTGCGCATGTCCACGACACCGGAAACGCCACCTTCCAGAAGACTGGCCATCGGCGTCTTGTGAACCGTCAGCTGGGTGAAGAACTCCGTGGGCAGCAGGTTCAGATCGACTTCGCGGTTCTGGTTCTGCGCATTGAGGCCGATGGATGCGGTGGCGACCGAGCTTCCGTTAAGCGTCGTCTTGGTGAAGCTGGTGCCCAGGCCGCGGATGGCCACGTTGACGCCCTCGCCGTTGACGTCGCGCCCGAGCTGGATACCGGGAACGCGGCTCAATGATTCGGCGATGTTCTGGTCGGGAAACTTGCCGATGTCCTCAGCGAAGATCGAATCGGTGAAACCCGTGGATTCGCGCTTGGCGTCGGTTGAAAACTGAAGGCTTCGGCGATAGCCGGTGACGGATATCGCGTCCAGCTGGGTGACATCCGGCGATTCGCTGGTCGCTGCCTGCGGTTGTGCCGGGACTGGCTCCTGCGCGGATGCTTGTGCTGGTGGTTGTTCTTGCGCCTGCGCGAAAGCGGGACCGCTGGCGATGCCAAGCAGGACCACACTCAATGCACGCGACAACGTCGTTCTTGCGATATGGATTTGCACCGTACTCCCCTCCCGTTTCTGGTGGCCCGGCTGCTCGCGAACACATCGCGATGCATGCCGAATTCAATGGCTTTGTGTATCGACTCGCTGGACTGACTACTGGCTCTTTCCGTGATGCGATTGATGGTAGCGCTACCATTTTGGCCCCGCACGCTGCATAGCAGCATTGGTTCTGTTTCGTATGAAAACGTCGCTTTGCACTGCAACATATGACTCACAGGACATTTCTCCTGTTCATCAAACCCGCACAAAAACCGGCAGTGGCGTCCATCGGCGGGCTTGTGTTACTGATAGCGCTACCACTTACGCGGGCCCTGCTGCATTGCGCAGGGAAAATCAGCGATGAAGCGAAACGGAACAGGCGCATTCGGTGCGCTGCAACGCAGCAACTTTCTTCGCCACAAGCGGGCCGCCGCCGGTCGGTTGGTTTTCCGTGGTGCGCTGATGGGTGGCGCCCACATGAATGACGCCACGGCGGACAAGGCATGAACGGGCTCCCCTCCTCCGCCGACGCTTCGACGGCGAAAGTCGGCATGTATCGCTGGCGCATCTGCGCCATGCTGCTGGCCGCCACGACCATCAACTACATCGATCGTCAGGTCCTGGGCGTGCTGGCGCCGTTCCTGCAGAAAGAGATCGGCTGGAACGAAATCCAATACGGCTACATCGTCACCGCTTTCCAGGCCGCTTACGCCATCGGCTTGCTATGCACCGGGGCGATCATCGACAAGCTGGGTACGCGGATCGGCTATGCCATCGCCATCGCCATCTGGAGCATCGCGGCGATGAGCCACGCGCTGGCGGCCAGCGTGGTCGGCTTCATGCTTGCGCGTTTCATGTTGGGACTGGGCGAAGCGGGCAACTTTCCGGCCGCCATCAAGACCGTGGCCGAATGGTTTCCGCGGCGCGAACGTGCGCTGGCTACCGGCATCTTCAACTCCGGCTCCAATATCGGGGCGATCGTCGCGCCGCTGATGGTGCCGATCGTCGCGGTGGCATGGGGTTGGCAGGCAGCCTTCCTGTTCACCGGCGTGCTCAGCCTCACCTGGCTGGCCGTCTGGTTGACGACTTATCGCCCGCCCGAGAACCAACCCAACCTGACCGCGGCGGAACTGGCCCACATCCGCAGCGATCCGGCGGAACCCACGGTGCGTGTGCCGTGGGCGCGCATCCTGCGCCACCGCCAGGCATGGGCCTTCGTCGCCGCGAAATTCATTACCGACCCGGTCTGGTGGTTCTTCCTGTTCTGGCTGCCGAAATTCCTGCACGCCGAATATGGTTTGACCTTGCTGGGACTGGGCCTGCCGCTGATCGTGATCTTTGTGCTGGCCGACGTCGGCAGCATCGCCGGCGGTTGGATCGCCGGCCGTTTCATCAAGCGCGGCTGGAGCGTCAATCGCGCGCGCAAGAGCGCGATGCTGATCTGCGCGCTATGTGTGGTGCCGATCGTGTTCGCGGTGCAGGCCGACAATCTATGGCTGGCGGTCGCATTAATTGGCTTGGCGACGGCGGGGCACCAGGGCTGGTCGGCGAACGTGTTCACGCTGACATCGGATATGTTTCCACGCCACGCGGTCGCTTCGGTCGTCGGGATGGGCGGTTTTGCCGGCGCGGTCGGCGGCATGATGATCGCGACGTTTACCGGTTTCTTGTTGGAAGCCACCGGTAGCTATTTGCCACTGTTCCTGATGGCAGGATCGGCGTATCTGATCGCGCTCACCGTCGTCCATGTACTGGCGCCTCGGCTGGAACCCGCTCAACTGGAAAGCAAACCGCTGGCGTAACCATCGCTGCATCACACTCCTTTGCATCGCACACTCGACCGTCGGAGGGGACGGCATGAAGAAAACCCGCATGATCCTGTTCGCCGTGTTGGCCGCGCTTCCGTGGGTGGTTTGCGCGCAGAACGCTTCCGTGCAGAGCACACCCGCACCAAGCGCGCCGCTTGCGGCCGGGCAGAAGAAGTTCCTGGGCAGTGCCTACAGTCCCCTGCAAGCCAAGGATTTCGCCGCGTATTGGAACAAGGTTACGCCAGAAAACGCCGGCAAATGGGGCGTTGTGGAACCCACGCGCGACGTCATGGATTGGAGCGGGCTGGACGAGGCGTACCGGTTTGCGAAAGCGAATGGCTTCCCGTTCCAGATGCATGTGATGGTGTGGGGCAACCAGCAGCCGGAATGGATGGAAACGTTGCCGCGCGAGGAACAGCGGGCGGAGATCGAAGAATGGTTCGCCGCGGTTGCCGGACGTTATCCGGACCTGGATTTCGTCGAGGTGGTCAACGAACCGCTGAACGATCCGCCCAGCAAATCCGACGAAGGCGGCGGCAACTATATCGAAGCACTGGGCGGCGCTGGCGCCAGCGGGTGGGACTGGATCCTGGAGTCGTTCCGACTGGCGCGCAAACACTTCCCCCGCTCCACCCTGATGATCAACGACTACAGCATCACCAACAACAAGGACGCCACGCGGCGCTATCGCGAGATCGTCGAGTTGCTGCAGAAGGAAAAGCTGGTCGATGCGATCGGCGTGCAAGGCCATGCTTTCGCCACCACTACCGAAACGCCGATGTCGGTACATCGCACCAATCTGGACAGTCTGTCTGCCACGGGCCTGCCAATCTACGTCACCGAACTCGATATCGATGGCCCCACGGACGAACAGCAACTACGCGATTACCAGCGCATTTTTCCGGTGTTCTGGGAGCACCCGGGGGTACGCGGCATCACCCTGTGGGGTTTTCGCCATGGGCTGTGGCGGCAGAAGGAAGGCGCGTACCTGATTGATAAAGATGGAAGCGAACGACCGGCATTGAAATGGCTACGAGGTTATGTTGCTGGTGAAGGCGGGTCATGACGAGTTCGGTCATTCGTGGAAAAGCATCGAGAACAGATAAATCATGAGCAACAACTCAACTACCCTGGCCCTCCACGAAGACCGACTGTTCCCGGCGGAACCCGGACAGCGGGCGATCGCGAAGCGTTTGTATGGCCTTGTCGCGCACCTCCCGATCATCAGCCCGCACGGCCATACCGATCCGGCCTGGTTTGCCGACAACGCGGCCTTCGCCAACGCGACCGAGCTGCTGCTGGTTCCCGATCACTATGTGTTCCGCATGCTCTACAGCCAGGGCATCTCGCTTGACGCGCTCGGCATCCCGCGTCACGACGGCTCACGCGCCATCGTCGATCCACGTGCCGCGTGGCGGTTGTTTGCGGAAAACTTCCACCTGTTTCGCGGCACACCGTCGTCGACTTGGTTGAATCATGTATTCCACGATGTTTTCGGGCTGCGTGTGCGGCTGGACGCCAGCAGCTCCGATCAGTATTACGACCGCATCACCGAGGCCTTGCAGACACCTGAATTCCTCCCGCGCGCACTGTTCGAACGCTTCAATATCGAAGTGATCGCGACGACCGAATCGCCGCTGGATTCGTTGCAGCATCATGCGGCCGTACGCGACAGCGGCTGGAGCGGCCGTGTCATCACCGCCTATCGTCCGGATCCAGTGGTCGATCCCGAGCATGAGCAGTTTCCAGCCGCGCTGAAACAGTTCGGCGAAATCACGGGCGAGGACGTGCATAGCTGGGATGGCTACCTGCGCGCGCACAGGCAGCGGCGTGCATTCTTTGCCGCTGCCGGCGCCACCTCCACCGACCACGGTCACCCCAGTGCGGCGACGGCGAATCTTTCCGATGCCGAAGCACGCAAGCTGTTCGATAAGGTCGTGCGCGGCGCGGCGACTGCGGCAGAGGCGGAGTTGTTCCGCGGGCAAGTGCTGACCGAAATGGCGGCGATGAGCCTGGACGATGGACTGGTGATGCAGATACATCCGGGCTGCTTCCGTAACCACAACCGTGGCTTGTTCGAACGCTACGGGCGCGACAAAGGCGCCGATATTCCACTGCGCACGGATTACGTGCATGCGCTCAAACCGCTGCTCGATCGGTTCGGCAACGATCCGCGCCTGAGGTTGATCCTGTTCACGCTGGACGAAAGCACCTATTCGCGCGAACTGGCCCCGCTCGCAGGCCACTACCCGTCGTTGTTCCTGGGCCCCGCCTGGTGGTTCCACGATGCACCGGAAGGCATGTGGCGCTTCCGCGAACAGACGCTGGCCAGTGGCGGTTTCTACAACACGGTCGGCTTCAACGACGACACCCGCGCTTTTCTGTCGATCCCAGCGCGCCACGACGTCGCCCGCCGCATCGATTGCGCGTTCCTGGCCAAGCTGGTCGCCGAGCATCGGATCGACGAGGACGAGGCCGCGGAAGTCGTGGTCGATCTTGCTTATCGGCTGCCTAAGCGGGCGTACAAGCTTTGATTATGCGTCCGATTATTTGCAATCCCGTGTAGGAGCGATGTAAGTCGCGATGAGGCTTTACTAGTAACGCTTCATCGCGACTTACGTCGCTCCTACACGTTCACATGTACATGGATTTTTGATGGGCATTGACCGTCGCATCACTATTTTTCTGATCCTGCTGCTGGCACCGCTATGCCTGCACGCAGCACAGGAATCGCCGCGCGAGCGCGTGTCGATCAACGCAGGCTGGCGTTTTCATCAGGGCGATCCGCCGGGCATGACGACCGTGCTCGACTACGACGTGCGGCCGAAGGTGGTTCGCAGCGAAGACGGCAAGGACGCCGATGCGCGGCCGGAGGAAGCCGAGAACGTGGCGGCGCGTGCCGGCGCGGTGTTGAAGCCGTGGATTCTTCCCAGCGGCAATGCCTTTATCAAAGACAACGCACGCAAGCACACACGACCGGCCGGCGATCCCGGCAGCGATGTGGCGTTCGTGAAACCGGATTTCGACGATAGCGGCTGGCAAGCGGTCACGCTGCCGCACGATTGGGCCATCGCGGGGCCGTTCCTGGTGGACGGCCCTTACGGCGGCATGGGCCGGCTACCGAGTTGGGGCATCGGCTGGTATCGCAAGCAGCTTGATATCCCTGCCAGCGACCGCGGACGATCGATCTTCCTGGATATCGACGGCGCGATGTCCTATGCAACGGTTTGGCTCAATGGCCGGTTGGTCGGCGGTTGGCCTTATGGTTACAACTCGTGGCGGCTCGATCTGACGCCGTATGTGGTGCCTGGCGGCAGCAACCAGCTCGCGATACGACTCGACAATCCACCGGATTCAGCGCGCTGGTATCCCGGTGGCGGGCTGTATCGTAATGTCTGGCTGACCAAGACCGACCCGGTGCACGTCGCCCAATGGGGCACGTACGTGACCACCCCGCAGGTGTCGAAGGCGCACGCGACTGTCCGGCTTGAGGTCGCGATCGACAACGATGGCGACAGACCTGCCGAAGTCGAAGTGACCACTGTCATCCACGCACTGGACGTCAGCGGCATGAAGATCGGGCCGCCGGTGGCCCGCATCGCGCCATCGCGCATCACGGTGGCACCGCGTGGCAGCGCACGTGCCGCCGGTTCCACCACGCTCGCCAAGCCGCGTTTGTGGGGTCCACCGCCAACGCAGCGTCCGAATCGCTACGTCGCAGTCACTACGGTCTCTCGCGGCGACGGACAACTGGTGGACCGCTACGAGACGCCGTTTGGCATCCGCTCGCTGCGCTTCGATCCGGATACCGGTCTGCACGTCAATGACGAACGTATCGTCATCCAAGGCGTCAACAATCACCACGACCTGGGCGCATTGGGCGCGGCATTCAACCTCCGCGCGGCGGAACGCCAGCTGGAAATGCTGAAGGAGATGGGCGCCAACGCGATCCGCATGGCCCACAACCCGCCGGATCCGCAGCTGCTGGAGCTGACCGACCGCATGGGCTTTCTTGTGGTCGATGAAATCTTCGACGTGTGGGAACGGAAGAAAACGCCGCTCGACTTCCATCTGATCTTTCCCGACTGGCACGAACCCGACCTGCGCGCGATGCTGCGGCGAGATCGCAATCATCCCTCGATCATCCTGTGGAGCCTCGGCAACGAAGTCGGCGAGCAATACACTGGCGAAGAAGGCGCGGCCATCGGACGGCGCCTGCACAAGATCGTCCGCGAAGAAGACCCGACCCGGCCGACCACCGCATCGATGAACTGGGCCAAGCCGGACATGCCGTTCGCCAGTGCCTTCGACGTCATCAATCTCAACTACCAGGGCGAAGGCATTCGCCAGGCCGCGGAGTTCGACGGCACCGATCGCATTCGCACCCCGCCGCAGTATCCGGGCTTCCATCGTGCGTTCCCCAACAAGGCCATCGTCAGTAGCGAAACGGCGTCCGCGCTAAGCAGTCGCGGTGTCTATCTGTTTCCTGTATCGAAGGAAGTCAGCGCGCCGGTGCGCGATGGTCGCGGCGGCGATTCCACGATCCGTCAAGTCAGCGCATACGAACTGCATGCGGTCGACTTCGGGTCCAGCGCCGACAAAGTGTTCGTCTCGCTGGATCGTCATCCCTACGTGGCGGGTGAATTCGTCTGGACTGGCTGGGATTACCTGGGCGAACCCACGCCTTACTACACGGCCCGCAGTTCTTACTCCGGCATCATTGATCTGGCCGGATTCAAGAAGGATCGTTTCTATCTGTACCAGTCGCGTTGGCGCCCCGACCTTGCCATGGCGCATATCCTGCCGCATTGGACCTGGCCGGGTCGCGAAGGCCAAGTGACGCCGGTGCATGTCTTCACCTCCGGCGATGAAGCGGAGTTGTTCGTCAACGAAAAATCGCAGGGGCGCAAGAAGAAGGCCGCTTACGAGTACCGCCTGCGCTGGGACGACGTGGTTTACCAGCCTGGCGCATTGCGCGTGGAAACGTACAAGCATGGCAAGCCCTGGGCCAGCGCCACCACCTATACGGCAGACACCCCCGTGAAACTGGAAGCCATTGCAGACCGCAGCGAGATCCGCGGCGACGGTCTCGACTTGTCGTTCGTGACCGTGCGTATCGTCGACGCGGAGGGACGGCCTGCACCGACCGCGAATCACCGCATACGCTATCGCGTCGAAGGTCCAGGCGAGATCGTTGCTACCGACAACGGCGATCCCACCGATATGACATCGTTCGCATCGCACGAGCGCAATGCGTTCAACGGGCTTGGCCTGGTGATCGTGCGCGGCCTCCCCGGTCAGTCCGGCACCATCACGCTGCATGCCGAATCCGAGTCGCTGCAAAGCGCCAGCGTCGCGGTGCGCGTTGCGAATAATCAATAGCTCACTATGAGGCACCCATGCCATCCGGCCCCGTCGATTGGAGAATCCACCGAGTGACCGCACGCAACCGCAAGACGATATTCCTGGCTTTGATGCTGCTGATGCCGCTGGCCCACCCCGCATCCGCCGGCGGCGCCGAGCCCAATACGGATGCTGGACCTACCGTGACCAAATCAGCCGCCCCGAGCCGCCTCAAAGATGCCTACGCGAATGCTTTTCTGCTGGGTGTCGCCGTGAACGACGACATCGTGTCGGGCAAGGATGCGCTGTCCCAAGCGCTGGTGCCGGTACACTTCAACGCCATCACGGCCGAGAACGTGATGAAGAACGAGGTCATCAATCCCAAACCCGGCGTCTACGATTTCGGGCCGGCCGATGCGTTCGTCGATTTCGGCGAGCGGCATGACATGTTCATCATTGGCCACACGCTGGTGTGGCACAACCAGACGCCGGACTGGTTCTTCCAGGACAAGCATGGCAAGCCGAATACCCGCGAAGCTCAGATCGAGCGCATGCGCCGCCACATCGAAGTCGTCGCCGGCCGCTACGCCGGCCGCGTCGATGCCTGGGATGTGGTGAACGAAGTGATCGACGACGATGGCTCCTATCGCCCCACGACCTGGGTCAAAAGCATCGGCGACGGCGACGAGCTGGTGCGCCTGGCTTTCACGTTCGCCAGCCAATACGCACCCGACACCGAGCTCTACTACAACGACTTCAATGCCTGGCGTCCCGAGAAACGCGACGGAATCGTGCGCATGGTGAAGATGCTGCAGAAGGCCGGCATCCGCATCGATGGTATCGGCATCCAGGGTCACTGGGGATTGAACTATCCGCGTACCGAGTACATCGAGGCGGCCATCGATGCCTATGCGGCACTGGGACTGAAGGTGATGATCACCGAACTCGACGTGGACGTGCTTCCACTGACGAAAGAAGGACAGATCATCGGCACCGGCATGGCGCACCCACAGTTCCAGCTCGAGGAATTCAAGCAGTTTCTAGACCCATACCCGAACGGCCTGCCGGCGGATGTGGAACGGCAGTTGAGCGACCGCTACGCCGAACTGTTCCGCATCTTTTATCGCAAGCGCGACGCGATCTCGCGCGTCAGCCTATGGGGCGTGCACGACGGCATGTCGTGGAAGAACGACTATCCGATTCCGCACCGGACCAACTATCCGCTGCTGTTCGACCGCGCGCGCAAGCCAAAGCCGGCGCTGGAGGCGGTATTAAAGATTCCCACCGAGCCCGCGACGCCATAGGGTGGGCCCTGGCCCACCCTACGCGGACTCGATGGATGGTCAAAAGAGTCATGCGCTTGTTGCTCCCGCTTACCGCCGCAGTGCGCCAACTATCGGGTACTGTTCATTCGTCCACCTTCGCGCAAGAACGACAGGGTCTCCGCCCACAACGCTTTGCGTCGCGGCTGCAGATGCAGCCAGTGGTTGCCGCCGGATATCTTGATGTCGCGCTTGTCACTGGTTCCCGACAATGCATCGAACAGGCGCTTGGCGTCGGCATCGGTAGTGATGTGGTCCCACTCGCCACGCACGATCAATGTCGGCTGCCGGATATCACGGCTATCGACAATCGATTTTCCGGACCACAGCATACCGATGTCGGCACTGGGACCATTCGGAACCTTGACCGATCGGGGAATGCGTTGCGACGAAGTCTGATCGCTGTCCAGGTAGGCCGTGCACCAACGCTCCAGTTCCTCATCGCTGACAGGCGTGGCCGCATGATCTGGTAAGCCGGAACGCTGGCGGGGCCATTGCTGTTCGGCGGTAATCAGCGCCCAGGCCGGTTGCTGCGTGGTGTCCGCAGGACCATCGCGCATGACCACGGGCCCGAACAGCACCAGCCGCGAGATCAGTTCGGGATGGTCGATCGCCACCTGCTGCGCGGGCAAGGTGCCCCAGGAATGCGCGACCACGTGGATCGGCACGCCAGGACGTTCGCGGCGGATGTGCTGCAGCACAGCGACGATTTGCTCGGCCGCCGCCATGCACTGCCCGAACGGCGCGGCAGCCATGGCGTTCTGCTCAAAGACCCGCGGCCGGTCCGAGCCGCCATAGCCGGCAAGATCGAGCGCCCATGCGTCCAAGCCCGCAATTTGCAGCTGGTCCATCCACGAGACGCCGTCCATCTTCCAGGCAACCGATAGCGCCGCCGGAAACGTCGCACCATGAACGTACAACACGGCATCGCCCGCCGCGGGCTGCCGTATCACCTGCAGCCGCAACGATTCGCCTGCGTGCCGCCATGGCAACAGCAAGCGCTGGGATTCAGCCGCCTGTGCGTCGGATGCAATTGAATGCCAAGGCAAAACCTGCGCTGTCAAGCCAAATGCTGACCACTTCATCACGTCGCGTCGGTTCATGCTGGTCTGATCATTGAAAGTGTGGCTATGTTGCACTTGCCAGATCGGCGATGCTTCGTTCAACATCGAACTATGGATGCAGGCCCCTCATTGGCACGTATCGCCGCTCTGATCGGCGACCCCGCACGCGCGCTGATGCTAGCTGCGTTGATGGATGGGCGCAGTCGTACTGCCGGCGAGCTGGCGCAGGCGGCAGGAGTCACGCCGCAGACCGCGAGTGCGCACCTGACCAAATTGTCCGTAGCCGGGTTGCTGTCTATCGAAAAGCAAGGCAGGCATCGTTATCACCGGCTTGGCAGCGGGGAAGTCGCGCATGCGCTTGAGGCGCTGATGGCGGTGTCCGCGGCGCCTTTGAGAACGCCAGCACTGGGTCCGCGCGACCTCGCCTTGCGGCGTGCACGTACCTGTTACGACCACATGGCCGGCGAACTGTCGGTGCATCTGGCGGATCGCTGGCTGATGAGCGGATGGATCAGGAAAGCGGGCGACCAGTGGCTGCTGACACCGTCCGGAAACCGCGGCTTCGCATCGCTCGGCCTCGCGCTGCCAGATCCCACGCTGCGGCGTCCGCAATTGCGGCCATGCCTTGACTGGAGCGAACGGCGCCCGCACATCGGCGGGCAACTCGGAGCTAGCATGCTCGAGTTGTTGTTGTCGCAGGACTGGGTGCGTCGCCGCCGCGGATCGCGCGTCTTGCTGGTGACCGACGAAGGTGAGCGCGCGCTGTCGAAATGGGGTGGAGTGCGGCGATAACCGCGTTATTGCGCTGGTAGGGTTGCCGTCGTGGTAACGGATCGAAGGCGCCCAGATGCCCGCGCCATAAGCTTCCTTATGCGAAGGCTATTTGCTTGTGCGGCAGGATGACCAGGCGGGGACAGGAAAACCCACGACACAATCCGCCGGTATCGTTGTTTCAGATCCCGGCTTTGCTGACGTTGCCGAGCGCATGCGCCACCGCTGCGGGGGTCGCATCACCGAGGGCTGCGTAGGCATGCTTCATGGCCTCGACGAAGCGAGGATGTGCTGACACCGCCGCGAATACGGCATCCAGTTTCAGGAACGCCATGACGTCATGCTCCGCGGCGCCGGTGGCGGCACGCCCGATGCCCCTCAACGTTTCGTCCAACGGATCGACCAGTGCGATGCCATCGCGCGCCTGTCGGCGTACGAAATGCATCCATGCGGCAACCGGCAGGCACAGACGATCGATCGGGTGCTCGGTGGCGAGTGCGTCGGCGATGGTGCCGAGTATCCGCACCGGCAGCTTCTGCGAGCCGTCCCAGGCGATCTGCGAGAGCAGATGGCGAATGTGGGGATTGCGGAATCGTTGAAGAATGGCGTCGATATAGGCGTTGGGATCGAAGCCACCAAGCGCGTCAAGCGTAGGCGCGATATCCGCGCGCATCAGGCCTTCGACGAAATCTGCCAGCACCGATTCACGCATGGCATCGGCCACGGTCTCGATGCCCATCAGCGAACCCAGGTAGGCCAGCGTGGAGTGTGGGGCGTTGAGCAGGCGCAGCTTGGCACGGTCGTAGCCGGCGATGTCGTTGCTCATGGTGACGCCAGCGTGTTCGAGTGTGGGCCGGCCGTTGCAGAATCGGTCCTCGACGACCCATTGCGTATATGGCTCGCGCTGAATCGGCCAGGCATCGTTACAGCCGAGTTGTTGGGCGACGCGTTCTCGCAATGCGTCATTGGTGGCGGGCGTGATGCTGTCGACCATCGAACGGGGGAAGGCGACTTGTGAGTCGATCCATTCCGCCAATCCTGCGTCGATCCGCGCTGCGTACTGCAACACGGCACGGCGAAGCTTGCCACCGTTGTCGGCCAGGTTGTCGCAACTGAGCACCGTGTATGGAGGCAGCCCACGCTGCTTGCGCAGGTTCAGTCCGGCGACGATGTAGCCGATGGCGCCGTTTGGCGTATCCGGTGACGCAAGATCGTGAACGATTTCAGGATGCGTGAAGTCGAGATTACCGCCGGCGAGACAGTAGCCTTTTTCGGTGATGGTCAACGTGACCAGGCGTACCGCCGGATCGGCCAACCGCGCCAGCACCGCCGGCTGTTCGTCGCGTGCGCACAGCAGCTCGCGAATCGAGCCGATGACACGCAGGCTGGATTGCTCACCGAGCAAGGCCAGCGTGTACAAGCCATCCTGCGGCCGCAGTTTGTCGCGAGCTTCGCTGCTATGCAGGGAGACGCCGCTGATTGCCCAGTCCGGTTCGTCGGCCAGCAAATCGTCGATGTAGACCGCCTGGTGGGCGCGATGGAATGCACCGGCGCCGATATGGACGATGCCGATGCGGGTGTTTCCGCGCTGGTAGTTTGGACGGGCAATTTTTGGCGGCAGCGAAGCTAATGCTGCGCTACTCAAAGGTCTCATGGTGGAGATGGGTTGGGTCATTGATGCTGAATCTCCACGGACTCTCCGATTCGCTTTTTCCTTCTCCCTCCGGGAGAAGGTGGCGCGCAGCGCCGGATGAGGGTACGGCGGAGTTGTTGTAGCTCAGGTCATTGAAGTGAATAAAAAGCTAGAGCTGATTATTGCCACTGCCAGTTCACCCGCATCACTCCGCCATACCCTCTCCCCAACCCCTCTCCCGAAGGGAGAGGGACTAAAGATGCAGCAAAGCCTACTTCTTGACGATAAAACGCTTTGAAGTTCGAACATCCTCACTCGACGCACCCACCTGCACCTCATAAGCGCCCGCATCCACGGCGTAGGCTTTGCGCTCTTCGTCGTAGTGGCGCAGATCGGTTTCCGGGGTGAAGGTGAAGGAAACCTCGCGTTCCTCGCCCGGCTGTAGATGCACGCGCTGGAATCCGCGCAGTTCCTTGCGAGCGCGCTCGCGCTGCGGTTTTAGCGGATGCAGATACAGCTGCACGACTTCGTCGCCGGCGCGCTCGCCCGTGTTCTTTACCTTCACTGCGACGCGCACCTGCTCCTTCGGCCCGACCTTGTTGCGGTCCATGCGCAAGCCGGAATAGCCGAAGCGCGTATACGACAGACCATGACCAAACGCGTACAGCGGCTCGCCATCGAAGTAGCGATAGGTACGTCCCTTCATGTTGTAGTCGTCGAAGGCGGGCAGTTTTTCGTCGGCCTTGTAGAACGTCACCGGCAGGCGCCCCGCGGGATTGGCATCGCCGAACAATACGTCGGCCACCGCATTGCCTCCGCGCTGTCCGGGGTACCAGGCCAGCAGGATCGCCGGCAGGTTTTCCTTTGCCCAATCCACTGCCAGCGCCGAACCCGTCGTCAACACCAGCGCCACCGGCTTGCCGGTTTCATGCAGTGCCTGCAGCAGCTTGCGCTGGGTTTCCGGCAGCCGCGTATCGGTGCGGTCGCCGCCGGCGAAACCCGGATAGTTCACTTCCATCTCCTCGCCTTCGACATCGCCGGTCAGACCGCCGACGAAGACCACGACGTCGGCCGAACGCGCGGCTTCGAGCGCTTCGTCGAATGGCGATTTCGCGCCGGGCATGCGCCAGGCCAGGCGCACGCCGGCGTCGCGCTCGTGTTCGTAGTATTCAAGCTTGAGATCGTAGGCGCGGCCGGCTTCCAGATCGATCGAGATGGACTTGCTGCGCAAACGGTCCGTGTCGCTCCATTCTTCGAGCACGGGCTTGCCGTCAAGCCAGAGGCGCAGGCCATCGTTGGCGGCGACTTCGATTTCGTACTTGCCCGATACCGGCGGCAGCAGCTGCCCGGTCCAACGCACACCGAAGCCGTCGCCGCCAAGGCTCTTGGCGGCCGACATCTCGCCGCGCGCGACCATGTCATCGGTCGGCCCGCCACGGTCCCAGCGAAAACCGACTTGCGGATCGACGCGGGTCAACACCGGCTGGCCCTTGAACTCGCGGCCGCGGAAATACTCGCCCTTGAGCCCGCGCTGGGAGGCGTTGGAAGAAGGTCGCAAGTAGCGCGCTTCGATCAGCGGCGCGGCCGTCGGGTCATTACGGCCTTCGACCAGGTCCGCCCCACGCGCATAGATCACTTCGGCATTCGGCAGGGCCTCGCGAATGCCTTGCAGCACGGTCACCGGCGCGGCCGGCGTGCCGTAGTAGTTGCCCAGCAGCGACATCGTGTCGTCGGCGGTCGGGCCGATCACGGCGACGCGCTTGAGCTGCTTCGACAATGGCAGCAGGCCATCGTTCTTCAGCAGCACCATCGACTCCTGCGCCGCGCGCCGCGCCAGTGCGTCGTGCGCCGGCGCCTGATTGACCGAATAGGGAATCTGCGCCCAGCGCACCATCTCCGGCGGATCGAACATGCCCAACCGCATGCGCGTGGTCACCAGGCGGGTGAGCGATACGTCGAGTTCCGCTTCGGTGATCAGGCCCTTCTTCACCGCCACCGGCAGCGCCTTGGCATAGCTGTGGCCGCAGTTGAGATCGTCGCCGTTCTTGACCGCGAGCGCAGAAGCTTCCTCTACCGTGGCGACGATCTTGTGGTTCTTCCAGATGTCCTCGATCGCCCAGCAATCGGACAGCACGTAGCCCTTGAAGCCCCAGTCGCGGCGCAAGGTGTCCTGCAGCAGGAACTTGCTGCCGCTGGCCGATTCGCCATAGACGCGGTTGTACGCGCCCATCACCGCGGCAACGTCGGCTTCCTTCACCAGCGCTTCGAATGCAGGCAGATAGGTTTCGTAGAGATCGCGCTTGCTCGGATGCACGTCGAAATGATGGCGGTCGGCTTCTGGGCCGCTGTGCACAGCGAAGTGCTTGGCGGTGGCGTCAAGCTTGTGGTACTTGGGGTCGTCGCCCTGCAAGCCGCGGACAAAGCTGATGCCCAGGCGCGAGGTCAGGTACGGGTCTTCGCCATAGGTTTCCTGCCCGCGGCCCCAACGCGGGTCGCGGAAGATGTTGATGTTCGGCGACCAGTAGGTGAGGCCCTGATAACGGCCATGCTCCCCGCGCTTGACGAAATCGTGGTGCTTGGCACGCGCTTCATCGCTGATGGTTTTCGAGACTTGATCCATGAGCGGAATATCGAAGGTCGCCGCCAACCCGATCGCCTGCGGGAACACGGTTGCCGCGCCTGCGCGGGCGACGCCGTGCAGGCCCTCGTTCCACCAGTCGTAGGCCGGAAGATTCAGACGCGGAATCGCCGGGTTGTCGTGCTGCATCAGCGCGGCCTTTTCCTCCAGCGTCAGTCGCGATACCAGATCGGCCGCCCGCTCCTCGAAGCTGCGGGTGGTGTCGAGGTAGGCGGGTGTTCCCGCCTTAGGTTTCTGCCTTTCGGCCGCGTGCGCGGGCAGTGCCATCGCTACGAGCAGGGCCATTATGGCTAGGCCGCCGGTGAACCTTTTACTGGGAAGACTGCATACTCTGTCGAACATCATCGGTTGCATTCTGATCTCCTCACATCATCGATTTTGTAGGAGCGACGTCAGTCGCGATGAGGCCTTCCCATGAAACCCCATCGCGACTGACGTCGCTCCTACAACCTGCGGTTCACAACTTCAACTCGTCACTTGCTCCGGTTGTCACGCGCATAGGGTCCCACCACCGCGCCAACGAAACCGCCGGCGGTCTCGGTGCTGAGGATGGTCCCGTCATCGTTCTGCTTCAGCCACTTCCAGCCTTTCCCATCCGCGTCGAAGGCGAACGAATAGGCGCGGCCGTCCGCGGTGATTTTCAATTTCAACGTCTGCGCCGTCGTGATGGCTGTGCTGGCGATGGTTTCGGTTTCGCCGTCAGTATTTTTGCGTAGGAACAACTCCAAGCCCTTGTCCGTGCGACGCACTCCTAAGAAGTACCAGTGCTTTTCGTTCTGGAAGGCTGCCAATCCCGCTTCCGTGTCCTGATCCGCCGGTACGACGAGCGCGGTGCTCGCTTCGAACGCGATGTGCTGTTGCCGGCGTGCAAGGAACGATGGATTGTGCAACGTATCCAGGCCCTCGCTTAGCGGGTGGATCGCCAACCGGCCGGGCTGCGTGCGCAGGTCCGCCCACGCCCGCTTGGGCACACGCACGAACATCCATGCGCGGTCCAGCTGCGCCGCGTCGAAATCGTCACGCCAGGTGAAGTTGCCTGTCGAAGGCGTCTGCGTGCCGGTGCGCGACATGAAGCTCGGCCCCGGAGCCACATACGGAATCTCGCGCCCCGGTTCGAGGATCACCGGCCAGCCGTCCTTCCATTCCACCGGCAGCAGGAACGTCTCGCGCCCGGTGTTGTAGTGCACGCCGTCGTAGTTGCGGCTGGCCAGGAAGGTGGCCCACCAGCGGCCGTCGGGCCCTTCCACCAGATCGGCGTGGCCGGCGTTGGTGATCGGCTGCTTGCGGTCGGCGGGCAGATCGCGCTGGGTCAGGATGGGATTCTTTTCATACGGTGTGTACGGGCCCCACACATCGCGGCTACGCAGCACCACCTGCGAATGCTGCGGCCCGGTGCCGCCTTCGGCGGCGCTCAGGTAGTACCAGCCGTCGCGCTTGTAGATGTGCGGACCTTCGATCCAGATCGGATTCTTCGAAGGATCGACGCCGCCGTCGATCACTACCTTGCGCGGACCGAAAGGTTGCAGTTTGGCAACATCGAATTCCTGCAGCCAGATCGCGCGGTGGCCGTCGTAGCGTGGCGTACCGACCGGCGCGTCGTTGTTGAGGATGTAGGTGCGGCCGTCGTCATCGAAGAACAAAGAAGGATCGATGCCGCCGATCGTCGGCAACCAGGTAAGGTCGGACCAGGGGCCGGCAGGGTTCTTGGCCGTGGCAACGAAGTTGCCGCCGCTGTCCACCGCCGTGTTGACCACGTAGAACATGCCATCGTGGTATTCGATGGCCGGCGCGAACACGCCGCGCGACATGCCCAGCCCATCGAAGTCCAGCTGCGACGGACGATCAATGACGTTACCGATCTGCCGCCAGTGCACCAGGTCCGTGCTCTCGAATACCGGTATGCCGGGAAAGAACGCGAAGCTGGAGTTCACCAGATAAAACTTGTCGCCCGCCCGCGTGATGCTGGGGTCGGGATGGAAGCCCGCCAGCACGGGATTGCGGTAGCTGCCTTCGGGCAGTGGTGTTTTGAACGCGGCGTCGTTGCCGCGGTATTCGAACCAGTCGAAGAGCACTGGATTTGGTTGGGCTGCTTGGGCGTGTGCGGTTAGCCCGAAGGTGATCAGTAGTCCAGCCAAGCAACCACGGAGAATTGAAGAGGCTTGTTTTTGCCCCCTTTGAAAAAGGGGGCCGACATTGGCGAAGCCAGTGGCGGGGGGATTTGCTGCTGCTGTTGCTTCTGAAGAGCAAGAGCAAATCCCCCTCGGTCCCCCTTTTGAGTTTTTAACAGCCGAACGGCTGGTCAAGGGGGAGGAAAAACGGTTCTCGTTGCTAAAGAGAGTGAATGAGTGGCGGAAAGGATTCATGGCATTCACCAGTCCCACATCGAGCCGTCTTCCAGGCGCGCAACCGGAAGCTGCTTGGGCACATACGGATACTTATCGGCGAGCTGTTCGTCGATGTCCACACCAAGGCCCGGCGTATCGCCGATGTGCAGCCGTCCGGCACGAAATACGTAGTCGTGCGGAAACACTTCGTTGGTTTCGTCCGAATGGAACATGTATTCCTGGATGCCGAAGTTCGGCACCCAGGTGTCGAAATGCAGTGCCGCGCCCATACATACGGGCGACAGGTCGGTGGCGCCGTGGAAGCCGGTACGCACCTGGTGCAAGGCCGCGAAGTCGGCCAAGCGGCGGATATGAGTGATGCCGCCGCCGTGCACGATGGTCGTGCGGATGTAATCGATCAACTGGTTTTCGATCAGATGCTTGCAATCCCAGATCGAATTGAACACTTCGCCCACTGCCAGAGGCGTGACCGAATGCTTGCGGATCAGTTCGAACGATTTCTGGTTTTCCGCCGGCGTGGCGTCTTCCAGCCAGAACAAACGGTAAGGTTCCACATCGCGTGCCAGGCGTGCGGCTTCGATGGGAGTGAGACGGTGGTGGACGTCATGCAGCAGCTCGATGTCGTTGCCATGATCCTTGCGCAGTTGCTCGAACAGTTTCGGCGCCGCCTCCAGATAGCGCGGCGTGTTCCAGACCGTTTCGACCGGCAGCTCGCTTTCGGCCGGTTCGTAGGGCTTGGTGCCGGTGGAGATGCCGTAGGCTTTCTTTACTCCCGGCACTCCGCATTGCGCGCGAATGGCCAGGAAGCCTTTCTCTTTGTACATGCCGACCTGGTCGCTCGCCTCGGCGATGTCACGGCCGTTGGCGTGCGCGTAGACCAGCGCGCCCTCGCGCGAGCGTCCGCCCAGCAGTTGGTAGACGGGCAGGCCGGCCATCTTGCCCAGGATGTCCCACAGCGCCATGTCGACGGCGGCGATCGCCGTCATGGTTACCGGCCCGCGGCGCCAGTACGCGCCGCGATAGAGAAACTGCCAGAGGTCCTCGATGCGGCCGGCATCGCGGCCGATGAGGTTGGGCACCACGTGCTCCTGCAGATACGCGGCGACGGCGATTTCACGCCCATTGAGCGTCGCATCACCCAGTCCGTACACACCTGAGCGTGTCTGGATCTTCAGCGTGACGAAGTTGCGCCCGGGACAGGTGACGATAACTTTGGCGCTGACGATCTCGCGGTCACGCGAGGAACCGTGCGTCGTGGTTTCAGTTGCAGGTGCGGTGCTCATTGGAATCTCGTCGTAAAGAAGTTTATTGAACCGGAATCTCGAACGGCCCAGCCGGCAGACCGGCGCCGTCGAACAAAGTGACGACCGGGCTGTCGGCCCAGCCGTAGCGCACACGCGTCGCCGGTGTTGCCAGCGATGCGCGCAGGAACACGCTGTTACCGCGAATCTGCGCGTCGGCATAACGGCATGTGCCTGGCTCGGCGCCGCACAGCTCGAAGCCGATGGGGCCGTTGGCGCCGTAGGCGACCAGACCATTGCTGACGTCGCCGAAGCTCACCGTCACCGCATCGCCATCGCGCTTTGCCGATGTCGGCACCGGCCCGGATGGCGGCAACTTCTCGCCATAGACCACATGCCGCGCCGCACGCGCGAGACGGCGCCCGAGTTCCTGTTTGTTCGGCGGATGCAGGTCGTAGCGGTCACCGATGTCGATCGTGACTGCCAATCCCCTGCGCGGGTCCTCGGCGGCGACCATCCGTTGCGATTCGCGCAGGGCCGCCCAATCGCTTTCGCCAGGTTGTGTCGGCGGCGGACCGTAGCCGGCCAGTTGCACGATCAACAGCGGCAGCTTGTCGCCAAAACGCGCCCGCCAGCCGCTATGGAGGCCGCGTAGCAGATCGCGATAGCGTTCGGCTTCGGTGGTGTTCGATTCGCCCTGGTACCAAAGGAAGCCGCGCAAGCCGTAACGACCCAACGGCGCGATCATGCCGTTGTACAGCGTCGATAGACCGGTGGCCGCTTGCCACGGCGCGTTGGGCGAATGGTCGGAGCCCGGCATCACGCGGTACTTCCATGTGCCGGCGAGCGGCACGCTGGTGCCGTCCTTGAGACGCAATGCGTTGGCGGACGCTGGCCCGGAGAAGCCGCCATCGCGATAGGTATCGAGCGCGTTGACGACGACGACGTTGTCGCCTTCGCGCAGCGCTCCCTTGGGCAATCGGTATTCGCGCCCCGACCAGCCGTAGGTGCTGCCAACGGCACGGCCGTTGATCCACGTCATGTCCATCTCATCCACCGGGCCCAGCGCGAGCACGGCGTCCTGCGCCGCCTGGTGTGCCGTCAGCTTCACTGTCGTGCGAAACCAGACCACACCATTGAAGTCGCGCAGCTTCGGCACGCCCCAGCGTTCCCACGGCCCGAGCTCGGATGGTGCATTGCTCCACTGGGAACCGGGTTTATAGGTCGGGCTCCATGGCTCGTCGTCCTTCGTCACGCCGGGACGCCCGTGCCACCACTTCGACCAGATTTCGCCCCAACGCTCGATCGAGGCCGTGGGATTGTCGGCGTACGACTTCAGCACTTCCAACTCGTCGTCGTAGCGACCGGTCGCACTTAGCGCTTCGCCGCTCATCCACGCCTGTATGGCAGCACCGCCCCAGGCGGCGTTGATCAGGCCCATCGGCACATCGACCGTCTTCTGCAGCTCGCGTGCGAAGTAGAAACACGTCGCGGAGAATTCGCGCAAGGTGTCCGGCGTGACCGTCTTCCATTGCGCGGGGGTGGAGAAGTTTTCCTGCGGCACCACGTTGCCGCTCTGCGGCACCGTCAGCAGGCGGATCGTCTTGTTGTCCGCTCCGGCGATCTCGGCGCGCGCGTCCAGCGAACGCCAGACCTGCAGTTCCATGTTCGATTGGCCCGAACACAGCCACACATCGCCAACCAGCACATCGTTCACGGTCTGTGTCATGCCACCCGACGAACTCGCGATCAACGTATGCGGACCGCCCGCCTTCAGCGCCGGCAGCCGCACTTCCCAACGCCCCGCATCATCGGCGCGGCCTTGCGCACGCTTGCCGGCGAAGCGAACGCTTACCGTTTCGCCAGGCTGAGCACGGCCCCAGATCCGTAGCGGTTGGTCGCGCTGCAACACGCCATGATCCTGGAACATGGCGTGCAGCAACGGTGCGCCAGCTTTCTCCTGCGCTCGGACGGGAAGCGTGGCAGACGCGAACAGTGCGAGTACCAACGACCCGACCGTGATCGATCGCAACAGGAATGACATGGGCAACGGAGCAGCGCTCATCAACCGTTCCCCGGCGCGTAGGGAAACTCCAGCGATTCGTAGTACTCCAGCGGATGCGCGGGCGGCGCATAGCCTTCGGGCAAAGGACGCTGGGAGAAGGTCTGGAAGTACGCAATGCTGGCGTCGCGCCACCACTGCGCTTCCTTTTCCTGGATCGCGAGGAAGGCCGCCACCTGTGCATGACGTTCGGGATCGATGTCGCTTGCAAGTCCATCCCACATCGTGCGCATGCCGTGCACGTAGTCCACACCACGCGTGTACCGATGCACCAGTTCATTCCACAAGGGACGGCCCGACGACGTGCGGTAATCCCAAGGCACGTGGTGGAACCAAAGCAGGAATTCTTCAGGAACGCGCCGCACGTCGCCGAACTCGCGCGCCACCGTGGGTGCGTATTGCGCTACCGCATTGCTGCCGCTGGCGGTGCGGTCGAAGCCGATGCCGTCTTTGCCGGCCCGATGGTAGTAGACCGATGTCCAGTCCGCGCGCGGTCCGCCGGCGACCCATGGACCAGGACCGTAGTGATGGCCGCGACCCATCAGGTGATGCAAACCCAAAGGCGTCATGTAGTCGACCGCCGCTTCGCGCGATCCCATCATCATGCCGACGATCGGCGTGACCACTTTGGCGTCGTTGGAGAATGTCATCCGCACCCACTCTTCGGCGATCGCGCGCGAGGATAGACCCGGGTTCCACGCCATGCGGCCGTACACGTACCAGTTGGCCTGGTCGAAATGCGAACCGCTCCAGTTGCGGTCGGCGCCGATATTTGCCACGCCCGCCATGCCGGTGATTGCATAACCGTGCAGCGAACCGTCGATCACCTTCGCCACGGTCGAGCCCTTGCCGCGCCGGCGCGTGTCCGCCTTCAGCGTTTCTTCGAACAACGGTCCCAGGTAGACCAGATGGGTGGCGAATCCCAGGTATTCCTTGGTGATCTGGAACTCCATCATCAGCGGCGTCTTCGGCATCGCGCCGAACAGCGGATGGAACGGCTCGCGCGGCTGGAAGTCGATGGCGCCGTTCTTCACCTGCACCATCACGTTGTCGCGGAACTTGCCGTCGAGCGGGACGAATTCCGTGTACGCCTGCTTGGCGCGGTCGTCGGGTTGTTCGTGCGAATACACGAAGGCACGCCACATGACGGTGCCGCCGTGCGGCGCGAGCGCGTCGGCCAGCATGTTGGCGCCATCGGCGTGCGAGCGGCCGTAGTCCTGCGGGCCGGGCTGGCCTTCGGAATTGGCCTTGACCAGGAAGCCGCCGAAGTCGGGGATGGTCTTGTAGATCTCGTCGGCCTTCTCGCGCCACCAGCGTTGCACCGCTGGGTCAAGCGGGTCTGCCGTCTTCAGGCCGCCGATCTCGATCGGAGCGCTGAAGCGCGCACTGAGAAATACGCGAATGCCGTACGGCCGCAGCACGTTTGCCAGCGCCACCGTTTTCTGCAGATACATCGGCGTCAAGCTCAGCGCGTTGGAGTTGACGTTGTTGAGAACGGTCCCGTTGATACCCAGCGACGCGTTGGCGCGCGCATAGTCGGTGTAGCGCGGATCCAGATAGTCCGGCAGTTTGTGCCAATCCCAGATCGAAGCGCCGGCGTAACCACGCTCGACATGGCCGTCCAGATTGTCCCAATGATTCAGCACGCGCAGCTTGACGCGTGGGGTTTCGCGAATGTCCAAGCGCTCCAGCGGCTGTCCGGTTTGCAGCAGCCGCAGGAAATGGAATGCGCCGTACAGCGCACCGATGTCCTGGTTGGCCGCGATCACGGTGACGGTTTTCCCCGCGACCTTCGTGCTGCGGATCAGATAGCCCTCCGGTCCAAGCGCCCGGGTATCCAATGCCAAGCCTGCGATCAACGGCGAGGATGCCACTGTTCCGACCACCACCGTGCCGTCCTGTGTGACATCTTTCGCCGCCGCCGGCGCAGCGCCGAGCAAGCCTTCCAGCCCGCGCATCAACTCCGCGCGAGCGGCGGCCTGCGTGGGCGTGGCGGTCGCGGCCACCAACTGGGTGACCTGGGACCGGTAGGCCGATACTTGTCCGGCTTCCATCGGCCGGTAGCGCAGCCATAGGTCGTAGCCATCTTCGGCCAGTGCAACGGGCATGCAGGCGACGCTCAACCAGCACAGGGCAAGCAAACGGAGGAGTCGCGCCACCGGCGACGTGCGGCGGCTATCGCCTGCCTGAGAGGTTAGCGGTAACATTCCAGGCATCTGGATTACGGGTTTCCGACCGGGTTTTTCATGGATATTCCTGAGAACGGGTTCTGAGGCGTATAAAGCCGGGGGCCGCGATGGCGAGTCCTGTATCCACCAGCCGAATGAAGGAATGAGTGTTGGAGAAGCCTAAGAAATCCGTTCGGCGCAAAAGTCGCGGCGTCACCATCGATGAGGTAGCCGCACTGGCGGGGGTTTCGCCGATGACGGTGTCGCGTGTAATGAATGGCCAGGGAAAAGTGCGCGACGCCACCCGCGACCGGGTCATGCAAGCCGTGCGCGAACTGGACTACACGCCCAACCTGGCGGCCAGTTCGCTGGCCGCGGCGCAGCACACGCGCATCGCCTTGATCTACACCAACCCCAGCGGCGCCTATCTGCGCGAGTTGCTGGTCGGCCTGCTGCGAGTGGCTTCGCGCACCGCCATACAGTTGGTCATCGACTACTGGGACGACCTGGACGCCGAATCTGAACGCAAGGCCGCGCGTGCGCTGACCAAGAAGGTGGATGGCGTGATCCTTCCGCCGCCGTTGTGCGAATCGCGCGCCGCGGTGACCGAGCTCGTGCGCGCCCACATCCCGGTGGTCGCGATTGCCTCGGGCCGTTTCAGCGACGACATTTCCTGCGTGCGCATCGACGATTTCCGCGCCGGCAAGGAGATCGCCGAGTATCTGATCGAGCAAGGGCACACGCGTATCGGCTGCATCAAGGGCCGATCCGACCTCAGCGCCAGTGCGCGCCGTTTCCAAGGTTTCCAGGCGGCTCTTGAGGAAGCCGGCATCGCGCTCGACACCACCTTGGTGCAGCAGGGCGATTACACCTATCGGTCCGGTCTGAAGGCGACGGAAAAAATGCTCGCGCACCGTCGGCCACCGAGTGCGATCTTCGCCAGCAACGACGACATGGCGGCCGCAGCGATTTCGGTGGCGCACCGACGTGGATTGGATGTCCCGCGCGATTTGTCGGTGGTGGGATTCGACGATACGTCGGCAGCTACCACGGTGTGGCCGGAGCTGACCACCATCCACCAGCCGATCGCCTCGATGGCCAATACCGCGATCGATGTTCTGTTGCGCAGCATCCGCCGAAAGGATCGCACCACCCGGGTACTCGTCGACCACGTGGTGCCGCATCGACTGATCGTGCGCGACTCGGTGGCTCCACCGCCCAAGCGGAAGTGAGCAAGGCAGGCCTGGTTGATCCGCACGCCGTATAGCGCGCGGACAACAAGCGCGCGAGTGGGCGACGCGTCGCAAGGTGCTGCTCATTCGCTTCCGCTTCCTCCCAAGCTTCAGACCAATCGATGCACTTCGATGTACTGCCCACTTCGATGTACCGCGGTGCATTCCTCCGCTCCAGGCTGAGCGGAGGAATGCGCTTACGACTCAACGCAACAGATACTGATTCAACAGATTCTCGTAAGCTTCCTGGCGCCCGCTGCGCTGGGTC
>CBFGZY010000059.1:0-25631 GCA_965653375.1 uncultured Pseudoxanthomonas sp.
GAGTCAGTTGCAATGAGGCCGTCGCAACGGCGGGCGACAACGAATCGCCGATACCCCGCTTTTTTGTAGAGCGGAGCTGCGCCTCGCGATAGCGCCAAGTCAGTTGTAATGAGGCCGTCGCAACGGCGGGCGACAACGAATCGCCGATACCGCGCTTTTTTGTAGAGCGGAGCTGCGCCTCGCGCTAGCGCCGAGTCAGTTGCAATGAGGCCGTCGCAACGGCGGGCGACAACGAATCGCCGATACCGCGCTTTTTTGTAGAGCGGAGCTTGCTCCGCTGCTCTTCGATCCGAGTCCATGACGAAAGGCAGCCGAGCAAGCTCGGCTCTACGAGAAGCGCTTCAAGCGCTTTCCACGGAGTGAATCGCGGATTGGTGCCGCCGCACCAGCCAGTACCAAGCGACAACCGCGCCTACCAAGGCAAATCCGCCGGAGACGAGAAAGGCGACGTTGCCGCCCAGTCGCCATAGCTGACCGGCGATAAGCGCACCGGCCACGCCGCCTACGCCGGAAAGGCCATAGAAAACGCCTTGTCCGTGCCCATTCATCCGCCCGGGGAAGAAGCGCACCAGTAGCTGCATGGCGGAGGCGAAGAAAGCGCCGAAATTCAAGGCGTGGGTCAGTTGCGCCAGTACCATCACCGGTACGCTATCGGGCCACAACGCGGTGATCCACCAGCGCAGCGCAGCGCTGAACATCGCAACGGCCATCACCTTGCCGGCATCCCAGCGCAGGAAAATCCGGCTGGACAGGAAGAACACTGCGATTTCCGCCAGCACACCCACCGACCAGAACAAGCCCAGCGTGGACGCCGAGTAACCGTGTTCGGCCAGGTAGATGGAAAAAAACGTGTAGTAAGGGCCGAAGGAAATCTGCGCCAGGAAAGCGGCGGCGAAGAAGGCGATGACCGGCGGCCGCTTGAGCCGTGCACGAAAACCTTCCTGGCGTTCGTGGCCGATTTCTTCCGGCTGATGGGCGTAGCGGTTGCTGTAGGAAGAAACCAGCAGGCCCGCCAGCAACGGCAGCATCAGCCAGGGCAGCAATGCCACGCCGAGACGTTCGATGAGCCAACCGTACAGCGCCACGACGGTGATGAAGCCGATCGATCCCCAGACTCGAATGTGTCCATAGAGATCGCTGCGCTTGTCGAGATGCGACATGGTGATCGCTTCGAACTGCGGCATCACCGCGTTGTAAGCGAAACAGAACGCGCACATCACCACGAACACGCCGATGAAATCCAGCCTCAGCAGGAAAGCGGAGAAGCAGACCGCCGCCAGCAGACAGCCGCCGCGCAGCCAGCGGATCGGTCGCGGCGAATGTGCCGCCAGCGTGGTCCAGATGCTCGGCGCCAGGATTCGGGTGGCATACCACAGGCTCATCAGCACGCTGATGGCGGCCACCGTCAGGCCGCGCGACTGCAGATACAGACTCCAGTAGGGCGTAAAAGCGCCAAGTACGGCGTAGTAGGCCAGATAGAAACTGGCCAGCCGAACCATCGGGATCGGCGTAACACTGGCGGTGGGTTCAAGCGTTGAGGAGGGCGGGTGGGTCTTCAACGTGGTTCTTCGTGAGCAGCGTCTTTGCGGCGTTCCAGTGGCCGCCATCTTACGCGTTGAAGCGGCACTGGTTCGCGATGAGTGTCATACGGCTTTCATGGCCGTGGCCTTCAATGCAACGGTCACGACGGGTGACGGTCCGGCGGTAAACCACATGATGCGGAAATGGATGGCCGGTGCATTGGCCGCTTTGTTGCTGGCGCTAGCGTTTGATGCCTCGGCCGCTCCGGTGGTGCTGATTTCCATCGATGGCCTCCGGCCGGCTGATCTGTACGCCAATGGCAAGGACGCAGTGGCATTGCCGAACTTGCAGGCGCTCGTCCGCGAAGGCAGCCATGCCCGTCGGGTCCGTGGCGTATTGCCCACGCTTACCTATCCCAGCCATGCAACCCTGATCACCGGCGTTGCGCCGAACAAGCATGGAATCGGCAGCAACCTGACGTTCGATCCGGAATTCAAGAACCAGATCGGCTGGTACTGGTATGCCTCCGATTTCAAGGTCGGCACATTGTGGCAAGCGGCAAAACGCGCTGGCCGGACCACGGCCAACGTCCATTGGCCGGTCAGCGTCGGTGCTCCGGTGGACGCCAACTTGCCTCAGATCTGGCGCACCGGCACAGCCGATGATCGAAAACTATTGGCTGCGCTGGCGACGCCCGGCTTGCTGCCGATGCTGGAGGCCGAACTGGGAGCCTATCCCGACGGCATCGATGAAACCGTTGAAGGCGACGAGCGCCGGGTCCGCTTCGCTGAGCGCTTGTTCGAACGCCGCAAGCCAGGCTTCATGACAGTGTATCTTGCGGGGCTGGATCACCAGGAGCACCGCCACGGCGCCGGTTCGGCGGAAGCGCGCGATGCGCTGGTGCGTTTGGACCGTGCAGTCGGCGAATTGATCGATGCCTTGCGCCGCACCGATCCGGAGACGGTGGTGGCGCTGGTATCCGATCATGGATTCTCACCGTTGCATAAGGACGTCAACCTGTTCGGCGCCTTTATCCAGGCGGGATTGGTTAGCGTGGATGCCAAGGCGCAGGTCACCGATTGGAAGGCGGCGGTATGGCCTTCCGCCGGCAGTGCCGCGGTGGTGTTGCGCAACCCACAGGATGCGGAACTGCGCCGGCAAGTCGTGGCGTTGCTTCAAAGTATCGCCGCCAACCCGGCCAATGGCATCGACGAAGTATTGGATGCGCAGGGAATAGAGAAGCTAGGCGGTGCGCGTGCCGACTATATGGTGTTGTTCAAGCCGGGTTACCAGATCGGACGCGACCCCGCAGCGCCGATGTTGGCCGATAGCAGCTATCGCGGCATGCACGGCTATTCGCCGGCAGTGGAAGACATGGATGCGGTCTTCGTGATTGCAGGCAAAAGCATTCCAAAGCGCGCGTTAGGCAAGATCGATATGCGCGACATCGCGCCCACCTTGGCGCATGTGATGGGCGCGACCTTGCCGGAAGCCGAAGGACGATCGTTGCTTCCCTGAGTTCGCGTTGGCTTCCGAGCCTGCCTTTGGAAGGTGGGCTCTTAGAGGAAGTGCTGTTGAAGGCGAGCTACTGCGGACGGAATGGACGCGCTGTCTTGGAAGCGTAAGTTTCCAGCCATCGCGTTGTCATGCCGGCAACACACCATCGTCATCGTTTCTAACCTGAGCGATGCCTTCGGTATCGCTTCCCACCTCCACCTTGCCGAAGGCGGGCAGTTGCCTGCTTGCCGAAGGCTAGTCTCAAGGAACCCGCATGTTGCAAAAAACCGCAATGGCGTTGGCCGTAATGGCCTCGCTGCAGACATCCGTCGCGCTTGCGCAAGATAATTCCAGTCCCGCCGGCGATGCCGACGGCCAGCATGATGCGCAGATGCTGGACACGGTTTCCGTCATCGGCCTGGGTGAAACCCGGCAGGTGCAACGATTGTCGCCGGACCGCATCAAGGCCCTGCCTCCCGGCACCAGTCCACTGAAGCTGTTGGCCGATCTTCCCGGCGTCAACTTTCAATCCGCCGACGCGTTCGGCGCTTATGAATGGTCGTCGCGGATCAGCCTGCGCGGTTTCAACCAGAACCAGCTGGGCTTCACTCTGGATGGTATTCCGTTGGGCGATATGAGTTATGGCAACAACAATGGTCTGCATATCAGCCGTGCGCTGATTTCGGAGAACCTGGCAGGAGCCGAACTGGCTGAAGGCATCGGTGGCGTCAATACGGCTTCGACAAGCAACCTGGGCGGCACCATCCAGTTCTTTTCCGCGGATCCCTTGACCGAATACGGAGTGACCCTGGCGCAGACGGTGGGCAGCGATTCCACGCGCCGCACCTACGCGCGCTTGGATACCGGCGATCACCAGGGCTTTGCCATGTATCTGTCCGCGGTCAGTTCGCGGATGGACAAATGGAAGGGGGAGGGCGAACAGAAGCAGGACCAGGTCAACATGAAAGCGGTCTACGACTTTGGCGACCATCACGTCAGCCTGTTGGCCACCACCTCACGCCGCGACGAAAACGACTACCAGGATCTCTCGCTCGATTCGCAACGCCGCCTGGGGTGGGACTGGGACAACTATCGTCCGGATTGGCAGCGTGCGGTGGATGCCGCCAATGGCATCTTCTCCGGCGGCGTCAACAATCTGGATGACGCCTATTACGACGCGCGGGGTTTGCGCAACGATAATCTGGTCGGTTTGTCCGGCGATTTTGGCCTCGCCGAGGGCGTGCGGCTGAAAGCCACTGGCTACTACCACAACAACCGCGGGCAGGGGCATTGGTTCACACCTTACGTCCCTTCCTCCGCGACGGTGCCGATCTCATTGCGTACCACCGAATACGGCATCGACCGCAGCGGCGTGATCGCGTCGCTGGATTGGACACTTGGCAATCACCGGATCGAAGGTGGCCTATGGTGGGAAGACAACGGCCATACCGTGCAGCGCAACTACTACTTCGTCAATGGCCCGGTGGACGATGGCTTCTTCTTTCACGATCCTGATATTCGCCAGTTCTACCAGCGCTTCGACGTCAAGACACGGCAGTTCTTCCTGAAGGACACTATCCGCCTGCTGGATGATCGGTTGTCGCTGGACATCGGATTCAAGAGCCCTCGCACCGAAATCGATTCGCACATCCCCGCCGGCACGTTCGTTTCCCGCTATGCCACCGGCACGCTGACCGCAAAGGACAGCTTCCTGCCGCAGTTGGGCGCCAGCTTCCGCCTAAGCGAGCAGAATGAGTTGTTCGCCTCCTATGCGGAGAACATGGCCACCTTCCAGGCCGGCATCACCGGGCCCTTCGCCACCACGCAGGTCGCTTTCGATACGTTCGCCAGCCAACTGGAACCGGAGCGCAGCGAAACGGTTGAAGCCGGCTTCCGGCATTCGGCCGAAACCTTCCAGGCATCGTTGGCGCTGTACCACGTAAAGTTCGAAAACCGACTGCTGACGGTGGCGCAATGTTCCGGCATCCAGGGCTGTCCGTCCGCGTTCGCCAACGTTGGTTCGGTCACCAGCAAGGGCGCCGAAGCCACCGTGGTGTGGACGCCGATCGAAAGCCTGCGCTGGCACAACACATTGTCATGGAACGAATCCACTTACGATTCCAACTACATCAATGGCACGACGCTGGTGGAGATCGCCGGCAAGCAGACAGTGAATACGCCCAAGGAGATGTTCTCGACCTCGCTCAACTGGTCGCGTGGCCCGTTGGATCTGAACCTGGGCGCAAGCTATACCGGTAAACGCTACTACACCTATTCCAACGATTCGGGTGTGCCATCGTTCTGGCTGGTCAATGCCGGCGGCTCGTGGAACTTCGGCGATATCGGTGCGATGGAAGAGCTGCGCCTGTCGCTGCACATCACCAATCTGGCGGACAAGGAATACTTTTCAACCATCGGCACCAATGGCTTTGTGGTATCCGACCCTGCGGGTACCTACGCCACGCTGCTGACCGGTGCGCCGCGTCAAGCGATGCTGACGCTCAGCGCCTCGTTTTGATGGTCAGGACTCGGAGGAGCGGCTATTGCCGCTCTTTCGTCCGCGGCTTCCATGGGAATGTAAGCGCAAGTTAGGTTCTACCAGGAGAACGAATTGGTTTGTAGGAGCGACGTAAGTCGCGATGGAGCATTGTCGGCGATGCTTCATCGCGACTTACGTCGCTCCTACAAAATAGCTATGTCGACACCGTCGGTATAGCGATTTGACAGGCAAAACATTGGGATATCTGCTCAACAAGACACCGATCCGCCTGCGTACGAATGCGTGTTCGCCGCACGGAGATCACTCCGGATCGTAATCCAGGTTGGAGGCCAGCCACCGTTCCGCCTGCACCAGATCCACGCCCTTGCGCTTGGCGTAGTCGGCGGCCTGTTCTTTCGATACGCGGCCGACCACGAAATACTGGCTTTTCGGATGGCTGAAGTAATAGCCGGACACTGCGGCCGTCGGCAGCATGGCGAAGCTTTCGGTCAGCTGCATGCCGGCATTGCGGCCCGCATCCAGTAACTTGAACAGCATTGCCTTCTCGCTGTGTTCCGGACACGCGGGGTAGCCGGGGGCAGGACGGATGCCGCGGTATTTCTCTGCAATCAGCGCTTCGTTGTCCAAGGTTTCTTCGGGCTCGAAGCCCCAGAATTCCTTGCGCACGCGCTGATGCAGCCGCTCGGCCAGGGCCTCGGCCAAACGGTCCGCCAGCGCTTTCAGCAGGATCGCGTTGTAGTCGTCGTACTGCGCTTCGAAACGAGCCACGTGTGCGTCGATGCCGATACCAGCGGTTACCGCGAACGCACCAATCCAGTCCTGCTTCCCAGAGTCCTTGGGAGCAATGAAATCGGCAAGGCAGAAATCGGGACGATCAGCGGGCTTGTCGACTTGCTGGCGGAGGAAATGCAGGGTGGCTGCAAGCCCCTCTCCCTCCGGGAGCGGGGTTGGGGTGAGGGTGCGGTACGTGCGGGATAGTTCCGTCTTGTTTGCCTTCGCCGTACCCTCATCCGCCCTATGGGCACCTTCTCCCGAAGGGAGAAGGGACAGAACGACATCATCCCCCACGCTGTTCGCCGGCCACAGACCAAACACCGCCTTCGCGGTCAGCCATTTCTCCGAGACGATCTTGTCCAGCATCGCGCGTGCATCGCGATACAACTCGCTGGCCTGTTTCCCGACCACCGCGTCGGTCAGGATGGCCGGGTACTTGCCTGCCAGTTCCCACGCCTGGAAGAACGGCGTCCAGTCGATGTAGTCCAACAGTTCCGACAACGGATAGTCGTCGAACACCGTAATGCCCGGTTGCTTGGGGGTCGGTGGCGTATACGCGTCCCAACCGCCATCGAATTTCTGCCCGCGTGCTTTTTCCAGCGATACCAGCCGCTTGGCGTCGCCACGATTGAGGTGGCGTTGGCGGATTTCGGCATAGTCGGCATCGTTGGCGGCGACGAAGCTTGCGCGCAGATCCTTGGAAATCAGAGACTGAGCTACGCCGACGGCGCGCGATGCGTCTTTCACCCAGACCGTGGGCGCGTCGTAATGCGGATCTATCTTCAGCGCCGTATGCGCGCGCGAGGTGGTGGCGCCGCCGATCAGCAGCGGCAGGGAAAAGCCCTGGCGCTGCATTTCCCGCGCCACATGGGTCATTTCTTCCAATGAAGGAGTGATCAATCCCGACAAGCCGATGATGTCGGCATTCTCTGCGCGGGCGGTATCGAGGATCTTCTGCGTGGGCACCATCACGCCCAGATCGACCACATCGAAATTGTTGCAAGCCAGCACCACGCCGACGATGTTCTTGCCGATGTCGTGCACGTCGCCCTTGACCGTGGCCATGACGATCTTGCCATTGGACTTGCCGACATCGCCGGTGCGCAGCTTCTCGGCCTCGATGTATGGCAGCAGATAGGCCACCGCCTTCTTCATCACACGTGCGGATTTGACCACTTGCGGCAGGAACATCTTGCCGGCGCCGAAAAGGTCGCCGACCACGTTCATGCCGTCCATCAACGGCCCTTCGATGACATCCAAAGGCCGCGTCGCCTGTTGACGGGCTTCCTCGGTATCCTGATCCACGAAAGCATCGATGCCATGCACCAGCGCGTGCGCCAGACGCTCGCGCACCGGCTTGTCGCGCCAGGCCAGGTTCTCGACCTGTGCTTCGCCTTTCTTGCCCTTGTAGCGTTCCGCGATTTCCAGCAGCCGTTCGGTGGAATCCTTGCGACGGTTGAGGATCACATCCTCCACGCGCTCGCGCAGTTCAGGGTCCAGATCGTCGTAGATCGGCATCGCGCCGGCGTTGACGATGCCCATGTCCATGCCGGCCTTGATGGCGTGGTACAGGAAGACCGAATGAATGGCCTGGCGCACCGGCTCGTTGCCGCGGAAGGAGAACGAAACGTTCGAAACACCGCCGGAGATATGGCAATGCGGCAGGGTCTGCTTGAGGATGCGGGTGGCTTCGATGAAGTCCACCGCATAGTTGTCGTGTTCCTCGATGCCGGTGGCGACGGCGAAGATATTGGGGTCGAAGATGATGTCTTCCGGTGGGAAGCCCACCTTCTCGGTCAGGACTTTGTACGCACGGGTGCAGATCTCGACTTTCCGTGCGCAGGTATCGGCTTGGCCGTCTTCGTCGAAGGCCATCACGACGGCTGCCGCGCCGTAACGCAGCACCTTGCGCGCATGTTCGATAAACGCTTCTTCGCCTTCCTTCAGCGAGATCGAATTGACCACACTCTTGCCTTGCAGGCATTTCAGGCCGGCCTCGATGACGCTCCACTTGGACGAGTCCACCATCACCGGAATGCGCGCGATGTCGGGCTCGGACATGATCAGGTTGAGAAAGCGGGTCATCGCTTTCTCGGAATCGATCAGCCCTTCGTCCATGTTGACGTCGAGAATCTGCGCGCCGTTGGCCACCTGTTGGCGCGCTACTTCCACCGCTTCCTCGTAGCGTTCTTCCTTGATCAACTTGCGGAACTGGGCGCTGCCGGTGACGTTGGTACGCTCGCCGATGTTAACGAACAACAAATCGGGCGTGATGACCAGCGGTTCCAGACCGGAAAGGCGGGTATAGCGGGGGAGGGGCGTAGCAGTATCCATTTACCAGACCTTGTAGATTTGCCCTGTCTGCACGCCTTCGATGCTGCGCTGGAAAGCCAGCGCGGCGCGAGCGGCAGAGACCGGTTCGAACCCGGAGAAGAAATCGGCGTAGGCATCCCAGGCTTCGCTCAGCACGGTCGGGCTGACCGCATTGATGCGCAGGCCGCGCGGCAGTTCGCACGCGGCAGCGCGGACAAAACCTTCGACTCCCGCGTTGACCGCACTGGCATTGCTGCCCAGCCGGATCGGTTGCTCGGTCAGGATACCGGTGGTCAGCGTGATCGAGCCGCCATCGTTGAGATGGTGCTGGCCGATCAGCGCCAGCCGGACCTGGCCCAACAGCTTGTCCTGCAGGCCGATGTCGAACTGTGCCGCGGTCATTTCCGCCAGCGGGCCGAAATGGACATTGCCGGCAGCGCTGACGATCGCATCGACGCGGCCGGCCGCCGCGAACAATGCAGTCACGCTGGCGTCGCTGCGCAAGTCCACCTGATGATCCCCGCTGCTGCGTCCGGCGCTGATGATCTCGTGGCGCTCGCCGAGCTGGCTGGCGACAGCCCGTCCCAGGGTGCCGCTGGCACCGACGATCAATATCCTCATGACTGTCCTCAAGCCGCCTGCGCGAGTGGTTGTTTCAACTGGCGAGGCGGAATGCCGCGAACAGCTTCGGCGATGGCCCGGATGTGGTCCGGCGTGGTGCCGCAGCAGCCGCCCACCAGATTCAACAGACCGGATTGCGCGAATTCCTTCAACGTCGCGGCCATTTCTTCCGGCGATTCGTCGTATTCGCCGAAAGCATTCGGCAAACCCGCGTTTGGATGCGCACTGACGAAGCTGTCGGTCGATACTGTTGCCAAGGTCTCCACGTGTTCGCGCAGATCCTTCGCGCCCAGCGCGCAGTTCAATCCCACCGACAGCGGCTTGCCGTGCGAAACCGACGCATAGAAGGCTTCAGCCGTCTGGCCCGACAATGTGCGGCCGGATGCATCGGTGATGGTGCCGGAAATCATCACGGGCAGGCGGCCCCCGCGCTGATCGAAGACTTCTTCGATGGCGTACAACGCGGCCTTGGCGTTGAGCGTGTCGAAGATGGTTTCCACCATCAGCGTGTCCGCGCCGCCATCGATAAGGCCTTCGATCGCTTCGCGGTAGGTTGCGCGCAGTTCGTCGAAACTGGTGTTGCGGAAACCGGGGTCGTTGACGTCGGGGCTGATGGACGCCGTCCGGCTGGTCGGCCCCAGCACGCCGATGACGAAACGCGGTTTTTCCGGAGTCTTGGCTTCCATCGCGTCGCAGCACGCACGAGCGACACGCGCACCTTCCTTGTTCAACTCATAGACCAGGTGCTCCAGGTGATAGTCGGCCTGGCTGACCGAAGTCGCGTTGAAAGTATTGGTTTCCACCAGATCGGCGCCCGCTTCCAGGTATTGCGTGTGCACGTCGGCGATCACTTCCGGCTTGCTTAGCAGCAGAAGATCGTTGTTGCCCTTCAGGTCATGGCCGCATTGCGGACCATGGACGTGAGCATCGGGGTGCGCGCTGTCGTAGCCCTCGGCGAAACGTTCGCCGCGGTAATCGGCTTCTTCCAATCGATGGCGCTGGATCATCGTGCCCATGGCGCCGTCGATGATCAGAATGCGTTGGCCCAGCGCCGCGATCAGCGCTTCGGCACGTTCGGGTCGTAGCCAGGGTTGCTTACTCATGGTTTCACCGCGGTCAGTGAGATGACTTCAAAATGGGGAGGACGGCGCTCGCGCGTCACGGTTTCCGCGGCGGAGATATCCAGGCCTGCTTTTTCCGCGAACTTGCGCAGTTCTTTCTCGGTAAAGCCGAGATTGACGTGGCCATAGGACTCCACCACTGCCTTGTGTTCGTGTTTGCCCAGACTGCTCAGCAACAGCCGGCCACCACGGCGAAGCACGCGGGCAGCCTCGGCCACGGCCTGTGCCGGTTTGACCGCGTAGGTCAGCGCATGCATCAGCACGACCAGGTCGAAACTGTTGTCCTTGAACGGCAATGCATGCATGTCGCCCTCGCGCACTTCCACGTTGGGGAAGCGGCGCAAGCGTTGTCCGGCGGCGGCAACCACGCGTGCGCTGGTGTCGACGCAGACGTAGCGTTTGGCATGCGGCGATAGCAGTTCGGCCAGCACGCCGTCGCCAGAAGCGATATCCAGCACATCGCCGGTTTCCAGCAAGGGCAGGGCGGTTCGCGCCAGCGCTTCCCAGGTGCGCCCAGGCGAATAGTGGCGTTCCATGTCGCCGGCCACCGAATCGGCCCAGTTCTGGTCGGCCGCACGGCTTGCCAGCACCGAAGGCACGCGCTCGGCATCCTGGCGCAGCAAGGGGTCGTCGCTACCTTCCCTCAAGCTGCGCCATAATTCGCGCTGGGCCGCATCCAGGTTGTCTTCGTCGAAGCGGTAGTAGGCCGAAACCCCGGCGCGGCGGTCGCGGACCAGGCCGGCTTCCTTCAGTTTGGCCAGGTGCGTGGAAACGCGCGGCTGAGCCAACTGGGTGATGGCGGAAAGTTCGGCGACGGTAAGTTCTTCGCGGGCCAACAACGCCAGCAGACGCACACGGGTCGCGTCGGCAAAGACTTTCAGCCGGGCCGACCAGGCTTCCAGGTCCATAAATATCTTCCTATCGCGATATAAAGATATTGTCCGTCCGGCGCGGCCTGCGGTCAAGCGTGGCATACGGCTGCGCATGGTGCTGGGTTACAATTGGTATTCGAATTTGAGAGGGATTGGCTTGTGGATTTCGCATTCACCGAAGAGCAGTTGATGATCCAGGATGTAGCCCGCCGGATCGCCCAGGAGAAGATCGCGCCCAGCGCGGAACACTTCGACAAGACCGGCGAGTTTCCGCTGGACAACATCCGCATGCTGGGCGAGAACGGTCTGATGGGCATCGAAGTGCCCAGCGAGTACGGCGGAGCGGGCATGGACCCGATCGCCTATGTGCTGGCGATGGTCGAGATCGCTGCCGGTGACGCCGCGCATTCCACCATCATGTCGGTCAACAACTCGCTGTTTTGCAACGGTATCCTGAAGTACGGGACCGAAGCGCAGAAGCAGAAGTACGTGCGTGCGATCGCCGAAGGCGCCGAGATCGGGGCGTTCGCCCTGACCGAGCCGCAGTCCGGTTCCGATGCCACCGCCATGCGCTGCCGCGCGGTCAAGCAGGCCGACGGCAGCTTTGTCGTCAATGGCAAGAAGAGCTGGATCACCTCCGGCCCGGTGGCCAAGTACATCGTGCTGTTCGCAATGAGCGAGCCGGACAAGGGCGCCCGTGGCATCACCGCGTTCCTGGTCGACACGGCCAAGCCGGGCTTCCACCGCGGCAAGACCGAGCCCAAGCTGGGTATCCGGGCTTCGGCCACCTGCGAAATCGAGTTCACCGACTACGTGGTCGACGCCGATGAAGTGCTGGGCGCGGAAGGCGAGGGCTTCAAGATCGCCATGGGCGTGCTGGATGCCGGCCGTATCGGCATCGCCTCGCAGGCGATCGGCATTGCCCGTGCCGCCTACGAGAAGACCCTGGAATACGTGAAGGACCGCAAAGCCTTCGGTGCGCCTATCGGTACTTTCCAGATGACCCAGGCGAAAATCGCCGACATGAAGTGCAAGCTGGATGCGGCGTTGCTGTTGACGCTGCGCGCGGCATGGGTCAAAGGCCAGGGCCAGCGTTTCAGCAACGAAGCCGCTATCGCCAAGCTGACGGCCTCCGAAGCGGCCATGTGGATCGCCCATCAGGCCGTGCAGATCCACGGCGGCATGGGTTATTCGAAAGAGATGCCGTTGGAGCGCTATTTCCGCGACGCCAAGATCACCGAGATCTACGAAGGCACCAGCGAGATCCAACGCCTGGTGATTGCGCGCAACGAGACCGGGTTGCGTTGAGGGGTCCAGTGGGAGGGGGCCGCTCAGCCGGGCGGCATCCTCTGTGCGCCTGGATCCATGCGGATGAGGTTTGCCCGATTGTGGGAGCGACGTGAGTCGCGACCGGGAAAACCGTCGAAGCTAAACGTGGATTGATGTGGAAGGGCTGGATAGGGTTTGCTCGACATCCGGGCGCGCTTCGGCGCGTTCTTCATCGCGTATGCCGAGCGGCTGTCGGGGCGCCCCCATCTTTAGTCATGGGACGGGTCCGTAAAGGTTCCGCTAGAGTTCTCTGATGCGGGGGTCTGCCCCCCGTATCCCAACCGGAGAACCTGATGCGTAAAACCCTGATCGTCTGCGCTATTGCGCTGGCCCTGGCCGCTTGCGACCGCGCCGCTTCGCCGGGAGCCGGTACCGCGGCAACACCTGCTGCGACCGTTTCGCAGGCCGACATCGCCGCGGAAACCGAACGGCTTAACCAGTGGTTCGAGAAAAAGTACGAAGAACAACTGCGTTTCAGTCCGCTGCAACTGACCTTCCAGGGCCGCAAGGACCTGTACGACCAGTTGGACGACTTCTCGGAGAAAGCGCAGCTGGACCAGATCGCCTGGCAGAAGGCCAGCGTCGAGGAGATGGAGAAGACCTTCGCCTATGACAAGTTGAGCGACGAGGGCAAGTTCTCCTACGACCTGTGGAAGCTGCAGTACGAGAATGCGCGCGATGGCGTGCCCTTCCTGGCCAATGGCTACGCCTTCGACCAGATGAACGGCGCCCAGAGCTTCCTGCCGACCATATTGATCAACTTCCACAAGGTGGACGAAGAGTCGGATTACGTGGCCTATGTATCGCGTCTCAAAGCGATGGCACGGGCTTTCGATCAGTTGCTGGAACGTGGCCGCAAGTCGGCCGGGCAGAACATTCGTCCGCCGAAGTTCGCCTATGCGGGCGTTATCGACCAGTCCCGCAAGGTCATCACCGGCGCGCCGTTCTCCGCGGGCAAGGATTCGGCGATTTGGGCGGACGCGCAAGCCAAGGCCGACGCCCTGGTCAAAAGCGGCAAGATCAGCGCCGAGCGCGCCACCGCGTTGAAGGAAGAAGCGCGCGCCGCGCTGGTGGAGCAGCTCAAGCCGGCTTATGAGCGGGTGATCGCGTGGTGCGAGGAAGACACACCGAATGCGCTCGATAACGCCAGCGGCGTCGGCGTGACCCAGTCCAATGGCAAGCCGTACTACGAGTATCAGCTGCGCCAGATGACCACCACCGACATGACGGCCGAGGAAATCCACGCGCTGGGCCTGAAGGAAGTGGAGCGCATCCGCGGCGAGATGACAGCGTTGAAGGACAAAGTCGGCTTCAAGGGCGACTTGGATGCCTTCTTCGAGTTCATCGACAAGGATCCTCAGTTCGTCTTCCCGAATACCGACGCAGGCCGCCAGGCCTACATCGACGAGGCAACCAAGCGGATCGACAATATCAAGAAGGAACTGCCGAACTATTTCGGCCTGTTGCCGAAGGCGGATCTGGTGGTCAAGCGGGTGGAAGCGTTCCGCGAACAGGACGGCGCTGCCCAGCACTACTTCCCCGGTACGCCGGATGGCTCGCGTCCCGGCATCTACTACGCGCATTTGTCCGACATGAATGCGATGCCCAAGCCGGAACTGGAAGTCATCGCGTACCACGAAGGCTTGCCGGGCCACCACATGCAGATCTCCATCGCGCAGGAACTGACCGGCGTGCCGAAGTTCCGCACCCAGGCCGGATTCACTGCCTACGCGGAAGGCTGGGGTCTGTACTCGGAGTGGCTGGCCAAGGAAATGCCGAACACCTATCAGGATCCCTATTCGGAATTCGGCCGTTTGAGTTCGGAGATGTGGCGCGCCATTCGCCTGGTGGTGGATACCGGCTTGCATGCCAAGGGCTGGACCGAGGAGCAGGCGGTGGAGTACTTCGACGCCAACAGCGCGGTTCCGCTGGCGGCGATCCGTTCGGAAGTGCAGCGTTACCTGATCATGCCGGGGCAGGCCACGGCGTATAAGGTCGGCATGATCCGCATCCAGGCGTTGCGCAAGAAGGCGGAAACCGAGCTGGGCGACAAGTTCGACATCAAGGGCTTCCACGACACAGTGCTCGGCGGCGGCGCATTGCCGCTGACGCTGTTGGAGCGGCGCGTGGACCAGTGGATCGCCAGCCAGAAAGCCAAGCAGGCGTAACTCTGACACGGCGGCCAAAACCGCCATGGTGTAAAAAAAAGAACCCCGGCTTCGGCCGGGGTTCTTCGTTTTTAAGCTGGCGAGTTGCTGTACCCAGCTTTGACGTGGAGAGGAGCTTGCTCCGCTGATTTGGATTCTCTGCACCGAAAAGCAGCGGAGCAAGCTCCGCTCTACCGAAACGACAACTCGGGGCTTGCAAGCCAATGGCTTCAATCTTTGTGCGAAAGAACAATAATCAAATGCCGTGCGTACGGTGCACGCTGCAAAAAAAAAGCCCCGGCATGAACCGGGGCTTTTTGTTTTACCTATCCGCGACCATCAACGCGCTGGCGGCTTGTTGTGTTCTTCCAGGTATTCGCGGGAAGACTCATCCAGCTTGTCGCCCAGCATGCGCCGTACCGCGACGAAGAACACCGGAATCAACAACAGGCCCAAGAACGTGGCGAACAGCATGCCGCCGATCACGCCGGTGCCGATGGCGTGGCGTGCGTTGGCGCCGGCGCCGGAGGAGATCGCCATCGGCAACACGCCCATGATGAACGCGAACGACGTCATCAGGATGGGGCGGAAACGCAGACGCGCCGCTTCCACCACGGCATCGCGCAGGGTCTTGCCTTCGCGGCGCAACTCCACGGCGAACTCCACGATCAGGATCGCGTTCTTCGCGGCCAGGCCGATGATGGTGATCAGGCCGATCTTGAAGAAGATGTCGTTTGGCAACTGGCGCGCCATGGCGAAAACGATCGCACCCAATACGCCCAGCGGCACCACCAGCAGCACCGAGACCGGCACCGACCAGCTTTCATACAGCGCCGCCAAGCACAGGAACACCACGACGATCGACAGGACCAACAGCAATGTCGCGGTGTTGCCGGCCAGGATTTCCTGATACGACAAGCCGGTCCAGTCGAAGCCGAAGCCGGGCGGGAGATCGTTGTTGACGATGTCTTCCATCGCCTTCATCGCTTCGCCCGAACTCTTGCCCGGTGCCTGGGAGCCCACGATATTGATCGCCGCATAGCCGTTGTAGCGGGTCAGCGACGGCGAGTTGGTGATCCACTCCGACTTCACCACGTTGGTCAGCGGAATCATCGCCCCGTTCTGCATGGTGCTGGGCGTGTAGAAGTTCGACAGCGATTCCGGACTCATGCGGAACGGCGCGTCCGCCTGCATGGTCACGCGCTTGATGCGGCCTTCGTAGAAGAAGTCGTTGACATAAACCGGCGCCAGCATCAAACCGATGGCGTTGTAGATGTCGTTGACCGAAAGACCCATGGTTTGCGCCTGCACGCGGTCCACGTTGAGCTTCAGCTGTGGCGCATCTTCCAGGCTGTTGGGGCGTACGCCGGTCAGGCTGGGGTTCTGGCCGGCCTTGCCAAGCAGGATGTTGCGCGCTTCGGTCAGTGCCGCCTGGCCCTGGCCGGTACGGTCCTGCAGGTACATGTCGAAACCGCCGAACTGGCCCAATCCATTCACCGTGGGTAGGTTGACCACGAAGATGCCGGCTTCTTTGATGCCGAACAGTGCACCGTTGGCTTGCTGGATAAACGTGGCCGCATCGACTTTGCGTTCGCTCCAATCCTTGAGCTTGATGAACGCCATGCCGACGTTCTCGCCCTGGCCGACGAAGCTGAAGCCGGTCACCTCCATCATGCCGTCATAGCCTTCCATCGTCTCCAGCTTGCTGCGGATCTGCTTGAAGACGTTGCTGGTCCGCTCCATCGACGCACCCGGCGGCAGCTGCACGATCGCCAGCGCATAACCCTGGTCTTCTTCAGGCAGGAAGCTGCCTGGCATGCGGGTGAACAAGAAGCCGCACAGCAAGGTCAGGCCGGCGAAGACGATCATCCAGCGCGGCGCATGTTTCACCGCGCTGCCGATGTGGCCCACGTAGGTATGGCTGATTTTGTCGTAGTACTTGTTGAACGTGCGGAACACGAAGTTGGATTTGTGGTGCTCCGTAGGCTTCAGCAGCGTGGCGCACAGGGCAGGGGTGAAGCCCAAGGCCAGGAACGCCGAGAACACCATCGCCAGGGCGATCGTCAGCGCGAACTGCTTGTAGATCTCGCCGGCGCTGCCGCCTTGCAGTGCGCTGGGGATGAACACCGCCGACAACACCACCGTAATGGCGATCACCGCACCGGTGATCTGGTCCATCGCCTTGCGGGTGGCTTCCTTGGGCGGCAGGCCTTCCTCGGTCATGATGCGTTCGACGTTCTCGATCACCACGATGGCGTCGTCCACCACGATGCCGATCGCCAGCACCATGCCGAACAGGGTCAGCTGGTTGATGGTGAAGCCAATCACCGTCATGCCCAGGAACGTGCCCAGCAACGCGACCGGGATGACCAGCGTGGGGATGATGGTGGCGCGGATGTTCTGCAGGAAGATCAGCATCACCAGGAACACCAGCACCACCGCCTCGAACAGGGTCTTCACCACTTCCTCGATGGAGATGCGCACGAAGGTGGTGCTGTCGTACGGCGAGAACCAAGCCACGCCTTGCGGGAAGCTGGGTTGCAGTTCGTCCATCTTGGCGCGCACGGCGGCGGCCACGTTCAATGCGTTGGCACCCGGCAACAGCTGGACCGCGAAGGCGGCGGTGGGCGCACCGTTCCACTGCGTTTCGAAGCCGTAGGCGGTCGAGCCGATGGCCACGCGGGCGACATCCTTCAGGCGCACGGTGGTGCCATCGGTGTTGGCGCGCAGGATGATGTTTTCGAACTGTTCGGGCGAGTTGAAGCGGCCCTCGGTCGTCACCGTGGCGGTAAAGCCCTGGCCTTCCGGAGCAGGATCGGCACCAATGGAGCCGGCGGCGAACTGCAGGTTCTGGCCGCGGATGGCCCCCAGTACTTCGCTGGTGGACAGGCCGAAGCCTTGCAGCTTGTTCGGATCCAGCCAGATGCGCATGGCGTATTCGCTACCGAACTGCTGAGTGCTGCCGACGCCGGGGATGCGCGAGATCTGGTCCAACACGCGCGAACCGACGATGTCGTTCAACTGCTCGCGGCCTACCGCTGGGTTTTCAGAACGCAGCGCGGCCACCATCAGGAAGCCGGCGTTGGCCTTGGCCACCACCACGCCCTGTTGCACCACTTCCGTGGGCAAGCGCGGCTGGGCCAGTGCCACCTTGTTCTGGACCTGCACCTGGGCGATGTCCGGGTCGGTGCCGGTCTGGAAGGTCAGCGTGATGCTGGAGCCGCCGCTGGCGCTGGACGAGGAACTGAAGTACAGCAGGTTGTCGATACCGGTCAGTTGCTGTTCGATGACCTGGGTGACGGCCTGTTCGGCGGTTTCTGCGCTGGCGCCCGGATAGGTGGCATCGATAACCACCTGTGGCGGCGCGATATTGGGGTAGGACTCGACGCCGAGGTTGAAGATCGCGATCACGCCACCCAGCGAGATCAGGATCGCCACCACCCAGGCGAAGATCGGTTTTTCGATAAAGAACTTGGGCATTGGGGGGATCCCTTACTTCTGCGGAGCGGCGGGAGCAGTCGGCTGGCTGTTGCCCGCGGCCGCAGGCTTCCATGGAGTGGGCTTGGCGGGCGCGCCGGGCTGCACCTTCTGCACGCCGGACACGATCACCTGGTCGTTGGCGGCTACGCCGCTGGTGACCACCCAATTGCCGTTGCTGGGGCTTTCGGCAGTAATGTTCTTGCGCGCCACCTTGCCATCGGCACCGATCACGTAAACGTACGCGCCGGTCGCATCACGCAGCACGGCATCCTGAGGGATCAGGAATGCGTTCTTGCGCTCGCCCAGTGTGGCCTTCAAGGTCACGAACATCCCGGGCAGCAACTCCTGGTCCGGATTGGGAATGCTGGCGCGCAGCGAGACTGCGCCCGTGGCCGGATCCGCGACCACGTCGGAGAAATCCAGTGTGCCCAATTGGGCATACGGCGTGCCATCGGACAGCACCACCTGCACCTTGGCGTCGCCGGTGCCGGTCAGTTCCACGCCGCCCTTGCTCTGGGCCCGGCGCAAGGTTTCCAGCTCGCTGACGCCGAGCGAGAAGTTGACGTACAGCGGATCGATCTGGTCCACCGTGGTCAGCAACGTGGCGTCGGTCTGGCCGACCAAGGCGCCCTCGGTCACCTGCTGTTTGCCGGCACGGCCGGAGATCGGCGCGGTGACATTGGTGTAGCCGAGATTGATGCGCGCCGAAGACACGCTGGCCTGCGCTTGCTGCACGGCGGCGGCGGCGTTGCGTTCGGCCGCCTGGGCATTGTCCAGGTCGGATTGGGAAACGAACTTCTGCGGTGCCAGCTGGCGCGCGCGGTCGGCCGCGATCTTGGCGTTGGCATAGGTCGCCTGGGCCGAGGCCAGATTCGCCTGCGCACCGCTCAGCGAGGCCTGCAGCGGGGCCGGGTCGATCTGGAACAGCACCTGGCCTTCCTTCACGTCGCTACCTTCCTGGTAGACGCGCTTGACCAGTACGCCGGGAACGCGGGCACGCACATCGGAGCTTCGGAAGGGAGCCAATCGCCCCACCAAATCGCGTTGCAATGGCACCGATTGCGGCGTGGCCTTGATGACGCCGACTTCCGGCGGCGGCGGTGCGGGTTGTTCCTGTTCTTTGCAGGCGGCCAGCGCCAGCAGAAGGGCGCAGCTGAGGGCGAGCGAACGGACGGGGGCGGTCATGGATGAAGCTCCGTATCAAGTTTTGGTTGTTTTGGTTTTAACGGGTCTAAGCCGGACAGCGGGCCGGGCAACAGGGTCCATCGGTGCTATCGCAGCGGGTGAGAACGCGCGAAGGAACGTATCGACGGCAAATTCGGCCCAATGTCTGCGCGTCTTGTCAGTGTCGCGATGCGGCATGCCGAAACGCTGCCTTTCGAAGTCCATTCCGACGATCATGCTCAATAGAAGCTCCGCGGCTAAGTGCGGTTCGTCATGCCTCAGCTGGCCCCGCTTCATGGCGGCCTTGAGCCAGACGGCCAAGCGCTCCACCAGAGTATCGCAGGCATCACGGAACAGTGCCTGTGCCTCTTCGGGGAATTGATTGGCTTCTGCGGTTATCAGCCGGCTGGTGGCCAGTACCGCGGGATCGCACAGATGCTCCAGATGCTGGATGGCGAAGGCGACCAATGTCGCACGTGGGTCGTCATAGCGCTGGTCCAGGCGCGCGGTGGCCAGATCCAGATGTTCGCCGATGACGCTGCGTATCAATCCCTGCTTGCTGCCGAATTGCGCATAGAGCGTCTGCTTGGAGCAGCCGGCACGCAGCGCTACCGCCTCCATGCTGATGCGAAACCCCTGTTCGGCCAGCAAGGCGCGCACGGCATCGTGCACGCGCTGACGGCGTTGCTCGCTGGCGGAGAGGGTGGGGGAGGCGGACATGCGGGCTGGACTATACCGTCCAGTTTAGAATTTGAACAGCTTGTCAGGCGCCGAAAAGTCTGTGCAATCGGGCCGTGAGCCTCGGTTGTAAAAAGCGCGTGACGAAAAACTGGGCCGCGGAAACCGCACAGCCAGTATCCAGGGAGCGGGTCCGCATCGATTGCCGAAGCGGGCTGTCGCGAATGTCGATTGATCTGCTGTCGCAGTTCGGGAGCTAGCGCATCCGAACCAATCGACCTATCCGGAGGTAATCAATCGCGCATGAATTTGCAAGCGCTTCTTTTGACGCCTCGCAACAAGTGTTGTCATTGAATGGAGGGATACAATATCCAATCGCATACCACTGTCGAGCCACGGCCCGCATGAACGCTGTTCGCACCCCGAAAAAAACGCAGAAGAAAAAGCCCAAACCGGAATCGAAGAAAACTGCCGCTCCCTCCGCACCAGCCAAGAAAGCCACTGCCAAGAAAGCAGCGGTGAAAAAAACTGCGTCGCGTCCCGTTGCCGCTCCTGCTGTTTCAGCGCCTGCCGCCGCGGCGCGCACGCCGGCCACGATCGCGCCGGTGGTAACGACCGTCACAGGCGGGCCTGCGCCGACGTTCTCGCTCGAGCCGGTTTTCGCCGCCATCCGCAAGCGCACGCCGACGTCGCGCCAAGCGGAAGCCAAGGCGTTCGCCGAAGCGTTCTACCGGCGCATGGAAGCGGACGAATTTCCCCATCACAGCGCCGAAAGCTGGGCCGCGATCGCTTGCGACATGCTGGAGTTCGCGCGTGCGCGCAAGCCCGGGACCGCCAACGTGCGCGTGTTCAACGCCAGCATGAAAGCGCATGGCTGGGAATCCCCGCACACGGTGCTGCAGATCGTCAACGACGACATGCCGTTCCTGGTGGACTCGGTCAGCATGGCGCTGGCCGATATCGGTGTGGGCGTGCATGTGCTGGGCCATCCGCTGGTGCGCTTCACCCGCGATAAGGCAGGCAAGGTCACGGCGGTGGGCGAGGGCAAGCCCGAATCGCTCATGCTGCTGGAGATCGATCGCCAGCCCGCGGGCGACATGGCGGAGATCGAGAAACGCATCCACGGTGTATTGGACGAAGTGCGAGCCATCGTGCGCGATTGGGGCAGCATGCGCGAAAAGATGGTGGCGCTGGCCGACGACCTGGCCACGCGTCGTCTTCCGATCAGCGATGCAGGACGCCATGAGGCGCAGGAATTCCTGCGTTGGGCCGCCAACGACCACTTCACCTTCTTCGGTTATCGGGAATACCGCGTCGAAAAGGGCAATGGCGGCGTCTTGACGGCGGTGGAAGGCAGCGGCCTGGGCTTGCTGCGTGGCAGGGACACGTCCACGCCGCGTAATGTCAAATCGCTGGCGGCGCACTACATGCCGCAATCCGGCTCGGTGGATGCGTTGATCCTGACCAAGACCAACCGGCGCTCGAATGTGCACCGGCCAGGCAACATGGATTACATCGGCGTGCTGGAATTCGACGCCAAGGGCACTCCGATCGCCGAACAGCGTTTCATCGGCCTGTACACCTCCAGCGCCTACAACCGCCGCCCCTGGGAAATCCCGCTGGTTCGCGAGCGCTATGAGCATGTGATGCGCCAGTCCGGCCTGTCTCCCAGCAGCCACAGTGGCAAGGCCCTGCGCCATATTCTCGAATCGCTGCCGCGCGAGGAATTGTTCCAGTCCAGCGAAGAGGAACTGGCACGGACCGCGATGGGCATCCTGGGGCTGCAGGAACGCGTGCGCAGCCGGCTGTTCCTGCGCCGGGACCGCTACGGCCGCTTTTTCTCCGCGCTGGTCTATATCCCGCGCGAACGTTTCAACACCGATGTGCGCCTGCGCATCGAAGCGCTGCTGAAAGAAGCGTTGCGCGGCGAGTATGTGGATACCAGCGTGCAGTTGGGCGAATCGCCGCTGGCGCAGCTGCATCTGACGGTTCGTCCCAAGGTGGGCGAACGCGTCGACGTGGACACTGCCGCGTTGGAAGAAAACCTGGCGCATCTGCTGCGCAACTGGCAGGACGATCTGCGCGAAACGTTGATCGCACGCCATGGCGAATCCGAAGGCCTGAAGTTGGCCAGCAGCTACGGGCGTGCGCTTCCGGCGGGTTATATCGAAAACGTTTCGGCCCAGATCGCCGCCAACGACGTAGAGCACTTGGCCGCGCTGAAGGGACCGGACGACCTGCGTCTGAGCCTGCACCGTTCGCGCCACGCGCCGGCCGGCGAAGGCCGCCTGCGTTTGAACCTGTATCGCCAGCTCAACGACATCCCGTTGTCCGACGCGCTGCCGCTGATGGAAAACATGGGCCTGCGGGTGATTTCCGAGCATCCGTTCCGTCTGGAGGTCGGCGCAACGCCGGTCTACGTGCAGGAGTTCGAAGTCGAGCCGGTGACCGGCGAGATCGATGTCGAGCGGTTGAATGAGCCCTTCGAAGAAGCCTTCGCCCGCGTCTGGCGCGGCGATGCCGAAAACGATGGTTTCAACAAGCTGGTACTTGGCGCTGGACTTAGCTGGCGGCAGATCTCGGTGCTGCGCGGTTATTGCAAATACCTGCTGCAAACCGGCGTGCCGTTCTCGCAAAGCTACGTCGAAGAAACACTGAATCGTTACCCGCTGTTGGCTCGTCTGCTGGTGGAGTTGTTCGAAGCGCGGTTCGATCCGGCCACGGGCCAGGAGAGCAAGGCGCAGATCAAGCAAGGCCAGGACCAGTTCGGCGAGCAATTGCGCGCATTGGCGCAAGGCGACGAGGCGACGCTCGCCGCGCTGCAGTACGTCATCGATGCACGCAACGAAAGCCGCGAGCGGCAGATGGAGGCTACCCACAAGACGCTGCTGAAATTGATGGACCGGGTTTCCAGCCTCGACGAAGACCGCATCCTGCGCGGCTTCATGGGCACCATCGAAGCCACCTTGCGCACCAGCTATTACCAAAAGGGCCCGGACGGCCAGCCCACGCACGTGGTCAGCTTCAAGTTCGATTCGGCCAAGGTGCCGGACTTGCCCAAGCCGCGTCCTTACCGCGAGATATTCGTCTATGGTCCGCGCGTGGAAGGCGTGCATCTGCGTTTCGGTCCGGTCGCGCGCGGCGGCTTGCGCTGGTCCGACCGTCGCGAGGATTTCCGTACCGAAGTGCTGGGCCTGGTGAAGGCGCAGATGGTGAAGAACACCGTCATCGTGCCGGTCGGCGCGAAGGGTGGATTCTTCGTGAAGCGGTCGCCCGTCGGCGGTGATCGCGATGCCGTGCTGGCCGAAGGCATCGCCTGCTACAAGATGTTCATCCAGGGCTTGTTGGACATTACCGACAACATCGTGGTCGACGGCCGCGGCGGCGGCAGGATCGTGCCGCCGACGGACGTGGTGCGCCACGACCAGGATGACCCGTACCTGGTGGTGGCCGCCGACAAGGGTACGGCCACTTTCTCCGATATCGCCAACGGTCTGGCCATTGCGCACAACTTCTGGCTGGGCGACGCCTTTGCTTCCGGCGGTTCGGTGGGCTACGACCACAAGGGCATGGGCATCACCGCGCGTGGCGCATGGGAATCGGTCAAGCGCCACTTCCGTGCGATGGGCCGCGATTCGCAAACACAGGACTTCACCTGTGCGGGCATCGGCGACATGTCCGGCGACGTATTCGGCAACGGCATGCTGCTGTCCCCGCATATCCGATTGCTGGCGGCGTTCGACCACCGCCATATCTTCCTGGATCCGGATCCTGACGCCGCAAGCTCGTTCAAGGAACGCCAGCGCTTGTTCGCGCTGCCTCGTTCCAGTTGGGCCGACTACGACGTCAAGTTGATTTCCAAGGGCGGTGGAGTGCATCCGCGCACCGCCAAGTCGATCGATATCACACCGCAGGTACGCGCGGCCCTCGACCTGCCCGAAACCGTGAAGTCGATGTCCCCGAACGAGTTGATGAGCGCCATCCTCAAATCGCCGGTCGACCTGTTGTGGAATGGCGGCATTGGTACCTATGTGAAAGCCAGCGATGAAACGCATGCCGACGTGGGCGATCGCGCCAACAATGGCCTGCGAGTGGATGGCCGCGACCTGCGCTGCAAAGTCATCGGCGAAGGCGGCAATCTGGGCGTGACCCAGCTGGGTCGTGTAGAGGCCGCGCAGCACGGCGTACTGCTCAACACCGACTTCATCGACAACTCCGCCGGTGTCGACACCTCCGATCACGAAGTCAACATCAAGATCCTGTTGAATGGCGTTGTCCAGGCCAAGAAACTCACCATGGAAGCCCGCAACAAACTGCTGGCCGAGATGACCGACGAAGTGGCCGGCCTGGTGTTGTGGGACAACTACCGGCAGAACCAGGCACTCAGCCTGATGGAACGGATGAGCGTCTCGCGGCTGGGCTCCAAGCAGCACTTCATCCAGACCCTGGAATCCCAGGGTTTGTTGGACCGGCAGATCGAATTCCTGCCGTCGGACGCCGAGCTGGCCGAACGCAAGGCCCGCGGCCAAGGGCTGACCCGTCCGGAGTTGTCGGTGCTGCTGTCGTATTCCAAGTTGGTGGCATTCCAGCAACTGCTGGAGTCGGATATCCCGGAAGACCCGTACTTGTCGAAGGAGCTGCAGCGCTACTTCCCGCAGCCGCTGCAAAAGAAATATGCGGCGGATATGGAGAAGCACCGCCTGAAGCGGGAAATCATCGCCACCGCAGTCACCAACACCACGATCAATCGCATGGGCGCCACCTTCCTGCTGCGTATGCAGGAAGACACCGGCCGTACCTCTGCCGAAGTGGCCAAGGCCTTCACCATCACCCGCGAAACGCTGGACGCGCGCGCGCTTTGGAACCAGATCGACGCGCTGGACGGCAAGGTGCCCGAGTCGGTGCAGATCGACGCCTTGCAGGTGATCTGGTCGGCGCAGCGCAGCTTCACCCGCTGGTTGTTGACTCGCAAGGGGCCGATTCCGGCGATCGCCACCGCGGTCGATCGCTATCACGATGGCTTCGACGAAATCCGGGCGGCCGAAGGTGTGCTTCCCGATTCGCTGCGCCCGACGTACGAAGCCAGCCTGCGTGAGTGGAAGGACAAGGGCCTACCCGCGGAATTGGCGGGCCAACTGGCCGCACTGCCGTACCTGGAGCCGTCCTGCGACATCATCGAGCTGGCGCGCGAACGCAAGCTGAAACCGGTGGAAGTGTCCAAGGCACACTACCGCCTGGGCGAGGCCCTGCATCTGCCGTGGCTGTTGGACCAGATCGATGGCCTGAAGGTGGACGGACGCTGGCATGCCGTTGCCCGCGGCGTACTGCGCGACGAACTGGCCAACCATCAGCGCACGCTGACCGGCCAGGTATTGTCGATGCCCGGTCCCAACGCTGGCGAAAAGGTCCGCCATTGGTTGCAACGCGACGACGCCAGCCTGCGCTTCACGCTGGCGATGCTCAACGAGCTGGCGGCGCAGAAAACGGTGGACTATCCCACCGTCTCGGTTGCAGTACAGCGGCTGGCGCAACTGGCCGCGCAAGGCTGAAAACCGCGGCAGGCCGGTATGTCACCGGCCTGCCGCGACTTTTACACCCTTGCAGGAGCGACGTG
>CBFGZY010000060.1:0-25427 GCA_965653375.1 uncultured Pseudoxanthomonas sp.
GTTGTTGATGAAGTACGGCGACAGGTAGCCGCGGTCGAACTGCATGCCTTCCACCACGTCCAGTTCGTTCTCCAGGCCCGAACCTTCTTCAACGGTGATCACGCCTTCCTTGCCGACCTTCTTCATGGCTTCGGCGATGATGTCGCCGATGTTGCTGTCCGAGTTGGCCGAGATGGTGCCGACCTGGGCAATGGCCTTGTCGTCGGCGGTGGGCTTGCTGATCTTCTTCAGCTCGGCCACGGCGGCGACCACGGCCTTGTCGATGCCGCGCTTCAGATCCATCGGGTTCATGCCGGCGGCGACCGCCTTGGAACCTTCGCGAATCAGCGCCTGCGCCAACACGGTGGCGGTGGTGGTGCCGTCGCCGGCGTTGTCGGAGGTCTTGGAAGCGACTTCCTTGACCATCTGCGCGCCCATGTTCTCGAACTTGTCAGCCAGTTCGATTTCCTTGGCGACGGACACGCCGTCCTTGGTGATGGTCGGGGCGCCGTAGCTCTTCTCAAGCACGACGTTGCGGCCCTTCGGGCCCAGAGTGGCCTTGACGGCATTGGCGAGGATGTTCACGCCGCGCACCATGCGCGTACGAGCGTCTTCGCCGAAACGGATATCTTTGGCAGCCATTTGAAACTCCAAGAATGGGGAATAGAGAATGGGGAATCGTTGAAGCAGAGGCGGGAAGCGAACGGGGCGGGAGGTATCAGCGCAAGCGATGCGCCTTTACGATTCCCGGCTCCCCATTCCCGACTCCCGCCCCGGCGATCAGCCGAGGATCGCGAAGATGTCGTCTTCTTTGGCGATCAGGTAATCGGTACCGTCGACCTTCACTTCGGTGCCGCTGTACTTGCCGAACAGGACCTTGTCGCCCACCTTGACCTTCGGTGCGCGCACGGTGCCGTTGTCCAGCACCTTGCCTTCGCCCACGGCGACGACTTCGCCCTTGATGGGCTTCTCGGTGGCCGAGTCGGGGATCACGATGCCGCCAGCGGACACCTTTTCTTCTTCCATACGCTTGATGACCACGCGGTCGTACAGCGGCTTGATATTGCTCATTTCAATCCTCTTTAAGTGATTGATTGCACAGGGAAAGGGGTGGCGATGTTAGCACTCGTACATGACGACTGCTAGCGTCGCGGGCACAAAAACCCGGCATGAACGCCGGATTGCCCTGATGTTGGGGTACCGGGATGACGATTCAAGGGCCGCTTGCGGGAAATTTTGCGGGCAGGGCTCCGCGGCCCGGTCTGCGATAATCGCCCGTCCATGCCCATCCGTCTTGTCTATTGCAGCTGTCCGGACGCCGCCACCGGTCAGCGTATCGCCGATGCCCTGGTGGGAGAACGGCTGGCCGCATGCGTGAACCTGCTCCCCGGGGTCACTTCGGTGTACCGATGGCAGGGCAAGGTGGAACAGGCCAGCGAGGTCTTGTTGTTGATCAAGACCACCGCCGATCGACTGGAAGCACTCAGCGCCCGTATCTGCGAACTGCACCCGTATGAACTGCCGGAGGTAATCGCGGTCGAAGTCCGCGCCGGCCTGCCCGCTTACCTGGACTGGGTCGCCGCGCAGACCCAGGCCCCCCATTGATTCCCCGAGTAATTTCATGACGCTGCCGCGCCGCCCGTGTTCCCTGTCCGCCTTTTCCGCGTTGTTCCTGATGTTGGTGGGAGCCTGGTTCAGCGCGCCGGCGCTGGCGATCGATGTGGCCGATCTGCTGCCGGTGGACCAGGCCTTCGAACTGAGCGCCAAGGCACCGAGCCGCGATCGGATCGAGGTCGAATGGAAGATCGCCGATGGCTACTACCTCTACCGCCACCGCACCGGCGTGCAGGCCACCGAAGGGTTCGCCGGCGAGGCGCTGCAACTTCCCAAGGGCAAGGCGTATCGCGACGAGTTTTTCGGCGACGTGGAAACCTACCGCAACCGGCTGACCGGCGTATTGCCAGGCACCGCAGCTGCAACCGCAGATCGCGTCACCCTGAAAGTGAAATACCAGGGCTGCGCCGATGCCGGCGTCTGCTACCCACCGCAAACCCGCACGCTGACCGTCGTGTTGCCGCCCGCGGACGACGCTCCGGCGGCGTTCGTGCCGCTGACACGGCCGGGCACATCGCTGCTGGGCAAGCCTGCGGGCAACGCGGCCATCGACGCTGCACCGCTGCCGCCGGAACAAGCGTTTGCGTTCGAAGCGATTCCGTTCAACGGCGATCAGTTGCTGCTGCGCTTCACCCCGGCGCCCGGTTACTACGTGTACCGCGACCGCACTTCGATGGCGTTGGAAGGCGCGGACGGCATCGCGCTTCAGGCACCGAAATGGCCGCCCGGCAAGCCGTATCACGATGAGCACTTCGGCGATGTCGTGGTCTATTTCGACCAGGCGGAAGTACCAGTGCCGTTGCAGCGCAAACACGCGCGTTCGGCCGACGCGACCCTGCGCGTGACCTTCCAGGGCTGCCAGACCGGCGGTATCTGCTATCCACCGATGACACGGCGGGTGAAGTTGTCGCTTCCGGCCGGCACCGTGACTGCGGCCGCAGCTTCCGCGCCATCAACGACGCCGGATGCAGCGCCCCAAACCGGCAGCAGTGAAGCTACGACCGCTTCGAACGCGGCTATTGCCACGACCGCTGACGCCGCCAACCCAAACAGCCCGGCAGAAGTGCCGCGCAGCACACCGCCGGAAGACGTGCAGCGCCGGAATGCGCCTACGGCTAGCAATCTGCTGCTGGCGCTGCTGCTGGCCCTGGGCGGCGGACTGATCCTGAATCTGATGCCGTGCGTGCTGCCGGTGTTGTCGTTGAAAGCGTTGTCGCTGGCCGATAGCGGGCGCAGCGGCGGGCACGCCCGGCAGAGCGCACTTTGGTACACCGCCGGCGTCTTGGTCAGTTTCGTGGCGATCGGCGCCTTGGCGATCGCGCTGCGTGCCGCCGGCCAAGCCTTGGGCTGGGGCTTTCAACTGCAACAGCCGTGGGTGGTCGGCTTGCTGGCGTATCTGATGTTCGCCATCGGCTTGAGCTTGTCCGGCGTGTTTTCCATCGGCCATCGTCTTGCCGGAACGGGCGATGCGCTGGCGCGCCAATCCGGACCCGCGGGCGATTTCTTCACCGGCGTATTGGCGGTGGTGATCGCCAGTCCTTGCACGGCACCGTTCATGGGTGCGGCGTTGGCATTCGCTTTCACCGCTTCCACCCCGGTGGCGTTACTGGTGTTCGCCATGCTCGGATTGGGGCTGGCGCTGCCATTCCTGCTGATCGGCTTCGTGCCGGCATTGGCCAACCGCCTGCCGCGACCGGGCGCCTGGATGGAGACACTGAAGCAGTTCCTCGCCTTCCCGATGTATCTGACCGCGGTCTGGCTGCTGTGGGTGTTGGGCAATCAACGCGGCATCGACGCGGTGGGCCTGGCGCTGACCGGATTGGTGTTGTTGGCGTTGGGACTGTGGTGGTACCAGCGCCTGCGTCTGCGCACAGCACCCTTGCGCCGCGGGTTGGCGGTGTTGCTGGCGGCGGCGTCGCTGGTGCCGCTGGCGATGGCGCATCGCCTGCCATCGTCGCCGCGCGCAAATGCGGATCGCGCCGCGACCGTACCGTTCTCCAAAGCCGCGTTGGCTTCGTTGCGTGCGCAGGGACGCGTGGTGTTTGTCGACATGACCGCCGACTGGTGCGTGACCTGTAAGGCCAACGAGAAAACCGTGCTGCACACGCAGACTTTCCGCGATCTGCTTAGCCAGCACAACGCCGTTTTCATGCAGGGCGACTGGACCAATGTGGACCCGGAGATCACCGCGTTCCTGGAAAGCCACAAAGCCGTTGGCGTGCCGCTGTACGTGGTCTATCCCCGCAATGGCGGCGAAGGCGAAGTGCTGCCGACCGTGCTGACCCAGAAGATGGTGAGCGACGCCGTGGCACGAGCGGCGCGATGAAAGTCACCACACCCCGCATTCTGCTGGCGGCTGTCGTGGCGGCTGCCCTGGGCGTTGCCGCCAGCGTATGGTTCGACGGAGGCCGCGTACTGCTGCGGACGGAAACGGGGCAGCGCGTGCTGCAATCGGCCATGGACGCATCCGCACCCGCACCACCGGCAGGCGTGATCCCGGCCAAGCGCGGCGACACGATGCCGAAGATCGTTCTGCCTGGATTGGATGGCGAACGCATCGATATCGCAGCCCAATACCGCGGGCGCCCACTGCTGATCAACGTCTGGGCCAGCTGGTGCGGCCCTTGCGTGGAAGAAATGCCGGAGTTGGAAGCATTCGCCAAGACCCAGGCAACCGATGGCGTGCAGGTGATCGGGTTGGCACTGGATACACCGGAGGGCGTGCGGGATTTCATGCAACGCGTGCCGGTCAGCTATCCCATCGTGCTGGACACGCCCGGCCCTTCCGACGCCAGCGTCTGGCTGGGCAACACCCGCGGCGTACTGCCGTACACGGTGCTGGTGGCCGCGGACGGCCGCATCGTCAAACAAAAGATAGGCCCGTTTGTCCGTGGGGAAATCAGCGGTTGGGCAAAGCCCGATTGAATGCGTAGGCGGGTCGACCCGCCATTACCATGCGTCAACCCGCGACGCCAATCGGCGAAGCCCGCGCGACATCTGCGATGCGACAGCTATCTAGAAAACCATAGGGTGGGCCCCGGCCCACCATTGCCATACCCAAGTCCACGACGCGAATCAGCGGCGCCGTCTCGAAAACATCCGCGATATGGCTTTCGGAGTTGCCAACGCAAACGTCGAGATGGCAATGGCGGGTCAAGACCCGCCCTACGTCCACCGGGAAGATTTTTTCAGCCGTCTTCCAACTCGCTTTTTTGTTTTGTGGTCACCAGGCGCAAGAACGTCTCGTGCTGGTAGCGGCTCATGCGCAGTTGCTGGCCGGTGTCCATCGTGACGACATGGTGGCCATTGAACCAGGGATGGATCGCTTTGACGCGGCGGACATTGATGATCGCGGAGCGATGGACGCGGGCGAAGTGGCGTGGATCCAGTCGTGCCGCGAGTGTGGTCATGGTTTCGCGTAGTTCGTGGACGCGGTCGGCCAGATGCAGCTCCACGATGTTGCGGCTGGCCTTGATCCAGACGATATCCTGGGCGTCGACGAACACGACGTGCTCCTCCACTCGCACCGGAATGCGCTCCAGATAAGTATCGCGCTGACGCAGCGCATCCAATGCCTGCAGTATCTGTGCGGTGACTTGCGCGCCGGTACCGCGGGAGGACAGGCGCGATTTCGCCCGCTGCAACGTGTCGGCGAAGCGTTCGCGACTGAACGGCTTGACCAGATAGTCCACGGCGTTGGCCTCGAATGCCCGCACCGCGTATTGCTCGAATGCGGTGACGAAGATCGTTGCCGGCATGTGCGCCGCGCCAATCGAGGCGACGACATCCATGCCGGTCATCGCCGGCATCTGGATATCCAGGAACACCAGGTCAGGCTGCTGACTGCGGATGGCGATCACTGCCGACGCGCCGTCGCCGCATTCACCCAGCAATTCGATGTCGGGATCCTCTCGCAACAACCGCACGATCGCGTGGCGCGCGATCGGTTCGTCGTCGACCACCAGTGCGGAAATCTTCATATGGGCATCTTCATGACGCACTCATGCGGAGATATTCATGCAGCCACGTGCTCCGGCATATCGTCGGGCTCTTCCAACTCGCGGAACGGTAAACGAATGCGGCAGGCCACGCCTTGCGGCCAGATCATGTCAAGACGGATCTGCGCCTCGTCGCCATAGAGCTCCTTGAGCCGGAGGCGGGTATTGGACAGGCCTATGCCATGGCCTGCTACATATCCTTCGCCTTCGATCTTGGCATCAGAGGCAATGTTGTCGAGCCTGCTATCAGGCGTGCCACTATCAAGACTGCTGTTGCGATTGCGCACATCGATGCAGAGACTGCCATTCTCGCGACGGGCTTCTATTTCGATGCAGTCGCTACCGACGCGCTTGCCGATACCGTGCCGGATCGCGTTCTCGACGATCGGTTGCAGGATCAGGCTGGGCACCGCGCAATCCAGCGTCTCCGGCGACACATAGACCTGCGTGGTCAGGCGGTCCTTGAAGCGTATCCGCTGAATGCCCAAGTAGAGATCAAGCAAGGCCAGCTCGCGCCGCAGGGTGATTTCCTGGCCGTCGTAGTCTTCCAGGAACGCCCGCAACAGATCGCTGAGGCGCAACAGCATGTCCTCGGCCGACAGCGTGTCTTCGTCGAGCAAGGTGACGATGGCATGCAAGGTGTTGAACAGGAAATGCGGCTGAAGCTGCGACTTCAAGGCCTGCAACCGCGATTGCGCCAGTTCCGCGGCCAGTTGGCTGGCCTCGACTTCGCGGCGGGTTTTCTCGGCATGGAAATGCAATGCGTGCTGGATCGCGAAAAGCGCCCAGTACGTGAACAAGCCGGTGGCGGAATGCATGCTGAGGAAGAACCAGAACTGCTGGCCGAACGTACTTGGCTCGAAGGCAGTCGAGACGAATGCGCCGATGACATGCGCGAGCAAGGTGATACCGACACTTGCCAGCAGCTGCCTGCCCAAACCACGCCAGCGCAACGGCGGCTGGATCGGGTAGCGCTCGGCCAGCCGGAACACCAGTGGCGCCAGCGCGGCCCAGGTGTACCACTGGACCATCGACCAGCGCAGATAGTCGGAGGCCGCCCAGGTCGACCCGTCAATCGCGTCGTACATGTACCGCTGTATCGCGAATACGACCACTACCGCCGACCACAGGCCGAGGTAGCGCGCGATGCCTATTTCTGTGCTGCCGAGACGGATGACCATTGCATGGTTCTGGTTGGGAACGATGCCATCCTAGGCGTAGTGCGAGGTGCTGAAAAGCGCGGCGACGCGCCGCTACGATTCGCAACGGCATAGCGACGATTCGTCCCGAATCCCTTTCCGAGGCAGGCCGAAGGTGGCCTGATCGACGCGTCGGCAGCACGGCGCATCACTCGCTGCCGGCGCCTGTTCAAACCGCCGGAGACCTTGCCATGCGCCTGACCTGTGCCGCTGTTCTCGCCGCTCTTCTAGTTGCCACCGCTGCGCGTGCCGATGAAGGCACACAGACCCGATACGTGGAGTTGACCAATCGCGCGCACGACAGCGTGACGTCGCTTGCGATCGCCACCGCCGGCAGCGATTCGTTCCATGACAAGCCGCTTGGTACTCCCCTGCGTGGTGGCGGCGACTCTGCCACCATCGAAATCGCAAGTGACAGCTGCCTGTACGATTTTCGTTTCGGGTTCCGCGATGGGCAGACGATGGTCTATCAGGATGTCGATATCTGTCGCGGCAGTCGTCTACGCATCGAGCCGCCATCGGCCATCGCGAAGAGGCAAAGAAGCGAATCGTTCAAGACGGCCGATAGCGATCCTTGAGGCAGGGCGAAGAATGATCGTGGTCATGCGCACGACGGATGGCAGTCGTGCGCACGGCGCACGCCACGTGGGTTCACTGTTAGGTTGTGCTGGCAGATTGCGAGCTTCACTCCTCAAGCCACCACCATACGGTTTTGATCAAACCGTATGCATGCGAAGCGTAATCCCTGCTTCGCCAGTCGATTAAGTTTCTCTTATCGGATATTGCATTGAACCGTTTTCAATGCAATCACGCAGTGCAGCATCGTCAGGCAAAACAGCGATTACGCCGCGCTTTTCGCTACTTTCCTCTGTGCCTATGTAATCCGAAATTCACTCTCGCTGAATTGGGATTTTTTTCGTTTTAGATAAGTTAAAGAAGTGGTAAATCTCTTGGACGGCTCAACGAGTCCGAAACCATTCAAAGGGAAAACCACTCATGTCACGATCGAGTCTTCGCCATCTGACCCTGGCTATCAGCGCCGCCTTGGCCGCTTCCGCATTGACGTCCGCGCACGCGCAAACCACAACGACTTCCGATACGCCGGAGGCCAGGACCCTGGATGAGGTCGTCGTGCTGGGTACGCGCGTGCGCGGCCGCACGGCGGAAGAAACCGCCGCACCGGTCGACGTGATAGGCAAGGAAGAACTGAATTCCACCGGCGCCATGGAAATCGGCCAGATACTGCAGATGCTTGAGCCTTCCTTCAACTTCTCCCGCACGTTCGTCAGCGACGGCACCGACATCCTGCGTCCGGCCACGCTGCGCGCGCTGGGTCCGGATCAGGTGCTGGTGCTGGTCAACGGCAAGCGCCGCCACCAGCAAGCATTGGTCAACGTGCAGCAAACCATCGGCCGCGGCTCGGCCGGCACCGACATCAACGCCATTCCCATCTCCGCCATCGAGCGCATCGAAGTGCTGCGCGATGGTGCCGCGGCGCAGTACGGGTCCGATGCGATTTCCGGTGTCATCAACATCATCCTGAAATCGCAGACCGACCATACCGATGTTTCCGTCGAAGGCTCGCAGTACTACGCCGGCGACGGCGAGATGCTGCATGGTTCGGTCAATACCGGGTTCAAACTGGGTAGCGACGGCTTCCTCAATCTTTCGGCCGAAGCGCGTAATCGCAACGAGACCAACCGCGCCGGCCCCGACAGTCTGCGCGTTGATTCGCCGCGGGTGACCCAGCGCCTGGGCGACGCCGATGCCAAGGACTACTACCTGTGGTGGAACGGCGGCCTGCCGGTAGGCGCGGGCGAGCTGTACTGGTTCGGCGGTTTGTCCAAGCGCGAAGGCGACTCCTCCGGTTTCTATCGCAGTGCCGGCGATAACCGCACGGTGCCGGATCTGTATCCGAATGGGTTCCTGCCCAACATCCTGACCACGGTGGAAGACGGTTCGTTGGCGGTCGGCTACAAGGCGCCGCTGGGCGACACTTGGGACTGGGATATTTCGATCAATCACGGCCGCAGCAAGTTCGGCTTCGAGGAAAGCAATTCGGTCAACGTCAGCTGGTGGTACGAGCCCCTGCCCGATGGCAGCGGCATCTACGCCGACTCGCCCACCTCGGCCGACACCGGCACGCTTGAGTTCGAACAGACCACATTCAATCTCGATTTCCGCGGCCAAGTCGGCGGCTTCAACGACCGGCCGCTGTATCTGGCCACCGGTTTCGAATGGCGCGAGGACAACTACCGCATCAAGGCCGGCGATCCGGTGTCCTACACCTATGGCCGCACCAACGACCCCAGCATTCTGATCGTCGGTCAGACCGGTGACCCCGCGGCGCCCGGCATCCAAGGCTTCCCCGGTTTCACGCCGGGCACGGAAGTGGACGACGGCCGCCACAGCATGGCCGTTTATCTGGATGCGGAAACCAACCTGACCGAGAAATTCCTGGTGGGCGCGGCGGCGCGCTTCGAGGACTACTCCGACTTCGGCAACACCACCATCGGCAAGCTGTCGGCACGCTTCGACGCCACCGAGACGTTCGCGGTTCGCGGCACCTTCTCCACCGGCTTCCGCGCACCTGGTGTGCAGCAGCAGTTCTACAGCCAGGTTTCCACCAACCTGGATCCTGGCAGCGGCGTATTGACCGACACGTTGACCGCCCGCCAGGACAGCGAAGTGACGCGTGCGCTGGGTATTCCATCGCTGCAGGAGGAAACATCCACCAGCGCGACGGTTGGATTCGTGTTCAAACCCAATGAACGGTTCTCGCTGACCGCCGACCTGTTCCGTATCGAAATCGACGACCGCATCATCTTCTCCGGCAACATCGCGCCCGAGTCGGTCGGCACCGACGGCCAGCCCTGCGCCGCGGACAACGCGAACTGCCCGATCGCCGCGGCACTGGCGCCCTTCAACGTGGGCCAGGCGCAGTTCTTCACCAACGCCATCGACACCCGCACCACCGGCCTGGACATCGTGGCCAACCACAATACCGAGTTCGACGGCGGCAGCAACCTCAACCTGACTGCGCTGGTGCACTTCAACAAGACCGAAGTGTTGAGACGGCGTTCGCAGTCGCCGATCCTCTCGCCTACCGCATTGTTCGACGACACCCAAGTGACGCTGGTGGAACGCGGGCAACCGCGCGCTCACCACGTGCTGCAGGCAGTGTGGGAGAAAGATCAGTGGCAGCTGACCACGCGCGCCAACTATTACGGCTCGGTCGCAGCCGAAGGCTTCACGCCCGGCTTCGTACAGACTTGGGGCGGCAAATGGTTGTTCGACCTTGGTGTTCGTTACGCCTTTAACGACAGCTTGGCGCTGAGCGTTGGCGGCAACAATATCTTCGATGAATATCCGGACAAGTGGGATCCGGTCAACGCTGCGCCGTTCCCGCAACTGGGCTTCAAGTACGGTTGGGAAACCATGCCCTTCGGCATGAACGGCGGCAGTTACTACGTGCGGTTGGATTACCGCTTCTAATTGGCGCCATGTTCTCGCAAAAAGAAGACGGGCTAAGCCCGTCTTCTTTTTTTGCAGCCGAATCCCGCGATGATCGGGAACCCGCTATGGCGCAGTTCCAGCACAGCCATCCTTGTAGTAGGAGCGACGGGAGTCGCGACCGGAGACATCAACGTCGCGACTCACGTCGCTCCTACAAGGAGTTTATCCACGCTCTTCCAGAGCCAGGCTTGCCAGCTCTACAAGAAGCTAACATTGCGGTCTCATTTCCTTTCCCGCGACTGGATCAAACTTGCGTCTTCGGTGCATGCAACTGCGCACGAAACGAGAGGAATCCCCATGGAACTTCGACCGAATACCGCCTATCCGGAAAGCGACCCGCGCTATCACACCGCCAATATCAAGGCCACGCTGCACGACCTGATCGAACATCTGCGCGACGACGCCGGCAAAGTCGATGCGCCGAAAGCGCAGGCCTTGTTCGAAACCGCCGCCGAAGTACTGATCGGGCTGCACACCGCGTTCGATCACTATGAACGTGGCGAGGAAGCCGCCATGCGTGAGCCCGCACACAGTCACCGGCCTGGCTCTGCATAACATCTGCGTCCGGCGCTAGTTGACCGCCATTCCTGCAGGGATGGCCCTCGTGGGAGCGGCGTCCCGCCGCGAGCTCTTTTGTCTGGTTTCGGTAACCTGACCGAAGAGCTCGCGGCGGGACGCCGCTCCTACCATGACGCCTGTCTATTGCGAGATCGCGCTGGCGCTCAACGGCTTCCGCCATTACGCCGCGCTTTCTGCGCTGGCGGCGCACCGCGGCTGCGGCGGTCGCGCAGCTGGTCTTCCGCGACTTCTCCCTGGTCGGCCAGATCGATCTGGTCCAGGGCTTGTTCCACTGGCTGGCCCACATCCGGCCGGCGCAAGCCGTGGTGTTGCCCACTGGCGACTGCGCTGCCCGGGTCGGGCGCGGTGCGAAGCGTATTGCTCTTGGTGACCATCATCTCCTCCTTACACGACAATGCCGACGCATCATTGATGAAGCAGTGGCCGCCGATACGTCGGCGAATCAATCATCTCATCGCGGATGTGAGTATTTCGGCAAGCGCTGTTCAGTGGGATGAATCGAATGAAGAGTGGCGATGAGCAGAAGCTATTGCCAGTCTCGATCGTACTTCCGGATACCCGTCGTTGTCGGTGTGAAGCCTATTCAAGAAAGTTCCGAAATGGCGCCAGGACTCCGCTTTCAAAGAAGCGGGATGCAAGGCACACTGTCGCTGCGCAACGCCAGCTCGGGGAGACTCATGCGCTTCAGAATGTTTTTTGCCGCAGCGCTGCTGTTGGTCGCGTCAGCGGCTGATGCGTGCATAAACAGCGTCGGTACCGATCACGCTGGGCATCGCTTTTACGTTGATTGGTATACCGGCGAGGATATGAGCCGGGAACTGTCGGAACAGCCGCGCCGGCGGTACGTGCTGGAAAATGCGATGAGCACGGTGAAGCATGCCCGGGAACAGCCCAACTTCGAGAATCTAACCAACCTCGGTGTCCTGCTGCTGTACCAGGGGCAGTACGGCCGTGCCATCCGCCATTTCCTGGTCATCGAGCGTCGATTCCCGGGCCGGCACGAAACCGCGGCCAACTTGGGCACAGCGCTGGAACTGGCAGGTCATGACGCCATAGCGCTGCGTTGGATACGCATCGGCATCCAGCGCAACCGGGATGAGCATTGGGGTTCGGAATGGCTGCATGTGCGCATTCTCGAAGCCAAGCTCGCATTGGCGAAAGACCCGGACTATCTGAAAGACCGTTCCGTTGCCGGGGTGATGTTCGAGAAGACCCTCGTTCCACCGCTGCCTTTGGCGATGCCTCGGGGCAACGACGGAAAGCCGGTGGAACCCTGGGAACTCGACAGATCCCTCAGCTATCAGCTTCACGAGCGTACTCAATTCGTGAAACCGCAAGACCCCGTCGTCGCCAATCTTCTGTTGGATTGGGCCACTTTGAATCTGTCCGGCGGCCCGATCGAAAATGCCGATGCGCTTTATACGCTGGCGGTTCGTTATGGCGCCAAGCGTGACGACCTGATGCGCAACCGGCACGAATACATCGCGCGTACGCTGGCGCAAGCCGACCGGGATGCTTCCGATATCCGCTGCGCCATCTGCCAGCCAACCGGCTCGGGAGGCGACTGAGGCGTTATCGAGCGGGCTACTGCACAGTCAGCAGCAGGTCGCGCTTTGCGCTGGCCATGTTGCCGCTGAAATCCTCCGCGGTGATCCGCACGGTGTAGTCGCCTGCCGGCAGTTCGCTCGGCTTCCAGAAGCCGGTAGCCAGCAACCCGTCGCGCACCGTGTTCGTCACCACGTATTGGAAGCGGGTGACCGCGCTGCCATGCACGGTGATGCCGCTGTCGGGGGCATACGCGATCTTCACCGCCTGGTTGTCGGCAGGCATGCGGTCGAAACGGATGTTCATCAACGGCGCCTCGTAGCCGGGCAGCGGTGTGCCATCGCTACGCAGGATCTGGTAGCCCAACGCATGAAGACCCAGCCTGCGGCGCGGCAGGTTGCGGTCGACCTGATCCCAAGCGTCCACCACGATTCGCACACCGGCCAGATCGCGCGGCACGACCAGGCGCCCTTTCTGCTTCTGCAGCAAAGGCTGCTCCAGGGCGTCGAACAAACGGATGCTGTCGATTCGTGGCGAATAGTGGTCTGCGTAGTCCTTGAATCCCAGCGCGGCGGCGTTGCGTTCGAATCCGCTGGCACCCACGCTGAGATGCACATGCGCCATGCGGTTGATGGTGCCCAGTACGTCACCGGCCTTGAAGCGCGTACCGCGCGGCACGCGTATGCGTTCGGGTACGCCGGTATCGTCCGACAGAAGCTGGAAGCGCGCGGTATCGATCACCTTCTCCTGCGCGGTACGACCGACCCGCATATGGATGTAGCTGATGCTGTCCAGCGCGATGCCTTCGCCCAGTTCGCCCATGCCCCACGTGCCAGACGGACTGCTGACCTTGGCGTCGGCGATCGCCATCACTTCGGCGCCCACGTCGCCACGGATGTCCAGACCGCTATGCAGGTGATCGCGATTTTCGCCTTGGTAATTACCGCGCACCTCGCCCAGCGTACCGACCACTTCATGCCATCCATCCTGGGGCCGCAGTGGCCAGCGGCCCGCGGTATCGGGCAGCGGGTTGTCCGCTGCAGGTCCCACGGTCGCAGGCGCCAGCGCGTCGCCCGCGGCTAGCGGCGAGATCTTATGCACGCGATAACTGGTGGCATCGGCCACGTATAGCGCGCCGGCCGCGTTGATCGCCAAACCAGCCGCACGCGACAGCCGGTCGTGCTGAGTGGTGCCGACCAGTACGTGCGTTTGCCCGGTGCGAGAAAGCTGCAGCACGCGTCCGCTCGCCAGTTCGCCCGCATACAGAAGACCATCGCGCGTCACCGCCAGGCTTATCGGCCGGTACAGGATCGGCGGCTCGCCAGGCTGGCTGCGCACCAGCGTGCTCACTTCTCCGCTGGACGTCAGCTTGCGGATCGCGTTGTTGCGGGTATCGGCGATCCAGATGTTGCCCAGCGCATCCACCGCCAAAGCCGACGGTGTATCGAAGCGCGCGACACTGCCCGGGCCATCCTGGTAACCGGGTTTGTCGCCGCCAGCCAAAGTGATGACATGGCCATCGGCGCGGATGACGCGAATACGATCGTTGTAGGTATCGGCCACGTACACATTGCCGGAGGCATCCGCCGCCACGCCTACCGGTCCGTTGAACTGCGCCTGCACACCGGGGCCATCGCGAAAACCGGCGACGCCGGTGCCGGCCAATGTGGTGACCACGCCCTGCGGGCTGATCTTGCGGATCGCATGATTGCCGGTATCGGCGACATAGATATTGCCCGCCGCATCGCACGCCAGTCCGGAAGGCGTATGAAAAGCCGCCGCTGCGCCGACACCATCTACGAAGCCTTCGCCAGAGCCCGCCAACGTCGTGACCACGCCGCCAACGCCAATCTTGCGGATGCGGTTGTTGTCTCCCGCGTCGGCGATGTACAGCGTGCCGTCCGCGTCCAACGCAACGCCGTAGGGATCGGCAAAACGCGCCTGCAGAACCGGGCCATCCTGCAATCCCTGTACGCCATCGCCCGCCACAAGGCCCAGTTGCGCAGTCCATCCGAACGGCGTGGCCCTGGGGCTGCTCTCGGGCCGGGGAACGGGGTATTTCGGGTTGAAGATGAAAGTGACCGCCAGCGCCGCTGCCATCAGCAGCACTACCAGCCAGAGCCAGGAATTTCGGGTCATGAAATGCTTTACGGCGGAAGCGAGGCGGCACGATAGTCAATTGCCGATGATGTGGGAAGCCTTTTCTTAGTGAAACCTCACCGTAACCGCGAAGCGTCGAGAATGTGAGCTAGGCGTCGGATCCACTAGACTGAATCGACGTAGTGATCGCATAGCTGGCAGATAAGGATTTCTGACTAATGACAGCGCTTTCTTCGCGAACGGAAGGGAAGGTTCGGCCCGGGGACGAGGGCTACGACGGTGAAAGCAGGACGGTTCGTCTCGCCGCAATCGTTGCCACGATCATCATGCATGCCCTTCTTGGGAAATGGCTCTTGACTGGCATCCACGCCGTTGATGTACCGAGCAATGGTGCTGACGAATCGATCCGGCTCGTGCTTCTGCCTCGAAACCCCCAGAACTCCAGGGAACCGCCGCCCAAGGTTTCGCCATCTTCGGAACCTGGGCACCAGCAAGCGGCAAGAATCCGGAAAAGTCCCCATGAGCAGCGCACCGAAGCAACTCCGCGGATCCCCGACGGAAAACCCGTAACGCTCGGTGCTCCCTTTGCTCAACCACTCGACCTACGGATGCCTGCCAGCGTTGCGAATGACAGGCTGCAATTCCAGTCCTCACTCACTCGACGGCGCAATGTCGATCAGTTCGACAGAGCACCCAAGGTCGCACTGCGCCTCCAAGATCGCTCGCTAGGCGGGCGCCTTCACTCCATGCGACAGGCGGCGATGTGCGGCGAACTGCGACAAGCCGCCGCCGAGGCCCTGCGTACAGGCGGCGGCAGCCGATTAACCGTGATCGAACAATCCATGCAGGATCACGGCTGTCGCTGGTAACCCGATTGAAGCGTTAACCCTTTGTCATGCTTGCCATGGCGCATTCGTCCCGCAGCAAGTCGCTGGGTTCCGACGAGCTACCAAAGGTTCCGGGAATTTCCCGGTGCGTCTCGGCTCTCCGCTCCCCGCTCCCCGCTCCCCGCTCCCCGCTACCCGCTACCTGCTACCCACCTGCTCAGCCCAGCTCTTGGCATCGCTTTTACCATTGAGAAACGGCAGCGCGGTTTCCATCAGGCGAGGTGAAGTGAAGATGTCGTAGTGAGTCAGGTTGGGCAGGATGGCCAAGCGATTCTGCGACAGTGTCTCGCGGTTCCAGCCAGCGTCCTGCAAGCCACCGCCGAGCAGCTGGTAGAACTTGATCTCGTGCTCCGGGCGATACATGTCGCCATCGCCGTACACCAGCATCACCGGCATCTTGAGTTGCGGGATTTCCGCCGACCAGTCGTAGTGGCCACGCATGTAGTCGCCCAGGATGCCCAGCAAGCGCGGAAAGTCTTCGACCTTCGGCGCTACTTCCGCGTAGGTCTTGTACATCGGCGTGTCCTTCATCATCGGCGCGGCCTCGGCGGTCAGGCCGTTCTGCTGAGCGCGAATACCGGGATAGAACCCATCGTCGGAGAATCCGGTGGACACCAGCACCAGTCGCCGCACGCTTTGCGGCTTTTGCAGCGCCATCCGCAGGGCCACGCCGCCGCCCAACGAATAACTCAGCACATCGACTTGGTCGTAACCCAGTTTCTTGGTCAACGCTGCCATATCGTCGCCGATCGATTCGATGCGGAACGCCCTATCGCCCAGCGCGGTGCGGCCGTGGCCGTGCAGATCCACCGCGATCACCTGCCGGTTTTCGGTCAGCTTGGGCAAGGTCGGCCGGAACATGTCGATGGAACCCAGGCCGCCGTGCAACAGCAGTAGCGGTTCGCCCCGCCCATGCACTTCGTAGTAGTAGTCCACACCATTGATGGCCAACCGTCCGCTCTTGCTGGCGACGGACTGGGCTGGTGCGGACGGTGTGGTTTGCGCGAAAGACGGAAGTGCAGTGGCAACGGCCGTACAGGCCAGCAAAGCGAGCGTGGCGAACTTGGACATGGCGATCTCCTGTTTCGTTGAAGGAAGCGACGTCGGATTGGCGTCTTCGTGGATACGACGAACCAGGTTGCAGTGAATCGACATGCGTTCAAAAAAAGTTGAGCGGATACATTCTTGCGGGAACGACTTTGGTCGCGGCGTGGATGTTTCCCGGTCGCGACTGACATCGCTCCTACAAGGTAACCGGGTAGGCGCTGCCGCTATGAGCCACCGAGCGCCCTTCCCCCGTCCATGGTGCACTGCGACTGGCATGTAAACGTTTTCATCCCTAGTATTCGGCCCTCTTGAAGCCGGCGGCCGCAGGCTTCACCCCCCTGAGCCCGACGCGGGAGCCCGCATGCCCATCGAATCCGTCCGCCCTTCCCTCCTCCGGTCCACTTGGCTCTGGCGCGTCGCCGTACTGGCGGGGTTGTGCCTGCACCTGTCGGTGGCCAGTGCCCAGGGCGGGCTGCCTCCGCGCGAACAGTGGCGAGCCACCAGTTCCTCCAGCACGCAGCAGACGATGGTGCCGCCATTCGGGATCGATGGTGATCCGACCACCCGTTGGGGCGGTCCGTTTTCGCCAGGGCATTGGTACCAGGTGGACCTGGGCCGCACCGCTACGGTGGGTGGCGTGATCCTGCAATGGGACTACGGCTTCGCCCGCTCCTATCTGATCCAGTATTCCAATGACGGGCAGCAATGGCAGACCGCATTCCAGACCCGCGACGGCAGCGGCGGCATCGAATACCAGATGTTTCCCGCGGTGAAAGCACGATATCTGCGGCTCGCCGCTCCCGAGCGCACCGCGGATTGGGGGGTGTCGGTGTTCGAGTTCGAGCCGCTGGCGCCAGCGCAGACACCACGCATCCGCGGTACCGACAACGACAAGGACACGGCCGGTCTCTGGGTGGCTGCTGCGCCGCGAACATTGGCTTCGCACGGCAAGACATCCGGCGCGCGGCAATTGGACATCGCGCTTCCGCGGCCGCTGTCGCTGGCGGGGCTGGAAGTGTTCTGGCGCGACACGCCACGCAGCGCACGCTTGGAAGGCCGCGATGAATCCGGTCGCTGGATCGCCTTGTCCGACGACCCCGATGCCTACGGCGAAACTTCGTATCTGGCCGCCACCGAACCGCACACCGTCGATGCACTGCGCCTGACAGTCGCCGACGGTACGCAGCCCACAGGCGTGCAGCGCCTGCGCTTGTTGGGGCCCAAGCGCGTAATGACGCCGATGCGCCGCTACGAGATCGTCGCTTCGCGTCGACATAAGGAACTGTTTCCGTCTTCGTTGCATGCCAAGCAGGTGTACTGGACCGCCGTCGGCATTCCCGCCGGACAACAGAAATCCGTATTCGACGAATACGGCAATCTGGAAGCCTTCAAGGGCGCACCGCTGGTGCAGCCGCTTTGGCGTGACACGTCTGGCCGCGCCGCCGCTGCGTTCGATGCAAAACTCAAGCACAGTCTGCGCGACGGCTGGATGCCGATGCCGACAGTGGAATGGTCGCCGCAGCCTGGCCTGCAATTGAGCAGCGAAGCGATCGCGATCGAACAGTCCGGCGCGCCTGTCACGCTGGTCCGCCATCGGCTGACCAATACCGGCTCGACGCCTATCAACGGCCAGTTCGTACTGCTCACCCGGCCGATGCAGGTCAGTCCGCCTTGGCAGAACGGCGGCTTGTCGCCGATCCACGACATCGCAATCGAAGGTGGCGACACTGCCGGCAGCGGCCAGGCGGTACGCGTGAATGGGCGCGTGCTGTTCCATGCACTGACCACCGCCGGCGCACAAGGCACCGCACCGTTCGGCGCGCATGGCGAAACCGAAATCACCCGTTATGCGGCCGAAGGCAAGGTTCCGGAGCAGACCCGCACGCAGGACGAAAGTGGGCTATCGGCTGGCATGCTTTCCTACCGTGTGCAGCTGGCACCGGGCGCGCATCGCGACATCGTGCTGGCGTTCGCATTGGGCAAAGACCGCATCGACGCCAAGGCCAAGGTGCTGCCCGATTCGCCTGCTCTGGAGCGGCGCGCCCTGCTTGGAAGCTCGCGCGATGCAGGCGCCGCCTTCGACAAACTGTCCGCGCAGGTCGAGCAGCAATGGCATGCGCGGCTCGGCAAGATCGGCCTGTCGCTGCCCGACGCTTCACTGGTGGACATGGTGCGCGCACAAGCGGCGTACATGCTGATCAACCAAACCGGACCGGCCATGCAGCCCGGCCCGCGCAACTACGATCGCTCTTTCATCCGTGACGGCTCGGCCACCGCTGCCACGCTGTTGCGCATGGGCATGACGAAAACCGCGCGCGACTACCTGCGCTGGTATTCCGATCACGCCGTGCACGAGAATGGCTTGGTCTCGCCGATCCTCAACGACGATGGCACCGTCAACACCGGTTTCGGTTCGGATATCGAATACGACAGCCAGGGCCAGTTGATCTGGCTGATCGCCGAAGTCGCGCGCCTGGATGGCGGGCCCGACAGCGTGCGCGACTACCAGCCCAAGGTGAAGCTGGCACTGAAATTCCTGCAGGAGCTGCGCGAACGCACGATGGTCCCGGGTTATCAGGCAGGACACGAAGCGCCGGAACGTTTCCACGGCATTATCGCACCCTCCATCAGCCACGAAGGTTATCCCACGCCGACGCACAGCTACTGGGACGATTACTGGGCGCTCAAGGGCTGGCACGACGGTGCGTGGTTGGCCGAACAATGGGGCGACCACGAAACCGCCGCCTGGGCGCGTGAGCAGTATGAGGCGCTTGGAAAATCCGTCGCCGCATCCATCCGCGCAACGATGAAGTGGAAAGGCATCGACTTCATACCCGCCTCCGCCGATCTGGGCGAAAGCGACCCTACCAGCGTGTCGATCGGCCTGGACCCCGCCGGCCAACAAGCATTGATGCCGGCCGATGCACTGGCGCTCACCTTCGCGCGCTACCTGGACGGCGTGCGCAAGCGCGACGAACCGAATGCGCTGTACGCCTACACACCGTACGAGATGCGCAACGTGCTGACGTACGTGCACCTCAACCAGCCGAAGGAAGCCAACGAACTGCTGATGAATCTGCTGCGCCATCGACGGCCGGCGGAGTGGCAGGTGCTGGCGGAAGTCGTTTATTCCGATCTTCGCCATGCCATCTATCTTGGCGACATGCCGCATACGTGGATCGGTTCCGAATACGCCCGTTCCATCTTCGGCATGCTGATGCACGAAGCCGACGATCACCTGGCGCTCTTGCCCGGTGCGCCGCCGTCCTGGGTTGCGGGCGAGGGCTTGAGCGTCAGCGCACTGCCGACCGCCTACGGAACACTGACAATGTCCGCCCGGCATGAAGGCGACAGACTGCGCGTCAAATTGGGATCCGGACTACGCAAGAACACCGCGCTGCAGGTCAGCTGGCCCAACCGCCAGCGGCCCGCGCGCGTGACCATCGATGGCAAACCCGCGACGGATTACACCGCCGATGGCATTCGTATCGCCCGACCCTTCAAGGAGTTGGTTGCGCAGTGGTGAGCGGTGAGCGGTGAGCGGTGAGCGGTGAGCGGTGAGCGGTGAGCGAAAAAACATACGGCTTTTGCCCCCTTTAAAAAGGGGGCTACGGGGAATTTGCTTTTGCTGTTGCCCTAAAGATCAAGAGCAGCGGAACGCCGCACCCGGGGGACGTAGAGCTTCCATGTAGGACTCTCACCGAAGCTGGCTATTTCCCCGCCAGATTTACGCGGTGTGCGCGTTGAGAGTTTCCGTCGTGCGCACGGCGCACACTACTCGTCTTCTTCAATGTTGAGCAGCCATCTCCACAAGCTTGGCGATTGTATTCATGTTGCGGGCGGTGCCGGTCTTCGCGGCCGGAATGACCAGCTTGGAGTCGGCCATGCCGTCTCCGTAGTGCACATAGATCTCGCGCTTGCCGAGTGCGATTTCTTCATCCTTGCGGTGCTTGACGGTGGCCAGCGTGTCGGCGGGCGGCGCCTTGTCCAGGAAGATTGCCGTCACCCGATTCGGTGCGGCCTTCGGAAACGGATTGGCGGCCAATACCTCGACCATTTCGGCAGGCGTGCGCACCAGCACCCCAACCGGCTTGCCGGCATAAGCGGCCAATGCACCTTCCAGTGTGGCTTGCACTTGCTTGGCTGTTGAAGCGCTGGCGAACACCACATTGCCGCTGGCGATATAGGTACGGACCTGCGCAAAGCCAGCGGCTTCGCACATGGCACGCAGCTCGGCCATCGGCAACTTTCCGGTGCCGCCAACGTTCACGGCGCGTAACAGGGCGATATAGGTTTTCATGTGCTTAGGATAGCGGTGGGAGGCGGTGAGCGGTGAGCGGTGAGCGGTGAGCGGTGAGCGGGAATGCTCTGGCTTCACCTCCCTCTTGACCAGCCATTCGGCTGTTAAAAACGAAAAAGGGGGATGACCCGCCATTCGGCGGTTGATAAAGCGTTTGAGGGGGATTTGCTTTTGCTCTTGATCTTCAGAGCAACAGCAAATCCCCGTAGTCCCCTTGGTTTAACAGCCGAATGGTTGGTCAAAGGGAGCAAAGCGGCGTGCTTTCCCGCTCACCGCTCACCGCTGCTCTCAAGTGCCAACAGCTGGGTCATCGCGCTACTTCCGTCCCTTGGGCGTAAGCTCACGGCTAGATCGCAATCCAGGACCACATCCAATGCCCGATTCCAGCACATTCGAAGGCGGTTGCCTGTGCGGTTCCGTTCGCTATCGCGCCACCACGCCGCCGATCCGCGGCGTGATCTGTCACTGCGATATGTGCCGCAAGCATTCCGGTGCGCCGGCGCTGGCGTTCGTGCATTTTCCGGTCGGGTCGTTCGAGTGGGTCAACGCGGCTCCACGCTGGTATCGCTCGTCTCCGTTCGCCGAGCGAGGCTTCTGTCTCGACTGCGGCAGCACCCTGGGGATGCGCGAGGAGGTGCTGGGCGATCGCGTACAGGTCTCCGTCGGCAGCCTGGATGAGCCGGACCGCGTCCATGTCCAGGACCACGTTTGGACAAGTTCGCGAGTTTCCTGGTTCGACACCTGCGACTCGCTGCCTCGCTTTCCGCAAAGCAGTTCCGCGGTACCCTCGAAGGCGTAGTCCCCTTCCGAGCACCCCGGGCAAAGGACGACCATGCAGCTTTCCGATATTCCGTTCGGCACCACCGATTGGTCCACCGTGGAGCGCACCACCCACAAAGGCGAGAGTGGCCTGGCCTATTGGCGCACCCGCATGTTTGGAGGTATCCGGGTCCGCCTGGTCGAATACACGCCCGGTTATCTTGCGGACCATTGGTGCGTGAAAGGACACATCCTGCTGTGCCTGGAAGGCGAGTTCCATACGCAACTGGAGGATGGCCGGGAGTTCGTGCTCAGGGCCGGCATGAGCTACCAGGTGGCGGACAATGCCGAACCTCATCGCTCCTATACGGCGACCGGAGCCAGGCTTTTCATCGTCGACTGATTCGCTGACGCGGCTTTAGCTGGAAAGCGCTTACCCTGTTTTCTTCTTCACGATGACCCGGACCCGGCCATGCTGCGAAGCCTAGTTCTCTGCTTTTTGCTGGCAGTGTTGTTGCATGCCGGCAATGCCGATGCTGCCGACGCCACGGCGACGGTCAGGGTGGCGTTCGACCGCGAGGGCATTACCGCGGTGCGAGCCGACGGCGTGGCCGACAAAGCCACTGCACGCCGAATCACCGCCGACGACCCCGTCAGGATCGCTTCGATTTCCAAGCTGGTCACCGCTATCGGCGTGATGCGGCTGGTGGAAGAAGGCAAGCTTGATCTGGACGCGGATGTTTCGGCGTTGCTGGGCTGGCGTCTGCGCCATCCGGCCTATCCGGATACTCCCATCACCTTGCGCTTGTTGCTCTCGCATCGCTCCAGCCTCACCGACGCCGCTGGTTACTATGCGGTGCCGTTGGACGGCGAACTGAAAGACATCTTGAAGGACCCACGCGCCTGGGATCGCAAGCATGCGCCAGGGTCCTATTTCCGCTACACCAACCTCAACTTCCCGCTGGTGGCATCGGTGATGGAAAAAGCAACCGGCGAACGATTCGACCGGTTGATGGATCGGTTGGTACTGCGCCCGCTGGATATCGCCGGCTGCTTCAACTGGGACATGTGCGACGAGGCGACGGCCGCGCGTGCCGTGGTGCTGTACGACAAGGACCACAAAGCGGTGCGTGACGACAACCGCGGAAGCAAGCCGGCCTGTTCGGTCATGCCCGCGCGCAATGGCGAATGCGATCTGTCGCGTTGGAAAGCCGGCAGCAACGGCGCACTGTTCTCGCCGCAGGGCGGATTGCGTATTTCCGCAAGTGGCCTGGTGAAGATCGGCCGATTGCTGCTTGGCGACGGCAGCGTGGAAGGTGTGCGGATACTGACGCCGGCGTCGGTGCAGACCTTGGTGCAACCGGTTTGGACCCATGCGCCTGGCAACGGCATGACTTACGAAGAAGACGACAGCGGCCAGCCGCACGAAGGTTTCTATTGCCGCTATGGCTTGGCGGTACAGACCCTGGCGACGCCGCAGGAAGGCTGCAGGGACGACCTGTTCGGCGACGGCGTCGCCCGCGTCGGCCATGCCGGCGCGGCCTATGGATTGCTATCGGGTTTGTGGGTGGACCGCGCGGCCGGCACCGGCGTGGCCTACTTCGCTACCGGCGTGCCGGATGCGCTGATCGGCACGCGTTCGGCATTCAGCGGCATCGAGGAGAAGCTGGCGCGCGTTCCGTAACAGCGCCAGTGGACCGAATTCGCAGTGACATCATCATTAGGTTCCGCTGTAAGAGCAGGCATCAGCGGGCATCGTAGAATTGCGCTGGAGGTTTCACTTGGCGATTACACCCTCGGCAGAAACACACATCGCGCCGCTTGATGATCGGGAAATCCGTTTGCTGCATTCCCGGCGGCCAGGATTGCTTCTTCTGTTGATGCTCGTCGTCGACGCAGTGGTGATCGCCGGCGCGGTGATCATGATATTCAACGATCCCGATTTCCTGACGTTCTGGGTGGCTGTCGCCATGGTGCCTGTTGCGCTGCTGCTCGCACTCATCACCCTGCATGCCGGAGGTGAATGGCGCTCGCTGCGCAAGGATCTGCAGGCCAGCGTGAAGGTCTACCGCAATGGCTGCATCAGTTCGCTGTCCATGCACGACGATGGCGAATCTTCTCCTACCTATCGTATCGGCGTCGTATTCGACAACTCCGAGTCGCCCGTTGGCTTCTCCATCCCGGCGGAGCTCTACGAAGCGGTCAGCGAGGGGCAGACGGTCCGTATCGTCTGCACTCCGCTTAGCCTGGCCCTGCTTGAGCTGAGGACCGACGGTTACGTCTATATCGCCACGGATGCATGAGCGCTTCCAAGCGCTTCATCGCAATATCGCTTCCACCCGGCGCGGCGTGCGCCGGGTGGATAACGGATCAGCGGAAACCGGCGATAGTCGCCTTGGTCTGGACCAGAACGCGCTGGTTATGGCTCACGTCGTACGTGCCCATCGGCACGCCGCCGTACAGCACGGCCGGGTTGGACCAGTAGTTGATGCGCGGGCAACCGGCGCCGGTGCAGTTGTAGGCCATCACCGTGCGCCAGGTGTTGCTCGGCGAACGATAGCCATGGCCGTAGGCGTACGGCGTGGTGCTGCGATCGGTGGCCGGATCGTGCCGCGCCGACTGCAGGTGGCCGACCTCATGGGCGAAGCTGTAATAGCCGGTGATGCAATCCCAGTAAGCGGTTGCGAACGCGGTGGCCGCGGTGGAACCGATGCCGGACGCCAGGCCGCACGCCGACGCATCGTTGCTGACCAGGACGCCGACATCGGCGGTGCTGGTATTGCGGGTGGCATGGATGGTGTCCATGTAGCCATCGTTGGTCCCACGGAAGCGCGACAGGTCGGTGCTCATGCCGGCGGTCGCGTAGGTCGTGGTGGAGTAGCTGGCCAACACCATGTTGATGCCGACGTTGGAGTTGATGTAACCCTGGTTAGACTCCGCCACCGCCAGTTCGGTGAGCGCCTGCATGTCGCCGCCGTACGCTGCAACGGCGTCGTTGGTGGCGACCACCATCACGCGGATGGTAGCGGTCGCACCGGGATCGACCGGCGTGCCGCCGCAGTTGGTACGGCAGGGCTTGTCCCTGGCTGCGGCATTGTTGTCGACGGCTTTCTCCAGCAGTGCGCGATAGGCATCTTCCGGGTGGTCGGCGGGCATCGCGCTTTCATCGACCTGGATGATGGCGTGATCGCCATTGGGAAGCGGACGGATGCGGTACAACACTCCGTCGACGCGGACACTGCCGGTGACGCCTTGGCTGCTGCGCACCAGCGTGGCGGAGTTCAGCGGATCGATACCGCTGGCCGTGCGTTTGGCTCCCTCCAGCGAGCCGGACCAGACCAGGTTGCCGCTGTCGGCACGTTCGGCCTTGACCCGGTTGGCTTTGAACTGGCGGCCACCCAAGTAGAGTTCCAGTTGCGTGGTATCCGTGGCGACGCTGGCGGTATCCAGACTCACCACCTGCACCTCGCGCGTGGAAGGATTGTCGAGCACGCGCTCCAAGGCGCGCTCGTTCGCATTGTTGGCTTGCGCCGACAAGCCCACCACGAGTTTTCGCTCGGCGGCTTGCGCACCCAGCGCGATCGAGAATCCGGACAGCAGCAGCACTGTAGCAATCGGCTTCATTCGTTTATCCCTATGAAAGTAATCGCCCTGTAGGTGCATGGGGGGCCGGTACGGGCGGCTTGCCGGTAGGGTTTTTTAGCACGGGGTGCGGCATCAAAAAGGTGCGCTACGTCAGTACTTTCGTGGATACGAAATCGCCGTTGCATGTGCAATGCGCAGCCAGAATTCATCTATGAATTTGTGCTAGCAGGGGCCGGGTAGGATGGGTTGAGGGCCGCGCTAGACCACGCGCGCGGGCGGGGGTTAGAGCTGGTGGGGATGGCGGGGCGCGAACCCACCG
>CBFGZY010000061.1:0-24383 GCA_965653375.1 uncultured Pseudoxanthomonas sp.
TCCTGACCGAAAGCGGCCAGCCGATCGAGTTCGATCAGCCGCTGTTCGTGATCGGCTGACGCCGATCACGAAGGGAATCGGGAATGGAGAATAGGGAATCGCCCAAGCGACCACACGAACGGCTTGAAGTCTGGCGTGACTCAATGGATCTGGTGGAAATGATCTACAAACTTACCGACGCTTTCCCCGAGACGGAACGTTTTGGGTTGACGGGACAACATCGGCGAGCAGCAGTGAGTATTCCTTCCAACATTGCCGAAGGCGCTGCCCGCCGCTCCACTCCTGAATACCTGCGTTTCCTCTCAATCGCTCGCGGATCGCTCTCCGAAGCAAGCACACAGCTACAGATTGCCCAAAGGCTGGGTTATACCGGCGCCACCTCAGAATCCGACAAGCTCATCGATAGAATCTTCGCCAAGCTGACCGCACTTATCAAAACTCTAAGCAGCCGCGGAGACTGACGATGCTTGCCCTCTCCCATTCCCGATTCTCCATTCCCTATTCTCGGCCTTCTTATGCTCGATAAAGTCGTCATCGCCAACCGGGGCGAAATTGCGCTGCGCATCCTGCGCGCCTGTCATACGCTCGGTATCCGCACCGTGGCCGTGCATTCCACCGTCGATCGCAACCTGAAGCACGTTGCCATGGCCGATGAATCGGTCTGCATCGGGCCGGCGGCATCGGCCGACAGCTATCTCAACGTTCCGGCCATCATCGCCGCGGCCGAAGTGACCGACGCGCAGGCCATCCATCCCGGCTACGGCTTCCTTAGCGAGAACGCCGACTTCGCCGAACGCGTGGAGCAGTCGGGCTTCGTCTTCATCGGTCCTAAGGCGGACACCATTCGCCTGATGGGCGACAAGGTGGAAGCGATTCGCGCCATGAAGGCCGCGGGCGTGCCTTGCGTGCCCGGTTCCGGCGGTCCGCTGGGCGACGATATCGTCGCCAACACCAAGATCGCCCGCGAGATCGGCTACCCGGTGATCATCAAGGCCGCCGGCGGCGGCGGTGGGCGCGGCATGCGCGTGGTGCACGCGGAAGCTGCGCTCAGCAACGCCATTTCCACCACCAAGTCGGAGGCCAAAGCGGCGTTCGGTAACGACCAGGTCTACATGGAGAAATTCCTGGAAAATCCACGCCACGTGGAAATCCAGGTGCTGGCCGACGGCCAGGGCCATGCCATCCATCTGGGTGAACGCGACTGCTCGATGCAGCGCCGCCACCAGAAGGTGGTCGAGGAAGCGCCTGCGCCCGGAATCACCGAGGAACAGCGCGCGCAGATCGGCAAGGTGTGCGTCGAGGCCTGCCTGCGGATCGGCTACCGCGGCGCGGGTACGTTCGAGTTCCTGTACGAGAACGGCCATTTCTACTTCATCGAAATGAACACCCGCATCCAGGTGGAACACCCGGTCACCGAACAGATCACCGGCATCGATCTGGTCTGCGAGCAGCTGAAAATCGCTGCCGGCCACAAGCTGAGCATTCGCCAGGAAGACATCGTGCTGCGCGGCCATGCCATCGAATGCCGAATCAACGCCGAGGATGCCGAAACCTTCATGCCGCATCCGGGCCTGATCCAGCACTTCCACGCGCCGGGTGGTCCGGGCGTGCGCGTGGACACGCATATCTACGAGGGTTATCGGGTACCGCCGAACTACGACTCGATGATCGGCAAGCTTATCGTGCACGGCCCGGACCGCGACACCGCCATCGCGCGCATGCGTGTGGCGCTGAGCGAGATGGTGGTAGATGGCATCAAGACCAATATCCCGTTGCAACAACGCATCATGCGCGACCGCGGTTTCCAATCCGGCAGCCAGAACATCCATTACCTGGAAAAACGACTGGCCGAACGCAAGAACAAGTCGATTGCATTGGTGTGATGCCGCAGCATTGGATGGGCGTTGAGACGCGCCCATCGTTACAGTCGTAGAGAGTTGAGCTCCGTAGGATGGGTCGAGCGCAGCGACACCCATCATCGCGGACGATGGGTGTCGCTGCGCTCGACCCATCCTACGAGCTGGTCACCAGACCGATGGCTACCGCGTTGCAGCCCGCTGCGTACCCTCGACGGGCGCCGCACCTGCTGCCGATTTCTGGTCGACGATCATGATGGTTTCGGTCGAGCCGTCCGGCCAGACGATCTTGAACGTGCTGCCGGGCGGCAATGCCGAGAAAGGCGTGCCGCTGGAGGCACGATAGACGGCGGCAGCCTGCGTGGCACCCAGAGTCCTGACTTCTTCGGGCGATTGCACCGAGGTGACCGATACGTGGGTCAGGTTCCGATAGTTCGGCCCCAGGGTATCGATAACGGCACTGGCCGCCACCACCGCGTAGCTGACGAAAAGCAGAATCCAGAACCAGAGCTTCGCCCGTTGTACAAAGCGCGTGCGGTTCATTTTACGACTCCAGAGTTATCCAAAAGAACATCGACCATTTCTTCCAGCTTGTCCGCCCCTTGCTGGGGCACTCCCGCGTCGCGAACGAAGGCGCTGAAGTCCTGCGAGCTATCGCGCGAGCATATTCCGCCATGGGCACAGTACGTAGTCATCAGTGAGCTATCCGGCCCGCATTCCTGGCCGAGTTCGCATGCCGCGACTACCCACGCCAACTCAGTCAGGCCGGTGCCGGAAATTTCGCCAAAGGTTTCCGCGTCTTCGCTGGCCGCGATTCCCATTAGCGGAGAAATCGCAACAAAGGCTTCAGGATCGCGCGAATCCAATATGCGTCTCACCAGATTTCTTTTGTATTCGTCGCCATCGAAAAGCGGCACACCCATGGCCAGCAGCGAAGCCTCGGCGACCACGCTGCCGGCTTCAGCGGCTTGTTTGCGCTTGGTGATGATGAGCGGCGACGAGAGGCCATCGTCGGGCACGAATCGGGCGCAGCGCCGGCTCACGCGTTCGCGGGCGGCTACCACCGTAGCGACCGTGGAGAATTTCATTGCCGCGATGGTTTGCGTATCGTCGATGTAGCCCGCTGGATTCATTGCATAGCCCATACAGTATTCGTAGACGCGGCTCACCAGCCATAGCGCTTCCAGATCGCCGGCGCGCTCCCTGACCGCCAGGCTGCGCGCGTAGGCATAAAGATCATCTGCAGCTTCGAATTCCGCACGCGCCGAAAGCGCATGCCGAACCTGGGCATTCATGCGCGGACCAGCCGCTGCACTACCGGATAGCAGCCCGGCATCTTGGCCAGGTGCGACTCCCGACGCCGCATTGACGGCTACGTCGGTCGCCAATACAGGGGCTACGGTTTCGCTTCGGCCGTACCACGCCACGGACACCACGGCCATCGCGAGTCCGGCAAGCGCAAGCAGCAGCGGCTTGTTAGGCGTGGGCATAGCAACCGTTTTCCTGACCGCCATATCCTTCTTCATCGCACTGGAAGCGTTATGGAACTGAGCGGCATGGAAACGCGACAAACCGCAGGCCCGGACCCAACCCAGCTCAACCCAACCGCGATGTCGCTTCCGATGGCTGCGCATAGTCTAAACCAGTTGTTCAGCCCATCACCGAGAGCCATCGAAGCGCCTCGGTACCGAGGCAAACGACCGAATCGCTACCGGCTGTTCGCATCCGTCGGGTATCTTTCCCGGGCGGCCGATGGTCGATTCACTGGGCAGCGCCTGAAAGCGGGTCCGTCCTAGGACCTGCGCATCGTCGCCCGATGCGCCGCCCAGCGCCACACAACAATTCCGAAATTCCACTCCTTCGAACGGCACCATGCCCTATCTAGAACTCTCCCTGCGTTGCCGCGAATCCGAGCAGCCGCGCTACGAAACCGCGCTGGAGGATGTGGGCGCGCTGTCGGTCACCCTGCTGGATGCCGATGCCGATACCACCAACGAGCACGCCATCCTCGAACCGGGGGTCGGCCAGACACCTTTGTGGAACGCGCTGGTGCTGACGGCGCTGTTCCCGGCGGAAACCGACGCGCTGCTGTTGCTGGCCGCGCTGGAATCGTTCGATCCAGGCCTGGACTGGACGACCGCCAGTTTCCGCACCGTCGAAGATCAGGATTGGGAACGCGCCTGGCTGGACCAGTTCAAGCCGATGCGCTTCGGCACTCGCACCTTCATCGTGCCTTGGAACCATGCGCTGCCGGAAGGCGCCGACACTGCCGACGCGGCAGTCGTGCGGCTGGATCCGGGGCTGGCGTTCGGTTCCGGCACCCATCCGACGACCGCCTTGTGCCTGCAGTGGCTGGACCGGCTGGCGACGCAGGGCGAGTTGCAGGAGCTTCCCGTTCTCGACTTCGGCTGCGGCTCCGGCATCCTGGCACTGGCGGCGCTGAAACTGGGCGCCGCCAAGGCGGTGGGCGTCGACAACGATCCGCAAGCGTTGCTGGCCACCGCCGACAACGCCGAGCGCAACGGTGTTGCCGAGCGTTTGGCGGTGTACCTGCCGGAAGACGAACCCGTGGCCACCTATCCGATTGTCGTCGCGAACATCCTGGCATCCGCGCTCGATGTGCTTGCGCCAACGCTGGCCTCGCGCGTTGCGCCAGGCGGCCGCATCGCGATTTCCGGCATTCTGCACGGGCAGGAAGGCGAACTGCTCACGCGCTATGCGGAATGGTTCGACCATCTGGTTGCCACCCAGGAAGGCGACTGGATGCGTATCGATGGCGTGCGCCGCTGACGCGCCTCGCCATCTCCTTCGCATGCTGCAGCGCGGCGCGCCACATGCTGAGCACGCCGAGTACGACAGCGCCTTGGAACCTGTTTACGATCGGTCGCGCGCGCGACAGGACAGGCTCTTACCCGCGTATAGCCAGGCATGATTGAATACGACCATGTTCGCCGCCTGTCCGCATTGCCACTTCCTGATCGCTCTGCATCCGCAGAAGCGTGTCGTGCCGGCGACTTGCCCCCGTTGCGGCAAGCAGGTGGACGACGGTTCTTCCGCGGCCGCCGAGACTGCCGCGGTCGAAACGGGCGAAGAAATGCCGGTCGCCGGATCCTCGCCGGAACAGCCAACGGCGGACGCGTTGGATACCGAGTTGGCCACCATCGATACGGCGTTGCACAAGCCGGACGCAGGTGCGGCTGACGTCGACGCCGGCACGGATGGCTCGTTAAGTCCCGACACGCTGGACGACTTGCCAGCGAAATCGGAAGACAACGACGCAGTCGCAGCTTCTCGCGAGAACGCGCTCCCTGCGCGTCCAACACAAACCACGACCGCCATTCCCAGCTTCACCCATTCCGCACGCACCAGCGGGGTGCGGCCACAAGTACCTCGATGGCAGTGGATCGCCTTGATTGCACTGTCGCTACTGTTGGCGATACAGACGATGCTGGCGGATCGCGCACGCTTGGCCGCCGATGCAGGCTGGCGTCCCTTGGTCGCACATCTATGCGGCGTGTTCCGCTGTTCGATACCGGTTTGGCGTCAGCCCGAAGCCTTCACGATGCTAAGCCGCGACGTACGGCCGGTAGGCGGCAGTCCCGGGACATTGCAGGCGCAGGCGACGTTTCGTAACGACGCGCGGTGGGCGCAAGCGTGGCCCATCGTTCTACTGACGCTCAAGGATGCCGACGGCCGCACGCTGGGCGCGCGCGCGCTGACGCCTTCGGAGTACCTGGACGCCGGCCAGGTCCAGGGCGAAATCGCACCCGGCCAAAGCGCGCAGATCGCGGTACGGATCCGCGAACCCAGCGCCAACGTGGTCGCTTTTTCGTTTGACTTTCGTTAGTTGAAGCAAATCCGAAAAAAAGCGGATGCAGCGGCGCGCGCCAGGCGCTAGACTCGTCCCCCCGCCAAAAACGCACAAGCAGAAGGCGGGCGTCTCGTTCCGTTGTATCAGGGGATTCGTGTGAACGCCGCCTCCACTCGTCAAGACATCCGTGGCACTCCCAAACCGCCCTTGCGCGAGCATGTGGCGCAGTCCGTGCGCCGTTACCTGCGCGATCTGGACGGCTGCGATGCCGACGACGTTTATGAAATCGTCTTGCGCGAGATGGAAATCCCGCTGTTCGTGGAGGTACTGAACCATTGCGAAGGCAACCAGAGCCGGGCCGCCGCCATGCTGGGCATCCACCGCGCCACGCTACGCAAGAAGTTGAAGGACTACGGTTTGGTGTAGGAGCCAACGTAGAGCCGAGCTCGCTCGGCTGCTTTTCGTCACGAGTACGGAACACAGCAGCGGAGCCCCAAAGGGAATTTAAACAAGCTCTACGAGAAGCGCATCGTGGCTATTCACTGCCACCTGCCGTTGCGGCGGCCTCATTGCCACTGACCCGGCGCTATTTGCGAGGCGCAGCTCCGCTCTACGGGAAAAGCTGAAAAACCTTGGCCAAGCGCCCCCGGCTATAATTGCCGCCTTCCCTCCGCTTCGCCTCACCATGACCGTCAATCTCCAGCCCGTGCGCCGGGCGCTGCTGTCCGTTTCCGATAAAACCGGCCTGATCGACCTGGCCAACGCGTTGTCCGCGCGCGGCGTCGAACTATTGTCCACGGGCGGCACCGCCAAGGCTTTGCGCGACGCGGGACTAACCGTTCGCGATGTCTCCGAAGTCACCGGCTTCCCGGAAATCATGGACGGCCGGGTAAAGACGTTGCATCCGAATGTACACGGCGGACTGCTCGGCCGTGCCGGTACCGATGACGCGGTGATGATGCAATACGGCATCGCGCCCATCGATCTGCTGGTGCTGAATCTGTATCCGTTCGAAAGCGTCACCGCGCGCGCCGATTGCACGCTGGACGAAGCCGTGGAGAACATCGATATCGGCGGTCCCGCCATGCTGCGCGCGGCGGCAAAGAATTTTGCCCGCGTCGCCGTCGCTACCGACCCGGCGCAATACGCTGGCATTCTCGAAGAATTGAAGGCCAACGACGGTGCATTGTCGGCGCAGGCGCGCTTCCAGCTGTCGGTCGCCGCGTTCAACCGCGTAGCGCAGTACGACGCGGCGATAAGCAACTATCTTTCCGCCGTTACCGATACTTCCCAGGCCATCGCCGCTCGTAGCGTTTTTCCTGCCCAGCAGAACGGCAATTTCATCAAGGTCATGGATCTGCGCTACGGCGAAAACCCTCATCAGCAGGCGGCGTTCTACCGCGACCTGTATCCGGTGCCCGGCACGCTTGCGACTTTCCAGTCGCTGCAGGGCAAGGAACTGAGCTACAACAACCTGGCCGATGCCGATGCCGCATGGGAATGCGTGCGTCAGTTCGAACAACCCGCCTGCGTCATCGTCAAGCATGCCAATCCTTGCGGTGTGGCCCAAGGCGTCGCCTGCGGCGATGCTTACGAACTGGCCTACGCCACCGACCCGACTTCGGCATTCGGCGGCATCATCGCGTTCAACCGCAAGCTGGACGCGGCGACCGCAAAAGTGATCCTGGAACGGCAGTTCGTTGAAGTACTGATTGCGCCGGACTACGAGGAAGGCGCGCTGTCCGCGGCAGCCAAGAAGCCCAATGTCCGCGTGATCCGCATCCCGCATGGCGAAGGCCGCAACATCACCGACGTCAAGCGCGTCGGCTCGGGCCTGCTGATGCAGACCGCGGACAACCGCGAAGTGACCAGTGACGAACTGAAAGTAGTGACGCAGCGCGCACCGACACCGAGCGAATTGTCGGACCTGCTGTTCGCCTGGCGCGTGGCCAAGTTCGTCAAATCCAATGCGATCGTCTACGCCAAGGATCAGCGCAGCATCGGCATTGGCGCAGGCCAGATGAGCCGCGTGGTCAGCGCCAAGATCGCCGCACTGAAAGCCGAGGAAGCCAAGCTGTCGGTGCCAGGTTCGGTGATGGCTTCGGACGCCTTCTTCCCCTTCCGCGACGGTATCGACGCGGCGGCGGCGGCGGGCATCAAGGCAGTGATCCAGCCCGGCGGATCGATGCGCGACAACGAAGTCATCGCTGCCGCGGACGAGCACGGCCTGGCAATGGTGTTCACCGGCGTGCGTCATTTCCGCCATTGACCGGTGACGTGTGATTTGAAGCCGGCGTAACACGGGTTGCGGCAGACTTCCTGCAAAGGCCGTGGAACGCAAGCATGTGGATCCGTACGGAAACCCAGACCGACCATGCCGCGATCGATGATCTCATCGGCGCGGCCTTCGCCCAGGCGCCCGGCGGCGGGAACATCGAACGGCGCATCGTCGACGCGCTCCGAAAGGATGACGCGCTGACGTTGGCGCTGGTCGCCGACATTAACGGCCGCATTGCCGGACACATCGCTTTTTCACCGGTGACCGCCGGCGATGCCAGCCAGGGTTGGTATGGACTGGGGCCACTGGCAGTCGCACCCGGCGACCAGAAGCACGGTATCGGTAGCGCGCTGGTGCAAGCGGGATTGGCCGAACTGGAGCGGTTGCGCGCGCATGGCTGCGTGGTATTGGGCGAGCCGAAGTACTACGCACGCTTCGGTTTCGGCCACTTGCCGGAGCTGGTGTACCCGGACGCGCCTGCGCAATATTTCATGGCATTGCCGTTCAAAGGCAGTACGGCAAGAGGCTTGGTTGCGTACCACCCCGCCTTCTCCATCTCTTAGCGGTAACGAATCACCGCTACGCTACTCGTAGAGCCAAGATCCCAAGCTGGCTGTCCACGCTTTGTGGGAAGTGCCGACATGGCCACCACCCTTGTAGGAGCGACGTAAGTCGCGACCGGGAACATCAACGTCGCGACTCACGTCGCTCCTACAAAGACGGCCATGTCGCGCCTTACCGGTGCGTCACGTAGAATTCTCCGTCCGCAATCAGGCATTTGAGCAAGGAGCAGGCATGAAAGTCCTCGTTATCGGTTCCGGCGGCCGCGAGCACGCGCTGGCCTGGAAACTGGCGCAGTCGCCGCGTGTGGACGAAGTGCTGGTGGCGCCCGGCAATGCCGGCACGGCCAACGAGGACAAGTGCCGCAACGTCGATATCAAGGTGACGGACATCGCCGGTCTGCTTGCTTTGGTGCAGCGCGAAGACGTAGCGGTGACGGTCGTGGGACCGGAAGTCCCGCTGGTCGCCGGTGTCGTCGATCGTTTCCGCGAGGCCGGCCTGCGCATCTTCGGCCCCACCGCGGCAGCCGCGCAGTTGGAAGGCAGCAAAGCCTTCGCCAAGGATTTCCTGGCGCGCCACGGTATTCCCACTGCGTTCTATTCGGTGTTCACCGAGGTGGATCAGGCGCTTGCTTATGTGCGCGCCAACGGTGCGCCCATCGTGATCAAGGCCGACGGGCTGGCCGCCGGCAAGGGCGTCATCGTGGCGATGACGCTGGAAGAAGCCGAAGCCGCGGTACGCGACATGCTGTCCGGTAACGCATTCGGCGACGCGGGCGCGCGCGTGGTGGTCGAGGAATTCCTGGAAGGGGAAGAAGCCAGTTTCATCAGCATGGTGGATGGCAAGACCGCACTGCCGATGGCGACCTCGCAAGACCATAAGCGTGTCGGCGACGGCGACACCGGCCCGAATACCGGCGGAATGGGCGCGTATTCGCCGGCACCGGTGGTGACGGCGGAGGTTCATGCGCGGGTGATGCGCGAGGTGGTGGAACCCACCATCCAGGGCATGATCGCCGATGGCGTGCCTTTCACCGGTTTTCTTTATGCCGGCCTGATGATCGACGCTTCGGGTGCACCCAAGGTTATCGAGTTCAACGTCCGCTTCGGCGACCCGGAAACCCAACCGGTGATGCTGCGCTTGCAAAGCGATTTGTTGGACCTGGTGGACGCCGGCATCGACGGACGCCTGCACGAGGTGCAGGCGCAGTGGGATCCGCGTCCCTCGGTCGGGGTGGTGATGGCCGCCGAGCATTACCCGGATACGCCGCGCACCGGCGACATCATCAATACCTGGGACGTGCCGGAGCCGGAGAACACCAAGGTCTTCCATGCCGGCACGCGGGTGGAAGGCGAACACGTCGTCACCGCAGGCGGCCGCGTCCTGTGCGCCTGCGCGCTGGGGGATAGCGTGGCCGACGCGCAAAAGCGCGCGTACTCGGTGGTCGCCGGCATTTCCTGGCGTGGCGAGTTTCACCGCCATGACATCGGCTGGCGTGCGATCGAGCGCGAACGGGCTAGGTAATCGCCGTTCGCAGGAGCGGCCACGCCAGCGCAGGCTTTTGCTGTCGCGCGATATGAGGCCCGTTTGTTTGCCATATAGACGCGCTACCGTGCGCTCTTCTATCGTGCACACTGAGGGTCTATCGGGGCGCGGCTCCGGCTACTCAGGGAGGACGCATGTCGAGCCATAGCCAGTTTGCCTTGCTCAAACAACGGCGGTTTCTGCCGTATTTCATTGTCCAGGCACTGGGCGCTTTCAATGACAACGTCTATCGGCAAGCCATCATCGGCTTGCTGGGCTACATGGCCGTCAGCGCGGCAGACAAAGCCCTGTACGCGATGTTGGCGCCAGCCATTTTCATCCTGCCCTACTTCCTGTTCTCGTCCATCGCCGGACAATTCGCCGAGAAGCTGGAAAAGTCGCGGCTGATCCGCATCACCACCGCGATGGAGATCGCCATCATGTCGCTGGCGGCGGTCGGCTTCCTGCTGCAGAACATGACGGTGTTGCTAGTGGCGCTGTTCTGCACCGGCGTGCAGTCCACACTGTTTGGCCCGGTGAAATATTCCATCCTTCCCTCCGTGTTGAAGCCCGAAGAACTGACCGGCGGCAATGGCCTGGTCGAGATGGGCACGTCGATCTCGATCCTGGTCGGCATGATTTTCGGCGGACTAATATTCACCCTGGCCGGCACGCACGGACCGGTGGTAGCGGCCACCGCGATTATCGTCCTCGCCATCGCCGGCAATCTTTTGTCGCGGCTGATTCCCAGCGTAGATGCCGGTGCGCCGGACCTGAAGATCAATTGGAACCCGATTCCGGAATCGCTCGCCATCTGGCGGCTCACCCGCAAGCAACTGGCCGTCCGCAATGCGGTGCTTGGCGTTTCATGGTTCTGGTTCTTCGGCACCATGCTGACCTCGCAGTTGCCGGCATACGCCGAACTGCACCTGGGCGCGCTCCCGCAAGACACGACCATCTACATCTTCGGGCTTGCACTGTTTTCCGTCGGCACCGGCGTGGGCTCGCTGCTATGCGAGAAATTCTCCGCGCGCACGGTGGAAATCGGCCTGGTTCCGCTGGGCGCATTCGGCATGAGTGCGTTCCTGCTGGATCTGTACTTTGCCCGCAGCGGTTTGCCACCATTGCGTGGCTTGACTGTGGGCAGCTTCCTGTCCGCTCCTGGCAGCACGCGCATCATCGTCGACTTGCTGGGCATCGGCCTGTTCGCGGGATTCTTCGTGGTGCCGCTGTTCGCGTTGATCCAGAGCCGTACACCGCGCGAGGAAATGTCGCGCGTGATTGCCGGCATGAACATCCAGAACGCGTTGTTCATCGTGGCGGCGGCAGGTATCGGTCTGTTCGTGCAGCGCGTGCTGGGCTGGACGATCCCGCAGGTGTTCCTGGGCCTGGCCATCGCGAACGCCGTGGTGGCGATTTACATCTTCACCATCGTGCCCGAGTTCCTGATGCGCTTTCTCAGCTGGGTGCTGGTGCGCGGGCTGTACCGGCTGCGGATTCGCGGTATCGAGCAACATGTCCCTGACGAAGGCCCTGCATTGCTGGTCTGCAATCATGTCAGCTACATGGACGCGTTGATCCTGTCCGCCAGCGTGCCGCGACCGGTGCGCTTCGTGATGTATTACAAGATCTTCAATATTCCCGTAATGAGTTGGATTTTTCGCACCGCCAAGGCGATCCCCATTGCCGGCGCCAAGGAAAATCCGGAACTGATGCGGCGCGCATTCGAGGAAATAGACGCCGCGCTGGCCGATGGCGGCATCGTCGGCATCTTTCCGGAAGGTGCGCTTACCAAGGATGGCGAGATAGCGGCTTTCAAATCCGGTGTGGAGCGCATTCTGGAGAACCGCCCCGTGCCGGTCGTGCCGATGGCCCTCAAAGGCATGTGGAGCAGCATGTGGAGCCGCCGCGACACCCGCATGGGGCGGATGCGTGTCCCCCGTCGGTTCCGGGCACATGTGGAAGTTGTGGCCGGACCACCCGTGGATGGCGCGGTGGCGGACGCGGAAATGCTGGAATCGCAGGTGCGCGAACTACGCGGCAGCGATGCCTGACGCTTCCTCCCGCGCGGCCGCTCGGTTACGCTAGCGCCGGGGGATTCGTCAGATGGCCGCAGTTCGCTTGTGGCGGCTCCACCTCACGTCCGCATGGGGAAATCCGGAATGAGTTCAATGCCGCCGCTGCCGCAAGGCTCCAGTGAGTATGTGCCTAACCAATTGGTCTGGGCCATTCTCAGCACGCTGTTCTGCTGCCTTCCGCTTGGCATTGTCTCCATCGTCTATGCCGCCCAAGTGGACGGCAAGCGGGCTGCGGGCGATATCGCCGGCGCACGCGAAGCCTCCCGCAAGGCCGGGCTATGGGCGCTCTGGTCGGCCGTGTCGCTACCGATACTGGTAGTCGTCTGGTTTGTATTCTTCGGCGGCCTCGCGGTATTGGGCGGAATGAGTAGCCAGATGTAGTCCGCAATCGCGGCCTTTATCCCACGAAAAGACAAGGAGATACCCGATGAGCACCACCCCTCCACTGCCCAACGATGCACCAGGCAGCATTCCGACCTATATGGTGTGGTCGATCTTGTCGACAATCGGCTCGGTGATCATCTGCTGCCTGAGCTGCCTCAGCTTTCCCGCGATCATCACCGGCGTTGTCGCAATCGTTTTCTCCACCCAGGTGAATGGCAAGCTCAACCGCGGCGATATCGCCGGCGCGCAGCAAGCTTCGAGAAACGCGAAGATTTGGAACTGGGTCACTACCGGCATCATGATTTTCGCCGTCGTGGTAGCCGTTATCTGGTTCATCGCCGTAGGACCCGACGCTTACATGGAATACATGGAAGAATTCCGCCGGCAGATGGAACAAGCAAGCTGACGTGTCGGCCGCCAGATATCCAGCCTATATCTTAGTGGCAGGGGCTGCGATCGCAGCTCCGGTAGGCGTTTGGCTGCTTTTGAATTTCGACCCCAATGCGCCGGGCAACCCATTCCCGGCCTGCATGTTCCGCGCCCTCACCGGCTACTACTGCATCGGCTGTGGTCTGACCCGTGCGCTGCATGCGCTGGTGCATGGCGATGTGCTCGGCGCGTTCTCGATGAATCCGCTGGCCGTGCTGTTGATACCCATCGTTCCTCTGATGATCGCAGGCTTCTACGGATGGAGGCCGCGCATCCTGGAGCCGCTGATGAACCTGCTGACAGAACCAAAACTTTGGCTGGTGGTACTTCCCACGTATTGGATCGCACGCAATCTGCCGTGGTTTCCTTTCACGTTATTGGCCCCCGGCTGACGCAAGCGCGCAAAGCATTTGCTGCAGCGATCCGTTTTTTCCCGTAACACACCAACCACCGCGAGGAGCTTTCACTTGAATACAAGTCAAACCTACGTACCCAACAATCTCGTCTGGGCCATTTTGTCCACGCTGTTCTGCTGTCTGCCCTTGGGCATCGTCTCGATCGTCTTCGCTGCCCAGGTCAATGGCAAGCTCGCCGCCGGTGACGTGCAAGGTGCGCAGGAAGCTTCCGACAAAGCAAAGAAGTGGGCGATGTGGTCGGCGATCCTGGGCGCTTCGGTGGCCGTGCTCTATCTGATCTTCATCTTCGCGATGGGCGGCATGGCTGCGATGCAGCAGTAAGTTTGCGACCCATTCGCAGGAGTGTCCCTCGCTCGTTCAAGCGAGGGGCGCTCCAGCCGTTTTTCAGTAGCTGAAACTGACTACGCCGAAGGCGTCAGCTCACCCAGCCCGCGATCACGAACAACGCCAGCACTGCCAGCCACAGCAGCAGGATGCGCCATACCAGGCTCATGGCATCGCGCAGCTCGGGCAGTTCACGCATGGTCTGCACCATGCCTTCTTCGGCATATTCCTCGGCTTCTTCCGCCAGTTCGCTTTTCACGCTGGCGCGCGCCGCCTGGCCCAGGAACTCGGAATCCCACTGCCACCGGTTGCCTCCCGCCGTGCGCCAGGCATTGAAGACCGTGTCGAAATTACCCACCAGCGCCATGGCCAGCGTCATCAACTGCGCCACCGGCCAATCGAGCAAACCCAGCAGGCTGCGTACGCCCGCCAATGTCCCGGACGGTAAGCGTCGGGCGAACTCGCCCTCGCCCGCCAGCGCCACCAAGCGATAAAACAATCCGCCCACCGGACCGAGCAGCAAGAACCAGAAAAGCACGCCGAACCAGCGGCGCAGCGCACTGCGGAATACTGCCTCGACCAGCGCCGGCCCATCCAGAGCTGAAGTGACCGGCTCATCCTGCGGCTGCAAGCGGGCAATCGCATCACGACGCGTCTGCGAATCGCCGGCATCGATAACGGCTTCGACATCCACATCCAGGTCGCGCGGTCCCCAGGCGTAGACAAGCACGGCGATGCCGAACAGCAGGCCGATCAAACCGAACAGCGGCTCACGCAGCGCCCATTGCAGCAGGCCTACCAGCAACAGCGGCGGCAACAACGCGATAGCGATACCGTAACGACCGCGCCAGAAGCTGCCTTCCGCGAAATGATCACTGAGCCATTGCAGCCAGTGCTCGTACCAGTGGAACTGCCGTGCGGACGTCGTCAGGCTTGGCGCCACATGGCCCAGCACCAACGCGACGACCACGGCAACCAAAGTGATGGACATGCGGCTTCCCTCCGTCGCGCGATTTTAGCTTGATTGAACGTTAATGATTGGTTCTTGCGTGGTGGGCGCTTGCTGCGCTGCCCCATCGAGGGGCGTCACGCTTTGGACCGCGCCATCATTCCCGCATACCAGTATTCGATCAGCGAGCGCGCGATCGAAATGGACGGCGACAGCAGCAGGCCATCGCCATCGTCCTGGCCGTGGCGTTGGCGTGCGGCGCCGATTTCATCCACGGTGAACCAGCGCGCGTCTTCCAGTTCGCCATCGACTTGCGGTTCGTCGGGTTCGGCTTCGGCGGTGAAACCCAACATCAGCGCGCCGGGAAAGGGCCACGGCTGTGCCGCCAGGTAACGGCACTGACGGACGCGGACGCGCGCTTCCTCGAATACTTCGCGGACGACCGTCTGCTCCAAGGTTTCGCCCGGTTCGACAAACCCCGCGAGCACCGAATAACGACGCGCCGGCCACGAAGCCTGTCGACCCAGCAACAAACGTTCGCCGTCGCTGACCGCGACGATCACCGCCGGATCGGTGCGCGGATAATGTTCCGCGCCGCAGCGTGTGCAACGGGCCAGATAGCCTGCACGGAAAAAGCCGATGTCGCCGCCGCAGATGCCGCAGTAGCGTGTACGCGAATGCCAGTGCAGCAACGCGCGGGCCATGGCGAAGACGCCCGCTTCGAATTCCGGCCATGCCGCCGCTGCACGACGCAGGTCGATGCGCTCCGGTGCGATGAAAGCCACGTGGGTCGCATCGATCGCGAACCACGCGGTGCCGTCTTTAAGACCCAAGAAAATCGCGGTGCCGGGACCGCCGCCAAGTTCGGCGCCGGTAGGCGCCAACAACCGGCCCGCGGCATCGGTGTAGGCGTTGCCTTCGGCGTCGATCAATAGGATGCGTGCTTGCGGCCAAAGACCGGCCAGTGCGTCGGTATCCTCTCGCAGCCCATCCGCGCGGTCCAGCGTATTGCCCGCGAAGGCAAAACCGGAAAGCGCAGGCTCAGACAAGGCGTTGCCGGACACGCAGTAGTGCTTACATGCTGAAACTGCTGCCGCAGCCGCAGGTGGTCTTGGCGTTGGGATTGCGGATCACGAACTGCGCGCCCTGCAGGCTTTCGGCGTAGTCCACTTCCGCGCCCATCAGATACTGCAGGCTCAGCGGATCCACCAGCAGGGTCACGCCGTCGGTATCCACGGCAAGATCATCCTCGGCGCGGTTCTCGTCGAACTCGAAACCGTACTGGAAACCGGAACAACCGCCGCCCTGGATGTAAACGCGAAGGGCCAGTGCTTCATTGCCCTCTTCCTGGACCAGTTCACGCACTTTCGCCGCCGCCGCCGTGCTGAAGTTCAGCGGGCGATCGATCGATTGGTAGTCGGGCGCGGGGGATGCGCCGGGAAGAGAAACGAAGGTGCTCATGGCCGAAGCATGGGGGCTGATCGGGGCTAGTTCAAGCCGGACGCGCCCAGGGCGCCGTCTTTCCCGGTGGCCGCGGCCCAGGTGAAGGACTGTTCCACGGCGGCGCCGCTCTGCGGCGTCAATCGCACCGCTACGCGCACCGGCTGGAAGTCCGGCGGCAATACCAGGTCGCCTTCCACCTGCTGGAAATACTTGAACGAGTACGGCAGGCCCGGCGCGCCGGCCTGTTGCCGCAGATCGGACCAGCCCAGGCGTTGCAGCTTGCCGTGGCGGGTGCCTTCCACCGATACCAGCAGCCGTCCCGCGTTGACCGCGCCACGGTTAAGGTTCTGGGTCAGGGTGACGGTGAAATGCCAGGCCTGGTCGGTTTGCGGCTGCACTTTGAGCTCGTGCACCGCCAAGCCGCGGCGCTGCGCGGTAGCGCCCACGAAACGCTCGTAGAACGCCACGTCGGCGCGCAAACCGGCGATTTCTTCGTCGCGTTCGGCCAAGGTGCCCTGCAGGTCGCGGTTGGCATCGCGGCTGATCTGGTCCGAACGCGCCAGGGTGGCGGCACGCTGCTCCAGCTCATCGATACGGCGCTGCTGACCACGCGATTGCGCCGCCGAAGGCAGCTCGCCTTGCGTGGTGGTGAATACTTGCCACAGGCCCCATGCGCCAAACAGCAACGAAAGCGCGACCAGCGCGATCACCGCATAACGCCTGAGCGGCAGCGGGCCGGGCTTGTCGGGAGAGGATTGATCCATAGCCCGGCAGCATAGCCCGGGCTTTCTAAGGGCGCTCTGAACAGAACGCGTTAGGGGGTTCCCTAGACTTACCCTGTAGGAGCGACGTAAGTCGCGACCGGAAGCACCAACGTCGCGACTTACGTCGCTCCCACAACGGAGATTCGCTGTCGAGAGAGGGTTGATCCAGCCCGCTTTCTAGGGGTAGCTCTGAACAGATGCCTTACCGGCTCCCTGGACCTGCCTCTGTAGGAGCGACGTAAGTCGCGACCGGGAGCATCAACATCGCGACTCACGTCGCTCCTACAACGGAGATTCGTTGTCGAGAGAGGGTTGACCCGTAGCCCCACTTCCTAAGGGCGCTCTGAACAGGCGCCTTACCGGTTCCCTGGACTTACCCTGTGGGTGCGACGTAAGTCGCGACCGGAAGCACCAACATCGCGACTCACGTCGCTCCTACAACGGGGATTCGTTGTGGGACGGGCTGTTCTTCTGCTCGCGGCGGGCCAGACTGCCCGGCGACTAGCGCCACCGCAGCCTTCATCCCATCTTTAGGCGCGCGCGATCGCCAGCTCTTCAGCTTCGGCGTCGTTTCCGGCGGCGGCCTGCAGGGCGTCGGCGTGGATCAGGCGGCCGGTCAGTTGCGCGCCGGCACTCATTTCCACGACCTTGTAGTACAGGTTGCCCTGCACGCGCGCCTTGGCGGCCAGTTCGATGCGTTCTTCGGCGTAGACGTCGCCGACCAGGCGGCCGTTGATCACCACCACCGGTGCGCGCACTTCACCTTCGATGCTGCCTTGCTCGGCCAGCGTGATTACCGCGCGCTCGCCATCCTGGGCCACGATCTTGCCCTGGATATGGCCTTCCACATACAGGCCGCCGCTGAAAATCAGATCGCCGCGCAGCGTTACCTGCGGACCGATCAGCGTGTCGATGGCGCCGACGTCGGCGCGCGTGGGTTTATTCTTGAACATGTTTATTTGCCTCCGGATGAGGTAGCGAGTTTCCAATCGAATGCTTGTTCCACCGCCACATCCTCGCCGCGCAGCGTCACCTTGACGCGTTGCGGAGTGAAATCGCGCGGCAGCATGACGTTGCCGTCCAGCTGCTGGAAATAACGGAACGAATAATCCTGGCCGGCTGCGCTCGGTTTCTGGTGCAGCTCGTCCCAGTTGACCGTCGCTAGGTGGCCGTCGCGAATGCCTTCCACAAAGAAGCGCATTTGCCCCTGGCTGACCGCGGCGCGATTGAGCGTCTGCGTCAACATGATCCGATAGCGCCAGGTACCGCCCTGGTTCGCTTCAAATTCGGCCAAGTGCACGCTCAGCCCCTTGCGCTCGCTGGTGGAACCCACCAGCCGCTCGTAGAAGGCGACATCGGCGCGCAGGCCGGCGATCTCTTCGTCGCGCTCGGCCAGCGTGGCTTGAACCTCGGTGTTGGCGGCGCGACTGATGCGGTCGGATACCGCCAGCGTCGCCTCGCGTTGACTTACCGTTCGCAGCCGGTCCTTATGCTCGGCAAGCTGCTTTTTCACCTGCTGAAGGCGCTCCTCGGCGTACGACAGGCGCGGTGCGGCGGTATAAGTGGCCAACACCCAGGCAGCCGCCACCGACAGGCCCCAGGCCAGGACGACCAAGATCAGCGCGAACCGCCGCCGCGAAGGCTGTCGCGGGACGATCCTGAAGTGGGATGGGGGATGCGCGCTCATTAAGAAGCGTCCCTGCTTGCTTGGGCAGCAAACAGAAAGGGGGCCTATACTCGTGGGTCCGACAGAGCCTTCAAGTCTATAGGGAATCCTGGAGATGTCCGAAGCACATCTTTTTGTAATTGGGATACTGTTGGCATGGATGGCGGGTATTCGCGTCTACCTGACCGTTTTTGGTCTGGGACTGGCGGGCGCCCTGGGCTGGCTGGACCTGCCGCCTGCGCTGCAAGTCACACAATCCTGGTGGGTGCTGGGCACCTCCGGAGCGTTGGCGCTGACCGAGTTTTTCGCCGACAAGATTCCTGGCGTGGATTCCGGCTGGGACCTGCTGCAGACCTTGGCCCGGGTGCCGGCCGGGGCATTTCTGGCCGCCGCCACCCTGTCGCCGGACGGCAATTTGAGCGGTGGCGCGCTGGCCGCCGGCGCTGGCGTGGCGCTGACCAGCCACCTGCTGAAAAGCGGTTCGCGGGCCTTGTTGAATACGTCCCCGGAGCCGGTCAGCAACTGGACGGCGTCGGTCACCGAAGACGTTGTCGTGGTCGGCGGCCTGTCGTTGGCCTTTACCTACCCCTGGTTTGCGTTATCGATAGTGGTGGGCGTATCGCTATTGGTGGCGCTGCTGGTGTGGTGGGTCTGGCGCAAGTTGTCGCGCGGGCTTGGACGCCTGCTGCGGCCGTCTGGAGCGAGCGCGCCCTCGCCATGAAACCGATCTGTCATAAATCGACCGTACGCCCGCCCATGTATGTGAACTTCACCGCATAATGGGGCTCAGCTTGGGGAAGCCTGATGTCTGCCATCGATTCGACCTCCCGCTCATCGGGTGAGCCTTCCCGTTCGCGATTGCGAGCGGAATCTCCGCCGCCGCACTATTGGCGGCGCTGGACTGGCGATGCGCCCGCGATCGAAGAATCTGTTGTCGGAGAACCCGCTGTCGGACAGCCTGCCGTTGATGCGGTTGCTATCGAGAAGCCCGTCATCGAGTCACCCACGGTCGACGTGCTCGCGGATCCGCCCGCCGGCAAGCCGTCGGCTATTCCTGCGATCGAAGGCTCACTGATCCAGTTCGAAGTGAACCAGGCTGGCAACCACGGGGCGCCCGCCAATGAGCCGTCGATGCCGCCGCCTGCCGCGCAACCCAGCGCAGCGAAGCCGAGCCGACCTTCCTTGATGGCCGCCCTTCCTCCTTCACGCCCCTCCGCCAAAGCCGGACAGCCTTCCGCCACGCCAGCTTCTGCTGAAGACGGCGATTCGCGCACGGGCAAGGAAACGCCGTACCGCATCCTGATCGTCGAAGACGATCGCGGACAGGCATTGTTCGCCCAAAGCGTGCTGCACGGCGCCGGCATGCAGGCCGAAGTGCAGATGCGGTCCGACGGCATGATGGATACGTTGCGCCGCTTCAAGCCGGATCTGGTGCTGATGGATCTGCACATGCCGGGCCAGGACGGCAAAAGCCTGACCATGCTCATCCGTCAGCAGCCCGAATACCTGCACCTGCCCATCGTCTTCCTGACCGGCGATCCGGATCCGGAACGGCAGTTCGAAGTACTGGAAAGCGGTGCCGACGATTTCCTCAATAAACCGATCCGTCCGCGCCATTTGATCGCCGCTGTTTCCAACCGCATCCAGCGTGCGCGCCAGCGCAGCCTGCCGACGGCGCCCCGCCATCCGGTCAATACCGAAACCGGATTGCCGACGCGGACCTCTGTACTGCAGCGGCTTTCCGAAGCTTTGCAGCAACATTCGCAAGGCGGTTTGTACTTTCTGGAAATCAGCAGCGCGCTCAGCCTGCGCGAACGCTACGGCTACGCTTGTTTCGAGCACCTGATGAATCAGGCCGGCCGCCGGCTGGCGGCAGTGGCCGATCCTTATCCGGTGGCGCGTCTCAACGACAACAGTTTTCTCGTGTTCGCCAATGGCGTGGACGAAGCCCAGTTGGATCAACACGCGCAACGGTTGCGCGATGGGCTGACGACGCACGCTTTCCAAGTCCGCGAAAACGAATCGCTCAACCTGCATGGCTCGATCGGCTATACCGCGCTGGCGCAGGGTTTCGCCGATGCCGGAAGCGCCTTGGAAGCCACCGAGCGTGCGGTGCTGCAAGCGCGATTGAAGTCATCGAACATCGCCGCCTACGAACCCGCGCAGATCGCCGAAGACAGCCCGCTCATTTCGCTGGAGGATGGCCAGTTCGAACTGGCTTACCAACCCATCGTGGCCGTCGCGGGCAGCGGGCAAGCGCAATACCAAGTGCTGTTGCGGATGCGCCAGCCGGACGGGTCGCTGTTGCCGGCCTCGCAGGTGATCCCGGCTGCCGAATCGGCCGGCGGTATCGCGCAGATCGATCATTGGGTGCTGGAACACGCGCTTTTCGTCCTGGCCGAACGTCAGGCGACCGGTCCTTCGCTGCGTTTGTTCGTATCGCAATCGCCGCGTTCGCTGGCGCGCGACACGCACGCGAAATGGCTACTGGATACGCTGGCCGCGCGCGGTATCGAAGGCACCTCGCTGGTGATCGACCTGCGCCTGGCCGATGCGTTGGTGCATACCGTCACCTTGCGCCAGTTCTGCCAAGAGGTCATGCCGGCGGGTGTGCAGTTCTGCCTGAGCCAGTTCGAACCCGGACGCGAAGCGGATGCCTTGCTGACCCAATTGCCATTGGGTTTTTTGCGGGTGTCCAGCCGTTTCGCCGAGGCGCATACCGATCCCACGCTGCGTGACCAGCTGCGCAGCGTGATCGACCAGGCCCACCGGCAAGGTTTGCAGGTGATCGGCCAACAGATCGAAGAACCGCAGGCGGCAGCCGCGATGTGGATGGGCGGTGTCGACTTTATCCAGGGCAATCTGGTGCAAGCCGTCGGCACCGAACTCGGTTTCGATTTCCAGAACGCGGTGCTGTAACCATGCCGGCCCGCGGGCGCAGCCTGATCGCCCCTTGGTTGGCGCTGCTGGCGGCCGCCGCCACGCTGGTATTTCTGCTACTGCGCTACACCGGGATCGACGGACCCTGGGACTTGCTGGTGCTCGCTGGCGGCGCGCTGACGGCGCTGCTGGCGCTTATCTCCGCATTCGGCGCGCGCGGCCTCAGCCGCAGGCAGATGGGCGTGGAGGCGCGCGCCGCCATCGCCGAATCCGAACGCGACAATCTGCGCCGCGAACTGCAGCGCCATGACCGCTTGGAACAGGACCTGTTGAAAGCCAAGCAGGCGGCCGAAGCGGCGGCGATGGCCAAGGGCGAATTCCTGGCCACCATGAGCCACGAAATCCGCACGCCCTTGAACGGCATCGTGCCGATGCTCGACATGCTGTCGCGTGCGTCGCTGGCGCCCGATCAGCGCGAGATGCTGAATACCGCCAGCGCTTCTTCGCACCAGCTGCTACGCATCGTCGACGACATCCTCGACTACTCCAAGTTGGAAGCCAACAAGTTGGAACTGGAAATCACCGGCTTCAATCTGCGGGAGTTGCTGGACGGGGTGTTGCAGCTGATGCACCGGCCAGCGGAGAACAAAGGCCTGCGGCTCAGCTTGCAGTTGGACCCTTCTGTCCGACTGCCGGTGCGCGGCGATCCGGTGCGCTTGCGGCAGGTGCTCACCAATCTGGTGGGTAACGCCATCAAGTTCACCGACCGGGGCTCGATAACGTTGGTGGTTCGCCGCCTGGGCGAAACCGCTGCACAGCACCTGCTGCGCTTCGAAGTGCGGGATACCGGCATCGGTATCGACGACGAAACACGCAGCCGCTTGTTCCATTCCTTCACACAAGCCGACGCTTCCACCACGCGCATCTATGGCGGCACCGGTTTGGGCCTGGCTATCTGCAAACGCATCGTCGATCTGATGGGCGGGCGTATCGATGTGGTGTCGGAAGTCGGGCGCGGTTCGTCGTTCTGGTTCGAAGTGCCGCTGATGAAAGTCATCGGCGATCTGCGCCCGCGCAACGACGGCACGCTGGATCACGCGCGGGTGTTGATCGTGTCCCCGGATACGCGTTTGCGCCAGCGTCTTTCGATGCTGGTCGCCAACTGGGGCATGCACGCCACCGCGGTGGAAACCACGCAGGAAGCGCTCGACCGTTTGCGCCTGGCCAGCGAGCACGGCCGATACGACTACATGGCGGTGCTGGCGGATGCGGGTGGCATACGCAGCACCGCACGCGCACTGCATCGCGCGATGTCGCGCCGCTCCGATCCCGATGCCCTGCGCCTGATCTGGCTGTATGGCGACGACGTGGTGCCGGCGGAGCTTCATCCTGGCAGCACGCTGCTGCCACGCCAGGCACCGGATGCGGACTTGCGCGCATCACTGCTGGGAGCGCAGCCCGAAGCAGGACAAGCCGTACCGGAAGCGCCCACGATCGACGATATCTTCCCTGCCGCCGAGTTGGACGCCGATCCCATCGCGATGCCAGCGCCCGAGTCGCTGCAAAAAGCGATCGCCGATGCGGAAGCCGCCTCGCGGTCGCCCGCCAGTCCGCGCCTGTTGTTGGTCGAAGACAACCCGGTCAATTTGCTGGTCGCGCAAAAATTGTTGTTGGCGCTGGGCTTCGAATGCGAAACCGCACCCGACGGCGAAGTGGCGTTGAAGCGGATGGTGGCCGAGCCGTTCGACCTGGTGTTCATGGATTGCCAGATGCCGGTGCTGGATGGTTATGCCGCCACCCGGCGCTGGCGCGAGCGCGAGGCCGAACAGGACGCCAGCCGCCGGCTTCCCATCGTGGCGATGACCGCCAACGCCATGGCCGGCGACCGCCAGCGTTGCTTGGACGCCGGCATGGATGACTACCTGGCCAAGCCGGTTTCGCGCGAGCAGTTGGAAAGCTGCCTGCACCGCTGGCTGCCGAACCTGATGAAGTTCGCGTTGCGCAATGCACCGGTCGCCGAAGCGCCCGCGGCGGCTCCGGCGATGGCCACGGCGCGGCCGCCATCACCGAGTTTTCCGGTGCTGGACCAGAGCCTGTTGGAAGAGTTGCGCGAAATCGCCGGCGACGAAACGGCGCGCATCATCGCCTTGTTCCTGGAAGACGCACCGCGCCTGATTTCCGCACTGGAGAAAGGCGCCGCGGTTCCGGACCTGGACGTCATGCGCGATGCTGCGCATACGCTTAAATCGTCCAGCGCCAATGTCGGCGCCATGGCGCTATCGGCCGCGGCCAAGCGCGTGGAACTGGGTGCGCGTGCAAGAAAGCTGGAGCGCCCCGCCGTGGCGGTCGCGCTGGTCATCGCCGAGTACGCGCGTGCGCGCTTGGCGCTGCAAGGCTATGCCGCGCAACAGTTGGGTCGCCCGTTGGCGGCCCAGGGGATGACTCACTCGTCTTCGAGTTTCGTCAGCAGGTAATTCTGTTCGCCGATACGGTCGATCACCGACAGCTGGGTTTCCAGCCAGTCGATATGTTCTTCTTCCGAATCCAGGATGTCGGAGAACAACTGACGGCTGACATAGTCCGAAACCGATTCGGCATGCTGGATGGCTTCGCGCAGCACCGGCAGCGCTTCGTATTCCAGCGCCAGATCGCACTCCAGCACTTCGCGCGGGTTTTCGCCGATACGCAACTTGCCCAGCGCCTGGAAGTTCGGCAAACCATCAAGGAACAAGATGCGCTCGGACAACTTGTCCGCATGCTTCATCTCGTCGATGGATTCCTTGTATTCGTGTTCGGCCAGTTCCTTCAGCCCCCAGTTCTTCAGCATCTTGGCGTGCAGAAAATACTGATTGATGGCGGTCAGCTCGTTATAGAGCGCCTTGTTGAGAAACTCGATGACCTTCGCGTCGCCCTTCATGGCCGTCTCCGTCGTACGTGGGATAACAAAGCCTAGCGGCTTTGCCCGCGCCATGACGTAACGCGAATCGTGTTCATCTGGGGTGCGGAGCGGGGAGGCGGGA
>CBFGZY010000062.1:0-24338 GCA_965653375.1 uncultured Pseudoxanthomonas sp.
AGCGGGAAGCGGGAAGCGGGAAGCGGGAAGCGGGAAGCGGGAAGCGGGAAGCGGGCAAAGGCTCTCGCAGTACCTCCCCCTTTATCAAAGGGGGACTGAGGGGGATTTGCTTTTGCTTTTGCTTTTGCTCTGCCTTCCCAACTCAAAGCAAAATACCAAACCCTCAAGCCGCGTGCGAAAGCGAAAGAATCGGAAGCAGAGACTGCCGCTCGCCCTCATGCCCATGGACGCTGTCCAGCAAGGCGACCGCGGTGTCGATGCAACTGCCACAGCTGGCACCGCAACCGGTGCGCATGGTCAGTTCGGCGACAGTGCGCACGCCGTTGGCGGCGGCTTCGCGGATCTGGTGATCGGTCACGCCATTGCAGATGCAGACGTACACGGTGGCTCGGTTCCTACAGGCCCCAATGGCCCGGTGCCTATTCCACCGTGAATGAGAATGATTGTCAATTATTGCCGGTTTCGCCGCCCTGTCCGCATTTACGCAGGGAGCGGTTGCGCGGGCGGGAGCGCCGGGTACCGTCGGACAACCAGGGGTCGTGCAGGACCTGCGGCACCGCCTGTGGCCCGGCGACCCGGCGCGCGAACGGCGCCAGATGGCCCAGCGCGCGGACATAGACCGTGCGCTTGAACATGACCACGTGCTCAATGGGGTACCAGAAATCCACCCACCGCCAATGGTCGAATTCCGGGGTGTCGGTGGCGTCCAGGCGCAGATGGGTCTCGTCGCCGACCAGCCGCAGCAGGAACCAGACCTGCTTCTGGCCGATGCAGACCTGGCGCTCATTACGGCGGACGGCACGGTGCGGCAGCCGGTAGCGCAGCCAGCCAGGGGTGGCGCCTAGAACCTCGACATGTTCGGGCAACAGGCCGGTTTCTTCGCGCAATTCTCGATACATGGCCTCGACCGGCGTCTCGTCGGTGTTCATCCCGCCCTGCGGGAACTGCCAGCCGTCCCGGCGCACCCGACGCGCCCAGAACACCCGGCCGTCCGGGCGCATCAACACGATGCCGACATTCGGTCGATAACCGTCCGGATCGATCACGATGCGGACTCCTGAATATCTACTGGCTCCGACTGTGCCACGGCCGGGACCGGCCCACAAGCACGCCCCACCAGATTGACAGAAAGCCCCCGAACCTGAAAAATGTGCGGTTCCTGTACGGCTATGTAGCTCAGCCGGTTAGAGCACAGCACTCATAATGCTGGGGTCGGTGGTTCGAGTCCACCCATAGCCACCAGACTTGCGTCAGGAATAAGCACGTTAAGAAGACCCGCCCGCGTGGCGGGTTTTTTGTGGGCAGAAACCAAGTGCGAGTTTGGGTGGATCCGACTTGGGAGTGGCTTATGGGGAGCAACCATCAAATCGCCAGTTGGTATACCTAGTTTCCTCTCTCGCCGACCCACCTCAGCACGCTAACAATCGTGAGCGCTCTCCCAGCCTCCACAGAGAGATGGGTGGGTATCGCCTCCGTGTCAGTGGGTCCTCGTCAGGTTCAGGCCTACGCGAATGGCGCCTTGCGGGCCTTATTTTTGTTCGCACGCTCTTTCTCATACGCCTTACGTCGCGTATCAGCCTTGTCAATCAAGTCCTTCGCCTCGGCAATATGAGCAAGCAGTTCAGCTGGCCGGGGAATAGGGAGCTGATGAGCCGCGTTAGTATCGTGTGCATCAGTTACTTCGCAGCGGATTGCGTAGGTTGAATGCCATGAGCTCCCCGCTCCATGCCGGCGTGCCTAATCCTACTGCACGCTCTAAGCGCAGGATCGAATCCCTACTCCAAGGCGGTCGCACTCCCAGATGAGAAATCGCTGTCGCAGCGTCTGCGAACCGCTTACCCGAGTATGGGTAGACCGCCGCTTACAGCCATCCCCGCTATTCGTTAGACTCTTTGACATGGGCGTTCCAGTTCAATCGCAAGGTACTTTCGGTGTAGGCATCTACTCGTTCGCCGACGCTGCGCGCTTTATCGGCGCGGAATCCCGAGATCTGCGCCGATGGATGCAGGGTTATTCAACTACCCGGGGAGGGGAACGGCACGAGTACGACCCACTTTGGAGGTCTCAGCTTGCTGACGTTGACATCGATGGGATCGGCTTCCGTGACCTTATTGAACTTCGATTTATTCGTATGTTCGTCACTGTTGGTGTTCCCTTAACATTGATCCGCCGCACCGTCGAAGAGCTCCGTGAGCGACTTGGAAATGGGTATCCATTTACCAGTACGGCATTCAAGACGGACGGGCGACGTATATTCATGGAGATGCTGGACGACAATGGCGACAAGGCGCTAGTTGATGTCGTTAAGCGCCAAAACGTGATGGCCAAAGTTATCGGGCCATCGTTGCGCGAAGGCGTTGAATTGAACATTGATGACGAGGCGGCGAGATGGTTTCCGGTTGCACGCTCAAGAACCATTGTGCTCGATCCAGACCGCAGTTTTGGTCACCCTATCCTCACCGGCTCTGGTGTGCCGACCATTGCTATTGCCGACGCGGTGAAGGCAGAAGGCGGCAACATGAATCGAGTCGCGCGCTTATATGAAATCTCGGTCACTGAGGTTCGCAAAGCCGCAGCATTTGAACAGCAGGTAGCAGCGCCTTGAAGGCGCAGATTGATGAAAACCTTCCGCCGGCCCTTGCAAGGGCACTAAATGCCCTTGTCGCTGCGGATGGCGATGAAGTTGTTCATGTTACGGACTATGCCAAGGGCGCTACTGATCTTGAGCTTTTTCAGCGGGCCGTTGACGATGGCGTGCAAGTTCATGTCACGCAGGATCACCATTACCGCCGACCGGTGGAACGCGAGGCAATTACTCGCCTCGGCCTTACAGTTTTCGTTCTGGCAAAAGGATGGAGTGATCTAGGGCACTACGATAAGGCTGCTCGCCTTATCGAGTATTGGCCAGCAATATCCACTGCAAGCACCATGTTTGCCGCAGGCTCCATCTTCCGCATCCCTCATCGCAGGAAGGGCAAGCTGGAGCAGATTAAACAGCGTTAGCCTCAATTTCTGACTGCGGCTTTCCGGCTTTCTCTCTCGCCTCCCGATCCCCCTCGCGCATCTCGTACCACATGCCGTTGAGGATGGCGAAGCTGGCGGCCAGGCCAACACCTAGAATCCAACTGAAATACCACATGGCAGAAGCTCCTTAGTAGGCGTTGTGGTTTTGGCCGACGCTGTCGTTGCTTACCTTGCCGCGCAGGACACGGAAGACCCAGGCGGTGTAGAGCAGGACGATGGGCAGGAAGAAGGCGGTGACCAGCAGCATGATGAAGAGTGTCATGTGGCTGGACGATGCGTCCCAGATGGTCAGGCTGGCACCGGGCACCGTGGAGGACGGCAGCAGAAAGGGGAACGTGGCGAAGCCTTCGGTCAGGATGATCGAAACAATCGACAGCGCGGATGCCATGAACGCCAGTCCGGCGCGATTGCTGCGCAGAAAGATGGCGCTCAGCAACGCACCGGCTACGCCCAGCACCGGGAATATTCGACTCCACGGCATCGACTGATAGTTGGCCATCCATGCACCGGGCGCCACCATGGCCTGCTTGGCCAGCGGATTGGAGGGGCCTGCCGGGTCGACGGTTCCCAGCAGTGCGTAGCCGTCCACGGCCTGGGCCAGCCACACGCCGGCCAGTACGAACAGCGCCGCCGTCAGTACCGCTGCAATCGCGCCGTAGCGGCGCGCGCGCAGTGCGATGTCGCCGTCGGTCTTCATCGCCAGCATGCCGGCGCCATGCATCACCAGCATCGCCACGCTGACCAGTCCGCACAGCACGGCGAACGGCGACAACAATGCGAAGAAGCCGCCGGTATAGATAGGCCGCAGGTTTTCGTCGAAATGGAACGGTGCACCCAGCAGCACATTGCCCATCGCCACGCCGAACACCAATGCCGGCACCACGCCGCTGACGAACAACGACCAATCCCACACCGCGCGCCAACGCGGATCCGGCACCTTGCTGCGGAACTTGAAGCCCACTGGCCGCAGAATCAGTGCGAACAGGATCAGGAACATGGCCATGTAGAAGCCGGAAAAACTGACCGCATACAGCGCCGGAAACGCGGCGAAGATCGCGCCGCCGCCCAGGATCAACCAGACCTGGTTGCCTTCCCATACCGGGCCGATGACGTTGAGCACCACGCGGCGTTCTTCGTCGCGGCGCGCTACCGCTGGCAGCAGCGCCGCCACCCCCAGGTCGAAGCCGTCCATCACGGCGAAACCGATCAGCAGCACACCCAGCAACAGCCACCAGATCAGCCGCAGGGTTTCATAGTCCAGTGGAATGGTGTCCATGCGATTTCTCCGTAAGGATCAGGCGGTGGCGGGGAGCGGATCGGCGGCCGTGACGCCGGGTACGTCGGCCGCGGGCTCTGGCGCAACGGACTCCGGCCCTTTCAGGATCAACTTCCTCATCAGCCAGACCTCCACCACCGCCAGCGTCGTGTACAGGACGATGAAGCCGATCAGCGTGGTCAGGATCTGATGCAGCTGCAATCCGGAAGCGGCGAAGAACGTCGGCAGCACACCATCGATGACCCACGGTTGGCGGCCGTATTCGGCGATCAGCCAGCCGAGTTCGATCGCGACCCATGGCAGCGGCAGACTGTAGAACGCCAACTTGAGGAACCACTTGTACTTGTCCAACCGTTGCGTGGTCGCCAGCCAGAATGCCAACGCGAAGAACCCGATGAAGTAGAAGCCCAGGCCCACCATGGTGCGGAAGCTCCAGAACAGCGGTGCGACCCGCGGCACGGTGTCGAAGGCCGCCTTGGCGATCTCTTCCTCGGTCGCGTTGCTGATGTCTTCGCGGTAGCGTTTGAGCAACAGCGCGTGGCCGATATCGCGCCAATTCTCTTCGAATACCTTGCGCGATTGCAGGTCGTTGCGATCCTTGCGCAGGCGTTGCAGCGCGTCGTAAGCCGCCACGCCGTTGCGGATGCGATGCTCGGCGCGGTCAACCAGTTCCAGGATGCCGGGCATTTCGGTGTTCAGCGAACGTGTGCCGATCAGTCCCATCACGTAGGGAATGTGCAACGTGTAGCTGTTGGTGCGGGTTTCATGGTTGGGGATGGCGAAGGCGTTGAAGCCTGCCGGCGCCGGTTCGGTTTCCCACATGGCTTCGATCGCGGCCAGTTTCATCTTCTGGCTTTCGCCGGCCACGTAGCCGCTCTCGTCGCCCAGCACCACGACCGATAGCGACGCCGCCAGGCCGAAGCTGGCCGCCACCGCCATGGAACGCTTTGCCAGGTCGCGATTGCGACCGCGCAACAGATAGAACGCGCTGATGGCCATGACGAACATCGCGCCGGTCACGTAGCCGGCACTGACCGTATGCACGAACTTCGCCTGCGCCACCGGGTTGAACAACACCGCGGCAAAATCGGAGATCTCCATGCGCATGGTGTCGGGATTGAACACCGCGCCCACCGGGTTCTGCATCCAGCCGTTGGCGATCAATATCCACAACGCCGAGAAGTTGGAGCCCAGCGCCACCAGCCAGGTCACCATCAGGTGCTGCACCTTGGACAGCTTGTCCCAGCCGAAGAAGAACAGGCCGATAAAGGTGGCTTCCAGGAAGAACGCCATCAGTCCTTCAATCGCCAGCGGCGCGCCGAAAATATCGCCAACGTAATGGCTGTAGTAGGACCAGTTGGTGCCGAACTGGAATTCCATGACGATGCCGGTGGCCACGCCCATGGCGAAGTTGACGCCGAACAACGTGCCCCAGAACAACGTCATGCGGCGCCAGATGTCGCGCCCCGTCATCACGTAGACGCTCTCCATGATGGCGACCATGAAGGACAGGCCCAGGGTGAGCGGCACGAACAGGAAGTGGTACATCGCCGTCAGCGCGAACTGCAGGCGGGACAGTTCGACGACAGTCATATCCGGCATGGCGACAGGCTCCCTGATAGGTTGGAGGTATTCTGCGCCCGGACGCGCCCGCCGGGGATGCGACAAGACGTCGCAGGCCACCGGCCCTGTTACCAGTGAGAATGCGTGCAATGAGCAGGACTCGCCTCCCACCCAGCAACAGCAAATCCCCCTCAGTCCCCCTTCTTCGAAGGGGGAGGCAAAAGCGTGGTGTGCGTCTGGAAGGCGTTTTCGCGGCCACTTCCGATGGATGACGCCGCGACCGCTTTGCCCGATTCGGTGTTGCGACGTCAGGCCAGTCGCCGGCTCGATGGCCTGGCGACGCTGGCGCGCGCGCGGCTGCGATGGGCGGCGGCGGGCACGGTGTTGGCCGGTTGGCTGTTGGTGCCGCAGGCGGCGATGATCGCCTGGGCGGTGCAGCGGGTCTTCGTTGAGAACGCTGCGCCCACGGCCGCCGCCGTTCCGTTGGGGTTGCTGTTGCTGATCGGATTGCTGCGCGCCGCCTTGAGCTGGTGCAGCCGCCGGCTGGCCGATGACGCGGTCGAAGCCATTCGCCTGCGATTGCGGGAAAACATCGTGCGCCGTTTGTTCTCGCGAGGGCCGCTGAAGCTGCGCCTGCAACGCAGTGGCGGGCTCACCGAACTGATGGGCACGCATGTGGACGCGCTGGAAGGTTATTTCGGCGGCTTCGTGCTGGCGCGCATCGAAGTGGTGGCCGTGCCGTTGTTCCTGCTGGTCGCGGTGTTTTTTGTCGACCGCATCGTCGGCACGATATTGCTGCTGACCATGCCGTTGATCCCGCTTTTCATGATGCTGGTGGGATGGGGCGCAGAAGCGGCCAGTCGCCGGCAGTTGCAGGCGCTGACGCGGATGAGCGGCCATTTCGCCGATCGCTTGCGCGGGCTGGGGTTGATCCGCTTGTACGGACGCGCCGACGCGGAACTGGCAGGGATTGGTTCCGCCGCGGACAACCTGCGCCAGCGCAGCTTGAGGGTGTTGCGCATTGCGTTTCTGTCATCTGCGGTGATGGAGTTCTTTGCTTCGCTCAGTGTCGCGATGGTGGCGATGTACCTGGGCCTGACATACCTGGGCATGCTGAGTTTTCGGGGCGAACCGTTGAGTCTGGGTATCGGCGTCTTCTGTCTTCTGCTGGCGCCGGAGTTCTATGCGCCGCTGCGGCGGCTGGCCGCGCACTACCATGACCGCGCCAGCGCACTGGCGGCGCTGGGGGAGTTGGAATCGGCACTGGAAACGACTTTCGACCGCGAAGTGAAGAGCAACGCATCGGCTGCCGCCCTTCCGGCATTACCGCCGACCGACAATGCAAGCAGCGAACAAGTCCGTGCAGCGCCGGCCATCCACCTTCGGCATGCCAGCTTGCGGCCGCTGGGTGCGGCGCACGACGTCTTGGACGATCTTTCTTTCGAGCTGCCTGCCGGTAGTCGCTTGGCGGTGGTCGGGCCTAGTGGCTGCGGCAAAAGCACGCTGCTGGAAGCGTTGGCTGGCTGGCTGCCCGCCCAATCCGGACAAGTGGTCGTCCCTGCCGGCATTCGCATCGGATACGCCCCACAAAGGCCGTTCCTGTTTCACGGCAGCATCGCCGACAACCTGCGCATGGCGCTTCCGGGCGCCACCGACGCACAGTTGCATGCGGCCGCGGAAGCGGCGCAGGTGATGGCGTTCGCGGCGCGTCTGCCGCAGGGGTTGGATACGGTCATCGGCGAGCGCGGTTTCGGTCTGTCCGGCGGCGAAGCGCGACGCATCGCGTTGGCACGAGTATTCCTGCGCGACCCGGCGCTGTTGCTGTTGGACGAACCGACGGCTTTTCTCGATCCGCACACCGAAGCGGCATTGCTGCGCGCCATTGCAGAGTTCTCGCACGGGCGCACGCTGGTGATCGCCACGCATAGCGCCGCGGCTGCGCGGATCGCCGATCAGGTGCTGCAGTTGCCAGCGGGCGTGCTTCTGAAGGGCGAGCTTCTGAAGAGCGAGCCGCAAACGAACGTGCCGCTGCAGCAGGAAGCAAAACGATGAATCCGCAGGACGGCTATCGCCAGGTTTTCGCCAAGCACGCGGGGCCAATAGCGCTGACCATTGCGCTGCTGTTGCTCACGCTGCTGGCGGGCACGGGTTTGCTGGGCCTAGCCGGGCACTTTCTTACCGCGGCGGCGCTGGCGGGCACCGCGGCGGTGGGTTTCAATTTCTTTGGCCCTTCCGCCGGCATCCGTGCGCTGACCTTCGCCCGCATCCTGTCGCGCTACGCGGAGAAACTGATGGGCCACGACGTAACGCTGCGCGTGGCCCGCGATCTGCGCGTGTGGTTTTTCGCCCGCGTATTGCCGCTTGCGCCGCTGAAGTTGGGCCGCCATCGCGTGGGCGATCTGCTGGCACGGCTGGTGGCGGATATCGAAACCGTCGACGGTCTGCTGGTACGTGCAATCGGGCCGTTGCTGGCGTTGGCCGGGTTGGCGCTGGTGAGCGTCGCCGTCGAACTAGCGGTTCTGCCCATGGCGGGTGTGCTGCTGTTGGCCACCGTGCTGCTATTGGGTCTGGCGGTTCCCATGGCAACCACGCTGGGTGCACGCACGCTGGAACGCGAACGCGCGGACAGTCGCGCGGCGCTGCGCTATGAAATGCAGGAAGGCATCGAAGGCGCGGCCGATTTGGTTGCACTGGACGCCAGCGAGGATTGGATCGCGCGGATCGACCGCCGCAGCCAGGCACTCGCGCAACACGAACGTGCGCGCAAGCGCCGGCTGTCGGCGGGCAACGCGGCGCATGCGCTGGTCGTCGCGCTCGCGCTACCCGCCATGCTGTGGCTACTGCTCGATGCTGCGCACAGCGGAAGATTGTCGTCGCCCGCGGCGGCCGGACTTCTGTTCATGACCGTGGCCTTGCTGGAAGCGACCGCGGGCATCGGCCTGGCGTGGCAGTCGTGGCAAGCGGCGCGGGCGTCTTCCCAGCGCTTGCGCAACATCGCCGGGCGAACGACACAGATGACTGCCATCGCGCCGATGCTGCCAGCGCCCGAAACCGGCGAACTGCACTTGCGAGACGTGCGCTTCCGCTGGCCGGGCGATGCGCGCTGGGTGCTGGATGGCGTCGATCTGCAGCTGCGGCCTGGCGAACGCATCGCCCTGCGCGGCGACAGTGGTGCCGGCAAGTCTTCGGCGCTGGCGCTGGTGCTGCGCCTCTGCGATCCGGACCAAGGCGAGGTGCGTTTCGAGGGAATCGATGTGCGCCAGCTCGACTTGGCGCAATGGCACAGCCGGCTGGCGTGGTTGCCGCAGGATGCGCCCGTGTTCGCCGGCCGCGTGCGCGACAACCTGCTTATGGGCAATCCGGAGGCAGACGATGCGAGGCTCTGGCATGCACTGGCGCAGGTAAAGCTCGAAACGCTGTTCCGCGCGTCCTCGCATGGGCTGGACACCTGGGTCGGCGAGAACGGCGCCACCTTGTCCGCCGGCCAATCGCGCCGGCTGGCGCTCGCCCGCGCGTTGCTGCGCGATGCGCCGATCCTGTTGCTGGACGAACCCACCGAAGGCCTGGACCACGACACCGCAACCGAACTGCTGCACGACCTGGCCCAGGCCAGCGGCCACCGTAGCGTGTTGATGATCAGCCACGACGACCTACCGGCCGACGTGGTACATCGGCGTTACCGGCTGCTGGACGGCAAGCTTTGGCCGGACGGCCCGGAACCATAGGGCGGGCTCAAGCCCGCCATTACCGCCTCAACGCTCGCGAACAACCTTTCCGAAAGCCGTACCACGGAGGTTCTGAGTCGATTTCGATGATTGTCGTCGGAGTTCGTATATGGCAATGGCGGGCTTGAGCCCGCCCTACGTGAACCCTTTTTATTGTGAATCGGGGATTTTTTCCCTTTGGCGGGCTGGATCGGTTACAGTGCGCTCCGTTTGCCAGCGGCCGTTCGTTTCCCCAATGGTCCGCCGTCGCCGGGATTTTCACGCGAAATCCCGCGCCCGCCCCGCTCCGACTTCTTTCGTTGCGCAAACTCGGACCGCCGTTTTGGCGACTCCGCACACCCTCTCGCAGCGCGGTTTCAGGGAACGCTTCGAGTAACGGTCACTCCGCACCTCGCGTTGAACGTTGCCGCACAGGCTCTGTGCGAACGTCAGCATGTGTGTCCGGTCGACCGACTTTGGAGCTTCATCGCAATGTCTTTCGAAAATCTCGGGCTGATGCCCGCACTGCTGCGCGCCCTCAATGACGAGGGTTACACCCAGCCCACCCCCATCCAGACCCAGGCCATTCCGCTGGCGCTGGAAGGCCACGACCTGCTGGCCGGCGCCCAGACCGGCACCGGCAAGACGGCCGCGTTCGGCCTGCCGCTGATCCAGCATCTGGCCACCTCGCCGCAGGAAGTTTCTGCCCGTGGCCCGCGCAAACCGCGCGCGCTGGTGCTGGCTCCCACCCGCGAGCTAGCCGTGCAGGTGCACGACAGCCTGCGTGGCTACGGCAAGTACCTGCGTATCCCCAGCACCACCATTTACGGCGGCGCCGGCATGGGCCCGCAGCTGGACGCGCTGCGCCGTGGCGTGGACCTGCTGGTGGCGACGCCTGGCCGCCTGATCGACCATATCGACCGCCGCAGCGTGGATCTGTCCGGTATCGAGATCCTGGTCCTGGACGAAGCCGACCGCATGCTGGACATGGGCTTTTTGCCCGCCATCAAGCGCATCCTGGCCAAGCTGCCCAAGCAGAACCGTCAGACGCTGCTGTTCTCGGCCACGTTCGAGGAAAGCATCAAGCAGCTGGCGATGGAGTTCATGCATAACCCGCAGCAGATCCAGGTGACGCCCAGCAACACCGTGGCCGACACCATCAGCCACCGCGTGCATCCGGTCGATGGCCATCGCAAGCGCGACCTGCTGCTGCACCTGCTGGCTGCCGATACCCGCGTGCAGACGCTGGTGTTCGGGCGCACCAAGCACGGCTGCGACAAGCTGACCAAGTTCCTGGAACAAAGCGGCATCCAGGCCGCCGCGATTCATGGCAACAAGTCGCAAGGCGCACGCCTGCGTGCACTGAAGGACTTCAAGGCCAGCCGGATCAACGTGCTGGTGGCCACCGATATCGCCGCACGCGGCATCGATATCGACCAGCTGCCGCGCGTCATCAACTACGACTTGCCGATGGTGGCCGAAGACTACGTGCACCGTATCGGCCGCACCGGCCGCGCAGGCGCACAAGGCGAAGCGATCTCGATCGTGGCGCAGGACGAAGCCAAGCTGTTGCGGGCGATCACCCGCATGCTGAAGCGCGACGTGGAAATCCGCGACGTGCCCGGCTTCGAACCGCAAACGCCGATCCGCTGGGGCAACAACAATCCAGTCGGCGAACGCCCGGCCGGCAATCAGGCACCGCGCAAGCATGCCCGCCGTCCGCACTCCGACGCGCCCCGCCACGCCCATGCCGGCCCGAAGAAGCACAGCAGCGGCCAGCGCGACGGTGCCCGCAAGCCCGGCGGTTTCCGCCAGGGTCCTCGCGGCTGAGTAGCAGCTGTTTCCACTTCTCTTTGTTCGCGGAGAGAAGTGGAGTGAACCGAACCAATTGAGCTGACGGCCGTCTTCCGCGTGTTCGCAACACGTCGGTTGCCGGCCGTTTTGCCAAGACGCTACCGCGATACGCCACCTACAATAAGCACCATGGACATCTTCAAAGTCTTCACCATCGAAGCCGCACATCGTTTGCCCAACGTCCCGGCCGGGCACAAGTGCGCGCGCCTGCATGGGCATTCGTTCCGCATCGAACTGCATGTTTCCGGCGACCTGGATCCGCACACCGGCTGGGTGATGGATTTCGCCGACATCAAGGCGGTGTTCAAGCCGATCTACGAGCGGCTGGACCACCACTACCTCAACGATATCGAAGGCCTGGAAAACCCGACCAGCGAGCGCATCGCCGTATGGATCTGGGACCAGCTGAAACCTCAGCTGCCGCTGCTGAGCGAGGTCGTGGTGCACGAGACCTGCACGGCGGGCAGCCGCTACCGCGGCTGACCGAGGCCAGCCAGCCCCCCTTGTAGGAGCGACGTAAGTCGCGATCCCCTGCCAGGCACCCTAAAAAAGCTCGCGACTTACGTCGCTCCTACAAGGGCGCGGTACAGGGCACGCCGCCAAGCCTTTGATCCTGAATAGGAATCGACCGTTCGTCGGAAATCACGGATCTGATGTTGCATTGCAACAATCGACTCTATATGCTGCGACGCAACATAACGGCAAATCCTCTGGAGTACGCCATGTCCGCCCAATTCAACGACACGTTCAGCAGCTTCACCCACCAGTTCGCCGCTGCCGCCGCGCGCGCCAATCGACTGGCGCTTGAGAACGCTGAAACCATCTTCGGCGTGCAGCTGAAGACCTTCGAAAAGAACGTCGACGCCACCACCGCTTACTTCAGCGAACTGGCCGAAACCCACGATCTGGAAGCCTACAAGACCCTGTGGCCGAAGGGCCTGCAGGTCGCGAAGGACAATGCCGAGCGCATCGTCGCCGCCAGCCAGGAAGTGTTCGGCCTGAACCTGAAGACCGGCGAAGCGCTGGGTCAGCTGGCCAAGTCGCAGTTCGAAACCGTGACCGACAGCGTCCAGGCCTCCGTGGCCAAGGCGACCAAGCCGGCCGCCAAAGCCAAGTAAGCCGTCTGGCGGATAACGCCTTCGCGGTACTGGCTTCAAAAGAAAAACTGTTTAACGCGTGGCTCCCCTCCCTCCACGCGGCCGACCCGGCAGCCCCCACGCTGCCGGGTTTTTTATTGCGTGAGTGGGGAGGTGGGAATGCGGAGAGCATCCAGCTTTGCCCCCTTTAATAAAGGGCTACGGGGGATTTGCTTTTTGCTTTTGCTGTTTTTCTTTAAGAGCAAAAAAAAAATCCCCCTCAAACGTCTTTCAACCGCCGAATGGCCGGTCATCCCCCTTTTTCGCTTTTAACAGCCGAATGGCTGGTCAAGGGGGAGGTAAAGCAAGAGCTTTTCCCGCCTCCCACCTCCCCGTTCATCCAACAATCGGCCCCAACCACCGCGCTAACTCGCGCGCCTCCGCTTCCGGCGCATAGGGAAGCCGACCCCAGCACGGCGCCGGCATGCGTGCTTTGAGCAGGGCGAAGTTTTCGTCGCGGCGGTCCATCTGCGGGTCGATCTCATTGGCGATCCAGCCCACCAGCCGTGCGCCATCCGCCTGCACCGCTCTTGCGGTAAGCCTCGCGTGGTTCAGGCAGCCTAGTCGCATGCCGACCACCAACACCACCGGCAATTCCAGTGCTTCCACCAGATGCTGCTGGTCCAGTGTTGCGGTCAGCGGTGCGGCCCAGCCGCCGACGCCTTCCACGACGACCGTGTCGGCCTGCGCACGCAATCGCTCGAAAGCCGCGATGATCGGCGCCAGCGTGATTTCCACGCCCGCTTCGCTCGCAGCGATTTCCGGCGCCAGTGGCTGTGGTAATGCGAATGGATTGAGGTCGGCGTAGGCCGGCACCGGATCGCTGGCGGCCTGCAGGGCCAAGGCATCATCGTTGCGCCAACCTTCCGTGGTTGCGATGCAGCCGCTGGCGACCGGTTTCATGCCCACCGCGCGTAGCCCTTGGGCGCGCAAGGCATGCAGCAATGCGCTGCTGGCCACGGTCTTGCCCACGCCGGTGTCGGTACCGGTGACGAAAAGCCTGTTCACTTTTCAGCTTCCATGGACCGCAGCATTGCCGGCAGAAACATGCCGAATTCCACTCGCGTCCGTATTGCGGCCATTCCCGCGTTGTTCTTCTTATGCATCCGGTCATGATAAGACCGCGCACCGCCGGGTCATCCATAAAGGGCTAAAATCAGGCAATGTCATTCGCCAACCAGACTTTGACCGGCAGCAAGCCGGAACAATACGCGCAGCTGCTGGCCCAGGCGCGCGCGCTGATGTCGGGTGAAACCGATCGCATCGCCAACGCTGCCAACCTGTCGGCGCTTGCGTATCACTCGTTGTCGGATCTGAACTGGGTAGGGTTCTACTTTTACGATGGCAACGAGCTGGTGGTCGGTCCCTTCCAGGGATTGCCGGCTTGCGTGCGCATCGCCCTGGACAAGGGTGTCTGCGGCGCGGCGGCGCGCACCCGCCAGACCCAGCGGGTGGAAGACGTCGACGCCTTCCCCGGCCATATCGCTTGCGACGCGGCGTCACGTTCGGAACTGGTGGTGCCACTGGTGAAAGGTGATCGCCTGATCGGGGTGTTCGATCTGGATAGTCCGCGTGTCGGCCGCTTCGACGAAGACGACCAGAGCGGCTTGGAAGCCATCGCCCAGGCGTTCCTGGAAACGTTGGCATGACCGCCAAGCTGCGCAATATCGGCCCCAAATCCGCTGCCTGGCTGCGCCAAGTCGGTCTTCGTACGGGAGAAGACCTGGCCGCAGTGGGATCGGTGGAAGCCTTCATGCGGGTCAAGCGCGCCGGTTTCCGGCCCAGCCTGAATCTGCTGTACGCCCTGGAAGGCGCGCTGCTGGATTGCCATTGGCAGCAATTGCCGGAGCAACGCCGCAGCGAACTGCTGCTGGCATACGACGCGGCCGCTGCATTGCTGCCGCCACCGCGCGGACGGCCCGCTGCCGCGCCGGTTACCACCACTCAGGGCTCGCATGACGACGAGGGCGGCGCACCGGCCTTCGACATGTTCGATTCTCCCAGCGGCGGCGGCGACAGCGACGACTGAGCCGGTCACGCCGTTCCCCGCAAACGCAGATCTGCGCCTAGAGCGCGTTATGTACTTTGGAGTGCTTTATCCGCGTGTTTGGACCGTTGCGGCCCAGACGCGCGGGGAAGTGCTCCAAAGTGCATAACACGCTCTATAATCGCGGCGCTTCAAGGTGACCTGGTGGCGGTTCTAGCCATCGGGTTGAAACGGGAAGCCGGTGAGCCATATAGATTCGGCACTCGCTAGAGTGCCTTCCATTTTCCCTCCCTTGCGTAGCGGGGGAGGGCAAGGGTGGGGGAAAACCGATTCGGTCGATTTCAAACCGAGTTCGTTCCGAATCAGCCAGGCGAGTCCGGCGCTGCCCCCGCAACGGTAAGCGAACCGTACCAAGGCAACACGCCACTGTGTGACGCACTCACTGTGCGAAACGCGGGAAGGCGCCGAGGTCGAGCGCGTCAACGCTCATTCGCAAGCCCGGAGACCGGCCTGGAAGTTCACTGGTTGCGATGCGGAGGGCGTCGCGGCGTGCCGTGCGCCGCGTGCGCACCGTTCGCTTCGTTTCCCTTGCCCGCAACTCCACAGTTTCGCTATGCGCTCATGCGCTATGGAGTTGATTGTCATGTCGTTCCGGTTTCCGGCTTTCCGTACCCTTTCCCTGGCCGTCGCGCTGGGTCTTCCCGTTGCCGCCGCCGCGCAGAGCGACACCCGCCCTGCCGATGGCAGCACCACCGACCTGGACGAAGTGATCGTCACCGGCACGCGCACCGAAGTCTCGGTGCGAGACAGCCTGGTACCTGCACAAGTGATCGGCCGCGCCGAGATCGAGCGCAGCCAGGCGCGGTCGCTGGCTGAGCTGCTGCGTGGGCGCGCCGGCGTCGGTTTCTCCAATCAGGGTGGACTGGGCAAGATCACCACGCTCAACCTGCGCGGCACCGAATCGGACCACGTGCTGGTATTGATCGATGGCGTGCGCATCGGTTCCGCCACCGCGGGTCTGCCCGCATTGCAGGATCTGCCGATCGATCAGATCGAGCGCGTGGAAATCGTGCGCGGCCCGCGCTCCAGCCTGTACGGTTCGGAAGCCATCGGCGGCGTCATCCAGATCTTCACCCGGCGCGGCGGCAAGGGTCTGTCGCGGCATCTGCGCGTCGGCGGCGGCAGCAACAATCTGCGCGAAGCCAGCGGCGGTTTCAGCTATGGCGGCGAACGCGGCTGGATCGGCGCGGACGCGGCGTATCAGAAGACCGATGGCATCAACGCCTGCCGTGGACGCGGACCGGACCCCAGCATTCCCTTCGATTTCGGTGCGGGCTGCTTCACCGACGAGGCCGACCGCGATGGCTACCGCAACGTGTCGTTGAACGTGCGCGGCGGATTGCGCTTCGGCGAAGCCTGGACGCTGGAGGGCAATTTCCTAAACGCCGATGGCGAGAACGAATACGACGGTAGCTTCGTCAATCGTTCGGAAACCTTGCAGCAGGTGATCGGCGGCAAGCTGCGGTACGCGCCTTCGGAAAAGTTGAACGTAGTGCTGTCGGTGGGACGCAACAAGGATCATTCGGACGATTATTTGGATGAAGTGTCCATGGGCTTCTTCCAGACGCGCCGCGACATGGCGTCGTTGCAGGCCGACTTCGGTCTGGCCGAAGGGCAATTGCTGACGGCCGGCCTGGACTGGCAGGACGATGTGGTAAAGAGCGATACCGAGTTCACCGGCACCAGCCGCGACAACAAAGCTGGCTTCGTCGAGTACCAAGGCACATTCGGCGCACACCAACTGCAAGCCAGCGTGCGCCAGGACGATAACGAACAGTTCGGCGATCACGCCACCGGCAGCCTGGGCTATGGTCTGTCCTTGGGCAAGGGCCTGAAGTTGACCGCCAGCTATGCGACGGGCTTCAAGGCGCCGACGATCAACGACTTGTACTACCCCTTCTTCGGCAATCCCGATCTGGAGCCGGAATCGTCCAAGAGCTTGAACGTGGGCATCGCGCAGTACGCCGACAGTTGGAACTGGACCTTCAACGTATTCGAGAACCGGGTGGACGATCTGGTGTCCTACGACTCCAGCATCTTCCTACCCAACAACATCGACAAGGCGCGCATCCGCGGTGCGGAGTTCACCTTCGATACGCAGATCGCCAGCTTCGACATCTCCACCCAGTTGAGCCATGTGGATCCGCGCAACCGTACGCGCGCCACGCCTACTGGGTCCGACAATTTCAACTACGACAATCTGCTGGCCCGGCGCGCACGCAACAGCGGCCGCATCGACGTGGATCGCCGCTTTGGCGACTTCCGCATCGGCACCACCTTCACCGGCGCCAGCCATCGCTACGACGATGCCGCCAATCAGGTCCGCCTGGCCGGCTATGGCACTGTCGATCTGCGGGTGGAATACGCGATCAATCATGAGTGGACCTTGCAGGCCCGTGCGAACAACGTGTTCGATCGCGAATACGAAACCGTGGCCTGGTACAACCAACGTGGTCGCGAATATGGACTGAGCCTGCGTTATCAGGCGCAGGATTGACGCACCCTTTGCCCTTGGCACTTCACTTCCAGTCATAACCTCTCTGTCATTTCGGTGTACGCCGGGATGACAAGAGTGGTTGAGCTGGTAAACGCTTGACCCAAAAAATGAATCAGCCCGGCTGCTCTTAACAGTCGGGCTTTTTCTTGCATCGCTAGTTGTCGTTCACCCACTTCAAACAGGTGACAACGAGTACCGACGGCGAATTGTTAACCGATGCGACGAATCGGTGTGCCACGTGCAACGTAGTAGGGCACATTGGCGCGCGGCAACGGAGCACGGCCGCGAATAACGTCGGCGAGTTTCTCCGCGATCATGATGGTGGCGGCGTTGAGATTGCCGGTGATGACCAATGGCATGATCGAAGCATCGATGACGCGCAAGCCTTCCAATCCATGCACCCGGCCCTGGCCATCGACCACCGCCATATCGTCCGACCCCATCGCGCAGGAACAAGACGGGTGATACGCCGTCTCGCCATGGGCGCGGATGAACCCATCCAGCTCCGCGTCGGTGGTCAGCCCGCTACTCGGCGAAATCTCCCGGCCTGCGTACGGCTGCAACGCCTTCTGACGGAAGATGTCGCGCGTGATCCGAATCGCGGCGCGGAATTCGCGCCAATCCTGCTCGTGCGACATGTAGTTGAACAAAATGCTGGGATGCTGGCGGGGATCGTCGCTGCGTAGGTGGACGCGGCCGCGGCTAGGCGAACGCATCGACCCGACGTGCGCCTGGAAGCCATGCATCTTGATCGGGTTGGAGCCGTCGTAGTTCACCGCAACCGGCAGGAAGTGGTACTGCAGGTTCGGCCACTCGAACTCTTCATGGCTACGAATGAAGCCGCCGGCTTCGAAGTGATTGCTGGCGCCCAGTCCGGTTCCGAAGAACAACCATTCCGCGCCGATCTTCGGCTGATTGTGCAGCTTCAATGCAGGCGCCAGGGATACCGGCTGCTTGCATTCGAACTGCATGTACAGTTCCATGTGGTCCTGCAGGTTGGCGCCTACGCCCGGCAGGTGATGAACCACCGAGATGTCGAAGGCGCGCAACAGGTCGGCCGGGCCCACGCCCGAGCGCTGCAGGATCTGCGGCGATGCGATCGCGCCGCCGCAAAGCAGCACTTCGCGTCGCGCCAAGGCTTTGTTCTTAAGATCGTTTCGCAGCCACTTCACCCCGACCGCTCGCTTGCCGGAGAACAGAATCCGATCGGTCAACGCATGCGTGACGATCGTCAGGTTGGGGCGTCCCCGCGCTTGATCGAGATACCCGCGCGCCGTGCTGGCGCGCCGCCCACTTGGCGTCACCGTACGATCCATCGGGCCGAAGCCTTCCTGCTGATAGCCGTTGAGATCATCCGTGCCGGGATAGCCGGCCTGCACGCCGGCCTGGACCATCGCATGGAACAGCACGTTGTTGCCGGGTTTTGGCGTGGTCACGCTGACCGGGCCATCTCCACCGTGGTAGTTGTTGGGCCCGATATCGCGCTTTTCGGCTTTCTTGAAGTAAGGCAGACAGTCCAGATAGGACCAGTCCTCAAGGCCCGCGATCTTCGCCCAGCCATCGTAGTCGAGGGCATTGCCGCGTATGTAGCACATGCCGTTGATCAACGATGAGCCGCCGAGTCCCTTGCCGCGTCCGCAATCCATCCGGCGGCCATCCATATGCGGCTCCGGGTCGGTTTTGTAGGCCCAGTTGTAACGCGTGCCCTGCAAGGGAAAAGCCAATGCAGCCGGCATCTGCGTGCGGAAGTCGAAACGGTAGTCGGGGCCACCGGCTTCCAACAGCAGCACGCTCACATCGGGGTCTTCGGTCAAACGAGTGGCCAATACGGCTCCCGCCGACCCGGCACCGATAACGATGTAGTCGAATTCTTGTACGTTTGTCATGGCGATTCTCCGAACCGCACGACACCCGCCTGCAGTCCACTGTCGGTAAATGGGAGGCGTTAGAACACGCTGGCGAAAGAGCCGAGCTCGACCTGGACCGATTTGATCCGGGTGTAGTGCGCCAGCGTGCTCAGCCCGTTCTCGCGCCCCACGCCGGACTGCTTGTAGCCACCGACGGGCATTTCCGCGGGCGACTCGCCCCAGGTGTTGATCCAGCAGATACCGGCTTGCAAGCGATGAATCAGGCGGTGCGCGCGCGCCAGGTCCTGTGTCACCACACCTGCGGCGAGGCCGAAGTGCGTATCGTTGGCGCGAGCGATGACTTCTTCTTCGCTGTCGTAAGCAAGCAGGCTCATGACCGGCCCGAAGATTTCCTCGCGCACGATCGTCATGTTGTCGGTGCAGTCGCTGAAGACGGTGGGCTGCACATAGGCACCGCGCGCGAAGGCGGGTTCCGGTGCGCGGCCACCGCCGCACAACAGACGCGCGCCTTCTCGCTTGCCGGCTTCGATCAGGCCGAGCACCTTTTCCATATGCGGGAAGCTCGCCAGCGGACCGAAGTTAGTCGCCGGTTCCATGGGATCGCCCATGCGTATGCGCGCCACGCGCTTCTGCACCGCTTTTTCGAATGCCGGCAGCATCGACCGCGGAACGAAAACGCGCGTGCCGTTGGTGCACACCTGGCCCGAACTATAGAAATTGGCCATCACCGCGATATCGGCGGCGCGATCGAGGTCGGCGTCTGCGCACACGATCAAGGGCGATTTTCCACCCAGTTCCATCGTGACTTCCTTGAGCGAAGATGCGGCCGCGCTGGCCATCACCTTCTTGCCCGTCTCAACGCCACCGGTAAAGGAAATTTTTTCGATGAGAGGATGCTCGGTCAGCCACTGCCCGACTTCCCCACCCATGCCCTGCACTACGTTGAAGACGCCAGCGGGTAGGCCTGCCTCGGTGTATATCTCCGCCAACTTGAGCGTGCTCAGCGGCGTGACTTCGCTGGGCTTGAATATCATCGCGTTACCCGCGGCCAATGCCGCGGCCGACTTCCATAGCGCGATCTGGATCGGGTAGTTCCAGGCACCGATACCGGCTACGACACCCAACGGTTCGCGGCGCGTATAAAAGAAACTGCTGTCGCGCAGCGGGTACTGCTCACCTTCGATCGCTTGCGCCAAGCCGGCGTAGTACTCAAGCACGTCGGCGCCGGTGACGATGTCGACCGTGGAAGTTTCCGAGTACGCCTTGCCCGTATCGAGCGTCTCGAGCTTGGCGAGCTCGTCGTTGCGTTTGCGCAACAGTTCTACGGCGCGGCGCAATATCCTGGCGCGCTGAACGGCGGTCATCGCAGCCCATTCGCGCTGTCCGGCCTCGGCGCTTTGTACTGCCTTTTCGACGTCCGCGTGCGAGGCGCACTGCACGTCTGCGAGGACCTCGCCGTTGGCAGGATTGATCGACTGAAAGGTCTTGCCGCTGGTGGCGTCGACTAGCGCGCCGTTGATGTAGTTCTTTTGAGTATCGAGTATGGGCATTAAGTATTCGAAGCGTACAACTTCTTAACAAGATAGATATCGCATTCCATACTAGCAGTCGATCATCTGCCGGAATTCTTCTGCGCTTCTTTTCGTACTTCTTTCAAAGACGCTCACACAGGCGCGGAGTATCAAGTTGCGATTGGCGCTTCTGCGCTTTTTTTCTGGTTCTTGATGAATCACTCCAACACCGGCGGTTCCGCCACACATGCCACCCGCTTGAACCCGATTGTTTTCTATGGCGGCGCGGGGCTTGTGGTCACGCTCGGCACGCTTGCGGTGCTTTACCCCGAAGCCAGCAACACAGTGCTGGAAGCGGCGCAATCCTGGGTTACGCGGGTTTTTGGCTGGTATTACATGCTGGTCATTGCCGTGGTACTCGTGTTCGTGCTGTGGCTGGGACTGTCGCGCCACGGCTTGATCCGTTTGGGCAGCGACGACGAGACGCCCGAGTTCGGTTTCGTCGCGTGGGTTTCGATGTTGTTCTCCGCCGGCATCGGCATCGCACTTCTCTACTACGGCGCATACGAGCCACTGGATCACTTCCTGTCACCGCCGCAAGGAACAACAGGCACGCCAGAAGCAGCGCGCCAGGCCATGGCGATCACCTTCCTGCATTGGGGACTTCACGGCTGGGCGCTGTACGCACTGGTCGGTGTGGCCCTCGCCTATTTCTCGTATCGCCGTGGCCACCCTCTGGCGCTGCGCTCAGCGCTGCATCCACTGTTCGGCGATCGCATCCATGGCTGGGTCGGCCACACCGTCGATGGTTTCGGCATCATCGCGACCATCATCTCCATGGTGACCAATCTAGGCCTTGGCGCGCTGGTGATTCATTCCGGCCTGAGCTATCTGTTCGGCATTCCCACTTCCACGCCTTTGCTGCTTTCCATCGTGGTGGTGATGATGGTGGTCGCCACGTTGGCCACCGCTTCGGGGGTGGAGAAGGGCATCTCCTGGCTGTCGGACCTCAATGTGCGGTTGCTGGGCCTGTTGCTGCTGTTCGTGCTGGTGTTCGGGCCAACGGCGCACCTGCTGGATGGCCTGGTGCAGAACACGGGCGACTATCTGCGCGAACTGGTTGGAAAGACTTTCGACCTGTATCTCTACGATGCCGCCGCCAAGCGCTGGTCTGGCGCCTGGACGCTGTTTTACTGGGCGTGGTGGATTGCCTGGGCGCCCTTCTGCGGCATGTTCATCGCGCGCATTTCGCGCGGACGCACGATCCGTGAGCTGACGTTCGGCGTACTGCTCATCCCGCTGGGATTCACGCTTGCCTGGCTTTCCATCTTCGGGAATACCGCCATCGACCTGGTGCTGAATCACGGCGCTCAAGCGCTAAGCACCACCGCGCAAACGGATCCGCCGATGACCCTGTTCAAGCTGCTCGAGTATCTGCCGTTACCGCGCTACGTCGCAGCCGCCACGCTTTTGATTGGCTTCGTACTTTTTCTAACGCCAGTCAACTCCGGAACCTTGATGATCGCGAATCTGTCTTGCCATGGGCAAGCCGACTCGGTCGATGCTCCCGTCTGGCTGCGCATTTTCTGGGCAGTGGTGACCACCGTGGTGAGTTGCGGCTTGTTGATGGCTGGGACCTTCGATGCGATGCAGACCGCCGTCGTGCTGTGCGGGCTGCCGTTCTCGGTGATCTTGATTCTGTACATGTTGAGTTTGCGCAAGGTGCTGCGCGACGAACCGGTGCGCATCTGATGAAGTCTATTCGTCGTTCTGCGGTTTTCGTTGCACTCATGATTATGTCGGCGGCAGCACATGCGGAAGAATCGAGCTGGAGCGGCAATATCGGCCTCACTTCGGCATATGTGTCACGCGGCTTCGAGCAGAGCTGGGGACGCCCCGCCCTCCAGGGAGGCGTCGACTATCGTCATGTCGATGGCTGGTTCGCCGGCAGCTGGGTATCGACGGTCAGCCCGCACTTCATTGAGAGCGGCAAGTTGGAATGGGACATGTACGCCGGCTACGCGTCCGAGGCCGGCCCGGTGGGCTACCGTGCCGGGCTGTACTACTACCGGTATCCCGGCGCCAGGATGAGCGGCCCGGGTGTCGACTACGACTACGGCGAGTTGATCGTCGGTGCGGATTGGCGTCGCTGGTCGTTGTCGTATGCGGTGACGTATACCCGGGATTATTTCGGCTTCAACAGCGCCACGCTAGGAGTCGGTCAAGACCGGCACTCACGTGGATCGGGATACGTTGATCTGAGCCGGAGTTTCTCACTGCCGCAGGGCTTTGAGTTGGAGCTGCACGGTGGCTATCAGCATGTGCGCCATTTCAGCGATTACGGATGGCACGATGCGCGCATTGCATTGAGCCGCCATGCGGGCGGCATCGATTGGACGCTCGGTTACGCCAAGGCCTGGAACTCGGCCGGCGTCTATCGGCACTACACCACCGGCGTCGCGGACCGGGATGGCAATCTGCACGTATCGAACCCGATCTCCGGGACGGCTTATATTTCGTTGAGCAAGACGTTCTAGGGTCGGGGAACGGGGAGCCGGGAACCGGTAGCAGGGAACCGGAAACCGGAGCGAGTCTTGTACGGTGCGGATCCGTATGAGTCACCGCGGCCCGCTTCCGGCTTCCGGCTTCCGGCTACCTGCCCCCGCCTAGGCGAACAGCGAGCCTTGCTCGGCCGCTTCTTCGCGTTCTCGGAATCCGGACAGTCCAACGCCCACAAGCCGGTACCGGGTTTCCGCCGGCAGATCCACGCGTTGTCGCAACGCCAAGGCGATAGCCGTGAACTCTTCGGCCGAGGCGGGTGGAACGTCAGGGGTGAAGCTGCGTGTCAGGATGCGGAATTGCGCGGTCTTCAGCTTCAGCACTACGGTGTGGCCCACGCGCTCGGTCTTGCGTGTGGCTTCCCAGGTCTTCCCCGCCAATTGGCGAATCGCCTCGTCCAGCTCGCCGATCGGCAGGTCGGTGGCGAAGGTGTCTTCGGAGGAAATCGACTGCACCGGTTGATTGGGCTCTACCTGACGCTCATCGATGCCGCGCGCCCGACGGAACAAGCTGCCGCCGAAACTGCCGAATCGTTGTTCCAGTTCCTCCCGCGGCAATGCACGCAGATCGCCGACCGTCTGGATGCCGAGGGCCTGCAGCTTGCCCAGCATCACCTTGCCGACGCCGGGGATGCAGCCTACCGGCAACGGCGTCAGGAAGGCTTCCACCTGATGCGGACGGACGACGAACAAGCCGTCCGGTTTGCGCCAGTCGGAGGCGATCTTGGCCAGGAACTTGTTCGGCGCCACCCCGGCCGATGCGGTAAGGGAAGTCTCTTCGCGGATTTGCGCGCGGATGGTTTCGGCGATGGCGGTCGCCGTCGGCAGATCGGATTTGGGCTCCGTGACGTCCAGATAGGCTTCGTCCAGCGACAACGGCTCCACCAGGTCGGTGTGGCGCAGGAAGATTTCCCGCACGTGCCGCGATACCGCCTTGTAGCGGCTGAAATCCGGCGGCACGAACACGGCCTGCGGACACAGGCGCTCAGCACGCACGGCGGGCATGGCCGAACGTACCCCGAATTTGCGCGCTTCATACGATGCTGCACAGACCACCGAGCGACTCCCACGCCATGCCACCACCACGGGCTTTCCGCGCAACGACGGATCGTCGCGCTGCTCCACCGAGGCGTAGAACGCGTCCATGTCGATGTGGATGATCTTGCGCATGCGCGTATTGTGCCGCCGAAGCGTCGCAGCGGATGCTATCGCTTATTCCCTTGTAGGAGCGGGGGGGGGGGGGGGGGGGTGGGTGGCGGGGAGCAAGAGAAAACCCCAGACGCAGAGGCAGAACGCACGA
>CBFGZY010000063.1:0-24168 GCA_965653375.1 uncultured Pseudoxanthomonas sp.
CGCAGCGATACCCATCGCTCGCGTCAGGCTATTCGAGCTGATGGGTATCGCTGCGCTCAACCCATCCTACGTCGCTCAAGCCATCCTACCTCCCGTCGCTAGGCGGCCTGAGCTTCGCGCTCGAGCAAGAACGTCGACAGCGTTTCGAACGGGAACGCCTCGACATGCCGCCGCACCAGTTCGTGCAGCGTCTCCAGTGTGGGCGGCGGCGCGGCGGTATAACCCAGGCGTTGCAGATAGAGGGCGGAATCCTTGAGCGGCGACGGGACCATGGACACTCCTTGGGTTCGGGTGGAAGTCGACAACCTTAGGACCTCAAGCGCTGTTAAGGTCAAGCGGCTGCGACCCTTCCCTGTCCAAGCCGCGGAAACGGCGTGTCGATCCGGCGTCCACTCGTTCGTCGTTTGGTAGTCCGCATGTGCGGAGGACAGGAGCAACCATCATGGTGTCGGCAGTCAATCCATATCTGAATTTCCAAGGCAATACTCGCCAGGCTTTCGATTTTTACCGTTCGGTTTTCGGCGGCGACTTCGCTGGCGTGATCCGCTACGCGGACTTTCCCGGCAACATGGGTGTGGCCGAGTCGGACCTCGACAAGCTGGCCCATATCGCGTTGCCCCTGGGCAAGGGGAACCTGCTGATGGGCACGGACGTGGTGGGCCAGTACGGCAAGGCGTTCAGCCCTGGCAACAACTTCTACATCACGCTGTCGCCGGACGACGCGGCCGAGGCGAACCGTCTTTTCACCGCGCTGTCGGCGGACGGCCAGGTCGAGATGCCGCTGCAAAAGACCGAGTGGGCGGAACTTTACGGCGCCTTGGTCGACAAGTTTGGCGTGCAGTGGATGATCGACTACACAGGCAGCGTGAAATTTTCCTTCCCGTGATGCGCCTGGACGACGGCGCCTGGCACGTGCCGGGCGCCGTCGTCGTGGATGGCCATAAGACGATGCCCGTCGAGTCCTGCAATTCCCTTCACATCGTCTGCGGAAAATGGTGACCGCGCCGCGCGTTCAGCACGATCAATGCGCATGCAGCCTATTTACCGTCGAAGGAGGCAGTGATGGATACCAACGTTTTGTCCAGCGGCAGGGACATCCTCAGCCTGATAATTTTCGCTTTCCTATGCATATTGGCGATCCTGTGGATCCTGGTGCCGTTCGCAGTGTTCGGCGTCAAGTCGCTGCTGCACAGTCTGATTGCGGAACAACGCCGGACCAATCAAGCACTGGAGGCGTTGTCGGAACAACTGCGCGACAGCGCGCTGCGCCCGGTTGTATTGCACGATCCGGCACCCGGAACGCGCGTGATCGATACCGGGCCGACGCCTGGTTGACTAAGAGAGATTGGAATCTAGGTGGAAGCTTGCTCCGCTGCGCTCCTCTGAGCGGCGGACTGCTTTGCATGCACGGATCGAAGAGCAGCGGAGCAAGCTCCGCTCTACGTGATGCGCCGAACACGGTAGGTGAAGCCAACCAATCCGGCTACCGACAACAGCAACAACGCAGGATAGATGGCCAGAAGATCGATGCGTATGTTGCATTCGCCGCTGCAGAGGATCCGGTACTTCATGGCGTACTCGTAGACGGCGTACACAAGCCACAGTATTCCCGTGGCCAGCGCCCATCTGCTTTTCGACGCTGCGAACAAGAATCCAAAGATTGCAGCCAGAATCAATGCCAGCCACGGCTTGTCGATCAGGATGGCCATGAAGCGGAGGACTTCCATCGTGTTCCCGTTGGATGGGTGATCGGTTGGTGATGTGGATGCGCTGCAGTGCAGTGCGGTTATGTTCCATTGTCCCGGCTAGGTAGGAGCTCGCAGCCATACGTCGCTTTCGCCCGGCGCAAGGCTACTCCGAGGATTGGCCTGCCAACTCCAGCACCCACCTCGGCACTTCAGGTTCGCCGGCGTAGAACTCTTTCGGCTTTTTCTCGGCCATCGCCCAGCGGTGCAGCCAGCTGGGACCATAGCGGCCGTTATAGCCTTCGGCGTGCCGATACGCGGGGTCTTTCATCGCTTCGTCCAGCGTCACCACCCGATAACCGCGGCGCTGCACGCCGGCCACCAGATCGGCGTAGGCCACGGCGTTCAACTCGTTGGCGTGCAGCAGCCATATCTGCGGCAGTGCGTAGCCCAGCAAGGCTTGCGATTGCTGTTCGTAGTAATCCACTTTGTTGAGCATGTACGGGATATAGCCGCGCCGCAGACGCTCCAGAATGGCCGCACGCGCGGGCGTATCCGGCTGCTCGTCCAATACGTTGGCATAGGCGAACGCCCATACCCATTCGCCGTTGTCCACAGTCACCGGTGCAATACGGTAGCCGTGCCGCGCCAGAAAGCCGGCCAAGGCAGCACGGTCTTCCGGTGTGCGTCCAGCTCGTAGATACGGGTGCCGGAACCACCGAGGGGCTTTGCCGCGCTCGGCCAGCATCGGCCTCAGCAGTCGCTCGCCCCGCAGGATATCGTCCTGATAGACCGCCAAGCCCACTTCGTGCAGATCCAAGTGACCGTGCGTGTGATTGCCCAGCTCGTAGCCCGCGTCCAGCCAATCGCGCAGCATGCTCACTCGCTGCGGCTGCGGCTGGCCGTCAACTTCGAGTTTGCCCTCATTGACGAAGCCAACCACCGGCACGCCCGCACGCTTCAGCTGCGCCATCAATGCGGCATGCCGCGCCGGCAATTCGGCGTCCGGTGTCTTGCCCATCCGCTGCCAAGGCAGATCGTCGATGGTGATGGCGATGCGGCGATCCGGTTCAGCGGCATGGGCGGTGCAGGCGATGGCGAACAACAGCAACACGCGGACGAGTAACTGCATGGGATTCCTGCGGATAGCGAAGGACAGGCAGCTTACCGCAGTGATCGCCGATGCGATGCTGGTAGGGCCGAGTTTGCTCAGCTGCCTTTCGTTACGTGCTCGGGTCGAACTGCAGCGGAGCAAGCTCCGCTCTACGAGAAGCGGGAAGCTTGCTTTGTTCTACTTATTGCACGACGCCAGTTGGCGGTCGGCGTACCACAGGGCCCGTCGCGCTTGGTCGTAGGCGTTGTCCGCGGTGCGTGGCAGCAGGTGTTCGGCCTGGACGGGATCGGCGCCGCGAGCCATCGCATATTCGACGCGCTGCAGATCGGACAGGTGCGATAGCACCGGCGCCAGCAGCGTTTTCATCCGGGCCTTGTCGCAGCCGGCGTAGCGCTTCTCCAGTTCGCTCACCGCCTGGCGTATGCGGCGGCTGGCTTCACCTTTCAAATCCGGCGCTTTCTCGAAGGCGATGGGCGCCGCCTTGTAGGCATCGCCGGTTTTCTCGCTGCCCAGGTCGCCAGAGCGCTCGTGCAGCCCGGGATTGAAGCGCACATCCGGTGGCGGTCGCGGCGCGGCGGGTTGGGTGTCTTCGCCGAAGATCAATTTGCCGATGGATTCCATGCGCTTGCCAAGTTTCTGCGCCGCGATATCGCCCGCGGTGCCGTCGCTGACCCAGTCCTTGTCGAAGCGCGTCTTGCGATAGTCGATGGGATTAGGGCGTTCCAGCACTTGCCTGGCGCGTTGCAGTTCGCGCTCGTTGGGGGTGCCGGGCGGACTGGCTGCGGGCGCGGGACCCAGCGGATCGGACGATATGCCAGGCGGCAGCTTGGCGCTTCCTTCGCGGGTGTAGAGCTTGCCGGCCAGTGAAGGCGCCGCAGGTGCTGGTGTGCTTTGCGGAGCGCGCGGCGGCGCGGGATTCGACGGCCGCACAGGTGCACGGGTCTGATCGCGCGTTTGGCTGGGTTGGATTGGTGGCGACAGGCTCGGCGGAACGGGTCGCGATTCTCTTTCGCGTTCGACAAAGGAAATCCGCATTCGCTGGGTTTCTTCCCGGGGCAGAAAATGCGGTCCCCTGAGAAGTTGCCTGCCCATCAACAGCAGGATAGTCGCGGTGACCACCACGGCCACGACGTTGGGAACGAACTCATCGTGGAAAGCCCGCTTCACCAATATCGATCATCCCGGCAGCTGAAGTATTCGGCAGTCTATTGACGCCAACGCGAACGCTGGTTGACTGGAATTTCCGATGCGAGTTCCCGGGGTATGAATTTTTGTTGTGTGTCCGCTCAGGCAGTGATGGGTAATAGGCGACGCGGCTTCGTTAACTTATCGTCATTCGGCGCGGTGAATGAAGGCGCCTACTTGCCCAGGTGCTTGTCGAAGAACTTGGCGATCACCGCATAGGCCTCTTTCGATTCTGCCAATTCCGGATCGGAAAAAAACGAGTGCCACATGCCGTCCCAGACGTGCAGGTCGGCTTCGACACCGGCATTGGTGAGCAGGCGCTGACTTTGCAGCACCGAGCTCATGGCGAAGTCGCGGGTGCCGGTGATCAGCAGCGTGGGCGGGAAACCTTTCAGCATGTCGGGCGAGTTGGCCGGCAGCACCAGCGGATCGTTGGGATCGGCGCCCTTGAAGTAAGGCAGCCGCTCGGTGATCGGTATCGGGCCGCTGCCGACCGGATCGCCGCTGAGCGCCGGCGAGACATACGAAGAGTCGCCGCCCAGCGGTGCGATGGAGCCACAGAAAGTACCGATGGCACCGGGTGGCTGAATGCCATCCTTGATCATTCGCGCCACGACTTCGCCGGTCAGCACGGCGCCAGCGGAACAACCATAGATACCGATGTTGGCAGCCGGATAGGTCTTCAGCAGTTCTCGATATACCGCCAGCACGTCATCGGTAGCCGCGGGAAACACATGCTCCGGCCCTTGCCGATAGTCGACGCCGATGACTTTTACCTTGCCGAGCGAAGCCACCGGGATGGCTTCCACCAGTGCGCCGCTATGCGCGCCCCAGAGGAAAGCGCCACCGTGCAAGTTGACCAGCACCCGGTTGCGATTGGCGGGCGTGATGCCGTCGGCGGGTTCGACAACATCCGCACCCACGCCGGCGATCGTCTGCGTGGACAGCTTCACCGGATAGAGCTTCCGCATGCGCTCGGCACGATCGGAATTGATCCTGTCGTAGAAGCGGCGCGCCTCTTCGATGCCCCCTTCCAATCCTGGCGACTGTTGGCTTTCGACCAGGACTTCACGGAACCGCTGCAGCGACTCCGGCGAGGCGAACATCGAATAAGGCACGGTGAAACTGGGCAGCGTCATGCTGCCATCCGCACCGCTGACGGGACGCGGAGGCTTGGAGGGCTCCGCACCGTGGGCGGCGTTGGCCAGGCTCAATAGTCCGGCAAGCAGGAACAGAGATGCGCGCATGATGGTTTCTCCGCGGTGGCTGTTCGCCGTCGGCGAATGTAGCAATCGCGGGGCGTTTATCCGTCCACAATCCTGAAGCACTGCTCGACCCATCCTACATCTCATCCGAAGCCTCATTGGAATCGGAGCGTTCGCCGTATCCTGTCGCCTGCTCTCCAGCTGCACCCCAGTCCGCTGGCAGCCATCCTTTGGCGACATAGCGATGAAACGTGGAATATGGCCACTCCACGACGCGCGCAACGTGCCCGTGCTTCACCGGGTTGAAATGGATGTAGTCCACGCACCGGCAAAAGTCTCGCTCGTCGCGAACCATATGCTCCCAATAGCGTCGCTGCCAGATGCCGCGTTCGCCTTTGCCGATCCGGCTGGAACTCTTTTGTTCGCCCGCCGGTACATGCCGAGAGAACCAGGACTTGAACAGCCTCCAACGCATCGGATAACCAGCATCGTCCGGCGGCAACGTCCATACGGCGTGCAGATGATCCGGCAATATCACCATGGCCTCGACGATAAAAGGATGGCGTTGCTGCACATAGCGAAGTGCACCGCGTAACGCATCGATATGCTCAACCAGCAGACCGGAGCGACGCTGGGCAAGATTTACGGTGAAGAACCAGGTTGCGCCTGGAGCACGTATGCGGCGGTAGTTGGTCAATCCATGACCTCGTAATATTGCGACGACGGCAATCCTACAATGATATCCAACGTAGGATGGGTCGAGCGCAGCGATACCCATCGGATCTCCGACACAGGCGATGGGTGTCGCTTCGCTCGACCCATCCTACGGCTCTACGGCTTTTTCTCTACCGCCAATGGCCGCACGTATTCCAGCAGGCTGACCAGGGTCTTGCCGGGCTCTTCCCACGGTGCCATGTGTGCGGAGCGTTCGAACCATACGGCCTGTTTGTAGGGCGCCTGCACCTGATCCATCCATCGTGCGGTGGGTTCTGAAGGCGTGGTGTAGTCGTGGCGGCCCATCAGCATCACCACGGGGATGGGGAACCGGCGTACGCCGGTGAAATCCACTTCCAGGAATTCCGGCATCAGCCGATCCAGAGTGAACACGCTGCCTTGATTGATCGCACAGCGGTCGCGGTCGTCGTAGTCCGGCGACAGCCGCGGGGCGCGGAAGTAGTAAGTGGAGTCTTCACGGAAGGCCGTCAGGCCGCCATAAAACTGCGGCCACTTGCGCGCGATGATGATGCGTTCGCGAGTGATCGGCGTGTTGCCCGGATAAGGGCCGATGGATTCGAGTTCGCGCACCGCCTCCGCATTGCCATGTGCCTTCGCCTGCGCCAATCCGTATGCGTAGCTGACGCGTTCGTTCTCGCGAGTGCTGATGACCTGGCCGATGCCGACGTAAGCGTGGAACAGGTCGGGCCGTTTCAGCGCCGCGTGCATGCCGACCACCGTACCCCAGCTGTGCCCCATGAGGATCAGCTTCTGCTTGCCGTAGCGCTTGCGCAGGTGTTCGGCCACTTCGACGGCATCGTCGACGTAGCGCTGGATATGGATGGTGTCGGCGATGCTCTCCGACGGAACGCTGTTGAACGTCTTGCCCGCGCCGCGCTGGTCGTAGTTGACGATGGTGAAGTATTCCTCCAGCGGCCCCTGGAACTGCCATTGGCTGGGCGTGATCGGCGCGGCGGGTCCGCCATGCACGAACAACACCATCGGATTGCCGCGATCCTGTCCGCGCACGTTGATCCACTGGTCGATACCGCCGATACGAGTGGCGTAGGCCTCTTGCACCCCGGTGGGCGCAACGATCTTGCCGAGGTCACGGATGATCTCGCGTGCGGGTTCGTAGGCGGATCTGTCGGGGCAGGCCTCCTGGGCTTGCGCGAACGGCGACAGTGCAACCAGAAGGGCAACAGCGGATAGCGATGACTTCATGAATGTCTTCCCGATACGAACGCAGCCAGTATTGGCAGGTTGGACGCTGCGCTTCCCGTGTAGATGGTCATGATCCCCGCGTAGCGTGCGCCGCGCGCACGACCCGATATACCAGGATGGTCCGACATGCACACGGCGCACGCTACAAAATCTGGCCGTCACGCGGAGGCCACCGCGTTTGTGTAGAAGCAGACACCCCTCCAGGATGACAGGGGCGACGATGGATGCCTGCCAGGTTCATCACGCGCCACCGGCGCGGCCTATCTCAAGGAGAGTTATTCATGGCTATCGTCAAGGTCCTCATCGTCACCGACGATCTGGGCGGCTTCCAACGCAGCAACACCAACCCGCACAAGTTTCATCTCGGCGAGTTCGTCAAAGTGCTGAGCGACACCGACTGGCAGGGCTTCACTCTGCAGATCACGCGGGCGCACCGCAACGCCGACCCCTCCCCCGCCACACCGCAAGCCACTCACCCGATCGGCGCGGACCTGTACGGCTTTCGCTTCAGCGCCGCCAGCCTGGCGGGTTTCGACATGTGTTTCTTCCTGTCGATCGCGTCCAAGGCCGAAGATCCGGTCGGCTCCGACGCCAGCCGTCAAGCCGAAGCGGCGGCCGTTGCCGCGTTCATGGAATCAGGCGGCGGCTTCTTCGCCACGGGCGATCACGAAGACCTGGGCGCCGCCATCAACCAACACATCCCGCGCGTGCGCAGCATGCGGCGCTGGGCCTCGCCGGGCGCCGGACCGCATGGCGGGCCGGTCGCGCCCACCGGCACCGAAGGCGACCGTCACGACACATTGCAACGCGGCACCGATAGCGGCACGTACAACGGCGTTGTCTATCCCTATCAGTTCAACGACCAGTCCGACGGCGAAGCGCAACCGATCGACGTGCGTTCGTACACGTTGCATTCCAGCCGCTGGTTCCGCAGCAGTCTGCCGCATCCGCTGCTGTGCTCGCCGCTGGGCCGAGTGAACGTCCTGCCTGACCACATGCATGAAGGCTGGTGCGAAGTCCCCAGCGACCTGTCGCGCAACGAAGACCTGCCCGGACGCAGCGGCAAGCTGGAGTATCCGCCGGGCACCGATGGCATACAGGTGGAACCTGAAGTCATTGCCGAAGCCAACGTACTGCCGCATGAAACCCATAACCAGGAATTCGGCGGATCGTTCGCCGTTTCGCCGATGACCGGCGATTATTCCTTCGGCGTCATCGCGGCCTACGACGGACACCGCGCGAACATCGGACGCGTGGTGGTGGATGCGACCTGGCACCACTTCGTCAACATCAACCTGATCGGCACCTCCGCCTCATTCGCCGGACTCAACCCCAGCAAGGCGAAGGGTTTCTATTCCGGTCCGGGCGACACGCCCGTGCCGGCCTACGAAAAAATCATGTGGTACTTCCGCAACCTGGTGTACTGGCTGATTCCCAAGAACCGCACCCACATCATCTGGTTGAACGAACTGGCGCAAGCCGCACGGCTGAACCCGCGCTGGGAAGAATTCAAGGTTTCGCGCTTTCACGGCGATTACCTGAAGACGATCGACCTACGCCATATCATCGGATTCGCGCAGTTGGCCGAGGGCTATTTCAACAGCGTGCGCGGTTTCTGCGTGCAGTTCCATCTGCTGCCTATCATTCTCTACCCGATCTGGAAATTCGATCCGCGCATCTGGGAAGACCTGATGCCGGAGCTGGACCCATGGAATCCGGTGAGCCAAGCGCTGGCGCGCAAGATCGAGCCGCTCGACGCCTGGCGGCAAGGGCTTCTGCCCGACGCCAGACTACGCCGGCAGGTTCTGCTGGGCACGCTGGTCATCGCCGCGACGCAGCAGCTGCCACGCCTCGGGGAAGCCGATGAGAAGTCGTATCTCAACGTGCAGAAACAAATGCTGGAACTGCTGCCACGCCATCTGGAACTGGCCGCCGCGGAGCTCGAAGCCGGCGTCAAGGCCACACAGCAGCTTACCGGCAGTCTGAAAGCACTGGCCGCCGCCGCACAGCAAGCCACACCCGAAGCGATTGGCCGCCAGCAGCCGGGCCGAAAGCAGCCTGCTCCCAGACAGGCACCAACCAAGCAGTCGCCAACCAAGGCGGCGAGCAAGAAGCGAGGATAAATCGAACGCTACAAAGCAGTATGGGACGCGGGATAAGCCAGCGGCTTGACCGGCTTTCGGTCGGTCAAGCCGCTGCGCCCAACCCGTTCACATCACCCGCTGCATCAGATCACTTGAACAACGAATTTCCGGATGCGATAAGAGCGTTCAAACCAGCACCCTTTTCCCCCGGAGCTCCTCAATGACCCGATGCATGCGTGCTTTGCCCGTCACCCGTCTGTTCGCAACCCTTGCGGCGCTCGCCGCATTGTCAGGGTGTGCCACGACCGTCAAGGACCGTGCACTGTCGGGCCAAGAAGTCACGATCGAAGGCAAAGTGGCCAGCGTGAACACCGATCCGTGGGCATATGACGGCAATGCCGTGGTGACGGTGTCTACCGACGCTGGCACCGTCAGCGTGCAACTTCCCGCACGCTGGAATCTATGCAGGGCGCAGCCTCTGGATGACATACAGGGGCTCAGACCCGATGACCGCGTGCAGGTCGTCGGCACGGTGACCTCTCCCGGCGAAATGGTGGTCTGCGCGCAGCCGCAGCACCGGCTAACCAAGATGGAATGACAGCGGCGGGCGCTGGAGGTGTGTGAACCGGCCGCGCCAGAGGCCGATCAAGCCATTCGCTTCAACCGTGCTACGGCCCTTCCGAAAATCAACCCGCATCCCATTTTCGCCGCTCACGGCCCCCTACAATCCATCGGACAACGAACGCAATGCCTGCGGCCCCCACCTCAGCCAGGCCATAAGCCAAGCGCCATTCGTTGATCGGTATGTGCAAGAAGCGGACGCCACGGTAGCCGCGCGATGATTCGCGCGGCTATGTGTGCGATTGACTCAAATATGTCACGGAGCCACCCCCCATGAGCCCCGAACAACGGATCGATTCGCTGACAGGTATTCGCGGGATGGCCGCGTTGCTGGTGGTCTACGCGCATCTTGCGGAAGAACATTTCTTCTCCATCAGCGCGCTGCATCCCGGCGAGATGGGAGTGATGGTGTTCTTCACCCTGAGCGGCTTCCTGATGGCGTTCCTCTACGGCGACAAGCCATTCGACTATTCCGCCGTCGCCCGTTACGGCATCTCCCGTTTCTCACGCATCGCGCCGGCGTACCTCACCGTGGTGGTGGCGTCGTACCTGATCTACAACCTGATCGACGCGAAGTTCGTCTACGCCATCACCCATCAGAACCTCATCCGCCACCTGGCTTTCTCAGGCAACGTCTCGGCGCTGTGGAGCATCCCGCCGGAGGTCCAGTTCTACGTGGTCTTCGTCGGACTCTGGCTGGCGCTGTGGGCGTTCCGAACCCGCAACAATGCGGCTTTGCTGGTGTTGGCATTGGCGGCGATCTTCACGCTGATGTCCTATCGCGGTGCGCTGCCGGGCACCTTCGTCGGTTCGAAGATCCATTACTTCGTCGTCGGCGTGGCCTTCGGCCTGTTGCGCAGCCGGGTTGCCGCCGGCATCGGGCTGACATCGCTCAGCTACCTGCAGGCGATTGCGGTGGTGGTGATCGGGCTGGTGGTCACCGGCATTGTCGGACTCGACCTGGGCAGCAAACGCGAGCTGTATCTCGACCTCGTGCCCGCGCTGTTTGCCGGCGTCTTCGTGTTTTTGTTTTCGTTCGACACCGGCCTGAGCAAGTTCCTGTTCGGCAATCGCGCAATCACGATGTGCGGCGAATGCAGCTTCTCGATGTACCTGCTGAACCTTCCCATCATCTACGTCGCGATGGTGCTGATGGGCGACATGCCGCCCAGTCCCGCGCTGGCCATACCGGTCACGGTGGCAATCCTGCTGGCGGCTTGGGCGATGTATCGGTTGGTGGAACTCCCCGGTGCCAAGCTGCTACGCGGGCTGGGCACGCAGCTTCTCATCAAGCGGCCGGCGGTGGCGGCAGTTGTCATGGCGCCCGTCGTGGAGGAAACATTTGTGAAGAGCGCGCTTGTGGAAAGCCCACTTGCGGAAAGCCCGTTCGTGGAAAGCCCGCTCGTGGAAAGCACGTTCGTTGAGGACGCGCTCGTTGAGAAGCCGCTCACCGTAAACACCCTCGCGGTCGACACGCCAGGTGCCGAACAGGCCCCGTGACGCCAAGGGCGCGAGCGCAATCGACAAATAAGCGGTAGCCGGGCTGGCTCTATCAACCCAGCATCATGCGTCACGCACCACGCGTCACGCATGAGATGGGCTGGGTTGTCGATGCCAACCCAGCCCATGATCGTCCTTAGTTCCCGACGGATCCTTTCGTGTTTTCTACTTCCACGATGTGCTCCAGGTGCCTCCCCAGACGGCGTCGACACCACTGGCGTCATCCCTGAAGCGCACTACCCTCGCCTCGCCACTGCCCAGCTTGTAGAGAAGAACGTGGCCCTTGCCATCGACCATCATCGGCGAGAACGATGTCCAGCCCTTGCTCCAGCTCATGTCGCCGGTGATTTCGACGCCCTGGCCGTTGGCCTTGAGCTTGATGAGCTTCGCTTCTCCGGTTGCGGCCTTGTAGCCGAGCAGGAAGCGCTGGCCCATGTGGTTGACGGGAACCAGGTTCGTCCAACCCTTCGTCCACGTCCCCGACCACACACCGACCGCGGCGACGTTGGTACCGCTGCCGGTGATCTCGACGATCTCGGCTTCGCCGGTGCTGCCCTTGTATAGCAGCAGATATTGGGCGCTCCCCATCTGGTAGGGGATGAGCGAGGTCACGCCCTTGTCCCAGATGCGTTTGTAGACATTGGTGGTGCCATCGCCTGTCGCATGGATACGATCGATGTTGGCGTAGCCGTGCACCGAGTCGTAGGCGATGAAATACTTGTCCCCATCCAAGGTCAGCGGGACGAAATTCGTCCAGCCCTTGTACCAGGTGCCGCTACTGAGCGTGGTGATGCCTGCCCCATTCAAGCCCATGCGCATGAAGCTCACCTGGCCGGTGGACGACTTGTAAGCGATCGCATGCGGGTGACCACCGCTCGCCAGATGGTAGGGCATGAAGTTCGTCCAACCCGTGCTCCAAGTGCCATCCCACGTCGACGTCACTCCGGCGCCACCGGGATTCATGCGGACGATCTTGACGTCGCCGTAGCCGGGCTTGTAGAGCAAGTTGTAGTAGTTGCCGCCCTGCGCCCAGCCCATGAAGGTATTGCCGGCACAGTTCAAGCTGATGATCTTCTCGGCGGTGCTCTTGCCCCAGGTGCCATAGGAGCTCTCGTTGTCCGCGTGCGTTTTGATCAACGCTCCCGCGAAGGCGATCCGCACGGCCTGGTTGTCTTGCAGCTGCGTGTAGTGCTGGTGGATCGCATCCGCCCCGCTCTTGCCGGTGCGCCCGATCTGTTCGCCCTGGGCGATCTCCCGCCCGACCGTGATCGGCAACGGGTTTTCCGTCTCAAGATGGATGTAGTGGGTGACCCAACCATCGCCGTGATCGAGATAGATCCGGTACTCATCATTCACCAGGCCTACGAACGTCACCTTCCCCGCGGCGGAAGCGAGCACGGGCTCACCGGCGCCGATGTTGGCCAGGTTCTCGTCACGGACGGTGATGTCGATGCTGTCCTGGTCCGGCCAATGGCCGTCGTAGGTCGATGCATCCCAGATCTGCCCGCATTTGGCGGGGAACTGGAACAACGGGCGGGGGCCGGCGGCGTGCGCCGAGGGCATTGCGTTGGCGAGCAATATCGAACTGAGCAGGAGTGTCGTTTGCAGCTTCATCGTTCTCTACCTTAAAAGTTTGTCGGTTGTGTGCGACGGGATCGGACGCCGGATATCGAGCAGTCCGTGGTCGGCTTGGGCGTGACCGGACTGGAATCGGAGCGGCGTCTTGGCCCCGTTCTTCCATGTAGTCGCGAAAACGGGGCCGACCCCGCCACTTGCTGTGGAAAAGAGCTGGGGGCGGCCCGCGGGAGGCGATGAGGCGGTGTCGGCTAATAGCGCCGTCTCGGCGCGAGCTCTTTGGCTCTACCGCGACTGACCGGAAGCGCCCGCGCCGAGACGGGCGCTCCTGCACGGGTGGAGAAGGATGAGGTTCCAGATCGGCGAGGAAGGCTTCGACTGTTTGTGCGGCCTTGGGACTGGCCTTCTTTGCGGGCGTGTCCGTTCCAGGCGCGGGCGCGCAAGGCACGGCTTCTACGTAGGATGGGTAGAGCGCAGCGGCACCCATCATCCGTAAACGATGGGTGTCGCTGCGCTCGACCCATCCTACGTTAGCGGGGGGCGACACATTCGGCGGTGTTGCGGATCCTGCCCAGGTTGAAAATCACCAGGCTCACGGCCGCGAGCAGCCAGACGCCCACGGCGGCGTACAACATCAGCCAGTCGAAGCCATGCGCCAGCGCAGCGCGCACCGCGTCGGACGCGGCCAAACCCTGCGGCAGCATTTGCACATCGCTCAACGCAGACAGGTTGCCGGCCGCAATCTTCTCCGCCAATGCACGCAGGCGTTCTGCGCCGACGTGGCCGCCAAGGCTGTCTCGCAGACTCGAATGGACGCCGGCCAGCAGGATGAATCCCATGACCGCGATATTGATCGACAAACTGATGAAACGCGCGCTCATGTCCATGCCGGATGCCATACCCGAGCGATCACTCGGGACCGAACCGGTCGTCGTGTTCGTCACCGGAGTGTTGGTGAAGCCCAGTCCGGTGCCGGCCAGCAGCAGACCTGGCAACAGCGTCGCCCAATTGGCCTGCGCGAAGCTCCCGCCGAATCGCATCAACAGGAAACCTGCACCGATCGCGAACAAGCCCGCAGGAATCACCCACCCCGACCGGTAACGCAAGCTCAGCCGCTCGGCCAGCGGCGGCATCACCAGCGCCGGCAACGTGTACGCAAGCAGACATGCACCGGCGGCAAACACACCGTAGCCCAGCACGCCTTCCAGATAGATCGGCAGATAGACGATGAACGGCCAGAAGCTGAAGTTCATCGCGACCGCTCCGACCATGGCGCCGGAGAAATCGCGCAGCTTGAACACCGAGAAATCGAACATCGGATGCGGGTGTGTCTTCTCTGCCCAGACGAAGACCGCGAACGCCGCCACGGTGGCCATGGAGATGCCGGCCGCGGCTTTGCTCGCCCATCCCAGGCTTGGCGCCTGCGTGATGTAGAAGACCAGCCCGAACACGGCCAGCGACAACGTCGCAATGCCGAGGCCATCGAGCTTCTTCGCCTGCGGATCGCGCGATTCACGCACACCGATGAGCAGCGGCAGCAACGTCGCCACCATCAAGGGCACATGCACCAGAAATACCCAGCGCCAGTCGGATATGGCGACGATGGCGCCGCCAATGATCGGTCCGAATCCTAACCCTATGCCGAACACCACGCCCCAGACCGCGAACGCCCGCGCGCGTTCGCGACCGGTCGGAAACTGGTGCGACAGGATCGCCGTGCCGCAAATCAGTATCGCGCCGCCACTGGCGCCTTGCAGGAATCGTGCGGCCACCAGCGTCCATGGGCTGCTAGCCAAGCCACAGATAAGCGAAGTCAGCCCAAACAGAACCAGCCCGATGATGAAGATGCGCTTGCGTCCGTAGCGGTCGCCCAGCGTCCCGATCGCCATCAATACCGAGGTGCAGGCGAGCGTGTAGGCGTTCATGATCCACTGCATCTGCGCAAAGTCCGCGTGCAACTCGCGCTCCAACGTCGGCAGGATCACCGGCACGCTGGATATCTCCAGGCCGAACATCAAAGAGGAGAGGGAGACGGCCATCAAGGCCGCGGTGTTGTGGCTGATGCGGGTCATCGTGGCTCCTGGGTGAAGGCATCGACCTGCTACGGCGTTTTTCGAAGCCGTCGACGCGGCCGGGCAAATCCTTCGCCAATGCGAACCCGTAAAAACGGCACGGCGCGGCGAAAGAGAGGCCATCCCTTGGGGGAGTGGTGTCGGCATGCCGGCACCGGTGAGTCGCGACGTTGATGTTTCCGGTCGCGACTCACGTCGCTCCTACAAAAGATGGCTACATTGTCGGCAAGACAATCTGATGAGGGAAATGATTAAGTTTTACGGCTATCATTAATTCTCTTCATCTATCAGCGGCCGCCATGGACTTCGATCCGACCCTGCTGCGCACCTTCGTCGCCGTTGCCGACACCGGCAGCTTTACCCGCGCGGCACAGCGCCAGCACCTGACTCAATCGGCTATCAGCCACCAGATCCGACGCCTGGAAGAACAGGTCGGCCGTCGCCTGCTTAGCCGCACGACGCGCAGCCTGACGGTGACCGAGGACGGCGAAGAACTGCTTCGGCACGCGCAACAGATCCTGCACTCCTTCGATGCGCTGGCGCGGCGCTTCAATCCTTCCCCGCTGTCGGGCACGGTGCGCTTCGGCGCGCCGGAGAACTTCATGGGCGATCGCCTTCCGCGGCTGCTATCCCGTTTCGCGCGCAATTTCCCGGGAGTGCGGTTGAACGCCAGCATCAGCGCCAACCTCGACTTGCCGGCCTTGATCAAGGCCGGCGATCTGGACCTGGCCGTGGTGATCTCCCTGCACGACCCGGACAACCTCGCCGAGGGGCGATTGCTACGACGGACGCGGCTGGCCTGGGTCGCGGCCGAGACTTTCGAGCCGCCACAGAACGCGCCGTTGCCGTTCGCGTTCTATCCGCCGCCCTGCGTACATCGGCAACTGGGCGTTCGCGCACTCGACGAAGCCGGTATCGACAGCCATATCGTCTTCACCTCGCACAGCCAGGAAGGCATCCATGCGGCCGTGCTGGCGGGATTGGCGATCAGCGCGATCACCTGCGACGACATCGAGGACGGAATGAGGATCGTCAATGGGGAATACGACCTGCCGCCGCTGCCCGACATAGAGTTTGCGCTGGTCTGGAGCAGCGGCGGCAAGACCCCAGCGTCCACCGCATTCGGCGAACTGATCTGCGAGATGGCGTAGGCAAACGGGATCACTGTGCCTCATGAGCATCGTAGGATGGGTCGAGTGCAGCGGCTTGACCGGCCTTCGGCCGTTGAGGAGCTTCTCAACGGCTCGGCCAGTCCACCATCGTTTGCGTCAAGTTATCCGGGACTGATGGGTGTCGCTGCGCTCGACCCATCCTACGGCGGGGTTACTCGGGCTCGCCCAGCTTCCATTGTTTCTTGAGAGCGGATGCGGCGGCTTTGGACAGGTCTTCGCCAGAGGCATCCAGGAACGAAGCAAGCGCCTTCGATCCTCCGCGCGGGCGGCCTACCTCAGCGAAATTCACCTCCAGCGCAGCGAGCGAGAAGGGTGTGCTGGCCTGGCTGCCGGGAGGCAACGGAAGCATCTTCGCGTCCGGTCGGTCGAGGAAAGAGGCACGCCACTGGCATGCGCCATCCGGTTGGCGGTTGGACGTGGCCATGCAGTCATCGTCGATCAACAGCAACTCCTTGCCTGCTTGTTTGCTGTCCCAGTAGAAACCGCTACCGTCCTGCGTGCCGATCGCGTGCATCGTCAGTCCTATCGAGAATGCCAGCTTTGCTGATTTGTTCTTGGGTGGACTGTGCTTGGGCAGGAATTGGTGGAATTCGTATGCAACCGGCGTGACGGACAGTGCGGCCCGCTCGCGTTCCAGTACAAACAACGCTGTGGCCGCAGGCTGCTTGTCGTCGCATGGCGACGCGTCTTGCGCGGGCTTGGCGGGACAACTGCGGAAGCGTTGCGCAATCACGCAGGTGTGGGGTTTGGCGCCCTTCTCTTTCTTGCTCCACTTGCCGGGTTCGTAGAAATCCGCGTAGCTCAGATCGTTTCTATAGCTGGCCGTGTGCGCCTTGATGTCGGCCAGCACGGATTCCTTCATCTGCTTTACCACCAGACCCGCCAACCAATCCACGACAATCCCGCCCAACACAGCGACGCCCGGCGCCAGCTTCTCTGGCCCCTGTGCGCCGCAGTACTCGTTCATAGCCTCTGACACGATGGAACCCGCCGGCAATCCCAGTGCCGCCGGTGCTACCCCATAAAACTGCGTTACCCGCAATTTCGGCTCCTTATCGGGCGAATCGGGATTGGCAGCCAACGTTGGTGCTGCCGCACCTGCTGCCATGGCCAACAACGGTATAGCGACGTACTTGACGACTACTTCCATATATTCCCCCTTGGAATTGGAAACGCGCTCAGACGTTGGATTCGACACCACGGGGCCCACGGCAACCAATAGCCCAGAGCACCCCGCCAAGGATGTTGAACCAGTCAGTCAGATGAAGCCCCGCGCCGATGCTCGCATGGCCTTTGCCGCAGCGGCAAGCCTGTGCTGTTTCTTTTGATGCGGCGCGGAGGGCCGAGCAAGCAGGACAGATGAAGTGGAATACCCATCGACTGCGTTCGAATTGCCAATGCGATGGGTATCGCTGCGCTCGACCCATCCTACGTCCGGTGTGATCAATCCGCCGCGCCGCCGAACTCGATCACCGTGATAGGGCCAGGCATTTCGCCGGCGCGTTCGCGTGGTTCGGAAGCGCCCAACGCCTGCCACGGTGCCTTGCCCAGCAGGGCGTCATCCTCGTAGCGACCCAGCACGCGGAATTTCTGCAGCGCGAAGGGCCGGCCTTCCGCGCCCAGCGTCGAGACTCCATCGGCCACATGGAAATGCAGGTGCGGCTTGCTGGAATCGCCGGTGGAACCCAGCGATGCGATGACCTGCCCGCGACGCACACGCTCGCCAGGCTTCACGCGCACACTGCCCGGCATCAGATGTTCGTAGAATGCGTAACGGCCGCCCCCGATATCGAGCACCACGTAATTGCCTGCCGCGTCCACCAGCGATTTCTTCGGATGCGGCTGGTCGGGTTGCACGCGCTCGGGATAGCCGTCCAACACGACCGCGACGACGCCATCGGCTACCGCCAGCACATCCTCGGCGTAACCATATTCGCCGCGCAACCAGTCGCCGCCTTCCTTGGCTCGGCGCCCGTCGTTGTCGAGCTTGATGAAGTCGATCGCGAAGCGGGCCGGAATCCGCGCGCGGCCGTCGACCGTATAGACCACGCGCCGGTGACCGCGCTCCCACCATGGCCCATACACCGCCGCCCAAGGTCCGCCGCGCAATGGCGCACTAAACACAGGCACCGGTGATGCGTCGATGGCGACGCGAGCGCCTTCCACCTGCGCATCGACGACACCCGTGGTGCGCACCGCGCGATAACCGATGCGATGGATAAGATCGCGCGGCCGAGGCTGTGCTTTCAGTTCGATCTCGAAGTAGACGATGCCCCGCTCGCCCGTGGCAAACGACAACGGATCGTTGCCCGCGGGCTGGGACGCGATTTTGCCGAGCCGTTTCTGCAGCGCATCGCCGCTGAATTCAGCGATCACCGCGCCATTGCGGGCATCCACAACTTCAACGCGCGTGAGCGTCAGCGGGACGCGGACGAAGTTGGTCAGATGAAGCTCGTAGAACAACCGATCCGAACCGTCGATGCGCAATGGCGCCGGCGCAACCGGTACCGAAAGATCGAACGATTCCATGGGATCGACCGTGGCATGTGCCGACGTGGCCACCGCAGCCAGCATCCAGGCCATAAAGATCGATTGCACGCGTGAACCACGTAGCCTCATCAACATGCTGGACATCCCGATGGATATGACCACCCATGCTAGTGCCCGCCGCGCCAATGCAACCGTGCCGTTCGGCACCCCCAGAGCTCGCCGTAATCTTGCGGGAATGCCGCACGAGGTTAAGCCACGCCTCACACCCTCTTGAGACAGGACTAACTGCCGGTGCTGTCAGCTTTGTAGGATGGGTCGAGCGCAGCGACACCCATCGCGCCTCAAGCTATCCGAAGCTGATGGGTGTCGCTGCGCTCGACCTATCCTACGTAGCTTTGCGAAAGGAATTGACCATGCCCTTGAAGCTCACTGGTTCGTGCCGCTGCGGCAAGGTGCGCTTTTCCGCCGACAGCCATGCACCGGTACCTTTCATGCGGTGCTATTGTTCGATTTGCCGGAAGACCGGCGGTGGCGGCGGATACGTCATCAACCTTCATGCCGACAAGGCGACGTTGAAGGTCGAGGGCAAAACCGCCATCTACCATGCCGTGCTCGAAGACGACGACGGTGGCTGTCATGTCAGCACGGGAGAGCGGCATTTCTGCCCGGCATGCGCCACTGCGCTGTGGGTGTTCAGCCCCGAATATCCCGAGCTCCTGCACCCCTTCGCGTCTGCCATCGACAGCGAACTGCCCAAGGCCCCTTCGCTGGTCCACATGATGCTCGGGTCGAAGGCATCCTGGGTCGAGCCAGAGATCGGGCCTGATGACCAGTGCTTCGACGAGTATCCGGACGTCTCGTTGGAGGATTGGCACCGCGCGAAGGGCCTTTGGATCGACTAGCTTCTGCAAAGGCCGCTAACGGGGCAACAACAGCTATCGATGGTGTTGACCACCCTGTAACGCCGTCTTCGCTAGCATCCTCGCGCCGGAGGAGCTACGAGCTTCGGCTCGAGCCACACGACCTCCGGTAGAAGGCCCGGCCGTCGACGCTTCATCTCTCGACGCCGGGCCTTCTCAATCTGAGCGGCTCGCCGATACCCCCTTCGCAGTGGAGCCCTGCAAAGGAGTCTTCCATGAAAGCAGAAATCACCCAGGCGCCGGTTGCCCAGACGGAAATGCTCATACGCAAACCTGTCGCGGAAGTGTTCGAAGCTTTTATCGATCCCAGCATCACGACCAACTTCTGGTTCACCAAGAGCAGCGGCCGGCTCGAGCCAGGCCACGAAATCCAGTGGGATTGGGAGATGTATGGGGCGTCTACATCGGTTATCGCCAAGACCATCGAACCCAACAAGCGCATTGTGATCGAGTGGGACGGATACAGCGGCCGCACCATGGTCGAATGGAAATTCTCCGCTCGCGATGACGCAACGACCTATGTCGTCATCACCGAGTCGGGGTGGACCGGCAATGGCGACGAACTCGTCAAGTACGTTGGCGAGTCGACCCAAGGATTCACCTGGACGCTTGCCGGGTTGAAGGCCTTCCTTGAGCACGGTATCAGGCTGAATCTTGTGGCGGACAAGAACCCCGATGCGCACCAAGCAGGCTGGAAACAGGCCTGATCATTCATTCCAGCCGAAACCGCTTGGCGACCCAAGATCTGGCGCACAAATCGTCGATCGTTACGCATGCCTGTAATGAAGCCTTCGGATAATGCCCGACTGCGCTTTGACGGCGCTCGTCTATTTCTCAGCCACCGAAGGGTCCATTGCTCATGCGCGGTTTCCGCTCCTACCCATGCAATCGCCTGGCCAAAGCCGTTGCAACGGCGATTGTATTTGCTGCTCCGTTGGTGTCAGCCGCGCAGGAAGCGCCAGAAACTCAACCTGAGACGAAAGCCGCTGCGGCTTCCCAGGAAAGCGACAAAGTCAGCGAGTTGGACGCGGTGGTGGTCACCGGGTCGGCGAGGACGCAGCGCCGTTTCGACGCCTCCTATGCGGTCAACTCCCTCACTGCGGAGGAAGTGCAGAAGCTGGCGCCCAAGAGCTATGCGGACCTGCTGGGCAACGTGCCGGGTATCCACGTCGAATCGACCGGCGGCGAAGTGCAGAACATCACCCGCCTTCGCGGCATTCCGACCGACCGCGGCTACATCATCTTCCAGCAGGATGGGTTGACGCTGTTCCATGAAATCGACGGGCACTTCTTCAATTCCGGCGAAGGCATGCATCGTTTCGACGTCATGAACCAGCGCGTCGAAGTGGTGCGCGGTGGTCCGGCGCCGATCTATGCCAGCGGCGGCGCGGCCATCGTCAACAACATCCTGGCCGAAGGCAGCGACGAGACGAAAGGCAAGGCCCAGCTCACGCTCGGCGATACCGGCCTGTACCGTGCCGAGGCGTTTCAATCGGGGGCGCTTTCCGAAGATACCTACTACGCCGTCGGCGGCTTCATGCGCCGCCACGACGGTTACCGGGACAACGGATTCCCCAACGATCAGGGCGGCCAGCTGCGCGCCAATATCAAGCACTACATGGAAGACAGCTGGATAAAGTTCAGCGGCACCTACGTCAACGACCACAACGTCTTCTACCTGCCGATCCCGATCGCCGATCCGCGCAATCCGTCGGTATCGCTGGATCCCTATCTGGATTACTTCGAAGGCACGATGAACTCTCCTTCGTTGCGCAACGTCAACCTCAAGTACCTGGATTCAGCCGGCGTGATGCAGAGCCTGCGCCGGGACCTGGCGGACGGCCGCCACATGCGTTTTGGAAACATCGGCTTCCAGTACGAAAACAGCGCCGGCGACTGGGTCGTCTCGCTCAAGACCGGCTATACCAAGGGCAAAGTGAGCTTCGATGCGTTGTATTCCACGACCAACCCGGTCGACGGCAATACATTCGCCAACAGCTACCTGGCCAGGGCGCAAGGTGCTTTCGGCGCCGGCGTCACCTCGATGGGCTACGCACTGGCGGGCACCAACGGTGCGACCCGTTACGACCCCTATGCGGCTTCCGGCCTGGTAATCTCGGCGCAGTATCGCGCGATCGAATCGGAGTTCTATTCGGCGCAAGCGGACCTCAGTGCAGCCCGTCGGTTCGAAACGGGTTTCGGCGCGCACGACCTCAATGTCGGTATCTACACCTCGTTCTACGGAACCACGGCTTTCACGGCCTACCAGGACATGCTGCTGGAAGTCTCGGGCAAGCCGAGGACGCTGGACCTGGTGGCTTATTCGGCCCAGGGTGTGCCGCTGGGCTACGTCACCGACAACGGCGTGCTGCGCTACACGACCACGCTCAACGCGGGCGAAGTCGATGCCAAGATGTTTGCGGTGTACGCCAACGACACCTGGGAAATCACCGACAAGCTCAAGCTGGACGCCGGCATCCGCCACGAACGATACAGCTATGACGGCTATGCCGAGCAGACCGATGGCGCAAACCTGGGCGATGCCGAAACGCTGGCCGACGACACCACCCGGCGTTTCAGCGGCGGCACGCAGACCCACAACCTGGACCCGTCGGTCACCAACTGGACGGTCGGCCTGAACTACGACTTCAATTCGAACTTTGGCGCCTACACGCGCGCCTCGCACGTGGAGATCGCACCGCAGTCCAGCGTTGCACGCAGCATCAATCCGACCATCGTCGAGACCAAGACCGACCAGTACGAGCTGGGCGTGAAGGCGACTTTCGACCGTTCCTATCTGTACCTGACCGCCTTCTACACCAAGTTCGATCCGTTGAATGCCTCGTTCGTGGCCTACAACCCGGTCACCGGCCGCAACGATCAGTCGGTGCCCTTCATAGGCACTGCGGTGTCGAAGGGCGTGGAGATGGACGGCATGTTCCGGGCGTCGGATTGGTTCGCGCTGGCGGGCGCGGTGACCTTCAGCGACCCGCAGTACAAGAATCTGCAGAACAGTGCCGGCGCGGATCCCAGCGCAGTGAACGGCAACCAGATCGTTCGCGAGCCGAAGGTCTACGGAAATATCCGCCCGACTTTCACCTTCATGGCAGGCAACAGCGAGATCGAGGCTTATCTTCGCTACGATTTCGTCGGCAAGGCCTATGTCGATCTGTTCAACCGCACCGCGCTGCCTTCCTACCAAACGTTGGGGTTCGGGCTGTCCTGGCAACGCGGCGACTGGGGCGTGCAACTGGTGGGCGACAACCTGACCGACGAGAAAGGCTTGACCGAGGGTAATACCCGCACCGACGCCTTGGCGGGACAGGGATCGAGCGAAGCGATCTACGGCCGTCCTCTGTTCGGCCGCAATTTCCGCCTGGTGTTGAGCCGGAGTTGGTAATGCGGCTTGCGCTGCTGTTGTGCATGGCGCTCGCCGCGGTCCAGCCGGTGTTCGCGGCGGCGGCGGATGACAAGGTCATCACCACGCTCGGCAAGCGCTTGTTTCGGGTGGTTACGGCGATGGACAAAACGCAGGCGGGCAAGGAAGTCCGCCTGATGCTGGCCGAGCGGGCGCGTCGTCTTGCTGCCTGTACGGATGCGGTCTGCAAGATCGATGCATCGGCCTGGAAGGAAGAGGAGATCGGGCTGGTATCGGCGATGGCCGCCACCAATGGAACGCCTGCTCAGGCTGGCGAGCGCCGCAACGCCGTGCGTCGGGAACTGGCAGGACTCAACGCCATTCTCGATGTCTACGGCAAAGGCGGCACGCCGCCTTATCCGGAGATCGACGGCCCGGTCGGAAAGAAAGGCAGCCAGCGCCTTGCCGCCGATATTGCCGTGGCCGCCGCCATCGGCGAGGCAGGCCGCGATGAAGCGGTAAGTGCGTTCGACCCCAGCATCGGCTTGGCGCTGGCGCTTATCGATGTCAACGATCGCCTGGATGCGATTGCCTTCGAGCCGCTCGACGGTGGGCTCAATTCGGATGCCTTCCAACGCGCCCGGACGCTGGATTGGTCGCACTACCGTTACACCGCGATCATCGTGCTCGGCGCCGGGCCGGAAGATCTGCTGACGCCACTCAGCGCGCGCGGCAAGCTGCATGTCAAGGTCGCCGCCCAGCGTTATTTCAGCGGACTGGCGCCTTTCATCATCGTAAGCGGCGCGGCGGTGCATCCGCGCGAGACACGCTTCGTCGAAGCCGTCGAAATGCGACGCGCACTGATCGAACGCTATGCGGTGCCCGCGGATGCGATCGTGATCGAACCCTATGCACGGCATACGACCACCAACCTGCGCAACGCATCGCGACTGCTGATGTCGATGAAGGCACCGATGGACCACGACGCCCTGGTCCTGAGCGATCCCCGGCACATCGACGCCATGGAAAGCAGCGAATTCGTCGCACGCAACCAGCGCGAACTGGGCTACCAGCCCGGCAAGGTCGGCCAACGCACCTCGCCCTTCGACATCGCTTTCCGCCCGTCCCCGGATTCCGCCCGAGTCGACCCGCTAGACCCGCTAGATCCGTGATGGACGCACGTAGGATGGGTCGAGCGCAGCGGCTTTCAACGGCGCAGCCGGTCCACCCATCGCTCGCGTCAAGCTAA
>CBFGZY010000064.1:0-23817 GCA_965653375.1 uncultured Pseudoxanthomonas sp.
CGGAAAGCGGAAAGCGGAAAGCGGAAAGCGGAAAGCGGAAAGCGGAAAGCGGAAAGCGGAAAAGATTTTGCCTCCCCCTTGACCAGCCATTCGGCTGTTAAAAGCGGAAAAAGGGGGACTGAGGGGGATTTGCTTTGCTCTAAAAAAAGCAAAGTAAAAGCAGGAGCAATTCCCCGCAGCCACTTGACCAGCCCCACGGCCGTCGAGAAACGCTAAAGAAGAGGAAAAGCCCATGCTTTTCCGGCTCCCGGCTCCCCGCTAACGGCTACCGACTCTTCTACCGCCTGTCCTCCACAATCCCACGGCGATAACGCGCCGCCGGGCTCTGCCGCCAACGTTGCGATTGACCTTTCCGCTTTGTACTCGGCGTAGTGGCCGGCATCACCTGCGCCGGTTGGCTTTGCGCTGGCGCAGTCTGGTGGCGGGGCGGGATGAGTGGCTGCGCGCCGTTTACGCGAATCGGCGTAGGCGAGTCATCGATATCGAACTGCTCCAATGCACCGATATCGATCTGGCCTGCCAGCACCAATCGGGCATGCTGATCGCCGATAGGCATCTTGGCGCGCAGTGGCGGGTCGAAGGCCGGCAGCGGCTGCGGCGACGGGAATGGGAAAGCCGCGGGCGTAGTCGGCGAGTTGTTGCCGGCATTGATCAACGGGCTGCCCGCGCGCGGACGCAGATTGCGCTGCGCCACGCTGGCGAACATCGGATCGGCCCCACGCAAAGTACCCGACCATTCGGCGGGCACCAGGGTCGCGGCGGTCTGTACCCAGTTGTTGCTGCCCGCAACCTGGCGCGTTCCGGACCAGGGCTCGCGGCTCTGCGGCTCGCAGAAATCGGGCTGACCCACATCGCTGGCAGGGTTTTCGCGAACGATCGCCGGCGTGCTGCCGGACGCCGTCTGATAGACGACGTTGTTATGCATTTCCAACGACCCCAACCCCAACTGCACCATCACCGCATTCGACACGCCGCTGCGATCGAACACGATGGTGTTGTTGACCATGCGTACCCGGCCCTGGCTGCGGCCGTCAAGGTCGCCGCCCGCGCGCACCGCATTGCGCCAGCTGTTGGTGTGCACAATGACGTTGCCCACCACATCCGCGTCCTCGCGCCGAAGGTTTGTCGTCCAGCCAGCCTTCTGCGTATCGCAGTCCGGCCCGATCAGTTCCATTTCGCCGTAGACCGCGTTCTCGATCCAGTTGTAATAGATCAGACTGCGCTCGTGGCGCGTGCGCACCAGCACACCGCCGGTGCCGTCGTGGATGTAGTTGTAGTGCATCCTGAAGACCGAATTCGGATGCGTCACTTCATCGGACTGCATATAGATGGAATGGCGCGTGGTACCAGAACCGGAACGCGCAATTTCGCTGTATTCCAGCGTGAACGAGCCCGAATTCTGGTCAGCGCCAAGGATCCCGTGCGAAGGGCAATCATGGACATAGGCATCGCGCACGGTGACGTTGTGCGCCTCGCTGAACACGCAAGTGCTGGAACCGCCAACGACTTCGAACCCTTCGAACACCACATGGTTCGATTGTTCGAATTTGATGGTGTGCGTTCCGCCTTGCAGCACCGGCCGCGTAGCGCCCGCCACGCGGCGCCAGCGGATGATGACCGGGTTGTCCTGGGTTCCGCCGTCGTCGGAGCCGACGATGATGTTTCCCGAATAGGTCGCGTTGCCATCGACCTCGACGATGTCGCCGGGCGCAAGGTTGTTGCTGCTGAAGACCGAGGACAGCTGCGTGTATTGGCGACCGCTAGGCCCGACAGTGAACGTGGCGGCCATCGCAACTCCCGGGGCCGTCGCCAGCAGGCACAGGCCCGCCCATTTCATCAAACCTTGCATCGCTTTCAGAACTCCTTCGCCATCGAGTGACCGTTTTGGCAGCCGCACGAGGCGCCAAGTTGGCGACCCGACGCATTTGGATAGCGCGTCACGCCACACTTGGCGGCGTCCTCTCAGGGGTGCCGGGCCACATTTGTGAGACGCCTAAAAGGACAGAAAACCGGCCACCGATCAACCGTAGGCCGGTTCCGGGCTAAGCGGGTGTTTAGTCGTTCCCGGTGCATGCAGGATTTGTTACGCAGGGGTGATTGACGACACGAATCACTTAGTGCAAAATTCCGCTTCTACGCAACGCGCCCGTAGCTCAGCTGGATAGAGTACCTGGCTACGAACCAGGCGGTCGGGAGTTCGAATCTCTCCGGGCGCGCCATTATCGAGAAAGGGACCACGAGGAAACTCGCTGGTCCTTTTTCTTTTTGTGCAGCTGAGTACACCACCGACATCAGGTGAACCGGCGACTGTTTCCCCTCCCCTCCAGGATGAAGGCACGCGGTTGCCGAGAGCTATCGGCTCGTGCATGGCCGAATGCCTTGCATGCCACGTACGGGTCAGGCGCGAGACACGAAGACGCAATTAGGTGCCGTGGAAAACCTGGAGAACTCGCTCCGTGCGATAGCTTGCGGCAGCGGTGCAGTCACTCTTCATCGCAAGCGCGTCATGGCACGCAAACGTGGGCCGTCGCCGGGAAACAGAAGGAGCTAACGCGGGTAGCGCTAGGAATGCGCCAGCAGGAATGCAGTTCAGCGCTTGGCGACTTAGCTTGACGAGAGTCGCTTGCGCGTAATTCCACGCCGCGATAAAAGACGAAAAACTGATGAAGACACGGCACGGAGCATCGCGCGGTGATCGCCAGTTAGCTTCCTCTATCTGGAAGCCGATAACTGGCGGAGTGAGAGGGATTCGAACCCTCGATAAGGCTTTTGACCCTATACTCCCTTAGCAGGGGAGCCCCTTCAGCCGCTCGGGCATCACTCCGGATTTGTTGCACGCCACAGCAATGCCACGGCGGCCGCATAGGATAACGGCTGACCGTCATTGCGGCAACGAAATTAATCCGACGACGTATTTCCCGATGCGGGAGTCGAAGCATCCTCACCACGTTGGATCCGCTGGTAGATCTCTTCGCGATGAACGGCCACATCCTTGGGGGCGGTGATTCCGATCCGCACCTGATTTCCCTTGACGCCGAGGACGGTCACCGTGACCGAGTCGCCGATCATCAGGGTTTCGCCAACGCGGCGGGTCAAAATCAACATGTTTCTTCTCCGTAAACCGGCGAGATTACCGCCGGGGGTGCGTCCGCGCCGTCAAGACGAGAAACCGCTCCAGGTAAATTCATGAACGTAAAGCATGGTAGCGGGCTGAGCTGCCAGCCCGCAAGCAGTTCTCACGTTAACCAATGCTAGATGAGGCGTTCTTGAACCCAGCCTGGGACCCCGTTCAGGGCAGACGCAAGGGCGGGCCCATCCTCGCCACCACCCTGGGCGAGATCCGGACGGCCGCCGCCCTTGCCCCCGATCTGACCCGCCACGTGGGCCAGGAGTTCCCCGGCCTTGACCTTGCCGGCCGCCGCCCCACTGACACCTGCCACCAGAGCCGCTTTGCCTTCGCTCGCGCCAGCCAGGACGATGACCGAATCACCGAGCTGCTGCTTGAGCCGATCGACCGCATCACGCAGGGCTTTTGCGTCGAACCCCTCCAGCCGCGCAGCCAGCACGCGCACGCCATGGATATCCTGCGCAGAACCGGCCAGGTCAGCGGTTGCGCCGGACGCCGCCTTGGCTTTCAGGGCTTCCAACTCGCGCTCCAGCTTCTTCTGCCGATCGGTCAACGCGCGGATCTTGTCCACCACGTCGCCGGCGTTGCCGCCCAGCAGTGCCGCGGCCTCTTCGAGGCGCTGTTCTTCGGCCGCCACATAGTCCAAGGCGCCCTGCCCGGTCAGCGCCTCGATACGGCGGACACCCGCCGAAACGCCGCCCTCGCTGACGATCTTGAACAGACCGATGTCGCCGGTGCGGCCCACATGGGTGCCGCCGCATAGCTCGGTGGAGTAATCGCCCATCTTCAAGACGCGCACATTCTCGCCGTACTTTTCGCCAAACAGCGCCATGGCGCCGAAATCCAACGCCTCCTGCATGCCCATGTGATGCACTTCGGCTTCATGGTTGGCACGGATTTGCGCGTTGACCAGGCGCTCGATCTCGGCCAGCTCCACGGAAGTCATTGGCTGGAAATGGGAGAAGTCGAAACGCAGCTTGTCCGGAGCGACCAGCGAGCCTTTCTGTTGCACGTGCGTGCCCAGCACCTGACGCAGCGCTGCGTGCAGCAAATGAGTGGCAGAGTGGTTGAGGATGGTGGATGCGCGACGCTGTGCGTCCGCAGAAGCGACCAAGTGATCGCCCAGCTTCAAGGCGCCTTTGGCGACCTTGCCGACATGGCCATGGAACTGGCCGGCGAACTTCTGCGTATCGGCCACGTCGAACTCGACGCCCTGCTCCGCCAGCACGCCGGTATCGCCGACCTGGCCACCGGATTCGGCGTAGAACGGCGTGCGGTCCAAGAACACCACCGCCTCGTCGCCCGCCGAAACCGTGTCGACCGGGCGACCGTCCTTCAGGATCGCCACCACCTGCAAACCACCGGCGTCCAGATGGTCATAGCCCAGGAACTCGGTCGGCTTGAGCTGCGCCACCAGCTCGGCGGGCAAGCCGGCGCCCGCGGAGAACTTGCCGGCGGCGCGTGCCGTTTCGCGCTGCTGCTCCATGGCGGCATCGAAGCCGGCCATGTCCACCGACAAGCCGCGCTCGCGCGCGATATCGGCAGTCAAATCGACAGGGAACCCGTAAGTGTCGTACAGGCGGAAAGCATCGGCGCCAGGGATCACGTCCTGGGATCGCGAAGCAATGTCGTCGAAAATTCGCATGCCCGAGTCCAGCGTCTCGGCAAAGCGCTCCTCTTCGGCACGCAGAGCACGTTCGACCAGGCTCTGGGCGGCTGGCAGTTCCGGGTACGCATCGCCCATCAGCTCGGCCAGCGTGCCGACCAACTGGTGGAAGAACGGCTGGCGGACGCCCAGCATCCAGCCATGGCGCAACGCACGGCGAATGATCCGGCGCAGTACATAGCCGCGGCCTTCGTTGGAAGGCAGCACACCGTCGACAATCAGGAACGCGCAGGCGCGGATGTGATCGGCAATCACCCGCAGGGACTTGTTCTCAAGGTCGGCGGTGCGGGTCAGCTCCGCGGCCTTGCTGATCAATGCCTGGAATACGTCGATTTCATAGTTGGTATGGACATGCTGCAGGATCGCGGCCAAGCGCTCCAGGCCCATGCCGGTGTCCACGCAGGGGGCCGGCAGCGGCATCAACGTGCCGTCGGGTTGGCGGTCGAACTGCATGAACACCAAGTTCCAGATTTCGATGAAACGATCGCCATCTTCATCTGGCGACCCAGGGGGGCCACCGGCGATATGTTCGCCGTGGTCGTAGAAGATTTCGGTGCAGGGGCCACAGGGGCCTGTATCCGCCATCTGCCAGAAGTTGTCGGACGCATAAGGCGCGCCCTTGTTGTCGCCAATGCGGACGATGCGCTCGGCAGGTAGGCCGATGTGGGTGTGCCACAGGTCGTAGGCCTCGTCATCGGTGTGGTACACCGTGACCAGCAAGCGTTCCTTGGGCAGCTTCCAGACCTGGGTCAGCAGCTCCCATGCCCATTCGATGGCTTCCTTCTTGAAGTAGTCACCGAAGGACCAGTTGCCCAGCATTTCGAAGAAGGTGTGGTGGCGGGCGGTATAGCCCACCGAATCCAGATCGTTGTGCTTGCCGCCGGCACGCAGGCAGCGCTGCACATCCGCCGCCCGCACATAGCTGCGCTTCTCGGCACCCAGGAACACGTCCTTGAACTGGACCATGCCCGAGTTGGTGAACAACAACGTGGGGTCATTGCCCGGCACCAGCGGCGCGGATGGCACGATGGTGTGGCCCTTGCCACGGAAGAACTCAAGGAAATCGCTGCGGATTTGAGAAGTGCTGATTCTGGAGGGACTGGTCATCTGGCTGGCATTGGCTGGAGGGCGCATCCACGCACCGCGTCTCCCGCAAGATGCGGGCGCGGGCTGGAGCAAGCAACCCAATGCCTTAGATTATCAGGCCGGGCCCGCCCAGTCGTCAGGGTCCCCTTGCGTCGCGGCACGAATACTGGCGCTGTCGAACCCCCGGCGCGCCAGGAACTCCGCGGCCTTCCGCCGTTGCGCAAGATCATTTGGGCGAACCGGACCGAAACGGCGGCGGACGAGGTCGCACGCCGTTTCGGTCCAATCGCTTTCGAACGTCTCCATCGCGACGGCTATGGCTTCCCGGTCAAGACCATGGGTTGCCAATTCGGCGCGGATGCGCAGAGGACCGTAACCACCGCCAGCCCGGGTACGTACCAAGACCTCAGCGAAGCGGTTGTCGTCCTGCCAGCCTTCCCCCGCCAGCCGTTCCACGGCGGCTTGGGCCTGTTCTACCTCCACTCCCCGCGCGGTCAACTTGCGGGTCAGCTCCTTGCGTGAGTGTTCCCGCCGGGTCAGCAAGCCCAGGGCGCGCTGCAGCGGGGTTTGTTCTTGTGGCTTACCGCGGCGCCGTTCCTTGCGTCCACTTTCGCCCTCGTTCTCCATTTCATCGCCCTTCTTTCCTTCCCCGAAGGGAAGGAAAGAACGTCATCCGCTGTTAGTCGTCCAGACTCTCGGCGGTATCTTCGCGAATCACCTCGGCCGGCTGGAACTTCTCACGCAGCTCGGCCTCAAGCTTGGCGGCAAGTTGCGGGTTCTCACGCAGGAACGTGCGCGAGTTGTCCTTGCCTTGGCCGATGCGCTCATCGCCATAGCTGTACCAGGCGCCTGCCTTGTCCACCAGCTTGGCTTCCACGCCCATGTCGATCAACTCGCCTTCGCGGCTGATGCCTTCGCCATAGAGAATTTCGGTGACGACCTGCTTGAACGGGGGCGCCAGCTTGTTCTTGACCACTTTGATCTTGGTCTGGTTACCGATGATCTCGTCGCCCTTCTTGATGGCACCGATACGGCGGATATCCAAGCGCACCGAGGCATAGAACTTCAACGCATTGCCGCCGGTGGTCACTTCCGGACTTTGGCCCGGCATCATCACGCCGATCTTCATCCGCAACTGATTGATGAAGACCACGGTGGTGTTGGAACGCTTGATATTGCCGGTCAGCTTGCGCAGCGCCTGGCTCATCAGGCGGGCCTGCAAGCCAGGCAGCTGGTCGCCCATTTCGCCTTCGATTTCGGCCTTGGGCGTCAACGCCGCTACCGAGTCGATCACCACGATGTCGATGGAGCCCGAGCGCACCAGCATGTCGGCGATTTCCAGCGCCTGCTCGCCAGTGTCCGGCTGCGACAGCAGCAGATCATCCACATTGACGCCCAGCTTGGCGGCATAGATGGGATCCAGCGCGTGCTCGGCGTCGATGAACGCGGCGGTGCCGCCCTGCTTCTGGCATTGCGCGATGGCCTGAAGGGTCAGCGTGGTCTTGCCGGAGGATTCCGGCCCGTAGATTTCGACCACGCGTCCACGGGGGAGGCCGCCAATACCCAATGCGATATCCAGCATCAGCGAACCGGTGGGGATAACCTCGACGGGCTCGATCACGCGATCGCCCATGCGCATCACCGAGCCTTTGCCGAACTGGCGTTCGATCTGCGTCAGGGCCACGGAAAGGGCGCGCTTCTTGTTCTCGTCCATCGTCGGTTTCCTCGGTGAATTTAAGTTGATGCAAGGCTATCGGGCTCGGATCGCACGGATTGCGACGCTGGAACCATGATTGAAATTATCGTGCGGAAGTAGTGGATGCCATCGGAGAAGTCCGCATGGACAAGTGGGAGAACCCCATGAGTCGCATCTGCAATGACCCGCACATCCGCGCACTCACCGGTTCGGCCTCACTAGCCCGCAATAAAGCCCTTCGATCGCGAAATCCTGATCCGGCAGCACGTCGATCGGCGCGTAGTCCGGATTGCGCGGCAGCAGACGGATGCGGTCCTTGCCTATCTTCAGCAGCTTGACGGTGATCTCATCATCGATACGCGCCACCACGATCTGGCCCGAACGGGCGTCATGGGTGCGATGAACACCGATCAGGTCGCCATCGAAGATGCCTTCGTCACGCATCGAGTCGCCCTTGACCTTCAGCAGGTAATCCGGCGGCGGCGCGAAGAAGGTGCGGTCCAGCAGAACGTAGTCATGGTTGCCGGCATCGGCACCGATGGGCGCACCAGCGGCGACGCGGCCCAGTATGGGGACGCGCAATGCGTTGTCGTCGTCGGCAACGCTGGGAACCGGCTCCGGCGCAAGCGGCTGCACCAGGCGAATGCCACGGGCCTGCCCCGGCACCCGCCGGATGACGCCCGCCTGCTCCAGTGCCTCCAGGTGGTACTGAGCACCGCGGACGCCTTTGAAACCGAATGCCCGGGCGATTTCCGTCTGCGAAGGCGGTACGCCTTCACTGCCGATCCGCTCGGTGATCAGGGCAAGAATGGCTTGCTGGGTATCGGTCAGTTCCATGGTTAGTAGTAATACTACTAATTACGGAACTCCGCAAGCGTCTTTTTTCGGCGTCTGCCAATAGCTCAGACGGCTCTCAAGCGACCAGCGCTCCTACCCCGCGCAGGGCGGCCGCCACGGTCTGCCGCCGCACCGCCTCGCGGTCGCCGTCGAAATGGAAAATCTCCGCCCGCGCATAGCCTCCGCGCCGCTTCCAACCTACCCAGACGGTACCGACCGGCTTGTCGGCACTACCGCCTCCAGGGCCCGCGATACCGGTCACCGCCACCGCCACGCTGGCGCCGGAATTCACCAGCGCTCCGGAAACCATTTCGATCACCGTTTCGCGACTGACCGCACCGTGGCTTTCCAACGTCTGCGGGCGTACGCCCAGCAGGGCCTGCTTGGCTTCATAGCTGTAAGCCACCATCCCGCAATCGAACCAATCCGAGGAACCGGCGATATCGGTCATGCACTTGGCGATCCAGCCGCCGGTGCAGCTTTCGGCAGTGACCAAGTGCTCGCGCGCATCACGCAGGCGTTCACCGAGTTGCTGCGCCAACTGGCGCAGTTCGCTATCGGACAATGTGGACATCAACGGGAATCGTCATTGAGGCGGAAACCGCCGTTGTATCCCAAATCGCCGCGACTGTCTGCCCGTTTCGCGCCGCCGCCGCAAAAACAAAGCCCGCCATTTATTGCGTGGCGGGCTTTGCCTGTGATCGTGCTTGACTCAGTAGCGCACGCGCAGCGTCATGCCATACATCCTGGGTGCGCCCAGGAACGCGTTGTAGGTATTGAACGGGTTACCCGGCGCCGGCGAGACGTTCTGCAACGGCCCGTCGAAACCTACCTGCGCGTATTCCTCATCGAACAGATTGGTGCTCCACAACTCCAGCATCCAACGCTGATCCTGCGCGCCGATGCCGAACCGTGCGTTGGCCACGGTGTACGCGTCCTGCATCTTCTCCACGTCCAGGTCCGAGCCGGTGTTGTATTCGGACACGTACTTGGCGCCGATATTGAAGCGAGCCATGAGGTCGCCGAAGTCCCACTCGTACGTGACCGAAGCCGAACCGGACCACTTGGGAGCGAAGCTCATCTGCCCGCCAGGCAGTTTGTACAGCTGGCCCGTCGGTGCGACGAAATCCCCGCCGGGGATGTTGTCGCCGTATTTCGTATCGGCGTACATCAATCCGCCCTGCAGCATGAGGCCGCGCAGCGCGCGCGGCTGCCACAGGATCTCAGCGTCCACGCCCTGGGAGACTACTTCCGGAATCGAGCGCACCACGAAGCTGGTGCCCAGGAAGCTGTTGAGCTGGAAGTCCTCGTACTTCTGGTGGAACAGGGTGGCATTCAGCAGCAGGTTGCCGTCGGCCCATGTCGTTTTAGCACCCAGCTCGTAGCTGTCGACGAACTCACCTGCGAAGGAGGTATCGAGCACCGGTACGATGCCCGCGCCGCCACTGGACAAGCCATTCGACGATTGCACACGATCCAGATTGAAACCGCCGCCCTTGTAGCCGCGCGCGGCCGAGGCGTAGGTCATGACGTTCTCGTTCCAACGATAGGCCGCCTTCAATGTGCCGGACCATTCCTTTTCTTCGCGATCCTGCACGGTGTCGCGTGTGGGCGAATTGTGTAGCGGGTTGGCCCAAGGCAGGCAGCCGTAACCAATCACCTGCGGGATGACCGACGGCAGTGCCGCTGCCGGCACGCCACGCGCCATCAGTGCCGCGGCAATACGCGCCTGGCCGCCCGGGCCCAGCATCGCCGAGCAGCCCGGGCTACCGTTGGGATTGCTGTAGTTGGAAATCAGCTCTTTCTTTTCGCGGGTATAGCGAAGCCCCAAAGTGAAGTCCAGGGCGTCGGTGGCATGCCACGTATTGTTGGTGAACAACGCCGTGCTCTTGGCATTTTGCTTATAGCGGTCCAAGGCACCGAGGCCGGCGAATACCGTTCCCGGTGCAAGCCCAGTCGCCTGCGACAGGAACAAGGGCGCGGTTGGCGAAGCGCCGAGTGCAGGATTGACCAGCGACAGCAGCGCGACCGACAGGTACGGCTCGTAGTGAGGGCCAATGCGGTAGGTCTCGGTGCGGTTCAGATCCTCATCGGAGTAGAACAAACCCACCATCCAGTCCAACCGATCGGTGGCACCGGTCAGGCGAAATTCCTGGCTGAAGGTTTCGAAGCCGGTGAAAGACTCGTCTTTGTCAGGATTGCGGTACAGCACGTCCGCAGTGCTGAAGTCGTAGTCCAGGCCATTGATGGCCTCCCACTCGCGCGAGGCGGTGATCGAGGTCAATGTCGCGTTGCCGAACCATGAGGTGTCCCAATTGACTTCAACCGAGACACCCTTGTCCTTGATGTCCTGGGTGGTGGGACGGTTGCTGTAGGCGACGCGATCGAATGGATCGTCGCCAGGACGGGCAACGGCCTGGCCGCCCACAAGTGCATTGAGGATGTTCGCGGTGGCGCCCACCGTGGTCTGCACCGCCGTGCAGCAGTTCTCCTCGCGGCTCGTGAAGTCGCCGGAGAGCAGGATTTCCAGGTTCTCGGTAGGCTCCAACAGCAGCTTGCCGCGCAGGGTGTGGAAATTCTGGTCGTAGTCTTCGGTCTCGCGACGCGGGCCGTTGCCGGTACGCACTTCCATCCAGCCATCGCGCTTGCGCTTGGCGGCGTAGATGTTGAACGCGCCGACCTCGCCCAGCGCATCGTTGTAACTGCCCGATACGCCCAGCGCGCTGTAGTTGCCTACGGTGATCTCGCCTTCGGCGCTTTGCGTGTAGCTGGGCCGGCGGGTCACCACGTTGATCACGCCAGCGGAGGTGTTCTTGCCGAACACCGTGCCCTGCGGCCCTTTCAGGACCTCGATGCGTTCCAACTGGCCGAGGTCGCCGAAGCCCACGCTGTTGCGCGGGCGGTAGACCCCGTCGATGACGATGCCCACCGACGACTCCAGGCCGACGTTGTCGCCGACCGTGCCGATGCCGCGGATGCGCGCGGTGGTGATCGCCTCGCTCTGCGTGCTGGTCACCGTCATGCCGGGCACCAGCACCTGCAGATCCTTGACGTCGCGTACGCCGGTGTCCTGGAGCAATTGCTCAGGCAATGCGGTGACCGAAATGGGCACGTCCTGCATCGCTTCTTCGCGCTTTTGCGCGGTCACCGTCATGGTGGCGAGTGTGGTCGGCTCTTCTGATTCGGCGGCGTTTTGTTGTTGCGCGTAGGCGTGCGGCGCGGCGCATAGCGCAGCGAATACCGCCAGTGTGAGCGCCTTATGCTTTTGCGTTGCGATGACCATGCTGTCCCCTCCCCGGGTCATGTCCTTGCAGCGATTTTTTTTGGCGTAGCGTCGAATTGAACTTTCTGTCTTTAGGCTTGCGGGTGTTTCCTTCTCTCGACGTCCGGACTGTACACCGATTTCACGTTTGAGCATCTTGCACTGCATCGATACCGGGGCCGGGACTTGGGGATGGGGAGTGGATCACGCTCGTCCGGCCGGAAACCCTGGTTACGCCGGGTGAAGGGTCACCCGGCACTCATGTCCAGCACCACGCGGCCTTCGATCTGGCCCTGCCGCATGCGCTCGAAGATCTGGTTGATGTTGTCCAACCGGTCCGCCGTCGTGGTCGCCTTCACCTTGCCGGCCGCGGCGAAGTCCAGCGACTCCTGCAGGTCCAGACGTGTGCCGACGATGGAGCCGCGCACGGTGATGCCGTTGAGCACCATGTCGAAGATCGACAGCGGGAAATCGCCCGGCGGCAACCCGTTCAACGAAACCGTTCCGCCCCGACGGACCATGCCCAGCGCTTGCTCGAAGGCTTTTGGCGAAACCGCGGTCACCAGCGCGCCGTGCGCACCGCCGATCGCCTGCTTGATGTAGGCTGCCGGGTCGGTCTTCGCGGCATTGACGGTGAAACTCGCCCCCAGGCGCTCGGCCAACGCCAGCTTGGCGTCGTCGACATCCACCGCAACCACGTTCAAGCCCATGGCCTTGGCGTATTGCACTGCCATGTGGCCAAGGCCGCCCACACCGGAAATCACCATCCAGTCGCCGGGTTTGGTATCGGTGACCTTCAGGCCTTTGTAGACGGTCACGCCCGCGCACAGCACCGGGGCGATTTCCACGAAACCGATATTCGCCGGCAGGTGGCCAACATAGTCGGCATCGGCCAACGCGTATTCGGCGAAACCGCCATTCACCGAATAACCGGTGTTCTGTTGCGACTCGCACAGCGTTTCCCAACCACCCAGGCAGTGCTCGCAATGGCCGCATGCCGAATACAGCCACGGCACGCCGACCCGGTCGCCCTCCTTGACATGCTGGACGCCGGAGCCGACGGCAGCAACGAAGCCCACGCCTTCATGGCCGGGAATGAAAGGCGGATTCGGCTTGACCGGCCAGTCGCCTTCGGCGGCATGCAGGTCGGTATGGCAGACCCCGCAGGCTTCGATCTTGACCAGGATCTGACCGGTACCGACCGCCGGCACGGGGACTTCCTCGATCGCCAGCGGCTGCCCGAAGGCACGGACGACAGCGGCTTTCATGGTCTTGTTCAAGGCGGTTCTCCGGTCGATGGGAGGCGCCATGCTCGCCCCGGCTTTCCGTGCCGGTATTGATCCCAGTCAGAACATCGCTCTTTTCTGCTGGGCTATTTCCGGCCGCTGCGCCAGATGGACAACAATATCGCCAGGCCGCCGAGCGCGGCGCCGACGAAGCCCAGCACCCCCAAGGTCGGCCAGCCTCTTCCGCCACCGCTGCTGCTGGCATGCATCACGATGGACGAGCCGATGATCAGGGCGGCGGTCACCACGCCCAGGGTCAGGCGGTTGGCGGCGCGGGTGATCTGGTCGCCAAACGGCTTCAACGTGGGCACGTCGATTTCCATGTGCAGCCTGCCGCGGCGCGCGTTGCGCAGCAGCTGGCCCAGGTCCTTGGGCAGCCGCATCAACAGATCCACCGCACTGCCAAGCGCGCGCCAGCCGCGCCGCGCCATGACCGCGGGCGAATGGCGCCGCAGCAACACGGTTTCCAGGAACGGCCGCGCTTCGGCTGCCATGTCGAAGTCCGGGTCCAACTGGCGGCCCAAGCCTTCCAAAGTGACGAAGGTCTTGATCATCAGCGCCAGATCGGGCGGCAGCGCCAGTCCGTGGTCGCGCAGGATCAGGGTCACGTCCTGCAGCATGGCGCTCAGACTGAGCTGCTTCAGCGGAACGCCGCGGTATTGGTCCACGAAGGCATCGGTGTCGGCCTGCAGGCGCGGTTCGTCGATGTCGGCGCCGCCGTCGGTCCAGTCCAGTAGTACTTGAGTCACCGCACCGGCATCGTGCGCCGCCAGACCATGCAGCAACTGCGCGATCTGGAACCGGCGCTCTTCCGACAGGCGCCCGACCATGCCGAAGTCGATGATGCCGATGCGGTTGCCCGGCAGGAAGAAGAGATTGCCCGGGTGCGGGTCGGCGTGGAAGAAGCCATCCTCCAGCACCATCTTCAGGATGGTTTCCGCACCCCGCCTCGCCAGCAGCCGGCGATCCAGGCCGGCAGCATCCACCGCTTCCAGATTGCAGGCGGAGATGCCATCGACGAAGGCCTGCACGTTGAGCCGCTCGCCGGTCCATTGCCAATACACCCCGGGAATGACGATCTCCGGGTAATCGGCGAAATGCTCGGCGATGCGCTCGGCATTGCGGCATTCGGCGGCGAAATCGAGCTCGCGGCGCAGCGACAGGGTGAACTGGTGCACCACTTCGCGCGGCCGGTAGCGTTTCAGGTCCGGCGCCTGCGCTTCGACGATCTCCGCCAAGCGTGCAAGCAGGCGCAGGTCGGCTTCCACCACGCTGCGGATGCCGGGCCGCCGCACCTTGAGGATCAGCGCGCTGCCATCGGCCAGCCATGCCCGGTGCGCCTGTGCCAGCGACGCCGCGGCCAATGGAACTTCGTCGATGCGCGCGAACACGCTTTCCGGCTCTTCGCCCAGGTCTTCGCACAACTGCGGACGGATTTGCGCGTAGTCCAGCGCAGGCACCGAATTCTGCAGCTTGCCGAACTCCGCGATCCATTCCGGCGGGAACAGATCGACGCGGGTCGCCAGCACTTGGCCCAGCTTCACGAAGGTAGGGCCCAGGTCCTCCATTGCGCGCCTGACCCGTGTCGGCGGGGTCAGCGTGGCCAGTTCTTCGGCGGTATGCCAATGCAACACCCGGCCGGCCCGCTCCAAAGCACCGGACATGCCGATCCGGCGGACCATGTCGCCAAAGCCGTAGCGGATCAGGATGGTGGCGATCTGGTGGACGCGTCCCAGATCACGGATGGCGCCTAGGGTTTCCCACAACATGGCCGAATTCCGCTCCCATCCCACCTAGCACTGTGCCGATCGCGGCGCGACACAAGCGTACAGGAGACGGCGATAAACCGCGCTCGCTTTACGGCACAATGCCGTGCGCGCAAACGTCAGGTTTTATGAGCATCGAAAAGAACCCCGAACACACCCCGCTGATGAAGCAATTCTTCAGCGCCAAGTCCGAATACCCCGATCTGCTGCTGTTCTTCCGTATGGGCGACTTCTACGAGTTGTTCTACGACGACGCGCGCAAGGCCGCGCGATTGCTGGACATCACGCTGACCCAGCGCGGCAGCTCCGGCGGTGCACCGATCCCCATGGCCGGTGTACCCGTCCATGCCTACGAAGGTTATCTGGCGCGGCTGGTGGCGCTGGGCGAATCGGTCGCCATCTGCGAACAGATCGGCGATCCCGCCCTGGCCAAGGGGCTGGTGGAACGCAAAGTGGTCCGCATCGTCACGCCGGGCACGGTCACCGACGAAGCGCTGCTCAACGAACGCCGCGACACCCTGTTGATGGCCCTCGCCCGCGGCCGCAGCGGTTACGGCTTGGCCTGGGCCGACTTGGCCGGCGGCCGTTTCCTGGTCAATGAAGTCGAGAACGACGACGCGCTGGAAGCCGAACTTTCGCGCTTGGAACCCGCCGAACTGCTGGTGCCGGACGAAGAAGGCTGGCCGGAATTCCTGCGCCAGCGCAGCGGCATCCGCCGGCGCGCGCCATGGTTGTTCGATCCCGATAGCGGGCGCCGGCAACTGCTGCAGTTTTTCGGTCTGCACGATCTGACCGGTTTCGGCATCGACAACAAACCCCTGGCAACCGCCGCCGCGGGTGCGCTGCTGGGTTATGTCGAAGAAACCCAGAAGCAGCGCCTGCCGCACCTGACCGCTATCGCGGTGGAATCGGCCGGCGACGCGATCGCTATGAACGCGGCCACTCGGCGCCACTTGGAACTGGACACCCGTGTCGACGGCGACACCAAGCACACCTTGCTGGGCGTGCTGGATTCCACCGTCTCGCCGATGGGCGGACGGTTGCTGCGCCGCTGGCTGCACCGGCCCTTGCGTGACCGCCGCGTACTGGCCGAACGCCATCAAGCGGTCGATACCTTGATCAGGCAAGGCGCGGAGCGCGATCTGCGCGACCGCTTCCGCGCATTGGGCGATCTGGAACGCATCCTCACCCGCGTCGCACTGCGTTCGGCGCGTCCGCGCGACCTGTCGACCTTGCGCGACGGCCTGGCGCTGCTGCCGGCGATACGCCAGATCATCGCGCCGCTGGATTCGCCGAGATTGAACGCGCTGGCCGCCGAACTCGGCGAACACGACGACACCGCCGCGCTGTTGATGCGTGCAGTGGCCGAACAGCCGCCGCTGAAACTCAGCGACGGCGGCGTCATCGCCACCGGTTTCGATGAAGAGCTGGACGAACTGCGCCGACTCAGCACGCATGCCGACCAGTTCCTGATCGATCTGGAAATCCGCGAACGCGAAAGCAGCGGCATTTCGACGCTGAAAGTCGGCTACAACCGCGTGCACGGCTACTACATCGAAATCAGCAAAGGCCAGTCGGACAAGGCGCCGGTGCACTACACGCGGCGGCAAACGCTGACCAACGCCGAGCGCTACATCACCGAGGAACTCAAGAACTTCGAGGACAAGGTGCTGTCGGCGCGCGAACGTTCGCTGTCGCGCGAAAAGCTGCTGTACGAAGGCCTGCTGGATACACTGAATCAGAATCTCGAACCACTGAAACGCTGCGCCGCGGCGTTGAGCGAACTCGATGTGCTGGCCGGCTTCGCCGAGCGCGCGCAGGCACTGGATTGGTCGCAGCCGGAACTGCGCGAGACACCCGGCCTGGAAATCGAACGCGGCCGCCATCCGGTGGTGGAAGCGGTGCGGCAAGAACCGTTCGAACCGAACGATCTGGTGCTGCATGAAAATCGCCGCATGCTGGTCATCACCGGCCCGAACATGGGCGGCAAGTCGACCTACATGCGCCAGAACGCTTTGATCGTGCTGTTGGCGCACATCGGCAGCTTCGTGCCCGCCACGCGCGCCAGCATCGGTCCTATCGACCGCATCCTGACCCGCATCGGTGCCGGCGACGATCTGGCCCGCGGCCAGTCGACTTTCATGGTGGAAATGGCCGAAACCAGCTACATCCTGCATCACGCCACACCGCAATCGCTGGTACTGATGGACGAGATCGGCCGTGGTACGTCCACTTACGACGGCTTGGCACTCGCCGACGCGGTGGCGCGCCACCTGGCGGCCAACAACCGCTGCTATACCCTCTTCGCCACGCATTATTTCGAACTGACCGCATTGGCCGGCGCCTCGGTCGAGGGCGGCGCCAGCGGTATCGCCAACGTGCATCTGGACGCGGTCGAGCACCACGACAAGGAGCGCGGCGATACGTTGGTGTTCATGCATGCGGTGAAGGAAGGGCCCGCCGACCGCAGCTTCGGTTTGCAGGTCGCCGCCTTGGCGGGCCTACCCAAGTCCGCGGTACAACAAGCACGCCGGCGCCTGGCGGAACTGGAACAGCGGGGACGCGAGACTCACGCCTCGGAAATGGCGCCCCAGGCGCTGGACGCACCGCAGCAGTTCGGACTGTTCGCGCCCGCGCCTTCCGCATCGCTGGAGGCCTTGGCGGCAATCGACCCGGACGAGCTCACGCCCAAACAAGCGCTGGAAGCGTTGTATCGCTTGAAGTCGTTGCTGTAACGCCCCGCCTCACTAACTCGTAGAGCGGAGCTTGCTCCGCTGCTTTCGCTTCTGCACGGATCGAACAACGGCGAAGGTCTCCGCCCTATGGCGCGCTTGTGACATCTTCATAGCCCGAACCTATCGGATTGTTCATCACAAACGATTTTGCCTAATCGCCCAACAAGCCCAGACTGCTCTTGCTTTCCGACCTGAGGCAATTGCCTCGGCCGGCATTCAGTCATCATGGGATTCCCGATCCGGTCCCCATTGGATGCACCCACAAAAGGAATAGACCGATGTCATCAGAAGCAAAGTGCCCCATCAAACATACGCCCGGCGTCGGTACTTCCAACCGCGATTGGTGGCCGAACCAATTGCGGCTCGACCTGCTGCATCAGCATTCCTCCAAGTCCGATCCGATGGGCGGAGGCTTCGACTACGCCGAAGAGTTCAAGAGTCTCGACTTGGCCGCGGTAAAAAACGATCTGGCGGCGTTGATGACCGATTCGCAGGAATGGTGGCCGGCGGACTTCGGTCATTACGGACCGTTGTTCATTCGCATGTCGTGGCATAGCGCCGGCACCTACCGCATCGGCGACGGTCGCGGTGGCGGCGGCAGGGGCCAACAACGTTTCGCGCCGCTCAACAGCTGGCCGGACAACGCCAGCCTGGATAAAGCGCGTCGCCTGCTGTGGCCAATCAAGCAGAAGTACGGCCGCAAGATTTCCTGGGCCGACCTGATGATTCTCGCCGGCAACGTCGCGCTGGAAACGATGGGCTTCAAGACCTTCGGTTTCGGTGGCGGCCGCGAGGACGTATGGGAGCCGGACATGGACGTGTATTGGGGCCGCGAAACCACGTGGCTTGGCGGTGACATACGTTACGCCCACGGCTCCGAAGGCGTCGACAAGGAAGGCGGCGTGCTGGTGACCGACAACGCGGCGGACGGGGACGTGCACACGCGCAATCTGGAGAACCCGCTGGCTGCGGTGCAGATGGGCCTGATCTATGTCAATCCCGAAGGCCCGGACGGCAATCCCGACCCGATTGCGGCCGCACGCGACATCCGCGAGACCTTCGCGCGCATGGCCATGAATGACGAGGAGACGGTGGCGCTGATCGCCGGCGGCCATAGCTTCGGCAAAACGCACGGTGCGAGCGCCGCCTCGCACGTGGGTGCGGAACCCGAGGCGGGCGACATCGAAGATCAGGGCTTTGGCTGGAAGAACAGTTTCGGCAAAGGCGCGGGCGCCGACGCCATTACCAGCGGCCTGGAAGTCACCTGGACCACCACGCCAACGAAATGGAGCAACGACTTCTTCAAGCATCTGTTCGGCTACGAATGGGAACTGACCAAGAGCCCAGCCGGCGCGCATCAATGGAAACCCAAAGGTAGCGCGGGTGCGGACACGGTGCCCGACGCGCATGACGGATCGAAGCGGCGCGCGCCCAATATGCTGACAACCGATCTTTCGCTGCGATTCGATCCGGCTTACGAGAAGATCTCGCGCCGCTTCCTGGAGAACCCGGACCAGTTCGCCGATGCCTTCGCTCGCGCATGGTTCAAGCTGACCCATCGCGACATGGGCCCGCGCGCGCGTTACCTCGGCCCGGAAGTACCGGCCGAAGAACTCATCTGGCAAGACCCTATTCCCAAGGCCGATCACCAACCGATCGACGAACAGGACATTGCCTCTCTCAAGGCAAAGATCCTGGCCTCGGGCTTGTCTGTTTCCCAACTGGTTTCGGCGGCCTGGGCTTCGGCTTCCACTTTCCGCGGTTCGGACAAGCGCGGTGGTGCCAACGGTGCCCGCATTCGCCTGGCGCCGCAGAAAGATTGGAAGGTCAATCAACCCGAGCAATTGGCGAAGGTGCTGAAAACGCTGGAAGGCATCCAAAGCGAATTCAACAAACAATCGGGCGACAAGAAGGTGTCGCTCGCCGATTTGATCGTCCTGGCCGGTTGCGCGGGCATCGAGCAGGCAGCGAAGAACGGCGGGCATCCGGTGAGCGTTCCCTTTACTCCGGGACGCACGGACGCCACGCAGGAACAGACCGATGTGGATTCCTTCGCGCCACTGGAGCCAATCGCGGACGGTTTCCGCAACTATCTCAAGGGCCGGTATAGCGTTCCCTCCGAGGCGTTGCTAGTCGACAAGGCACAACTGCTGACGCTGACCGCGCCTGAGATGACGGTTCTCGTCGGCGGCATGCGGGTGTTGAATACCAACGCCCCGCAATCGCAATACGGTGTCTTCACCCAGCGGCCGGAAGCGCTGACCAACGACTTCTTCGTCAACCTGCTCGACATGCGCACGGAGTGGAAGGCGGTTTCGGATGCCAAGGATGTGTTCGAAGGGCGCGACCGCAAGACCGGCGAACTGAAGTGGTCGGGTACCCGAGCCGACCTCGTGTTCGGTTCCAACTCGCAGTTGCGCGCATTGGCCGAGGTCTACGCAAGCTCGGACGCGCAGGAGAAATTCGTCGGCGACTTCGTCGCGGCCTGGGACAAAGTGATGAACCTCGATCGTTTCGATCTTGCCTGATCTTGCAGTGATCTCCGGCAAGCCATAAAAAACGGCTTGCCGCGATAGTGGTTGCAAACATGAGAGCCGCACACCGCAAGGTATGCGGCTCTTTCTTGTTGCGGATGTCCGTCGGTCGGGCGGCGGCCGGATTACGTCGGCGGATGCCTGAATTAGCGCTAGCATGGCCGCTCGTTTCGCCCCAAACGTCCAGGAGGACGGCCGACCATGAGCAATAACGCATCTTTGACAGACGAGCTACTTGCGCAGCTTCAGGGCGCTCCGTTGCAACAACTCTCTCAGCAGCTCGGGATCGGCCAGAACCAGGCCTCCAGCGCGGTCGGTGCCGCCCTGCCCCTGCTCATGGGTGCATTGGGCCGCAACAGCGCACAACCGCAAGGTGCCGAAGCCTTGTTCGGCGCACTGCAGCGCAACCACAGCGGTTTGGATATCGGTAGCGTGCTCGGTGCCGTGATGGGTGGTTCCAATAGCCCACAGACCAATGGTGCCGGCATGCTGGGCCACATTTTCGGTGGCAACCAGCCGCGCGCCGAGCAGGGACTGGCCCAGGCCACCGGCTTGGATGGCGATCGCGCCGGCCAACTATTGAAAATGCTGGCGCCCATCGTGATGGCGTTTTTGGCGCAGCGGATGACGCAAGGCGGCCAGGATGCGTCGGGCCTTAGTCGCACGCTCGGCCAGGAGCAACAGCAGATCGCGCAGCAAGGCGGCGTAGGTGGCGGTTTGCTCGGTGCGGTCTTGGATCAGGATGGCGATGGCCAGCTTGGACTGGGCGATCTGTTGAAGATCGGCGGCGGACTGTTGGGCGGCCGCCGCTGAGGGCAACGATTGAAAGCGCACGGCCGCAGCGCACACAGGTTGCGCTTCGGTCGTTTTCGCTTACAACGCGTCGATATCGCCTAGGGCGCGAATCAGCCGTCTTGCCCGTTTATCGGGCTTGGACTGTGGCGCCTGATAACCGGTGCGCTCGGCGCGCCGTTGCGCAGCGGCCGCTTCCCGCTTGATACGCGACTCTTCGCTCTCGTGATAAAGCGTCCGCGCAGTGGTCGCAGGACCTCTCTGGTCACTGAGTGCCGCGACCTGTACTTCGAACACTTCTTCGCCGCGCGCGATCTTCAATTCATCGCCCACCCGGACGCCACGCGCGGGTTTCGCGCGTTGACCGCCGATCTCGACCCTCCCCGTCTCCACTGCCTGCTTGGCCAGTGCACGAGTCTTGAAGAAGCGGGCGGCCCATAACCAGATGTCGAGGCGGATGCTGGGCGTGGGGGCGGGAATATCTGTCATGCGGTGCTTGGGTTTGCGATATCGAAAGTTGGATCAGGACGGAGGTTTGCCCGCTGGCAGGCGGATTTCGGCGGATTGCTCGTAAGCCTGCTGGCAGGCCTTGGACATGTGGTAATCGCGAACCGCCTGCTGCTGTTCCCTGCTGGCCTCGGCGGGTAACGGTTGCGATGCGGCATCGCGTGCCTGATCGGCGCACCAAAGGTAGGGCGTGGGCGGGGCGTCCTGGACATATCCGCCGCTGGAGCAGCCCGCAGCCGAGGCGCCCAGGTACACCACCAAAACCAAGAACATCTTCCTGCGCATGGAATCAGCTCCGACGATCTGTGTGCGGAAGTTTGCTCCCAGTGACCGCGGACCACAAACGCAAACGGCCACCCGAAGGTGGCCGTTGCTGCGACACTGAAAACGCCGATTACTTGGCGGCGGCAGCGGCGGCTTGGCGAGCCTGCTTGGCAGCGGCGTTGCCTGCCAGATCTTCCTTGATGCGGGCAGCCTTGCCTTCCAGTTCGCGCAGGTAGTACAGCTTGCCGGCGCGGACCTTGCCGCGGCGCTTCACTTCGACCGAGTCGATGATCGCGCTGTGGGTCTGGAAGACGCGCTCGACGCCGTAGCCGTGCGAGATCTTGCGGACGGTGAAGGAGGAGTTCAGGCCGGCATTCTTGGTGCCGATCACCACGCCTTCATAGGCCTGGACGCGTTCGCGGTTGCCTTCCTTGACCTTCACGTTGACGACGATGGTGTCGCCCGGGCCGAAATCGGGCAGCTTGCGCTGCACCTGTTCGGCTTCGAAATTCTGCAGGAGCGTATGGAGCGAGGGCTTGTTCATGGGTGTGGCCTGTTGGATTAGTTGTAGCGCGAGTGCACGTGGACCCGCGTCTGGCATCGGTGGAGCGGTAAAACGAAGCCGCGCATTATAGCGGCAAATTTCCTTATGGCGCCAAGGGGTTAGCGGCGGCTGCCAAAGCCAACGGACAGCGGTCCACTTGCGGGGCTAATGAACCCGCCCAGCGGCACGAGGGTTCAGCGGTCGTGGGGCAATGACTGCGGGGCCTCCGCCTTATCCATCAAAATCGTCACCAACTTCTGCGAAACGGGCTCGATATTCGTCCAATAGCTGGTGATCGGCCTTGGACAGCGCTGCCTCGTCGATCAGATCCGGCCGCCGCTGCCAGGTGCGGCCCAGCGCTTCGCGGCGGCGCCAGCGGGCGATTTCCGCGTGGTTGCCGGACATCAGGACCGCCGGCACGCGCCCCAGCTCATGCTCGACCGGCCGGGTGTAATGCGGGCAATCCAGCAGCCCGCCTTCGAAACTGTCCTGGGCTGCCGATTCGGCGTCGCTGAGGGCGCCTTCCTGCAGGCGGGCGACGGCGTCTATCACCACCGCTGCCGCCAGCTCGCCGCCCGAGAGCACATAGTCGCCGATCGATATTTCCTCATCGACTTCGGCCTCGATCAGGCGCTCGTCGACACCTTCGTAGCGGCCGCACAGCAGGATCACGCGCTCGCGGGTTGCAAGTTCCCGCACCCTTGCCTGCGTGAGCGGCGCGCCTTGGGGCGTGAGATAGACGACCCTGGCCGGCGTCGGATCGGCTGCCCGCGCCGCCGCGATCGCAGCGCGCAGGGGATCGATCAGCATCACCATGCCGGGACCACCGCCGAACGGTCTTTCGTCGACGCGTCGGTAATTGCCTTCGGCGTAGTCGCGGGGATTCCAGCCATACAGCGACAGCAACTGGCGCTCGCCGGCGCGGCCGGTCACGCCGAAGGCAACGCACTGGGCGATGAAATCGGGAAACAGGGTAATGACGTCAATGCGCACAGGGGCAGCCCGGATGGGAGACGGAGATTCTGGCACTCGGTGCGTTAGCAGGAGATCGGCAGCACGCCCTGAAGCGATGCGACGGAAGCCGCTTAGAAATCCGCATCCCAATCCACGGTCACGACGCCCGCGTCGAAATCGACACTGGTGACGAACTGCGGTTCGATGAACGGAATCATGCGCTCGCGCTCGCCATCGCGCGCCACCACCACGTCGTTGGAGCCGGTGGAAAAAAGGTGCGAAACGGTGCCGAAGTCCACGCCTTCGGTGTTCACCACGCGCAGGCCTTCCAGATCGACCCAGTAGTACTCGCCGGGTTGCGGCGGCGGCAGGACCGAACGGGGAACATAGATCTCGGTGCCGCGCATCGCTTCGACCGCATCGCGATCGGCGACGTCCGGAAACGTCGCGACGAGGGTCTTGCCGCTTTCCTTGCCCCGGACGCCGCGCACCTCGCGCTCGTTGCCCTGCGGATCGCGCAGGATCCACGGCTGGTAGCGGAAGATGGCGATGCGCGGCTCGGTCCAGGACTCGAGTTTGGCTTCGCCACGAACGCCAAAGGCGCCGTTCACCCTGCCCAGCAGGATGCGGCGCCCTTGATCGTTATTCATCTGGACTTCTAGGCTGAAGAGGCCGCGCGGGATTGATCCGCGCGGCTGGCATTCAGGCCGCGGTCGCGGTCTTGGCCGCGTCCTTGTAGAGCACGGCGACCTTGTCGGTCA
>CBFGZY010000065.1:0-23526 GCA_965653375.1 uncultured Pseudoxanthomonas sp.
GCCAATGTCAGCCAACCCAATGAATTCTCTCGCGGTGGCCAGACGGTGGTCACGCCGCAGTCGTCGGTGTCCATCAGCGCCGAAGGCAACCGCATGTTCAAGTTCGAAGGCGGTACCACGCTGGATGAAATCGTGCGCGCGGTGAACGAAGTCGGCGCCGCACCGGGCGATCTGATTGCCATCCTGGAAGCACTGAAGCAAGCCGGCGCTCTGCGTGCGGAGCTTGAGGTGATCTAATGGCCGCGCCGGTAAACGCTTTACTGTCCAACAGCCCGCTATCGAACAGCCTGGTGCAGCCTTCGCTGCCGCTGGCCGATGCCAACGGCAAGGCGGACGGCGCGCGCATCCAGGAAGTAGCCAAGCAACTCGAAGGCCAGTTCGCGCAGATGCTGATCAAGTGCATGCGCGACGCCAGTTTCGGCGATTCGCTGTTTCCCGGCGAAAACCAGACCTTCCGCGACATGTACGACCAGCAGCTCGCCAAGGCGATGACGCAAGGAAAGGGCCTGGGTCTGGCGCCGATGATCGCGCGCCAACTGGGCGGCACCGAAGCGCCCGCACCGGCCGCGACGCCGAACAGCTACGGGCTGTCCGAATACCGCCGCATGCTGCCTTCGACGGAAACCGGGCAGATGCTGGATGCCATCGCCGGTCGCAGCGGCGCCACGTCTAACGCGTCTTCCGAAGCCGACGGCGATAACCTGCCGCTTACCTTGAAGCAATTGACCATTCCGGAGCCGGACGCCTGCGAGGAAGTGGAAACGGTAGGCAAAGCCGATCCGCAGAAATACGCACGCAATACGCCTGAGCGTTTCGTTGCCGAAGTCTGGTCGCATGCAGAGAAGGCCGCAAAAGAGCTGGGCGTCGACCCGCGCGCATTGGTCGCGCAGGCTGCCCTGGAAACCGGTTGGGGCCGGCGCGGCATCCAACGCGGCGATGGCGGCAGTGCCAACAATCTGTTCGGCATCAAAGCGACCGGCTGGAAAGGCGACCGCGTCCGTACCGGCACGCATGAATACACCAATGGCGTGAAGCATTCGGAAACCGCCGAATTCCGCGCCTACAACTCGCCCGCCGAAAGTTTCGCCGACTACGTGCGATTGCTGAAGACCAGCCCGCGCTACCAGCAGGCGCTGGCGGCAGGCAAAGACATCCACGGCTTCGCCAAGGGCCTGCAGAAAGCCGGCTACGCCACCGATCCGTCGTACGCCAACAAGATCGCCTCCATCGCCAATGGTCCCACCCTGGGCAAGGTGCTGTCGGCCATGCGTTCGACCGTCGATACGGCGTTGAACACCGCAGTTGCGTCTACAGGCGATGCTCTGCGCACCACTGTGCGCCGTTGATAGGAACCAGGCCCTAACATGTCCAACCTTCTCGCCACCGGTAGCAGCGCCCTCATCGCTTTCCAGCGAGCGCTTTCCACGGTCAGCCACAACGTGGCCAACATCAACACGGAAGGCTACTCGCGCCAGCGCACCGAGTTCGCCGCACGCGACGCTACTTTCTACGGCTACGGCTTTCAGGGCAGCGGCGTGCAGATCGTCGACGTGAAGCGCATGGCCGATTCGCTGGCCACGGCGCGACTGCTGGACAGCGGCGGCGAACTCAGCCGCCTGCAGCAGATGACGGTGCTTTCCAGCCGCGTCGACAGCCTGTTTTCCGAAAAGGCCACCGGCATCAGTGCACCATGGTCGGGCTTCTTCGACTCGGTCAGCGCGCTGTCATCCAACGCGGCGTCATCGGCCGATCGCGAAAGCATGCTGGCGCAAGCCAACGCGCTGGTGACCCGCTTCAATCAGATCGATGCGCACCTGGATGGTTTGAACGACGAGGTCAACAACGGCTTGATTGCCGGCACCAGTGAAGTCAATCGGCTGGCCGTCGAGATCGCCCAGCTCAACGGCAAGATAGGCGCCAACGTCAACGCGTCGGCGGACCTGCTGGACCGCCGCGATCAGCTGATCAGCGAACTGGTGGGTTACACCGGCGGCAACGCGGTGACCCAGGATGGCGGGCAGGTCAACGTTTTCACCGCCGGCGGACAACCGCTGGTGGTCGGCGCCACGGCCAGCAAACTGGTGACCACTGCAGACCCCTATCGTCCGGAACGCCTGCAGGTTGCGCTGGAAACCAACGGCATACGCACGACGCTGGATAACCGCGCGATGGGCGGACAGATGGGCGGACTGCTGGAATTCCGCACCACCGTATTGGACCCGGCGGTCGCCGAACTCGGCCGCATTGCGATCTCGCTGGCGGAAACCTTCAATCAGGGCCATGCCGCCGGCATGGACTTGTATGGCCAGATGGGCGGCGATTTCTTCAATCTGACGCCACCTAGAGTCACTTCGCATTCGGGCAACGGCGGCAACGCCGTATTGCAGACTTCGCTGGGCAATCTGAGTGCGCTGAACGGACAAAACGTGCTGCTGCGCTTCGACGGCGCGGCGTGGAGCGCCACCGATCCGCAGACGGGCTCCGCGATTCCGCTCACCGGCAGCGGCACTGCCGCTGATCCGCTGGTGGTCAACGGCGTCGAAGTAGTCCTGGCTTCCGGTACGCCAGCGGCTAACGATCGGTTCCTGCTGCAGCCAACCGCGGGCGCGGCGGGCACGTTGTCGCTCGCCATCACCGACCCCGGCCGCATCGCCGCCGCTACGCCGATCAAAGGCAGCGCGGATCTGGCCAACCTCGGCAGCGGCAAACTGAGCGGCTTGAAAGTCACCGACTCCGGCAACGCCAATCTGCTCGCACCGGTCGATATCGAGTTCATCGATGCCACCCAGTACACCGTGGACGGCACCGGCCCATTCGCGTACACGCCCGGGCAGACCATCAGCTACAACGGTTGGAGCCTGGCGCTGGACGGCGCACCAAGAGCCGGCGACACCTTCACGGTTTCGGCCAATGGCGCCAATTCCAGCGACAACGGCAACGTCAAGCTGCTGGCCAATCTGGACGACGCGCGCGCGTTGAACGGCGGCACGCTCACGCTCAATGGCGCCATCGCCGGACTGACCACCAGCGTCGGCTCGGCCGCGCGCCAAGCGGACTATGCCGCCGAAGCGCAGCAGGTCATCCACGACCAGGCGCAAGCCGCACGCGACAGTATTTCCGGCGTCAATCTGGATGAGGAAGCCGCCGACCTGATGCGCCTGCAACAGGCCTATCAGGCAGCCGCCCAGATCATCTCCACCGCCGACAGCCTGTTCCAATCCCTGCTCAACGCGGTGCGCCGATGACCTACCGAATCTCCACCGGGATGATGTACCAGCAGTCGATCAGCACGATGCTGGCCAAACAAGCGAAACTCGCCCACACGCAGCAGCAGCTTTCCACCAGCCAACGACTGATCACCGCCAAGGACGATCCGGTCGCCGCCGGCACCGCGGTCGGCCTGGACCGCGCGGTCGCCGAGTTGGAACGCTTCGCGCAGAACGCCAATGCGGTGCAGAACCGTCTTGGCCTGCAGGAAAACGCGCTGACTCAGGTCGGCGATGCGATGGCACGCATCAACGAACTTGCCGTGCAAGCCAACAACGCCGCGCTGGGCAACGACAGCCGCGCTGCCATCAGTACCGAACTGAAGGCGATCTACGCCGGCTTGCTTGACCTGGCCAACAGCACCGACGGTGCCGGGCGCTATTTGTTCGGCGGCACGGACGATGGCGGCGCACCGTTCGCCATCGCTGGCGGCAACGTGCTCTACAGCGGCAACCAGACCCAACGCCAAGTGGAACTGGCGCCGGATACCTTCGTCTCGGACACCATTCCCGGCAGCGAAATATTCATGCGCCTGCGCACTGGCGACGGCCGCGTGGACGCGCATCCCGATGCCGGCAACACAGGCACCGGTTTGCTGATGGATTTCGGCATGACCGGCTCCGGCACCTGGAACGGCAGCAGCTACCGTATCGAATTCACCGCCGCCAATGCCTATGAAATCCGCGACAGCAGCAATGCGGTGATCGCCACGGGCACCTATGCCAAGGGCGAAAGCATCGCCTTTGCCGGCGTACAGATGAAGATCGACGGCAACCCGGCGGCGGGCGACGCGTTCGAGATCGGCCCCTCGACTACCCGCGACATCTTCGCCACCGTGCAGAACATGATCGCCACGCTGGAAAGCAACCCCACCACCGATGCGCAACGCACCGCGATGCAGAACGGCTTGCAGAGCGCCATGCGCGATATCGCCACCGCGCAGGGCCGCATGATCGATGCCCGTGCCAGCGGCGGCGCCCAGATGTCGGCGATCGATGCCGCCGCCGAATTGCGCGATGCCAACGCAGTGACCTACAAAGGCACCCTATCCTCTCTGCGCGACCTGGACTGGGCCGAGGCCATCGGCCGCTACAACATGGAAAACACCGCGCTGCAAGCCGCGCAGATGGTCTTCACCCAAATGCAGTCGCTGTCGCTGTTCAAGCTGATGGGGTGATTGCGGATTCCACTTGTAGGAGCGACGTAAGTCGCGATGAAGCGTTCCCATGAAAGCTTCATCGCGACTCACGTCGCTCCTACAAGGTAGGTAACGAACCAGAAATTCTCATTCCCGGTTCCCTATTCCCCATTCCCGGCTCTCAAGCCGCCGTTTCCTCGAACCGCTCGACCATCGATTCGGCCATCTGCCGCCACGACGGCAACTGGTGCAACACACCCAACGAAGACAAGTACGCTTCGTCCACCGGTTCGTTGCTGGCCAGTGCACCGGCAACATGCACGGCGCCAGGCACCCAGAAACTGCGCAGGCTCGAACGCTGCGGGTGGCGATGGAAGGCGACGGCTTCGACGATGGGCATCGGCAAGCCCCACAGACCCAACAGATAGGCGCCGGCTTCGGTATGACCGGGACGCTCGTTCTGGTCCTCGACCGGTGCAGGATCGCGCTCGTCGCGTACACCCGGCAGCAACAGGCCGATGTTGGCTAGCAGCGCCGCGGTGGCGCCCAGATCGGCGCTGGTCCTGGGCAGGATCCGGGCGGCCAGGCGCGAAGCCAACAGTGCGCGTTGCTGCAACACCGTACGGTCTACCGTGGAGGCGGTCTTCATGGAGAAGACTTCGCTGGCCAGTACCAGGTCGCGCAGCGTACCCAGGCCCAGCCGCGTAACCGCCGCACGCAGGTCGGTGATGCCGCGGCCGTTGGAGAAGAAAGCGGAATTGCACAACTGCAGCACCTTGGCGGCGATCGCCGGATCGCCGGCGACCAGCTTGGCGATATCGCCGGCGGTGCCTTCGTCTTCTTCCAGTGCGCGCGTCAGTGCGAAGTACAAGTGCGGCGGCGATGGCAGGTGCTCGACCCGGCCGATCGCACGGCGCAGACGCGGGCTGTCCAGCAAATCGCGCAGTTCTTCCAGGCTGTGGATCGCTTCGAGCACCGTTTCCGAGGACAGCGGCAACGGCAAGAAGCGATGCGCCACACCGATCAGCTTGATCGGTGGGGCGATACCGCCTTCGGAAGTTTCCAGCAATGCGATGCGAATGGTCTCCGGCCGCAGCGTGCGGATCTGGCCCAGCAAGGTCGGCGGCGGCAGATCCGGCAGCGTGGGTCCGACGATGATCACATCGATAGGAGCATTGGCGACCGCGAATATCGCCGCATTACCATCGGCCACCACCTCGACTTTCCACTCGTCGCCCATGTCGCCGATATAGTCGGCCAGGTCGGCAGGCAGGCAGGCGGTATCGCCAACGTAAAGAATACGCAAAGCAGTTCCCCTAAAAACGTTGTTCCAATCCGGAGGTGACGCGTTTTCTCGGAACGGTTTCACCCGCTCGAAAATCTACCAAGGATTTCGGCAGCTCCTGTCAGCTCTTTAGCGGCGCTTTCCGTTATTGAGCAGTGCTTCACATTCTGGCTAGCGGCATGGGAGGTGCTTCTGCCCCTTCCCCCTCTTGAGGGGAAGGCGGGGATGGGGGGCAATCGAAATCAGTTTGCTTCGGTCATGCGCAATCCAATGGCAGGAAGAATTCCACAAAACAGGTCATTGGCATCAATCTTGGCACCGTGGAAATGCCGGCTCCGGTTTGCCCCCACCCGCCCCCCCGTACACGGGGGAGCACAATCCGTGCCCACAACACCATGCGAACGGAAGGGCGGTACGCAGTGCGGGTTTCAATCCACTCTCTCTCTGGATTAGGCGCCGTGGCAGTCAGTCGATATCCAGCCTACGAGTAGGAGCAGCGGAGCATCCGCTCTACATCAGTGCCATCAAGGATCAAAGGAGATTTTCTTTTCGCCCGCGTCAGCCACATCCACCACCGCCAAATGCTCCAACAGTCGCGCCAGCGTCACCACGTCTTGGAAGTTGTGCGCCAGCACGCGTTGCAGCAGATGCGAGGAGCCGCCGCGCAGATACTGTAGCCAGGCGGCAGGCGCTTCGGATCCGGGCAGATCGTCTTCGCGGACGATGCCCAGCGCGTTGCGTTCGATAGTGGCGAGCTTGCAGTTCTCCCATACGCCGCGGTAACGCCGCCGGGTAGGAAACAGCAGGTCGAGGTGCGCGAGACCGGGCAACGGGTTGTGTCTGCGCGCCAGCCGGTAGCGTGTGGCCAATAGCGGTGCGTCGTAGCAACGTCCGTTATAGCTGACCAGACGGGTGTCCGACCGCAACCACTGCGAGAACGCCTCCAACATCGCCGTCTCCGCGGCCAGGTGCGAAATCAGCAATTGCCGTACGCGTAGACCGTCGGGCACGAAATCCGAGGCGCCGATCATGAAAGCGCGCGTGCCGGTGCCGCCGGATAATCCAGTGGTCTCGGTGTCGAAGAACAACATTTCCTGACTGGGCAGTGGTTCGGAGCGTGCGAAGTTGCCGTCGAATTGGCTCGGCACGGCGTTCCAAGGCAATACATGCTCCAGCAGCCGTAGACCGGGTGAGATCTCGATACCCGGCAGTTGCCGTTCGGATTCCATCGCACGCGGGACGACTGTCCGCTCACGTACGCCCAGCATCCGCCGCAACATCGCCATCGACGTCGGCTGCGATACGGGCTGCATCTTGGACACGTCAGCCGTCGCCGGCACACCGCTCTGTCTGCGTAGGCGCTGCAGTTTTTCAGCGCTGATGCTCACGTGGCAGTTTCCGGTGCGGGTTTTTCCGTTATTTCCAGCAGTTGCAGGACGCGCGCGGCGAGTTGCCGCGGCGTGACCTCGGCGGTTTCGTCGACGGCCAGCACCGGCCCCACGCAGGCCGGACAGCCGGCTTGGCAATCGCAGGCGGCGACCAGTTCGCGCGCGCGTTGCAGCAGTTCGCGCTGGCGGTGCCATAACGGTTCGCTCAGCCCGATACCGCCTGGATAGTTGTCGTAGAGATAAACCGTGGGAACGAAGCGATCACCGGAAGCCGGCGAAAGCAACTGACTGCCGGTACCGCGCAACTGACCGCGTCCCTGCGCATCCGGCAACGCCGACCAGGCGCCATCGCTGTCGCCGACCGCTTTCTGCAGGTCGCGCCCTTCTGCCATGACGGCCACCGTAGCGGCGATGTGCAGCGCGCAAGCGGCGCCAAGGAAACCGTCCAGTGCCTGCTGCCGTGAATCGAACGCGCGCTCCAGCGTCTCCGGTGGCAGTTGCCACCACAGGCTGGTGGTGTGCATTTCCTGGTCCGGAAGATTGACCGGCCCGTAGCCGATGTTTTCGTGGGTGTAGTAGCGGATTTTCTTGTAGCCGGCAACGCGCCGCACCAGATGCACTTCGCCGTGATGGCAAGTGCCCTGCCCGGCGATGCAGCCGTCGAAGCGCTCCAGCACTTTCAGCTTGGTGTAGTCGATGGCATCGGTGTAGTAATCGACCTGGGTACGGGTCACGTACGCCTTGCGGCCTTCCCAGTCCAGCCGCTCCACCTGGTAGGGCATGGACTGGATCATGTGGATGGCGCCTTCGTACAACGTCAATGGCGCGGCACTGTAATCCACCTCCGCGATAATCGTCTGGCGCCCATCGGTGCGGTCGACCACCACGAAGTTGCCATCGGCCACCGAACGCAGACTCACCGCATTGGCCGGATAACTGTCGGCGATCCACTCATAGCGGTCGCCTTCGCGATGCACCACGCTGTCTTCGCTGAGCAACTCCAGAAAAGGCGCCGGATCGACTGGCCCAAAACGTTCGCCCGCCAGGAACGGCAACTCGAACGCGGCGCAGCGAATGTGGTCCAGCAGGATCATCGGCTGGTCCACCGCGATGCGCGCATGTTCTGGCGGACTGTCGGCGAAGAACTCCGGGTGCCGTACCACGTACTGATCCAGTGGTTGCGAACTGGCCACCAGGATGCCCAATGAGGCCTGCTGGCGACGCCCTGCCCGGCCAAAACGCTGCCAGGTGGCCGAGATGGAACCGGGATAGCCATTGAGCACCACCGCGTCCAGGCTGCCGATATCCACGCCCAGCTCCAGCGCCGAGGTCGATACGATGCCGTCGACGCGACCATCGCGCATCGCGCGTTCCGCCTCCCGGCGCTCCGTCGGCAGATAGCCGCCGCGGTAAGCGCGGATGCGGGGCGGCTTACGAGGGTCGTGATCGAACACATCCTTCAAATACTTGGTCAGCACCTCCACCATGGTTCGCGATTGCGCGAACACCAGCGTCTTTAGCCCGGCCTTGATCGCTAGCCGCGCGATCCGGTTGCTTTGCGAGCGTGCCGACGCGCGCAGGCCCAGATCCGGATTGACCACCGGCGGATTCCACAGCAATACGTGCTTGTCGCCGGTCGGTGCGCCGGATTCGGCGATCGCGTGCACCTCGGCTTCGATCAGCGCTTCGGCGTGCGCCTTGGGGTTGCCGATGGTGGCCGAGCACAGGATGAATTGCGGGTCGGCGCCGTAGAAGGCGCATACGCGCTTCAGCCTGCGCAGCACGTTGGCGACATGCGAGCCGAACACCCCGCGATAGGTATGCACTTCATCGATCACCACATAGCGCAGGTTCTCGAAGAACTGCGCCCATTTGGTGTGGTGCGGCAGGATCGCCTGGTGCAGCATGTCCGGATTGCTGACCACGATATCGCCATGCAGGCGGATCGCCTGGCGCGCGTCGCCCGGCGTATCGCCATCGAACGTGAACGCCTTGACGCCCAGATCGCCGGCCGCGTTGAGTTCCAGCAACTCGCTGACCTGGTCCTGCGCCAGCGCCTTGGTGGGAAACAGGTACAGGGCCTTGGCCTGCCGGGCGATCGCCGCCGATACCACCGGCAACGTGTAGCACAGCGATTTTCCCGAAGCGGTCGGCGTGACCACGGCCAAGTGCTTGCCCGCCTGCGCATGGGCCCAGGCTTCGGCCTGGTGCGAATACAGTTGGTCGATACCGCGTGCACGCAACGCCGCCGCCAGCGAGGCCGGCAGATCGTCCGGCAGCTCGGCATAGCGCCCTTCCCGCCCGGGAATCGTAAAACGGCCGGTGATTCGGTCGTGGTATTTGGACGCGAGGCGGTCGCTCAAACCGCCGCCATCGCCGGTACGCGCCGGCAGCAGCGAAGATTCTGATTCGAGTTTTCTCAACAAACCGGTTTGGCTGGCCATGCCTGCGCTCCAACAAGGTGCGCCATCTCAACCGGTGCCTGTCTCAGCCAGTGAGACTGAAAGCGCTTTGGCGATCACGCCAACTTTGGCCCGCGAGCCATTGCTTGCGCATCGACCGTCGCACCGAGATTTGCAACGCGCGCGAACACACTCCAAAGCATCTGTTTGCTGAATGAAAACCGCTCTTCGCTAGCAAGTGAGCGCCATGTGCACGCATCCATCACGGATCGGTAACGGCCCGGCAGATAACTAACGCGTTATCGCCAACAGGTTCGTCGATTGGGAGATGCGCATGGACAGGATCAAGTACCGCGATCAGTTGGAATCGCTGAAGAAATCACGCGGCAAAGTGGCGCAATGCGGTCCCTTCCGCGACACGGCACAGGCTTCGGACGACTTCGAGGCCTTCAGCGCCGCCGATTACGGCCGGCGCGTTCGTTTGCACCCGGAAGTGGCGTGGGACGATGCCTGTTCGGCTTACGCACTGGCATTGGCCAGCTATGAAGCGCATGACGGAACATTGGACCTGACGACCGAACATGAGCTGGAAGTGCAATGGGACGAGCTGCGCGGGCCAGCGGAAGTCAGCTGGCCGGTGGTCCGCACCATGGTGCGGGAGGCTTGGCGCTGGCTGGACGATCATCGCCCTTCACAGAGCCGCCCTTCACAGACCAATCCCGCACAGACCCGCCACTGACTAGGCCCTGACGCTCATGGCGCGTCCGATCTGGACAGGTACTTTGTCGTTTGGACTGTTGAATGTCCCGGTTTCGCTGATGTCCGGCGAACGCAAGGTCGACCTGCATTTCCGAATGCTCGATTCGCGCGACAAGAAGCCGATCCGCTTCGAACGCGTCAACGCCGAAACCGGCGAGGAAGTGCCCTGGAAGGACATCATCAAGGCCTACGAATACGACAAGGGCAACTATGTCGTGGTCGAGGAAGAAGACATCCGGGCGGCCGCGCCGGAAAGCCGCGAAAGCGTGGAGATCGAAACCTTCGTCGACGCTGAGGACATCGATCCGCGCTATTTCGAAAAACCCTACATCCTGGTGCCGGGCAAGAAAGCCGAAAAAGGCTATGTGCTGTTGCGGGAAACACTGGAAGGCACCGGCAAGATCGGCATCGCACGGGTGGTGATCCGCACCCGCCAATACCTATCCGCGGTTATGCCGCTGGAAGACGCGCTGGTGTTGCTGTTACTGCGCTATCCGCAGGAACTGGTGGACCCGGCCGACTACAAGCTGCCGACCGGCTCGGCCAGTACGTACCGCATCAGCGCCAAGGAAAGCGAAATGGCCAAGCAGTTGATTTCGTCGATGGCCGGGGAATGGAAGCCAGACGATTACAAGGACGAATTCCGCATGCGGCTGCAGGAGATCATCAAGAAACGAGTGAAGTCCAAGGGCAAGCTGGCCAAGCTGGACGACACCGAAGAAGCGCCCAAGGATGCCGCCACCAACGTGGTGGACTTCATGTCTTTGCTGGAAAAGAGCCTGGCCAGCAACAAACGCACACCCGCCAAGAAAGCGGCAGGCAAGACGGCCAAGGCCACCAAGAAGTCGGCCAAGAAGACCAAGACCACCAAAGCGGCGAAGAAAAAAGCCGGTTGAGAAACGGCACCCAGACATCGTTGGCGGGTGTTGCAGGAGTGGTGTCGGTATACCGGCGCCGGTGAGTCGCGAGCTTTTCGCTCAGCCAACCGGCTTCATGCATCGCACACAACCAATCGATGAAAAAACCAGCAAACGACATGGTGACGTTGACCAGCCCTGAGCGCGTCGTCTATCCCGACAGCGGAATCAGCAAAGCCGAAGTAGCCGAGTACTACCGATCCGTCGCCGAATGGATCTTGCCGGAGCTGATCCGCCGTCCGCTGTCGTTGGTGCGTTGCCCCGACGGTGTGCAGGGCCAGTGCTTCTTTCAAAAACACCACACCGATGCATTGGGTGCGAGTGTGGCGGCGATTCCGTTGCAGCAGAAAAGCGGCACGGAGGACTACCTGTACATCGAGAACCTCGCCGGACTGTTGGCACTGGTGCAGATGAACACCCTGGAATTCCATCCTTGGGGAGCCACCATTGCGGCACCTGAAAAGCCGGACCGGCTGGTGTTCGATCTCGACCCGGGCGAAGGCGTGGATTGGACGCAGGTCAAAGCCGCGGCGCGCGAAGTTCGCAAACGGTTGCGACAATCGGGCCTGGAAAGTTTCGTCAGGCTCTCCGGCGGCAAGGGCCTGCATGTGGTGGTGCCGATCAAGGCCGGACCGTCCTGGGAACAAGCCAAAGATTTCTGCGAAGCCATCGCGAAAGGTCTGGCCGAAGACAAGCCGGAGCGTTATCTGGCCACGGCGAGCAAGGCCGAGCGCGGCGGCCGCATCTTCATCGACTGGCTGCGCAACACGCGCGGCGCCACCAGCGTCTGCAATTGGTCGCTGCGCGCCCGCCCGGACGCCACTGTAGCCGTGCCGGTCCGTTGGGAAGACCTGAGCAAAATCGCATCACCCGGCGCCTTCAATCTCGCCGCGGCCAAGGCACGCGCGGCACGATTGCGCAGCGATCCCTGGGGAGACATCGGCAAGCTCAGACAAACGTTGCCGACCAACAATCGTAGGATGGGTTGAGCGCAGCGGCTTTCAACAGCGAAGCTGGTCTACCCATCGGTTCGCGGTTGATGGGTAGACCAGCTTCGCTGTTGAAAGCCGCTGCGCTCAACCCATCCTACGGCCCTGTATACCTGTAGGAGCGACGTGAGTCGCGATGAACGGATCCGAGGACCATTTGAATCCTATGATTCGCCATCCGGACGCGCTGCGGCGCGTTCTGTATCACCAGCACTGAATGGCTATCGGGGCGCCCCTCAGCCGCGCACCACCAAACGGTCCCTGCCCGCCTCCTTGGCTTCATACAACGCCTGGTCGGCACGGCGCATCTGCGCACGCAAGGTGTCGCCCGGCTGACGGTAGCTGATGCCGGCGCAAACGGTGGAATGGATGCCGCCGTAGCCTTTGGCGAACTCGGCACGAACGCGTTCGGCGAACGATTGCGCCGATTCCGCATTCTCGCCCACCATCAGTACCGCGAATTCCTCACCGCCGATCCGTGCCGCGTAGTCGCCACCGGCCAGCCGCGCCTTCAATATTCCGCCCAGCCGCTGCAGCACTGCGTCGCCGCCCTCGTGCCCATGCTGGTCGTTGATGCGCTTGAAGTGATCGATATCGAAGAACACGATGGCGGTCGGACGGTCTTCCATCGCCTCGTAAGCCCTCGCCGCACGGTCATTCCAGCCGGCACGATTGGCCAGACCGGTCAGCCCATCGGTATAGGCCTGCTGCATCAGGCGCCGACGCATGCGCCAGACCGATACCGCGAAGTCGGTTCTATATCCGGCCAGCACCACACCGAAGCCGACCGTGGTGAAGATATACAGCCAGTACAGCGCGCTGCCGGTTCCCGGGACGCCATAGACCGCAATGCGCAGGTACGCCAGCGCCAGCACCAGTGCCGCCATCGCCGCGATCGACATCGGCCTGACCATCAGCGCCATCAATGCCAGCGGCAACAGTTGGAACAGACCGGTACGCAACGCCAATTGGCCGGTCGCGCCGGGCAACGGCATGCTCATGAACACGCCAATCAACAATGTGGCGCCCAAGGCCAGCGCCAGGCGCAGGCGCCAGTCCGTCAACCGCATGACAGCGACGGCGCATCCGGCTGACGCGGCGGCCGCCGATTGCACCAGCCACCAGGGATAGCCGGAATCGGGCGCCACGCCGGTCATCTCGAAAAAGCCGGTCAGCGCCAGCAACAAGGCCCCGCAGAACAGCACGCCGCTGATCACCGGCCGGGTGGCTTTCACTTGGGCCTCGGTGAGGTCGGCGCGCTCCTCATCGTTCAGCTCACGGGTGGAGCGACGGGAAAGCAGGCGGCGAAAGCCCGGCGTCGGGGTACGGATATGGACCGATGGCGTGGCAACCGGAATGGCTTGGCTGTTCATACAGGTTCCTCCCAAAGAGACCTGTCGATACAGAGGCAAGTTATGTGCCAATTCGTCGCGACGACATCAAGGCGCTATGCAAATCGAGACGTGGACCCGCTTCCGAAAAGCAAAAGGCCCGGACAAGCCGGGCCTTTTGTGCAACTGGTGGGCGGTACAAGTTTCGAACTTGTGACCCCTGCCGTGTGAAAGCAGTGCTCTACCGCTGAGCTAACCGCCCGAAGTCGGGCCGCAAATGGTAATGGGAGGGACGATTTTGGTCAAACGGATTAATCTCATGCCCATGAACGGCACTTTGCTTTACCACAATCCGCGCTGCTCGAAATCCTGCAGCGCCCTGCAGCTACTGACAGAAAGGGGCATCGAACCCACCGTGGTGCCGTACCTGGAACGGCCGCTGGACGCGGGCCAGCTAGATGGCCTGCTCCGGCAACTGGGCCTGCGCGCCCGCGACCTGCTACGCACGGGAGAAGCCGAATACGCCGAGCTGGGCCTGACCAACCCGGCCCTGACCGAGGAACAGCTGATCGCCGCCCTGGCCACCCATCCGCGCCTGATGGAACGCCCGATCTTCGTCCACGGCGGGCGGGCCGTCGTCGGCCGGCCGCCGGAACGCGTGCTGGAACTGCTATAGGCAGCTCGGCAAAGTACCCCGCTCCGTTCCTAACGATCCTTGGAATCGCACAAAGCACTGACCTTGGCAGGCGCGGTGAAGGCGTCGCTGCGGGCATGGGCCCAGTAGTCACGGAAAACGGCGTGCTCCGGTACCCGGTCGATCAACTCGCCAGGTTCGAGGAAACGGTAAAGCGCCGCCAGCGAACGCACCTCAATAGGCGACACCCGGCGCAGGATGTGTTCGGGTCCGAGTTGTTGCGGATGGCTCAACCCGGCGGCGCACAGCATGTCGCGCAACGCCTTCAGCGTGTTGTCGTGGAACTGCTGCACACGTACTTCCTTGTCCGCCACGTCCAGATGCTTCCAACGCTGCGGATTCTGCGTGGCAACGCCGGTGGGACAACGGTCGTTGTGGCAGCTTTGCGCTTGAATACAGCCCAGCGCGAACATGAAACCGCGCGCCGCATTGCACCAGTCCGCGCCCATCGCCATGGTCCGCGCGATATCGAATGCGCTGGTGATCTTGCCCGCCGCGCCGATGCGGATGCGGTCGCGCAAGTTCAGGCCCACCAGCGTGTTGTGGACCAGCAGCAAGGCTTCGTGCATCGGCACGCCGATGTGATCGATGAACTCCGCCGGCGCCGCGCCGGTGCCGCCTTCGGCCCCGTCCACCACGATGAAATCCGGCAGCAGGCCGGTTTCGTGCATCGCCTTGGCGATACCGAACCATTCCCAAGGATGCCCGATGGCCAGTTTGAAACCGGTGGGTTTGCCGCCGGACAACTCACGCAGGCGCGCGACGAATTGCAGCAGCTCGACGGGGGTGGAGAACTCCGAATGCTTCGCTGGCGATACGCAATCGTGGCCCATCGGCACGCCGCGAGTCGCCGCGATCTCGGGACTGACCTTGGCCGCGGGCAACACGCCGCCATGGCCAGGCTTGGCGCCTTGCGAAAGCTTCACCTCGATCATCTTCACCTGCGGCGACCGCGCATTCTCGGCAAAACGCTCCTCGCTGAAGCCCCCCTGCTCGTCACGGCAACCGAAATAACCCGACCCGATCTCCCACACCAGGTCGCCGCCTTTCTCCCGGTGGTAAGGCGAGATCGAACCCTCGCCGGTGTCGTGATAGAAACCGCCGCGCCGTGCGCCGCCATTCAATGCACGGATGGCATTGGCCGACAGCGAACCGAAGCTCATCGCCGAAATATTGAACACGCTGGCCGAATACGGCTGTGCACTGCCCGCGCCGATGACGATGCGGAAGTCGTGCGAGTCGATCGATGCCGGCGCCATCGAGTGATTGATCCACTCGTAGTCGACGCTATAGACATCCTGCTGACTACCGAAAGGCACCACATCCATCACGCCCTTGGCGCGCTGATAAACCAGCGAACGCTGCTGGCGCGAGAACGGTACCTCCGCCGTATCGCCCTCGATGAAGTATTGCCGTATCTCAGGGCCTACAGACTCCAAGCCATAGCGGAAATGCGCCAGCACCGGGTAGTTGCGGCGCAAGGTGCTGCGCCGCTGCAACAAATCCCAGGTACCTAGCAGCGCCAACGCGCCAAAAACCGCGGCAGCCCAACCCCAGACCGGCCAACGAACCGTCAGCGCCAGAGAAAGCAGCGTCAGCAGGATGCTCGATGCGTAAAGGAGATAGCGTCCCATCGGAAATCCATGGTCAAAAGGAGAAGCCAACCGACGCGGCACTCCAGCGCTTACGCGTTGGGAACACCGGCAACCGAGGCTCGATTCTACGTGACCGGCGCGGGTGCAAGGTGGTAGGGTCGCCTGCCACACAGCTGCGATTTGCCCGACGGAACTTGTAGAGGCGACAGCAAAAACGAGGTATCTAATTCCTCGAAGCCTGCTTGCGCACTGACAGCCGCCGCATAACATCGAGCGAAATCAAGGGGAAGCCACTGGCCTAGCGCCATCGTGGATAGGTCAAATAACGCAACCAGAGGTCCGGCTACCTAGTAGTTGGGCATTAGGATTACTCATGTCACCGTACAAGCGCACATCATTGACCGTACTTAGACGGGTGACGATCGCCACGCTGATAATCGCGGCGCTGCTGTTCGCGGCAATCAATCTTCTCGCATTATCGGAACCCTCGGTACTGCCGGCACCCGCACGCAGTTCCATCACCGTCATATCGGACGCCAACGTGGTCGACCCGCGTGGCGACGGAAGCGTCGCGTATGGCCAGATGGTCATGATCGTTGGCGACAAGATCTCTTTTGTCGGTACCAATGGCAGTCGGCCGGTACCTGAAGGAGCCGTCGTCGTCCCGGCCAGCGGCAAATTCCTGATTCCAGGGCTCTGGGATTCGCACATACACACGCTGCGACTGTCGCCGCAGTTGCATTTTCCTCTCCTCATAGCCAATGGCGTCACCAGTGTCCGCGATATGGGTGACACCTGCTCCTGGTCCGGCTCCGCTGATTGCGAGCCGGAGACATCTCGCTGGCGAGCAAAGATTCGAGGCGGCGAAATCACGGGCCCGCGAATCATCCAGACGGTCAGCTATCACCTGGAAACAGCGCCGGAAAACGATGCCGAATTTGCAGAGTTGATCGACACCTTGCAAGGTCGGGGTGAGCGCTTCCTGAAAGTGCAGATGGACGATCAAGTCTCACCCCATGACTTTGCCACAGTCATGCGGGTAGCCAGCGACAAAGGTTTTTCCGTGTCGGGCCATATTCCGTTCTCCGTCGACCTGACAGAGGCGATGCATCCGCTTGACAGCGTAGAGCACGATTGGAGTTTGTTGCCTCAATGCTCAGACTTTCGCACCCAATTCGACGGAAGAAATCGATCAAAGGCCGCTCTTCTTGCCGGCATGAACAGGTTGAAATGCCAACGGATACTCAGCCAATTGACCCAACATGGCGTGGCCTACACTCCGACCCATGTGGCATCGACTGGACAAGACCTGATCTTCTCCAGAGGCGCAGCGTCTTCGGTGGCGCAGTCGACCCAGCGCTACGTGATCGCCCCACAACGTTGGATATGGGCGTTGATTCGATCCGCCGGAAAGGAAGCTCCGGAAGAACAGAAGGTGTTGAGCGATGCTCACCAAGCCGCACTCCGGCTGACCAAACAAGCTCATGAGGCAGGCGTGACGATTCTGGCTGGATCGGACGCACTGGATGCCAACGTGATTCATGGTTTCAGCCTGCATCAAGAGTTGCAGTACTTGGTGTCGGCAGGGCTGACGCCTTCTCAAGCGCTGTTTGCAGCCACCGCCGGTCCTGCAAGAAAACATGGGATGGACTCGCAACTCGGCCTCATTGAACCCGGCAAGTACGCCGATATGGTTCTGCTTGACGCCAACCCCTTACACGACATTCGCAACACTCAAAAAATTAGCGCGGTAGTCGCGGATGGACGTTTGTACGGGAATCCAGAACGCACCTCTGCGTTGCGTTTTGTAGAGGACCAGGCCCATCGAATCAGCGTGATCTGTCGTTTTTTGCGCGGCATCTGGTTCGAAGGTTAGCCTGAACATCAAACCGAATGCAGCCCGTGAGCCATACAGGACCGAGGGACGACATCCAAAGGTTTAGTCAAGCTGAAACCGGATGCAGGATGTTCCGGCCCGGAGCCGATACCCTGAGTACGGTTCTGTTGGATTGCGTGATGGTGCCCGGAGCCTTTCGGCTGCCGCCTGGTCGTGTTGACAAGGATTGCCCTTGTCGTCGTGTTACACCCAGTTCCCATGGATGCCTTTGGGACCGGCTATACCTCAGCTTGTTAGCCGAATCCCAGCCGCATAAGATCGACCGGTACCAAGGGGAACCCACCGGCTCAGCGCCGTTGCGGGCAAGTCATGTAACCGGACCCAGAGTCCGTCAATTTAGGTAGTTAGGCCACTATGGCAGATCCCCGGCAGCTCAAGGATATTGCAGCGCAGCTCCGTGAGCTCCAGCGGATCTCTCCGGTAGACGCTGCTGGTCTCGCCGACTGGGACGCTTCAGCACGTAAGTTCTCTAACTCGTTAGAGGTGCAGCTCCCACCTCAAGTCATGCACTATCTGCACGATGCGGACATACGGATCAAAGACCCTGAGTACCGCGCATCCCAAGATGAGATGATCGCCGGCATCATTTCCGGCCTCGAGTCCGGTATCGTCCCGGCATCTGTCAGTGCGACTTTAACGCTTCACCCGCGCTGGCTTGGGGCACTTGCTCTTGCTGTTCTCGTCATCATTTACTTGGCCGCAATCCGGTGACGCGGCCTAACAATTCATTCAGGCCGAACCCGCGACGCGGGTCGGCTTAATTCAGGCATTAGACCCCGATGCGAGATCTACAGAGAGTCGATCAGATCATTGAAGTTCTGAGAGAGATTTGGCACCTGCAACCAGACCTTCGGTTAGGTCAGATCGTCGTAGCTGCCGTTCGGCCAGACGAGCCCTGCCCGCAGATATTTTACGCTGAGGACGATGTTCTGCTGCAAGGACTATATAACTACCGTCAGCTGCTATTCCAGGCAGCCGGCCAAGCTCCGGACAATTCGGCCGGTGTCTAACAATTCATGCGGCAGTGATTCGCAGCACGACTCCGCTCAGAGATAGACCACAGGGAAAAGGATGGAAAACAAATACGACTCCCTACGCTACAAAGTAGCAGCGATAGTATTCCCGATTTCTTTGTCTTTATTGGTATTGAGCTCCTGCGGACTATCCTGGCGAGGACCAATACCCGACGATATGCTCCCGGTCCTCCTTGCGCTTGGTTTCTTGAGCATCGTGTCCGGTTTAATGGCACGCCGATGGCTGTATCGCGACCGTTCGGGGTAGCGACCCGCTCGAGCTAGGCGTTCCGGGCCAGATAAGTGGTCGATCAAGGTGCTTTTCGTTGGAGGAGTTGCATCCGGAGATACTCAGATTGGGCAGGACGCCCGCACTCGGAACCTCTGGCTGTACCAATTGGAGTCGTTCGAAGTCGCTCGTGAATATCACGACAATCAAGACGCGTTCAACGACAACGCAACGAACTACAGATCCGAGATATTCGACGATTTGGCGTCGCTGCTGAACTATTGTCGGAAGGAATTCGGGGTTTCCGCATCCGATTTCATGAAGAACGACGCCACGAATTATCCCTAAGCGCTATGCACTTCAAGCGCTGTGCACTTTATGGGTACCGCGCACAGGAAACGGTAGCGCCGCGAGCGAGCCGTGAACTATGCTCGCGCATTCCACGAACTCGTCCAACCATTGCGTATGAAAGCACCCAGCCAATACCCCGAAGCGCAGGACTTCGCCTCCGCGATCGCCAAGCCATTCGATGGAGATGCTTTTGGTGCCATTGCAAGGGAATTCGGCCTATCTTGGTCGGACGCCGACAGACTCGCGAGCGAACTGCAGGTCTACATGTTTCCGCTTCAGGAGCTGGGGATCAGATTCACCTTCGAGGACCAGGGCGTGCTGTTGAAGCGTGAGCATCATCAGGCAGGCGAAGGCCCTTTTGTCTTGACCAAATGCACGTTCTGGGGGCATCAGGATGAGGCCAAGATGTATCAAGGTCCCTTATGGGGGGAGTTGTCGTTCGACGATTCGGTGGATACGGCGAAGAGGAAGCTCGGAGAGCAAGCAAAGATCAATCCAAGAAGCGGTGTCTACTCTTGGGAATTTCCGGAGTTCAAGCTGACGATCCAATGGGTGGATGCGGAGAAGATCCGCGTGGTTACCTACTGGATGAAACAAAGCTAGCAACTACTCCAGGACTGATCGACGCTACTGGTTATTGCGGACGCGAAAACCGAAGTCGGCCAAGAAAAGTTGCGCGCCATGCGGGAGCTCGGCACATTTCGGCTTGCTAGCCAGGGCTGGCAGCCCTAAGATCGAGCCACACATCGCTCGCCATTGATAGCGATGACGCGGAGCGATCATGGCAATTCAAGTAACCCTCGAGGATGACGAGGCTATCGTGCTATTCGAGCTCTTGGCATCCGGCCAACTCTCTGGTGGCGTTGACGCTCCGGAGCGCAACGCTTTGTGGGCTCTTGAAGCCCTGCTCGAAAAAGCGCTCGTTGCACCATTGTCGTCGGATTACGCTGCTGCACTAGAGCATGCTCGGGCGTCATTAGTTCACCGATATGGCAACTGAGATCGCTCGATTGCAGCTGCCTGACAGCTCATTCAAGCCGAGCCCATATCCTTATCCGGCCGTGCAACGTTCTACCATTCGCTTTGCATGGGCGAGCGTGCCGGCGTAACCGCGCAGCGCTTTCTGGATCTGGATGGATTCCATTGGACTGTGTTGTGGTGCCCGGAGCCGGAATCGAACCGGCATGGCCTCGCGGCCGGCGGATTTTAAGTCCGATGCGTCTACCTATTTCGCCATCCGGGCATGGGGATAGCCTGCCTCAGCCACACCGGAATGGAAAGCCGAGGCGTCACCGTCCGGCGGGACGGGACAACAAACAAAAAACCGGCCATAAATGGCCGGCTTGGTGCCGAAACTCCGGCGAATCTGGAGGCCTGGGTCGGAATTGAACCGGCGTACGCGGATTTGCAGTCCGCTGCATGACCACTCTGCCACCAGGCCGGTGACGTTCGCGCCAGACTGGCGCAATCAAGACGCTATTTCAAGCGCCCTGCAAAACAAAACCCCGCATGCGGGGCCTGGATTGCCTTCCCTCGAATCCTCCGTGCCAAGCGGTGCAGGGTTCATCTTCGGGCGAGATACCGGCTGCGACAACACCGGCTCCGTTCATCCTTTTGACAGCCAAATTTCCCTGGCGATCAAGACGTTGGATTATGAACTACCCGGCATTGCCTGGCAACACCCACTCAGACGGGCCGTCGCTTCCAGCCTGTTCCGCCGCGGCTAATCGGCTTCCGCCGCGGACGGCAGGTGGATCCGAAATTCGGCGCCAGCGCCTGGCGAACTCTCGACCGTGATGCTGCCTTCGGAGTCCAGTATCAAATCACGGATCACGGCCAAACCAAGCCCCGTGCCCTGCCCGCGAGGCTTGGTGGTGAAGAACGGCTCGAAAATATGCGCGCGGGTTTCGTCGTCCATGCCACAACCCGTATCGCGCAATTCGATGGCCACCCTAGCCGGTTCGCTCAACGCCCGTACCGCCACACGGAAACTTCCGCCATCGGGCATCGCATAGTTCGCGTTGGCGGCGATATTGAGGATCATCAGTTCGAACTGCGCCCGATCGAAATGAATCAAAGCGGGCTGCTCAGGCAGATCGAAGACGATCTCTACCGACGGATCGAATAGTTGGCGCAATGGCCCGCGCATTTCGCGCAGTGCCGTACTGGCGTCGAATACCTCGCGCTGAGCGACGTCCTGGCGACTGAAACTGAGAAGTTTCTGGCTGACCGCCGTTGCCCGGCGCGCCGCGGATTCCACACCGATCAATGCGTTCTGCTTTTCTTCTTCGTCGCTCGCCCGCTGCCCGCGCTGGGCGTAGCCAAGGACCAAGCCGAGCAGGTGATTGAAGTCGTGCGCAACGCCTCCGGCCAAGCGGCCCACGGCTTCGACTTTCTGCGAATGGATCAGCTGATGCTGCACACGCTCGCGTTCGGCTATCTCGGCTTGCAGCCGCTGATTGGCGCGCGCCAGCTGGTCGCCGCGCTTGGTGGCTTCGCTAAGGCTTTCGCGTAGAGCAGCCGCGCTGCGGTCTACCACTACGGCAATGAACAGGAAGATGATCGCGCTGATCGCCACATCGCCAATGATGTTGGCGGCGGAGGCGGCGGCCGCGACTTTCGCTTCGACATCCCGCCAGGCACCGATGGCGAAGGTGACGACCGTCCATCCGTACATCAACCACAAGGCGCGCCGGCCGATCATCAGTCCCGAGATGACCAGCCATATCATCTGGATCGGCTGCTCGAAACGGTTCGCATCGAAGCCATTGCCGAGATACGACAGCATCATGACGACGGCCACCAGCGCCATGAACTGACGGACCGCCCATTGGAACCGGCCGCGCCGGATCAGGACGACACTGAAAATGGCCAAGGCACTCAGCAACAGACTCAACGCCAGGCTGAAAGTCTCGCCAGGCCGCCAAGGGACCGGCGCCACGAAAATCCGATAGGCCCACGCCAACGGCGGCAAGGAGCCAAGCATCAGCAGCACGATCTGCAACATCGGGGCGTTGCGCCGGTCGACCGGATCCTGGATGGGCACGCGCGACAGCCAACCGATAATGCCGCGCCAGCCCGATGGCGCCGCCAGGCGAAAAGCGGAAGGACGTTCGATCATGGGTTCCCCTGGATAACGAGCTGGCGCTTTTTCAGACTCACACTATAGCCATGTGGCGCTGGAACCTGCCAACACAGGGAAAGCGCCGACTTCGCAGAAGGTGGCGGAACGAGATTTTTCGTCCAAGCTTATGTGATCGTCAATGGAGGGCTGGCGCGGTGTCTGGGCCTGCCGCCTTAGCTATCTCCGCTGCGTTCCCTGCTGCGGTCAATCCGCCTGCTGCTCGTCGCTCCTGACGCGCTTCTCCGTGTAGTCCCACAGCAGTCCGCCATCGACATAGACCGTACTGCCGGTGATGTAGTCGGCGTCGGAAGAAGCCAGAAAGACAACCACCCCGGCCACGTCACGCGGCGTGCCCAAACGCTTCAGCGGGATATTCGCCAGCAACGGCTCCAGCAGCGCCGGATCGTCGAGCACCGGTGCGTTGATCGGTGTGCGGATCGCGCCGGGCGCGACGTTATTCACCGTGATGCCCATGGGCGCCAGCTCCACCGCCAAATTGCGCATGAGCATCTTCATGCCGCCCTTGCTGGCGCTGTAGGGAGTGAAGTTGGGAAAAGGCAGTTGTTCGTGCACCGAACTGATGTTGATGATGCGACCGCCGGCGCCGACCTCGCGACGGTGCCGCACAAACGCCTGGGCGGTGAAGAAGGCACCCTTGAGATTGACGTCCAGCACGTGGTCGTAATCTGCTTCGGTGACGTCGGCAAACGGTGCGCAATGCTCGACACCGGCATTGTTGACCAGGATGTCGATGCGCCCCATTCGGCCGACTGCTTCGGCAACCAGCCCGCGTACTGCATCCACGCTGGCGACATCGGCCGCCAGCACGCAGCCCTCGCCGCCGGCTTGCTCCACCATTGCCAAGGTGTGCCGTGAGTCCGCGTCATCCAGCCGGTCGGCGATGATCACCCGGGCACCTTCCTGCGCGCATCGCAGCGCTATCCCACGGCCGATACCCTGACCGGCGCCGGTAACCAGCACCACCTTGTCCTTGAGCCGCATGATGGCCCCCACCCGTTAGTGTCGCCAGGATGCTATTGGCCGGTGCGTAAACAGCACGCGAATCCAAGGTGTCCACGATATGCGGCCTTTTGTTGTAGGAGCGACGTAAGTCGCGATGAGGCTTTACCGGTAAAGCCTCATCGCG
>CBFGZY010000066.1:0-22267 GCA_965653375.1 uncultured Pseudoxanthomonas sp.
AGCAAAAGCAAATCCCCCGTAGCCCCCTTTAAAAAAGGGGGCAAAGCCGCATGCTTTTTCCGCTTTCCGCTTTCCGCTTTCCGCTTTCCGCTTTCCGCTTTCCCAAAAACTCAAACGGCGCGGATTCCTCCGCGCCGTTTTTGTGTCCATCCCTCGCTGCGTTATGCGTCAGCGCCAGATCTTGATCTGGTCGGTTTCCTTGACTTGCATCGGTTGTCCGACCTTGCAGGAAAACGCTTCGCCGAATGCGGGCTGCTGCGTCAGCGGGCCATTGGCGCGCCACTGGCCGGGGGCGTGCACGTCGGTCGCGACGCGTTGCGCGGCTTCGTTCTTGGACAGGTGTTGCGCCCAAAGCGATGCCCAGGCCTTGTAGAACGCCTGCTTGTCCGTTGCTTTCGCTTGGGGTGCGGTCGTGGCGTAGGCGTCCCAGGCCAACTCGATGCCGGACAGATCGGCCATGTTCTCATCCAGCGTCAACTGGCCGTTGATCTTGGCGGACGTGCCCGGATAGCCGTAGCGGTCGTATTGTGCGGCGACTTTGCTGCCAATCGCGTTCCATGCCGACAAATCCGCCGGCGTCCACCAATCGCGCACTTGGCCACTGGCATCGACCATGCGGCCCTTGCTGTCGAATCCTCGGCTTAGTTCGTGACCCACCAGGGCACCGAATGAGCCATATTGCTGGGCCTCCGACTGGTTGCCTCCGAACACTTCGCCCTGCAATACCGCCGCTGTCACGATCAGGCGGTTCTGCGCGATGTCGTAGGCCAGCGCCGGCTGCTGCGGCAACACGTCCCAACGGCGGTCTGCATTGCCCTTGCCGATGCGCTTCATCTCTTCGCGATGCCGCCACGTCGAGGCGATCAGCATGTTGCCGCCGAAGCTGCCGCGACCCATCGGCTGCACGCTGTAGTCCAGATCGCGACGGGGCGTGCCGACCTCGATCTTCATTTTTTGCAGCTTTGCCTTGGCTTCGGCCTTGGCGGTCGGGCTCATCCACTGGTTGCGATCAATGCCACGACCCAGCGCGTCGCGCACTTGTTCGGCGATGGCGACCGCGCGGGTCTTGTTGGCATCGGGCACATAGCGCGCGGCGTATTCGCGGCCGACCATCGGCCCGGCGGCCAGGTTGATGGCGTCCAGCACCTGCTGCCAGCGTGGCGCCGGCGCGGCGTCGCCGCGCAGCACGCGGCCACGGAATCCGAATTCCGCCTCACGGAAAGGCTTGGCAAGATAGGGCGCCATGGCATCGCCCACACGCCAGCGCAGGTAGGTCTTCCACTGCTCCGGCTTGATGCTGGTGATCAGTCCGTCCAAGCGCTTGAACAACTGCGGGTCGGCCATCGACACCTTGTCGTCGTTGACGCCCTGGGCCTTGAGGAACGCATCCAGCTGCAGGTTGCGGTACTGCTTGCTCAGGTCCTTGGTAGCGACCGGAGCATAGTTGGTGAGCGGATTGCGCAGATCGTTCAGCGGCTTGGAGGCCTGCGCCAGACGCGTTTCCAAATCGATCACCACTTGCGACTCGGCCTCCAGCTTGTTCTTGGGCGTGCCGGTCAGTGCCAGGATCTGCTGTACGTAACTGCGGTACCGGCCCAGCAGCTCGCGCGTGTCGGCGTCGGTGCGGGTGTAGTAAGCCGGGTCAGGCAGGCCAAGGCCGCCTTGCATGAAATAACCGATGTGCCGATCCAAATGCTGCAGATCGACGTCCGGGCTGAAATTGAAAGCCACCGGAATACCGACCTGATGCAAGGCGGCGATCGACGGCGGGATGTCCTTGGCTTTCTTGATGGCGTTGATGCGGTCCAGCAGCGGTGCAATCGGCTTTGCGCCATCGGCTTCGACCGCGGCTTCGTCCAGGCCGCTGGCCCAGAAGTCTCCCAGCAGTTTCTGCACATTGCCCTGTGGCGTCTTCATGGCGGCATCCAGCAGGTCGCGCTGTTGCTGCAAGGTGCGATCGCGGAACTGACCCAGCACGCTGATCGAACCCTCGTTGGCCGGCAGCGGATTCTTCTTCAGCCAATCGGCATTCGCGGCGGCATAGAAGTCGTTGCATTCGGCACTGACCGCGGGTGCGCGTGGCGCGCGCTTTTTCTTGGCTGCTTCGGCGTGGGGAGCGCCCAGGATGGCGGCCAGGGCAAAAGCGAGGAGGGCGGGTTTGCCAAATGCAGTACGCAAGGGGGGCATCAGCGGTTTCCGGAACATTAAAGGTTCCGGATTCTAGCAACTGCGCACCGCCGCAGGCGCGGTCGACCCGCCTGAAAGGACACAGCGGAAAGACCCTGGTTAGCCTGTATTTGCCGCGACGCCGACGAACCGGAAAGCTTTTGTGACGCACAGCCGGATTACGAGAATGCCGGCCAGAGCGTAGCGGGCGCTACAGTGCGGCTGAGGCGTTTCCTATCCGGCGTTTACAAACTCAGCAACCTCGTCATCCCGGCCTGCGCCGGGATGACGAGGTCAAATAAACACTTAATACGAAAACGCTACCGTTTTTGTCGGGTTTCAGACAAAAAAGAAGGCCCGACTTTTGTCGGGCCTTCTCTCAGTTATCGCTTCAGGCCACCTGGTTTCACGTTGCCGTTACCAGATCACCACCTGCTTGCCGCCGGCACGCACCATCGGATCGCCTTCCTTGCATTGGAAGGCAGCGGCGAAGGCTGGCAGGTTCGACGGTGCGCCGATGGCGCGGAAGTTGGCCGGTGCGTGCGGATCGGTCTTCAGGCGCACCGCCAGGTTTTCCGGGGTGAAGTTGCGGCGCCACACCGTGGCCCAGTTGAGGAAGAAACGCTGGTCGCGGGTCAGTCCGTCGGTGTTCGGGTCGGGCTGACCTTCCGTCGCCTTCTTCATGGCGTCGTAAGCCGTTGCCAGGCCACCCAGATCGGCGATGTTCTCGCCCAGCGTCAGCTTGCCGTTGACCTTGGTGCCGTTGGCGTCGTAACCGTTGAACTGTTCGATCAGTTTGTCGGTGCGGCTGGAGAAACCCTTGGCATCGGCTTCAGACCACCAGTTCTCGAAATTGCCGGTCGGTCCGAAACGTGCGCCCTGATCGTCGTAGCCATGGGTCATTTCGTGGCCGATCACCGCGCCGATGCCGCCATAGTTCATTTCGTCCGTGGCGTTGGGATCGAAGAACGGCGGCTGCAGGATGGCGGCCGGGAACACGATCTCGTTCTGCAGCGGGTTGTAGTAGGCGTTGACCATTTGCGGCGGCATACCCCATTCGGTCTTGTCCACCGGCTTGCCGATCTTGCTCAGGTTCCACTTGTAGTTGAATTCCTGCGCGGCCAGCACGTTGCCGATGTAGCTGTCGCGGCGGGTTTCCAGGCCGGCCCATTCGCGCCACTTGTCGGGATAGCCGATCTTGGGTGTGAAGGTTTCCCATTTGGCGATGGCTTTCTGCTTGGTTTCGTCGCTCATCCAGGCGAGGTTTTCGATACGCGCCTTCAGTGCGTTGGCCAGGTTGGTCACCAGGGTTTCCATCTTGGCCTTGGATTCGGGCGAGAAAGCGACCTTGACGTACATCTGTCCCAGCGCTTCGCCAGCCTGGTTTTCCACCGTATCCAGCACGCGTTTCCAACGCGGCTTGATTTCCTTCTGGCCGTTGAGGATCTTGCCGTTGAAGTTGTAGTTCTCGTTGACGAACGCATCGCTCAAGTACGGCGAAGCGCCATCGATGGTGTGGAAGCGCAAGTAAGCGCGCCAGGCGGCCGGGTCGGTGTCGGCCAGCATCTTGCTGACTTCCTGGTGGAAGGCCGGCATCGCCAGGGAGAATTTCTCCTGCGGCGCCACGCCCTGCGATTCGAAGAAGCGCGTCCAGGAGAAGTTGGGAGTCAGCTTGTCGGCTTCGGCCAGCGTGACCGGGTTGTAGTACAGCTCGACATCGCGCGAGAGTTCCTCGCTGGTCTTGGAAGCCTTGGCCAGGCGGGTTTCGAAGGCGATTACGGTCTTCGCTTGTTCGGCTGCATCGGCGGGCGCTGCGCCGGCCAGTTCCAGTACCTTGGCGATATGCGCCTGGTATGCGTCCAGTTTGTCCTTGTTTTCGGCCTTGGTGTAGTACTCCGGATCAGGCAGGCCCAGACCGCCTTGCGAGGCGTATGCCATTTCCATGGTGGAATTCTTGAAGTCGGCTTCGGCACCGAAACCGAACAGGAAATTCTGTCCCTTGGCCGCGGTCGTGCGTAGGTAGTCGGCAATGGCGTCTTTGTTGTTGAGGCCGTCGATCGCCGTCAGCATCGGCTTGATCGGTTCGATGCCCTGCGCGTTGATCTTGGCTTCGTCCATGCCGGTCGCCCATAGGTCGCCGACGATTTTCTCCACGCCGGTGGCTTCCGGATGAGCGGCGGCTTGTTCGGCCAGTTGCTTCTGCACGGCGGTGGAGCGCTCATCCAGCATTTCGAAAGCGCCCCAACTGGCGCGGTCGCCAGGAATGCTGTTGGCCGCCAGCCACTTGCCGTTGGCGTAGCCGCCCAGATCGGTACAGGCGTTCTTGCTGGTATCCAAGTCGGCGACCTGGAAGCGGTTGACCGGCGGCAGCTTGCTCTCGTCCAGCTTCAATTCCAGCGCGGCGGGTGTGGTGGACGCCGTACTCGCGGCGGGCGCGGCCTCGTCCTTTTTGGAACAAGCGGCCAGGACGGCGGTCACGGCAAGCGACAAAACAAGAATCTGGGGTTTACGGACGATCACGGTCTACTCCGGCCCGGAACGGGCTGCATAAAAGGAAGCCCCAGCCGGGGCGTGCGCGCGACTCTACGCCTGCCGCCCTCGGCAAAGAGGGTGTCGAAGGTAATGGCCTAGCCGTTAATCATTCGTTGCTCACAGAGCAACGCTACCGCCGGGGCGATTTGCTCGGCGATCTACTCGGCGACGGGTGCGCCGCCGAAAGCGGGCTTTTCTTCGGTATGGCTGATGCTGCGATTGCGCCCTGCTTGCTTGGCGCGGTACAGCGCCGTGTCCGCGCGCTCCAAGAGATCCTCTGGGCTCAGCTCTTCTTCGTTCAAATGGGTGTGGATGCCGACGCTGATGGAAAAGGCGGGGGGGCCATCGCCGAGTTCCGCATTGGTGGCCAGGTTCGCCAGATCCACGTGCACGGTGGTGGCGATGGTGGCAGCAGCCTGCGCGGAGGTTTCCGGCAGCAGTACGGCGAATTCGTCGCCACCCAGGCGGGCGACCAGGTCCCGCGGGCGGCGGGCTCGGCTTCGCAGGATCTGCGCCAGTGCGCGCAATACCGCGTCGCCGGCGGCGTGGCCCTGGTTGTCGTTGAGTTGCTTGAAGTGATCGATATCCAGCACCAGCAGCGAAAGCGGTTGTCCGGTGCGTCGCGTCGCGCGCAGTTCCTGCTCGAGCATCTGGCCGAACTTGTTGCGGTTGGCCAGTCCAGTGAGAGGATCCGATTGCGCTTGCTTGTGCGTACGCCGCAGCCGGCGATATACCCAAAGCAACGTCCCGAGCGCCAGGACGAACAGCGCCGACACCGGCGGGAACCACAGGTGGGAGAACTGCAGCAGCAGGAAGGAAACCAGCACCGTCGCGACCATCATGAGCGCGGTGGGTCGCCAGATGCTGCGCAATCCCGGCAGGCTGCACAGCACCAGCGGAGACACCACGAGTATCAGCGACAGCAACACCTGCCACGCGGTCGATAGCGGCGTGATGGCCGCATCGTTCAACAGCATGTTCAGAACATTGGCCTGGTAATCCGATCCGCTGATGCCGGGATAGGCGGGATGTCCTGGCACTTGCGCGGAGGAGCCCATGCCGACGGCGGCAACGCCTACGATTATCCAGCGGCCGCGCAGCAGCGAGGGCGGAACGCGGTTGTGCAGCACATCCGTATACGAGACGTGGCGGAATCCGTTGGGCGAGCGCGCATAAGGAATCAGCACCTCATGGTCGCGGACCCAGCGCTGGGGCGACGCGGCGTCCGGTTCGCTGTAGTGCCGCCCCGGCAGCTTGGCGGTGAGGTTGCCGCTGCTGCCTGTGTTCAATTGAAGTAGTGCCAGCGCCAGCGCCGGCCAATGCGGCGAACCCATGCCCGCCTGCAGGAACATCCGCCGCGCGACTCCGTCGTCGTCCAGCGGCATTTCTGCATGGCCCAGCGCCGCGGCCGAGGCGGCGAACTCGGGAATCGGCATCAGCTCGACGGCCGGGGTGTTGATCTGGCCGGGCTCAGCCAATACCGGCAGCACCACCTTGCCGCTGCGATTCAAAGCGCGCGCCAGCAGTGCATCGCCTTCGGGATCGAAGAGCGCGGGCTCGGACAGCAGGATATTCAAGGCCACGCCTTTGACCTCGGCCTCGCGCAGATGATCGATCAATTGCGCGTGGGTACGCCGCGACCAGGGCCAGCGGCCCAACTCGGCCAGGCTGCGCTGATCGATGTCGACCAGGACGATACGATCATCGGCGTGCCACAAAGTGCCGCCGACCAGGACGTCGTACACCCAGGCATCGGCACGCGCCGTCAGTTCCGATAGCACCAGCAATACCACCAACGCCGCCGCGGCGATCGTGATCACGGCACGGGTCTTGATCTTCGGGGCGGGCAGGGGGGTGCTCATAAGGTGAGCAGGATGATAAGCGCGCCTGCCCCGGTACCGATACGGCAGAACCGGCAGGGGATCTTCACGACCTGGGGTTCGGGGAACGGTCCTTCGAAGCCGTCGCTGCCGATGGCCTGCGCCCGCAGGTACCACGTGCCGGATCCGGGCTTGGGCACGGTGATCTCCGCCTGGGACACTATTTCGTCGATTTTCAAGCTGCTGAAGTCGGGCGTGCGCGACATCTGGAAGCGGTAGCGCTGGTCCGGCGGGCCGGCCTGCCAACGAAAAGTGACCTCGTCCGAGCGGCTCTTGGCGGCATCGCTGTCGATCTGGCCGGGGTCGGTCAGCAGGCGCAGCTCGAACGCCATGACATCGCCGAAAGAGCCTTGCTTGCCGGCCGCATCGATACTGCCCACGCGCCAGAAGTAGCTGCCCGGCGGCAACGCTTTCGGCAGTTTCGCCTGGGTCTCGTCAATCCCGCCGACATCGACCAGCGGCTGGTCGAACTCGCGGTTGCTGGCGACCTGATAACGATAGGCGCTGGCGCCCGGCGCCTGGGTCCAGCTCAAAGCGACGCGGCTGTCGCGCACGATGGCGTCGGCGGCCGGTGCAATGGCGTAAGGCGGAAGCGGGTTTTCGATACGGAACGGCAGTACCGCATCCTGGCCTTCCAGGCCTTGCGCATCGATGCCACGGATCCGCAGGAAATATTCGCCGGCGGGCAACGCGGGCAACCGGGTTTGTGGTCCATCGGCCTGCAGGTCCATCAACAAGGTGCCGAAGTCGCGCTGATCGCTGGCCTGTATGCGGTAGCGAGCCGCACCGGCGATCGCCGGCCAGGAAAGGTCGCGGCCAAGCTGGCGGCCCGCGGCCGACAGCGCCGACAAATCGGGTGCCGGCAGCAGCGGCACGGCTTTTACCGCGCCGGCTTGGCCGGCTTCGACCACCGACCCGTAGCCGCGGGGAACCAGCGTGGATTGACGCGTGGCGCTAACCGCAACGCCGCCTTCCAGCACTTCGGTCAAGGTTCGGTTGTCGGCGGCCTCTACCCGGAACTGCGTTCCGCGCACTGCCGAAGAAGCGCTGGGCGTATCGACGATAAAGCCTGCACCGGGACCGACGACAGGTTCGACCTCGTTGGTGATGCGGCCGCGCTGCAGGCGCAGGCGGGTATCGATCATGCCGCTGCGGCCGAAACGGCTAAGGCGATCCAATCGGAGTTCGCTGCCGCCTTGCAGAACCAACCGCGAGCCATCGGCAAACTGCAGACAAAGCGAGGCATCGGCCGCGGTCTTAAGCAGCGCGCCGGCGCCCAGTTGCATGCCCTGGGTAATTTTTTGGCTGGCTGCCTTTCCCAACGAGACGGTAGCGTCGCCTCGTACCAGCATCACTCGCGCCTTGATCGGTTGGCGTGCCAACCAAGCCAATGGAATCCGGACGGTCGATCCTGGTGGCAACTGGTAGGGATCGCCGATGCGATTATGTTGCTGCAATTGCTGCCAACGAATGCCAGGCTTGAGGTGTTCGCCGGCTAAATTCCACAGCGTGTCACCAGGACGAATGCGATAAGTCCATTCCTGAGCCGAAGCCGGAACGCATAGCACCAGCAAAGCGACCCACATAATCCAGCCACGCCAGTTTCTTTGGAGTCCAAGCATCGACTTCAAAGTGTCCCCTTTACCTATGCTGCTTTGCAGCGATTGTCACAATTATAGGCGAGGAAAAGCTGCTACGCGGGAATATCAGGGTGTAGGCAAGTAGTGCCGCGCGATCTCCAGCGCCGTCTTGTATGGCTCGGGATCGTTGCGATTGGTTAATACGACAACGCTCAGTCGTTGTTTCGGATAACGCACGATAACGTTGCGAAAACCAATGCTTTCGCCCGAATGCCACACCGAATCGCCGTTGATTCTCCAGCCGAAGCCATAAAACGGCACATCGGGTTCGGTGGTTGAGGCAGCGCGAGAAAATGCGAGATTCAGAGAGGATTTCTTTAGTAGGCGCTCGTCGTACAAAGCGGCGTCCCATTTGGCCAGATCGTCGATCGACGAATAGATGCCGCCGTCGCCCAGCACCGCACTGGTGGAGCTCTGGTCGGTACGCAGCCAGCGCCCGCCGATTTCGCTGTGGCCGTAAGCACGTTGAGCGACGGTGGAGCGGCCTTCTTCCAGTGCCACGGTGTTGTCCATGCCGAGCGGCTGGAAGATGCGTTGGCGCAGGAAACTCGCGAAATCCTGTCCGGAAGCACGGCCCACGATCAGCGCCAGCAGCGCGTAGCCGCTATTGCTGTACCGATAGCCGGAGCCAGGTGCGAAGTAACCGCGGTCTTGGCCTTCCAGGATGCGCAGCACATCTGCATCGTGCAGTTGACCGGTAAGGTTCTCCGGCATGACGTCTTCGTAGTCGATCAAGCCGGACGTGTGGCTGAGCAGATGCCGCAGCGTCACTGTGTCAGCGGCGGCAGGCAGCGATGGCAGCCATCGCTTCACCGGATCGTCCAGGCTTAGCTTTCCGTCTTCCGCCAACAACAAGATGCAGGCCGCGGTGAACTGCTTGGTGATCGATGCCAGACGATAGTTGGTGGAGGGCGTGGCGGCGACGTTGTCTTCCAGGTTGGCCAAACCGTAGCTGCGCCGAAACACCGGTTGGCCGTCGCGTATCACCAATACCGATGCGCCCGGCACTTGGCCCTGATAGCGGCTCATCAACTGGTCGATGTTTTCTTCAGTGCCGGCGCGCGCGAACGAGCTCGCCAGCAATCCGACACCAAATGCGAAAGCGTGCAACGTAGCAGCCAGCTTCATCTCGGTCCCCAGGCTCGGATATATGCGTAGCGTGCGCCGTGCGAACGGCCGTGGCAATGCGTTGTAGGTGCTGCTATATCCAGGATCGCCCGATTGGCGATATTTTCAGGATTTCAGTAAATGTTTTTTGCCCCTCTCCTTCCGGAGAGGGGTTGCGGTGAGAGTGCTGCGAAGCCGCAATGGTTTGGATATTGCTGCCCCGCCGCATGCTCATTCGCCGGTGAGAGAAAGGTAAAGCCTCAGCTCACTTCTTGCTCGCGATCCAACGGTCAATCTTCGCCTCCAGCACATCCAGCGGTACCGAGCCGTCCTTCAACACTTCGGCATGGAACTCGCGGATGTCGAACTTGCTGCCGAGTTCGCGTTCGGCCTTGGCGCGCACTTCCTTGATTTTCAGTTCACCCATTTTGTACGCCAATGCCTGGCCCGGAATCGCCATGTAGCGCTCGGCTTCGGCGGTGGCCTGGGTTTCGCTTTCGGCCGAATTCGCCAGCATGTAGGCAATCACCTGTTCGCGTGTCCAGCCCTTGCTGTGCAGGCCGGTGTCCACTACCAGGCGGATGGCCCGCCACAGCTCGTTCTGCAGGTAGCCGAAGTAGTTGTACGGGTCCTGATAGACGCCCAGATCCTTGCCCAGCGATTCGGCGTACAGGCCCCAACCTTCGGAGAATGCGATCTCGCTGCCGAAGCGGCGGAACATCGGCAGGCCGGTCAGTTCCTGCTGCAGAGCGAGTTGGAAATGATGGCCGGGGATGGCTTCGTGCAGATAAAGATCTTCCGCGTCCCAGGTCTTGCGGGTCGGCAGATCGTAGGTGTTGACGTAGAAAATACCCGGACGCTTGCCGTCCTCGCTGGGCCGCATGTAGGAGCCGCCCGCCGCGGATTGCGCGCGGAAGGCTTCCACCGGCCGGATCTCGAACGGCGCCTTGGGCACCAGCGAGAACTGTTCGGGAATCCTGGTGTTGATCTTCTCTTCCAGACCGCGGTAATAGGCCAGTAGTTCTTCTTCGGTCTTGAAGCTGAAGCGCGGGTCGGTCTGCATGAACTTGAAGAAATCCTGCAGCGAACCTTTGAATTTCGTCTCCTTCATCACTTCGCCGATCAGGCCATGGATGCGCGCGACTTCGTCCAGGCCGATCTGGTGGATCTGCGCGGGCGACAGATCGGTGGTGGTGCTCTGCCGCGCGTTATAGGCGTACCACGCCGCGCCGTCTGGCAATGCATCCATGCCGGCGCTGGTGCGGGTCTTGGGCAGATATTCCTTGACGATAAATTCGCGCAGCTCGGCGTAGGCGGGCATCAACTCGCTTTCGATCAGCTTGCGGTAGTCGGCGGTAAGGCGCTGCTTATCCGCGTCGCTGAAACTCGCCGGAAAGTTCTTGACCGGCCCCCAGAACAGCGTTTCCTCGGCCTTGGGTTTGATCAGAGCGTCCAGTTGCGGCACCACTTTTTCCATCAGTGCGCGCGGCTGCACCACGCCCGCTTTCATGCCTTCGCGCATATTGGCGATGGCCTGGTCGAACACTACCGGAATCCGGCTGGCGCGCTTGTTCCAGTTGTCGTAGTCCTGCACCGTCTTGAACGGCTGCGCACCCGTGCCGGAACCCAGTTGCACGACCGTGCTGGCGATGTTGTAGAACTGGTTGACCGGCTGCATCCAGCCCGGGAAGCGTTCGCCTTCCAGTTCGTTCTTCGCGTCTTGGACGAAGATCTGATAGCTCAGCAGATCCTGCCCGCTCAATCCATCCGCGCCTACCGCTTCGACCTTTTTCAGCCATTGCTCGGTGAAGCGGTGCGACTTCTCGCGATATTCGGCAGACAGAAAATTCGGCAACTGATCGTTGTAACGCGGGTCGCCCTGGAAGGTCGCGCGCAACGGATTGAGCTTGAGCGACTCTTCCCAGTACTGCGTGTAGAGCTGATTCAACTGCGCGGCTTTGCTGTTGGCGGGCGACGCCGCAGCGGCGGTGGATTCTGCTGCGATGGCATGGCCGGTAAACGCGGCGAAAGGCAGCGCCAAGGCAATCGCCAAAGTCAGCATGGCGGGCATAGGACGGCTCATGGGCGGTTCCAGTGGTTGGGTAAACCCGGAGCCTGGCCTATTCGACCGCTCTCGGCCAGCGACGGAAGTCATGGTGCACGCGATCCGTCCTTGTGGAGCCGACCGAATGGCCGGTCTCGTCGCGACTGGAACAACAGCACAAGCTTTGACGCGGATTAACGCGGAAAGAGCGGATCGGGCATTGAAGGCCTTTTAACCGTGTTTATCTGCGTCGATCCGTATCTAAAGCTCTAGATTTGCAGGCACGACTTCCCCGGCACTGGGCATGCCGGTGCCACTCCTGAGAGGAAAGGCTGCGGCCTCAATCCCCCGCGGCTTCGGCGCGCAGCTGACGCTCGCGCGCTTCGCCCAGATAGACGCGGATGCCGTGGCGCATCAGATAGAGCAGCGGTATTAGCGCGATGGCGGCCAGCATCTTGTAGAAGTAGTTGACCGTGCTGATCGCCAGGAACAACGATGTCGGCCATTTCTGCGGGCCGAGCACGAAGGCGATGTAGATCACCACGAAGCTGTCGACCAACTGCGAGATAGCGGTGGAGCCGGTGGCGCGCAGCCAGACCCAGCGCTCGCCGGTGGCGACGCGGATGCGGTGGAACACCGAGACGTCGATCAGCTGACCTAGCAGGAACGCCACGATCGAACCGGCGATCGACCACATGCCCTGGCCGAAGATGGCGGCGAATGCCGCCTGATAATCGGGAACGCCCTGGCCCTCGGCCGCCTTCACCCACCAACCTGCCGGCGCCGCGGCAATGGCGAGGAAGGCGAATACGAAGCCGTAGACGATCAGGGCCACCGCCAACCAGGAAATGAAGCGCACACCGCGCTTGCCGAAGAACTCGTTGACGGTGTCGGTCAGGATGAAAACGAACGGCCACAGCAGCGTGCCGACGGTGAAATTCAAGGAGCCGTTCTGCCCGAACAGGTTCCATTCCAGCGGCGCCATGCCCAGCGTGTCTTCCAGGGCGAAAATCTTGACGCCGATAAACTCGGCCAGCACTGCGTTGACGCAGAAAAAGGCGGCCAGTGCGAGAAACAACCGCACCGCACGATCATCGAGGGTACGGCCAGTGCTCATCGGTTCATCGCTCCCCAGCGCGAGTGAATGGCATGGATTCCGGCGCCACCGCGCCGCCTGAAATGATAAAGCTCATCGCCTGGTCCACCGACCAGTCGGTGGGTGTCAGCAGTTCCACCGGTACGATTTCCAAATAGCCGGAAGTAGGGTTGGGCGTGGTGGGTACGTACACGGCCGCAAGTTCCCGCCCGCTGCCTTCCTCGCGCATCACCCGGGTAACGAAGCCCACCGATTTCATGTCGCGGTGGGGAAAGTCGATCAGCACTACGCGCTGCGTGTTACCCGGTTTGGTCTGCAGGATATCCAGCAACTGGCGCGCGCTGGAGTAGATGGTGCTGGCCAAGGGAATGCGCTGTATCAGCATTTCGAACCAGCCGAGCATGCGCTGCCCAACCACCCGGCGCGCCAGTACGCCAACCACCAGGATGACGACCACGGTGGCCAATAGCGCGATGGTGTTCTGTACCCACAGCGCCTTGAACCAGCCCAGCGATTCCGGAAACGATGCCGCGATCTGCTGGGAAATCGGACCCACCCAGGGCTTGCTGATATCCGACAGCAGCACGAAGACGAACTTCACCACCACCCAAGTCAGCCAGATCGGCAGCAGCGTCAGCAGACCGGTCAGGAAAAGTTTCTGCAAGGAAGGGCGAGGCGTGTGGGGAGTGTTGGGCATCCGCCTATTGTAGGGGAGGCGGGGGCAGGTAGCGGGGAGCGGGGAGCGGGGAGCGGGGAGCGGAAAAGGCTGTCGCTTCAACTCCCCCTTGACCAGCCATTCGGCTGTTAAAAACAACAAAGGGGGATGACCCGTCATTCGGCGGTTGGCATTTAACAGCCGAATGGCTGGTCAAGGGGGCAAAAGCCGCATGCTTTTCCCGCTCACCGCTCACCGCTCACCGCTCACCGCTCACCGCGCCTTCGGCTTCAACCGCACATAGATCTGCTTGCGAATCCGTACCACGGTTTCATTCTGTGCGTTGCGGATTTCCGTCGGCATCCAACGCAGGTGCTTTCGGCCATCGGCGGCGGTTTGGCGGATGTCATCCAAGGTGGCGTCGTCCAGCCGGAATTCGGCATGCACCGTGCCCTTGCCGGGTTTGACGAATTCGATCTCGGCGGCCTTGTCCCAGACGTAGTAATCGCGGCCCAGCGACTCTTTGATCATGATCATCCAGAACGGATCGGTCATGGCGAACAGGCTGCCGCCGAAATGCGTGCCCACGTAGTTGCGGTTCCAAGGGCGCATCCGCAGTTCGACCCGCGCATAACGCCAGTCGCTGGACATCTCGGTGACATGGATGCCGGCGAACAGGAAGGGCGGCCAGAAGTTGAAGATATGCCGCAGCGTGGAAGCCTTCATTCGCGAGCCTGTTCGGGACGGGCTCGCAGATTACCATACGCAAAGGTATGGAGCGGCTGGCGCCGCCAGAACCTCAGAAAAGCAGCGACGACATCTTGCGCCGGTAGGTGGCGACCAAGGCCTCGTCCTCGATCACCCGGAAGGCATCGATGAGGCTCTTGCGGGCCAGTCCGTCCTCGAAGCTGCGGTCGCGGCGGAGCATTTCCAGGAACTGCTCCAGAGCCGCCTCCGATTCGCCTGCCACCAGCTTGTGTACGCCCAGCAGATGACGCGCGCGCAGGTCGTCCGGGGCAGCGACGATCGCAGACTCCAGCACTTCCACCGGCGGTGCGTCCTTCAGCGTTGCCGAAAACCCCAGGCGCGCCCGCGCCCGCACCGCGCGGTCGTCGGTCGCCAGATTGGCGGGCAACGCGTTCAACAGCTGCTCGGCTTCGCCCGCGGCGCCGATCTTCAGCAAGGCCAATGCCAGGTCGAGCTTCAGCTCGTCCTTGCCCGGATCGGCCTCGATCTCTTTGCGCAGTGCCAGCACCTGGGCATGGGGATCCAGCGCGACGGCCGGTTCCTCGACTGCGGCTTCGGCCGGTTCGATGCCGTGCTGCTTCAGGAATTCCCGCAACTGGCCTTCTGGTAGCGCGCCGGGAAAGCCATCGACCAACTGGCCGCCCTTGACCAGAAAGACGGTCGGCACCGAGCGGATCTGGAACGCCGCGGAGATCTGCGGCTCCTTGTCCACGTCCACCTTCGCCAGTTCGAACGCGCCGTTGTATTCGCCCGCCAGCTTTTCCAGAATCGGACCCAGGGTCTTGCACGGGCCGCACCAGGTCGCCCAGAAATCGACCAGCACCGGCACCTGCAGCGATTTTTCCAGGACTTCGGTCTGGAAGGTTTCGGTGGTGGCGTCGAAAACGTGGGGCAGGTCGCTCATAAGGCCGCTCGGGTCAAGGATGCGGCCTAACATGGCGACGAATTACGTAGCTTTCAAGCACGATGTACCGGTCTTCTTTTCACCCAACGAGGTTGCCTATGAATGTGCTCGCCCGTTCCGCCGCTTGCTTTTGCCTGATGTTCTTTGCCGCCAGTGCCTTGGCCAAGGATGAAATCCGCCCCTCGGTCGAACGCAATACACCGCCCAAGGTGCAGTTGGATCATTACGTCCGTTTCGAGCTGAAGCCGGTGGTGTTGGCGCCCGCCTATGCGGAACATGAGGCGAACAAGCAGGCGCTGGTATCGGTGCAGCAAAACATCGATCAACGGCTGGGCGCCTGGGTGGCGCAACGTAATGCCGAACCGGCCAAGGACGCTGCATCGCCAAAGTTGGTGATCGAGCCGGTGGTCGAGAAGGTGCGCTTCATCAGCGGCGGCAAGCGCTTCTGGGCGGGGGCCTTTGCCGGAAGTTCGCAGATACTGATGAAGCTGCGGCTGACCGATGCCGCCACACAAGAAGTGATCGCGGAGCCCGAGTTCTACCAGCATGCCCGTGGCATGGCAGGTGCGTGGACCGTCGGCGGTGCGGATAACGCCATGCTGGCCCGTGTCACGACGCTGGCCCAGGAATACGTCGCGGCCAATTACCGCGCATTGGCCGGTGGCGCGACGGGATGGGAAGCAGAATAGAACGCGACGCGCTTTCGCTGCCTGCGACGTCGCTCGGCCAACTATCATTGCGCCTGGAGACGGCCGGCATGCGCGTCGTTATTGTCATGTTCCGCCTCGCGCCGATGCGCGGCGTCGGCGCGAGGAGAGGTTGTGTTGAGTAGCGCAATGATTCGTGGATTGCCGTATGTGGGCCTGTTGGGAGCCGTTATTTTTGCCGCCGCCGTGATTGGTTTCGGCTCGGCGTTGCCGGGTTATTCGCAATCGGTGCATCCGGTTGCCGTGCTGGGTGCCAAAGGCTTTCCGCACGCGACCGCATTCAACCTGTTGGGTTTTGTGTTGCCTGGGTTGCTGGCGTCGGTGGTGACGCTGGAATTACGCCAGCGTTTGCCGACCGGGGCCGGTTGGATGCTGCGCATCAGTGCGCAATTGCTGCTGCTGTCGGCGTTGGGTTTCGTTGCGCTGGGACTGCTGCCCCTGGATCCGGCCGATTTGCACAACGCCACCAGCAGTTATCACGCGACCGCGTGGATGTTGTGGTGGGTCGCGTTCGTTCCCGGCGCGCTGCTGTTGGCGGCAGGCTTGCGCGGGCAAGCGAGCTGGCGAATGGTGACGCGTATCAGCGCAGTGACGGCACTGCTGCTGTTGGCGTTGGTGTTGTTCGGGGTGGATTGGCTGCCCGCGGGCACCGCCCAACGCGTGGCGTTCGCGGTGTGGTGGGTGTGGTTGTGCGTTACCGGTCTGACGCCGCGCAAGTCGGTCACGCCGGTCTGAACAATCCTTGCGCGATATCACGTAGCGGGCGCCGTGAGCACGACGCCCGCTACGTGGATGTGCCGGTCAAGGCTGCCTGAAGATCACGCCGTCCTTCATTACGAAATCGACGTTCAACACGGCGTTGATGTCCGCCACCGGATCGCCTGGCAGTGCGATGACATCGGCGCGCTTGCCGGCTTCGATCACGCCCTGGTCGTCCACGCCCAGCACTTCCGCGGCGCGGATGGTCGCCGCTTGCAGCGCCACGTTAGCGGGAATGCCGGCTTCCACCATGTAAAGGAACTCGCGGGCGTTGTCGCCGTGCGGGCCCACGCCCATGTCGGTGCCGAAGGCGATCTTCACCCCATTGCGATACGCCTTGGCCGCCGTGTCCTGGATCTGCGCGCCGATGCGCGCCGCCTTCGGCCGCACTACTTCCGGGAAGTAACCGTCGATCTTGGCTTTTTCTGCCACGAAACGGCCAGCGTAGATGGTCGGCACGTACCAGGTGCCGTGCTGCTTCATAAGCCGCATCACTTCGTCGGTCATGTAGGTGCCGTGTTCGATGCTGGTGACGCCGCCCTGGATGGCTCGCTTCATGCCCTCGGTGCCGTGCGCATGCGCGGCGACCTTGTAGCCGTAGTCGTTGGCGGTATCGACGATCGCCTTCACTTCGTCCACGGTGAACTGCGGCGCATCGCCGGATTTGGCGTAGCTCAGTACGCCGCCAGTGGCGGTGATCTTGATGACGTCGCTACCGTCCTTGTAGCGCTGGCGCACCGCCTGGCGCGCCTCTTCGATGGAATTGATGACGCCTTCGGTGGGGCCGGGAGGACCGATCAGGTGGGATAGCTGGTCGTTCCAGCCATTGGTCGGGTCGGCGTGGCCACCGGTGGTGGCGATGGATTTGCCGGCGGCAAAGATGCGCGGGCCCTTCACCAGCCCCTGGCTGACGGCGTCGCGCAGATGCGGGACGACTTCGCCGCCCAGGTCGCGCACGCTGGTGAAGCCGGCCATCAGGGTCTTTTCCGCGTAGGCGACCGACCGATAAGCAAAGTCCACCGGGTCCAGGCGAAAGCCTTCGGAGTAGCTTTGCGGGCTGGATTGGCTGGACAGGTGCACGTGCAAGTCGGTCCAGCCGGGCAGGCAGGTGCGTCCGGTCAGGTCGACGGCCTTGGCGCCGGCCACATCGGCCCGGCCTGGCAGCACCTCGGCCACTTTGCCGTCGCGGACCACCACCGTGCGGGCTTCCAGGACCTTGCCGCTGCGCGCATCGAAGAGCTTTCCGCATTGCAGGGCCAGGGATTCGGCGGCATGGACGGGCAGGGCGAACAGGCTGGCGAGGAGTACGGGCAGGGCGTATCGGGACATGGTGGGCTCCGGAAGGTCGGGTCATCTTAGCGGTTGCGTTGGCGGCGCTTTGTGCACTGCGGTACCCTTCCACGCTTTGCCGCAGCAGCACCCATCAGTCGTCCTATGTCCGTTCCCACAGAACCCACCGCCTACGATCCGAAGTCTGTCGAAACCATCGCCCAGTCCTTTTGGGAGGGCCGCCGGGCCTTTGAGGTGGATGAAAAGTCTGACAAGCCTAAGTACTACTGCCTGTCGATGTTCATGTATCCCAGCGGTTCAATGCACATGGGGCACGTGCGGAACTACGTGATCGGCGATGTGATCAGCCGCTACAAGCGCATGACTGGCCATAACGTGTTGCAGCCTATGGGTTGGGACGCTTTCGGCCTGCCTGCCGAAAACGCTGCAGTCAAAAACGGGACTGCGCCGGCCAAGTGGACTTACTCCAACATCGAGCACATGCGGGCGCAGCTGAAGCAATTCGGCTTTGCGTACGACTGGTCGCGCGAACTGACGACGTGCCGGCCGGAGTACTACGTGCACGAGCAGCGCATGTTCACGCGCCTGCTGCGCAAAGGCATCGCCTACCGCAAGAATTCGGTGGTTAACTGGGATCCGGTCGACCAGACCGTACTGGCCAACGAGCAGGTGATCGACGGCCGCGGCTGGCGTTCCGGCGCGCTGGTCGAGAGGCGTGAAATCCCGCAGTGGTTCCTGCGCATCACCGACTATGCCCAGGAACTCCTGGACGGCCTGGACGATCTGCCCGGCTGGCCGGATGCGGTCAAGACCATGCAGCGCAATTGGATCGGCCGCTCGGAAGGGCTGGAGATCAATTTTTCGGTGGAAGGCGGCGACACGTTGACCGTCTTCACCACCCGTCCCGATACGCTGATGGGCGTGACGTTCCTGTCCATCGCCGGCGAGCACCCGCTGGCGCAGAAAGTCGCTGCCACCAATCCGGCTATCGCCGCCTTCCTGGAAGAGCTTAAGCACGGCGGCGTTTCCGAAGCCGAGTTGGAGACGCAGGAAAAGCGCGGCATCGATACCGGCTTGCGCGCCGCGCACCCGGTGACGGGCGAAAAAGTACCGGTGTGGATCGCCAATTTCGTGTTGATGGGCTACGGCACCGGCGCGGTGATGGCGGTGCCAGGACATGACCAGCGCGACTTCGAATTCGCGCACAAGTACGGCTTGCCGATTCGCCAGGTCATCGCACTGACAGCGCCACGAACCGAGGAAGAAAAAACCTACGATCCGGAGGTCTGGCACGACTGGTATGCGGACAAGACCAGAACCGATCTGGAACTGGTCAACTCCGGCGAATTCGACGGTCTGGATTACCGCGGCGCTTTCGAAGCGCTGGCCGAACGTTTCGAACGCCAGGGCCGCGGTCAGCGCCGGGTGAATTACCGCCTGCGCGACTGGGGCGTTTCGCGGCAACGCTATTGGGGTTGCCCGATTCCGGTCATCTATTGCGACAAATGCGGCGCGGTGCCGGTACCGGAATCGCAACTGCCGGTCGTGCTGCCGGAGGACGTAACCCTGGACGGGGTGAAGTCGCCGATCAAGGCCGACCCGCAATGGCGCAAGACGACTTGTCCGGAGTGCGGTGGGGCGGCCGAGCGCGAGACCGATACGTTCGACACCTTCATGGAATCCAGCTGGTACTACGCGCGCTATACCTCGCCCGGTGCCAAGGACATGGTGGACAAGCGCGGCAACTATTGGCTGCCGGTGGACCAGTACATCGGCGGCATCGAGCACGCCATCCTGCACCTGATGTATTTCCGCTTCTATCACAAGCTGCTGCGCGACGCGCGGCTGGTGGACAGCGACGAGCCGGCCACCAACCTGCTGACGCAGGGCATGGTGATCGCCGAAACCTTCTACCGCGACAACGCGGACGGCTCGAAGGATTGGATCAATCCGGCCGACGTCGAGATCCGGCGCGACGACAAGGGACGCGTGGTCGGCGCGACCCTGAAAGCCGACGGCCAGGAGGTGAACATCGGCCCGGTCGAGAAGATGTCCAAGTCCAAGAACAACGGCGTCGACCCGCAGACGATGGTCGATAAGTTCGGTGCCGACACCGTGCGCCTGTTCTCGATGTTCGCGGCACCGCCGGAGCAATCGCTGGAGTGGAACGAAGCCGGCGTGGAAGGCATGGCGCGCTTTTTGCGTCGCCTGTGGACGCAGGTGCACAAGCATGCGGCCGATGGCCAGGCGTCGGCGGTCGATCTATCCGCATTGACGGCCGACCAGAAAGCCCTGCGCCGCAAGATCCACGAAACCATCGACAGGGTCGGCAACGACTACGGCAAGCGCCATAGCTTCAACACCGCCATCGCAGCGGTGATGGAACTCTCCAACGCGCTGGCCAAGTTCGACGACGGCAGCGACAACGGCCGCGCGCTGCGCCAGGAAGCGCTGGAAACCGCCGTGCTGCTGCTGAACCCCATCACCCCGCACACCAGTCATGCGTTGTGGCAGGTGTTGGGTCATCCGGAGACGCTGCTGGAGGATGTGCCGTTCCCTCAGGCCGACGCCTCCGCCATGGTGCGCGACTCATTGACGCTGGCGGTGCAGGTCAACGGCAAGCTGCGTGGCACCATCGATATCGGCGCCGATGCGCCACGCGACTTGATCGAATCGCTGGCCAAGGCCGAGCCGAATACCGCCAAGTTCCTGGAAGGCATGACCATCCGCAAGGTCATCGTCGTGCCCGGCAAGATCGTGAATATCGTGGCGGGCTGACCGGAGTATAGGAATGCCTTTGTAGGAGCGGCGTCTCGCCGCGAGCTCTTCTTTTCCGCCTGGCCGGGAGCAAAGCTCGCAGCGGGACGCCGCTCCTACCCAGTCGTCGCGGCAATCAAGGGACGGTGTTCACCTGCCATCCGGATTGCCTATTGCCGCCCATGCCGGGCTCGTCCAGACTTCCTCCATGACCCGATTCCGACTCATCGCCTTAGCCGCCCTTGTCCTGATCCTGTCCGGCTGTGGGTTCCATCTGCGCAACAAGATCGCTTTGCCGGCGGATCTGGGCCCTGTCAGGGTCGTGTCCTCGGGCAGTTACAGCAAATTGGCCACCGCCTTGTCGCGAGGCCTGCAAGCTGCAGGCGCCACGCCTGCGCCGGAAGACAGCAAGGAAGAAGTCGCCACCCTGCAGGTCCTGTCCGAACGCTGGGGCGATCTTCCCATCAGTATCGACAGCCACGGCCGTTCGCAGGAATACAGCCTGCGTTACGCGGTGGTCTTCGTCTTCCGCAAGGCTGACGGCACCGACCTGGTACCGCAGCAGGTGGTCGAAATGTCGCGCGACTACGTGTCGCCGCCCGAAAATGCCACCGGCACCAGCACCGAGCGCGAAGTCCTGGCCGAAGAACTGCGCCATGAAATGGCCTCGTCGATCCTGCGCCGCATCGATGGCGTGATGCGTGCCGGACAGGTGGTCAAGACCGAGTAATGGAACTCAAGCCGGAGCAACTGGCCTCACGTTCCGCCACGGATCCTTTGTATCCGGTCTACCTGATTGCGGGACCGGAGATCTTGCGCGTGCTGGAAGCCGCAGACGCGGTACGCGCCCAGGCGCGCGCGCAGGGTATTGGGGAAAGAGAAGTATTCGACGCCGATGGCCGCGATTTCGATTGGAATACGCTGGACGCTTCCTTCAATGCGCCCAGTCTTTTCAGTGCTCGCCGACTGATCGAGGTCCGTTTGCCCAGCGGCAAACCGGGCAAGGAAGGCGCGGAAGTGATCAGTGGGTTCTGTGCGAATCCTCCGCCCGACGTGATTCTGCTGATCACCGCAGGCGAATGGAGCAAAGCCCATCAGGGCAAATGGGCCGACGCCGTCGCGCGGGTCGGCGTCATCGCAGTTGCTTGGTCGATAAAACCGCACGAACTGAGCGGATGGATAGAAAGCCGCCTGCGTGCGAAGGGTTTGCGCGCGGATCGCACGGCGGTGCAAGTGCTGACCGATCGCGTTGAGGGCAATCTGCTGGCTGCCGCGCAGGAGATCGACAAACTGGCATTGCTGGCGGAAGGAAAGACCCTGGACGCAGCGACCATGGAGTCGCTGGTGGCCGATGCGGCCCGTTACGACGTGTTTCGTCTGACCGACGCGATGTTGGCGGGCCAGGTTGATCATGTTTCGCGGATGCTGGCCGGGCTGCGCGCCGAAGGCGACGTCGTGGCGGGGCTGATGCCGATGGTGGTGAAGGAACTGCTGCGCACCGCAGCGCTGGCCCGCGTGCAGGCGCGTGGCGGCAATCTGGGCGCGGAAATGAAAGCCCAAGGCATCTGGGAAACCAAGCAGGCGCCGTTCAAGCGGGCCTTGCAGCGGCATGCCTCGCCTGCGCGCTGGGATCGTTTCGTGGCCGAAGCATCGCGGATCGACCGCATCGCCAAAGGCCGCGGCGACGGCGATGCCTGGGTGGCGATGGAGCGGTTATTGCTGGCGGTTGCGGACGCGAAAGCGGTGCGATTGCTGGTGGCGTGAGGTTTTGCGGTTGGGCCGTTGGACTGACTGAATTTATCTACCCTCCCGGTTGCATCGTTCTGCTTCGAGTTGCTTTTTTTTGAAGGGCAAAAGCAAATCCCCCTCAGTCCCCCTTTACAAGGGGGAGGTAAAGCCAGAGCCTTGTCCGCTCCCCCCTCCCCGCTCCCCGCACCCCCCAACCCCCACCCCCCCCCCCCCACCCCCCATGACCAAACACTA
>CBFGZY010000067.1:0-22038 GCA_965653375.1 uncultured Pseudoxanthomonas sp.
ACCGCGCCGCTGTGGGCGGGGCGCGCGGGGGCCTGCGTGTCGCGAACCCCCCACCACCCCCCCCCCCCCCCCCCGGCCGGCATGCCGACGCCACTCCTACAGGGTAAATTTCAAAGCGGCTTTACCTGAGCACGCGCTATCGCTGGCGCAAGCTGTCCCATCCAATCGCGGTCATTGGCTACCTGCGCATTGGCGCGACTGGTTTCCAATGCGACGAAATCGAGATCGGCGACCGCCCATACCTGGTCGCCATGCGTCTGCGCCAATATTCCATCCGCAGGGAAACCGACGTCCATCGGCGCGAAGATCGCCGCCTCGCCGGTATTGACGTCCAGGGCCGGGCTCCATGGCGCTTCTCCACTGGTGACCGATTGCGCGACGAACATTCGGTTCTCAAGCGCACGCGCAAGGCAACCGACGCGTACGCGCGTGGCGCCCGCCTGCGTGTCGGTGCAGCTGGGCACTACCAACAGACGTGCACCTGCCTCGTATTGCGCACGCACCGGCAACGGAAACTCGCCGTCGTAGCAAACCGAAATTCCTGCACGGACGCCTTCGGCTTCGAATACGCTCAACTCGTCTCCGCCCTTGATGATTGCGGTGGACTTCTCGAATCCGGTCAGCTGCAACTTGTCCTGGCAATCATAATTACCTTGGGGTGTGAACCAGTAACTGCGGTTGCGATAACGCCCTTCTGGTGCTGCCAGCAAGAAGGTGCCTGCAACCACATGCATCCGCAGTTCGCTGGCAAGACGGGAGAACAACGCCAGCCACTGGGGGTGATACTCCTGGATCGCCACCAGCGATGCCGGCAAATCGCTGCGAACGGAAGCATCGAAGGTTGCCGCCAACTCCAACGAGAGATATTCCGGCAACACCGCGATGCGAGCGCCATGCGCCGCCGCATCGGCCAGCAAACGGGCTTGCTTCTCGGCAAAATCGGCAAAGGTGGCAGGCGCTCCTACCGGATATTTGGCTACCGCGATCTTCATGCTGTCTCCAACGGCCGCAACCAGAACGTCAGCGGATGGACGACCTCGCCCCTTCCTGTCTCGGCCCAAGGCAGGTACATCGTCATACCCTCACGGCGCAGATAGCCACGCTTGCGCCAGAACTCGTCGTTGGTGCGGAAATCAGCCGGGCGCCTGGGATCCGCATCATCGCGATCCACCGCGCAGAACGCCGTCCAGCGGAATCGTCCCAAGGCGCGCGCGTACGCCTCGCGATGATCGAAGAATGCGTGCCCGATGCCGCGACCGCGGTACTGCGGCAGCAGTACCGATTCGCCGAAATAAAAGACTTCCTCCGCCGCGATGCCGGCGTACGCGAAAGGCAGCCGGAACGCCTCGGTGTCGTCGACCAACGGCAATCCGGTCGATGCACCAATCACCTGACCATTCTCGATGGCAAGAACGAACAAACTATCCGGCGAGTTGGCGTACGCGGCCAGGTAATCGCGCTCGGAACTTTCGCTGCCTTCGTAAAGATAGGGCCAGTCCCGAAATACCTCCACGCGCAAACGCGCCACATCTTCGAGATACGGCGAAATTTCCGGGCCGCGAAAAAGGCCGATGGTATGCGGAGAATCCATCCTTGAACTCTACCGCAGGCCATCGGCCGGGGCGAGGCTTGAGCATTCGAGCGCTCGTCCAAAGCTCCGCGACAAAAGCCGCCTTCAAGCGCACCAGAGATAGAACGCCACCCGTTGCGCGGGGATCACCACCAGTAATGCTTTTCCATCGGTCTTGGTAGTGAAGTACGCGTTTACTGTTTCGTTGACGTTTTCAGGAGCAGCATGTGGAACCCACAAGGACGTCCAGAAGGCCGGAAGCGTTGCCTTGCGCCATTCCCGATACGCGAATGGAGCGCGCCGGCGGCTGGGGCCTTCCCTGGCCCGGACCGCGTCCTTGAGATAAACAAGTGGATCCTCCGACATCGCCGCGACCGACTCCGCGGTCAGGCGATAAACAAGCGCGCCCTGCGATTTACGTCTTAGCGGGAACAACAGTTTCGAAAGCTCGCAGGGATCATTATCCGCCACTACTCCGGAAGTCCGGATGGCCGGCGGCAGTACCTTGGCTGCGCGCCGGTGCAAGGTGAATTGGTCGAGCATTTCCGCCTCAGCGCAGCGAGGCACTCAGGTCATACCAATCGATCCTGCGGGTCACCCACATGATCACGGCCAGGATGCCGAACAACATCAACGAACCCATCAGCAACGCGTTGTCCTCGGAGATCAGCAAGCCATAGAGCACGCCGTACAAAGCGGTCAGCATGGTGGCGAAACCTGCCGCACGCAGCCAGCTTTTCAATACACCGGACAGGTAGACGAACTGCAGGCCAATGCAGCCGATGGCCGAGATCAGATAAGCCTTCCAGAAGTCGATGTGCTCAGAAAGACTAAGCAGCAGCAGGAAGAAAATCGCCAGCGCCAAACCGACCAGCAGGTACTGCAGCGGATGGATCGGCAAGCGCTTGATCAGTTCGAACAATGCGAAGCCAACGAAAGTCAGCACCACGAACAGGATGCCGTATTTGCTGGCACGGTCGGCCTGCGTATACACATCGACCGGATCGACGAGGCTGACATCGACGCTGTCCAGGGCGCTATTGCTGTCTTCGGAGGGCAACTCCGATTGAGCGTATGCGTTGGAATCGCGGCGAGTCAGCTTGCCGCCGCCAGTGGCCAGTTGGCTCTGCGCGGCACTGGCCAACGAGGAGATTTCCCAGCTGGCGCTGAAACCATCCGCGCCGATCTTGCGATCATTGGGCAGGAAGCGCCCGCCGAACAATGGGTGCGGCCATGCCGAATGCAACGCGATGTGGTTGCTGTCGCCCAGTGGCGCGATCCCCAACGATTGCGTACCGGCCAGCGTCAGCTCCATCTCCGAGCGGCTGGCCGGCAAGGCGGTTTCGCTCTTCGGCAAGATGGCATGCATCCCGGACATCCGGTCCGCCATGGCGCCCGTGCCGGATTCTAAGGCCAGCGGCCTGCCGTCCACTTTCAGATTCGGCGTACCGACGAAACCCCGGACGTCGGCAACCCCCAGAACCACATAGGGTTCGCCATATTCACGGCCTAGCACCGGGGTAAGCGGCAATTCGTCGAAATCGGCTTTGACCGTGGCCTTCAACTGAAACACGCGCACGTCGTAGAGCCCGATCCTGCGCTTGTCCGGCTTGAGCCCACCTTCGACACTCAGGCGTTTTGGCGTCTGGTAGAGATAACCTTCGGTGACTTCATCGCGTATCTCAGGCTGGCCATTGGCATTGGTCGCGTTGACCTTGCGGGTCGCCTTCCACGGCACGACGCGCAACGGCCCCACCAATTGCTGCGGGCCGGCCATGCTCTGCGATACCCGCTCGACCGCCTGCGCGCGATAGCGCTCGCGATCGCTGATGGTGCCGCGAATCATCATCAAAGGAATCAACAACAGCAGCACCAAGCCGCCGATGGTCAGAAAACGCAACAACAAACGTAAAGACTTCATGGATTTCGCCCCGGTTGAACACGGAGCAAAGCCTGACGCTGCCGTGTGGTGGCGGTTTGAGCCAAGTTTGAAGTCTGTGTGAAGTGCGCCCCGCATTCTGCATCTTGTAGGAGCGACGTCAGTCGCGATGAAGCTTTACCGATAAAGCCTCATCGCGACTCACATCGCTCCTACAAAGACAGTTACCGCATCGGTCCGCCTAAGCCAACGGCAATCGCAGCATCGCCAACGCGCCGCCTTGCTCCAGGTTGCGCAGACTGGCTTCGCCACCGTGCAACCGGGCCACCTCAGCCACGAATGGCAGCCCCAATCCGGAGCTGCGCGGCTCGCCGGCTGGGCGCGGCAGCGAATAGAAACGTTCGAACACCCGGTCGTGCGCGTAGTCCGGGATGCCCGGACCTTGGTCGGCCACGCGGATTTCAAGCATGCCGTTGTCGATCTCGCTGGACAGGCGTATCTCTCCGCCCGGAGGGGAAAATGCGACGGCGTTGTCCAGCAGGTTCGACAGTGCCTGGCGTAGCAGATAGGGATCGCCTTGGACGACCGCTCTCGAATCCTGGGCCGCAATCGGTAGCGTCAGGCCTGCCGCCGCCAACTTGGTCGCCACGTCCTCACCCGCTTCCGCCAGCAACGACGCCACGTTGACCGGTTCGCGCTTCTGCAGCCAACCGTGCTGTTCCACTTCGGCGAGCGCCAACAGCTTGTCGATGGTCTCCGTCAGCCGCTGCTGCTGGGTCTGGATGTTATGGGCAAAACGCTTGCGGTCTTCCTCGGGCAGCGGCTCCTGCAGCAGCTCGGCGGCACCGCGGATGGCCGCCAATGGGCTCTTCATCTCGTGGGTGAGCGATTGCACGTACTGCTCTACGTACGCCTTGCCTTCCAGCTTGCGGCGCATTTCTTCGACGGCACGGCCAAGGTCGCCGATTTCGTCGCGACGCGGCGGCGGCGGCCGCGCGGGTTCGCCGGCACTGACGGCTTGCGCGTAGCGATTCAAGCGCTGGATACCGTGCACCAGCCACCAGGTAATCAGCGCACCGATCAGCGCCGACAAACCGATCAACCACCCGCCCTGACGCATGATGGCGCGCTGGCTGGCGGCGATGAACGGATCGATGGTGCGATTGGGTTGCGCCACCGTCAGCACACCGATCAATTTGTCCCCATCGCGGATCGGCGCGGCCACGTGCATGACGGTGCGGGTCTTGTCCTCGGGCGTTTCCGGGCTGGAACGCGCGCCATATTCGCCGCGCAAGGTGCGATAGACATCGTTCCAGCGCGAATTGTCGCGGCCGACATCGCGGCCCTGCGAGTCGTAGACCACGACACCGCGCGTGTCGGTGATTGTGACGCGATAGTCGAGGTGGCGCTTGGGAAAGCGCCAGACCAGCGCATTCAGATCGCGCACGCCGGCTTCATTGATGCGTTCGGCGAACTCGCCATCGGCGATGCGGCCCGCTTTCATATCGTCGGCCGCCATCACCGCCAGCACATTGGCGGCATCGACCAGGGTCGATTCCATCGCCTGGCGCACACCCGGCTTCACTTCGTTGACGAACACGCGCATGACGAAGAACGCCGCCAGCCCAACGATCAGGAAAAACCCCAGGAACAGTCGCAAGCCCAGGCGCATTCAGATCTCGATCGCGTAGCCGATGCCGCGATGGGTGCGGATCGGGTCGGGGTCGGCGCCGGCGGCGCGCAATTTGATCCGCAGCGTCTTGATGTGCGTATCCACGGTGCGGTCGGCGCTGTCGGCATCGCTGTCCCAACCGCGATCCATCAGCTGCGCGCGGGAGAGGATGGCACCGGGCCGTTGCAGCAGCGCCGCCAGCAACGCGTATTCGTAGCGGGTCAACTCCAGTGCCTGCCCGCGGAAGCGGATGCGGTGGCCTTCGCGGTCGATCGCGAAGTCCCCCTGCGTTACCAGGTCCTTGGCATCGCCGCCGGAATGACTGCGGCGCAGCCGCGCACGCACCCGGGCGACCAATTCGCGCGGCGAGAACGGCTTGGCCATGTAGTCGTCGGCGCCCAGCTCCAAGCCCAGCACACGATCGATCTCGTCGTTGCGGGCGGTCAGGAAAATCACCGGCACATCGCTAAAGCCGCGTAGTTCACGGCAGACGTCGAAGCCGCTGACATCTGGCAAACCCACATCCAATACCACCAAGTCCACGCCGCCGGCGCGCAGCCGCGGCACGACCTCCCGCCCCAGCAAATGGTGCTCGGCCTGCATGCCTTCGCTGCGCAGCGCATACAGCACTGCATCGGCGATGGCGGGCTCGTCTTCGGCAATCAGGATCGTCGGCATGGCACGCAGGATATAGGGCAATGGCGCCGGTGGACCATCCCATCGCCTCCCCAGAACCTGTTTTCAGGCGCAAGCCGTCGCCGCTATCGCGTCGCCAGCCAACACCTCCACCCAATGATCCACTTCGGCTTCAGCGCGCCGTAACGATTGCGCCAGGCGCTCGTCGCCGAATTCGTCGTATTCCACCGCCACACTGGCGACATGATCGATGCCCAGATACTGCAACGGCGTGGCGACGCCACCTTCCACATGGTTCGTATGCGCCAGCCGTTGCCCCGGCGCATAACCTGAGTCACCGCGCGCGCTGAGAATGACCAGGCGCTTGCCCTGTCCCGCGAGCATGGGCCAATAGGGCTCGCCCGGTCGCGCACGATCGAATCCGAACGTACGCCCCACCCTGACCACGTTGTCGATGTAGGCCTTGAATTGCGCAGGCATTCCGAAGTTGTACATGGGGACTCCGGCGATGATCAGATCGCTGGCCTCCAACTCGTCTATCAGCCTGTCGCTTTCCGCCAGCACCTCCTGCATCCATGGCTCCCGCTGTGCCGGCGGGGTGAACGCGGCGTGGATCCACCCGCCACTGACGGGCGAAGGCGGCGAAGCGCCGACGTCGCGATATATCACCACGTCGTCGGGCCGCAATGCGCGCCAGCGTTCGACAAAACGCGCACTGAGCCGGCGCGTATGGGAGCCATGGGCCTGCTGCCCGGAACGGCCCGGACGGGCGCTGGCATCCAGATGCAATAACTTGAACATATCTCACCTATCATTTGGAGGGCCGGGACGGTCCAACCCCGTTGCTGCCATGATTCCAAGCCGCACCCATCGGGAAAAGCGATGATTTCTTCCCTATAAGATGAAAATTACTCATCCTAAAGATGCTCACCCAAGGCGGCAGCTGCCGCCACTGGGCTCGCTGCGGGTGTTCGAGGCCGCCGCGCGCCATCAGAGTTTCCGGCGCGCGGCCGACGAACTGGCGATTACGCCCACGGCGGTCAGTCACCAGATCCGTGCGCTGGAGGAACGTCTGGGCGTATCGCTGTTCAAGCGGCAGTCGCGCGCGGTGCAGCTCACGCGAGAAGGCGGAACCCTGTTCCCAGTGGTGCGCGACGCGCTGGACGATATCGCGCAGACACTGGATGGCTTGCGTCCGGGACAGGTGCGCCCCACCGTCACGCTGTCGGTCACTCGTGGATTCGCGGCGCGTTGGCTGGTGCCGCGCCTGCCCGGCTTCGCGGTAACCGGCGCGGACATCGATCTGCACTTGCATGCCTCCGACGAACCCGCCGACCTGCAGAATCACAGTGCCGACCTGGCTGTGCGCTACGATGGCGGGCAGTACCCGGGATTGAGCGCGGAGTACCTGTTGTCCAACGAGTTTCTTGCCGTCGCCAGCCCCTGGCTGGGACCGCTGGACGCCACACAGCTGGCACGCACGCCCTTTCTGGCCTACGACTGGCGCCTGCGCGACGAGCGCACGCCGGATTGGCCGCGCTGGTTTCGCGAGGCAGGGCTGAAGAAGCCCAAGGAAATGCGCCTGCTGCATTTTTCCGACGAAGCGCACGCCATTCAGGCCGCGATCGCCGGACAGGGTGTGGTGTTGGCCAACCGTGCGCTGATAACCGAAGAACTAGGCAACGGAACGTTGCAGGCATTGCCTGGCCCGGTACTGCGCGGGTTCGACTCGCACCTGGTTTGGCCGTCACATCGTGACGCGGATCAGGCGTTGTTGCGGGTGCGGGAATGGTTGAAGCATGAAGCCGAGGCCTGCCAACTCCGCAGCCCCGCATCGCCCCAAACCGCACCGCAAAGCCGCCGCGGAGGCCGACCGCGTAGACTGACGTCATGAACTATCGCCACGCCTTCCATGCCGGCAACCATGCCGATGTCCTTAAACACACCGTGTTGCTGGCGCTCATAGATGCCCTGAAACGCAAGGATTCGCCCTTCTTCGTGCTGGATACCCATGCCGGGCGCGGACGATACCTGTTTAGCGCAGTGGAAAGCCGCAAGACCGCCGAAGCCGATGCCGGCATCCTCAAACTGATGGGCGAACCGAAAGCGCCGGAAGTGCTGGAGCGCTATCTGCGCGCCGTGCAGGCCATCAACCCTGTCGGTGCCATGGTCGCCTACCCCGGATCGCCCCTGCTAGTAGCGCAGGCGCTGCGTGAGCAGGACCGGCTGGCGGCCTGCGAACTGCAGGAGGAAGAAGCACAGGCCCTGAAGGACCTGTTCGCCCACGACGCCAAAGTAGCGGTGCATGCGCGCGACGGCTACGCCGCCATCAAGGCGTTGTTGCCGCCGAAGATCGGCGAAACCAAGTTTGCCCGTGGCCTGGTACTGATCGATCCGCCCTACGAAGTGCAGGACGCCGAGTACCCGCAGATCATCGCCACCCTGCGCGAAGCGATGACGCGCTGGCCGAACGCGATCTACGCCGTGTGGTACCCCATCAAGCTGCGCCGCAGCCTGATGCATTTCTTCCGCAAGGCCGAAGCGTTGCCTGCGCGGTCGGCGCTGGTGGCCGAATTGCAGATACGCCCCGACGATTCCCCGTTGCGCCTCAACGGCAGCGGCATGTTGATCCTCAACCCGCCCTACCAGTTCGAGCAGACGTTGGCCCCTGCCCTGCCAGTGCTGAAAAAGGTATTGGGAGAGGCCCGCGCCACTACCCGCCTGGAGTGGTTGAAGAAGGAGTAAACCGTTTTCGCGTAAGACCATCTTGTAGGAGCGACGTGAGTCGCGACCGGAAGAACAATCAAAAGCTTTAGACACGGATTAACGCAGAAAAAACGAATAAGGCATTGAAAGCTTTATCCGTTTTTTTCTGCGTTATCCGTGTCTAAGAGCTTTAAATTTCCGGTCGCGACTCACGTCGCTCCCACAAGAGCTTAAAACGCGAGCGGCATGGCGACGACTGCTGCGATCGGCGCCAGCCACGCCAACCGCACTGCCCAGCGCGCGGCGAACGGCAGTAGCAGCGCCCACATCAACGCGGCCAGCATCAACGCGCAGGCCCAGAGCACCGGACCGAACTCCCAGCCAAGCGCGTACACGCAGATCGCCAAAGCCAGCATCAGCGCAAACCAGCCACCGACACGCAGTCTTCGCCTACGCGTCGGCGAAGGCACGGCGCCGAAGATGTCGCGGTGATGCCGCTCCATTCCCAGGCATAGCAGGCACCAGCCGGCGTAGCACAGGACCAGCGCCGTCAGGAAAACCAGGCTTGGAATCGCGTTCATCGCGCTTCCTCCGCCGTACGCAGCGACGCCGCCGCACGCTCACGTGCGGGCACCTTGACCCGGCCGGCGCGCCACGCCATCAGTCCGAACAGCGCACCTAACGCCAACGCCGTCAGATCCACCGCTGCCATCGCCCAGTCACCGTTGGCCAAAGTGAAGCCCAGATGGCGATCCGACGTGGTGATCAGGTTCAACAGCGGTAGTCCGCACAGCAACACCGCGGTTGCCGCAAACAGTTCGCGCCAAGCACGTGCCGGCGTGCGCACACGCAGTACAGCCCACAGTGCCGCCAGAAGCCACACAGTGCAGAACGCGTAGATCTCCCACGTGGAGCGGCCAACCATTTCCATGGGGATCAACCGGTTTGCCCACAGCATCGCCGCAGTAGCCAGCGGCATACCGGCCACCACGCCAAGATTGAGCACTCGTACCAGACCGTAGCCGGACAAAGCACCGGCTTCGGCCACACGCTTCTCGCGTTTCTCCAGCCACACTTGCAGGCCGCTGGCCAGCATCACGCAACCGGCCAGCCCCAACAGGAAATACAGCCAGCGATACAAACCGCCGCTGCCGAACTGCGCCATGTGCAAGCCGCCCAGGAACTGGTACGTGTGGTACGCCGAACCAGGCTTTGGGCCCTGCGCCATGAACTGACCGGTGACGCCGTCGTAGTAAGCGGTGCGGTGGTTCCAGGCGACGTGGCGCGAATGATCCAGCCCAATGCTGACCACGGTTGAAGCGTCATCCGGGTGTTCGACCGAAACCAGCCAGGGTTCACCGCCAAGACGTTCGCGCGCATCGGCCAGCATCGGCGCCAACGGTGCGCGTTGCGGGATCGGCTTGTGCATTTCTTCGCGATGCGGATGCGGCGCCAGCTCGTCGAAGAAAGCTTCCATGTCGCTTTTGTAGACCAGATGCACGCCGGCAAGCATGTACGACGACACAAAGATCGCCACGCCGGTGTAGACGATCATCAGATGGAAAGGCAAGCCCAGCACGCCGGTAATGTTGTGCCCATCCAGCCACGCGCGCTGGCCGCCGGCGCGCGGACGGAAGGTGAAAAAGTCCTTGAAAATGCGCCGATGAATGATCACGCCAGTGACTATCGCCACCAGCATCATCATCCCCGCCAAGCCGACGAGATACATGCCGATGGTTCCGGCATGCAGGTTGTAGTGCAGGGTGAAGAAGAACTCCCCGCCTGCGCTATCGGGCAGCTTCGCACCGCTATGGGGATCGTAGCTATGGGTGGTGAATTCGCGGCCGACATCCCAGCCGCCGGCCTTGATCGCCGGATAGCGCGGATGCGGCGTGTACAGGTACCACACGTGCGCCGAAGGATCCTCGCGCTCCAGCCGTTGCATCACCGCGTCCAGATTCGCGTCCGCCGCCACTTGCGTCGGCACGCCAGGCCGGGTCCAACGGTCCAGTTCGGCATCGAAGCAGGCGATGGTGCCGCCAACGAAGATCACGAACAACAGCCAGCCGATGATCAGACCCGACCACGTGTGCAGCCACGCCATGCTTTGAGTGAAGCTGTTCTTCATGTCGGCGTTCTCAGACCCGGGCGGCTTGTTCGGCAAAAAAATAAGCGATGCCATTGAGCACGCCGCCCAATGCCAGCACCACCCACCACGCACACCACGCACTGCGTGCAGCGAATACATACACCACTGCCGCGCACCAGACCGCGAAGCACAGCAGGCTGGCGGTGACGACGCGGTCGACTCGCGACATCGGCAATGTCAACGTCAAAAATGCCGTACTGCCCCAGGCAACAAAATAGCCGCCGAACAGCGCTGCCAGTACCCGTGAAGCGACGCCCCAACGAGAGGCGCCGCGTGGTTTCGATTTCGCTGCCGGGCCCGAATCGGGATGGTCGGGATGGGTGGCGGTCTGCATGCTGTTCTCCTGCACTTATGTGCGCTGCAAGTTCGTGCGCTGTTATTTGGTACTCACCAGCGATAGTTGGCCGACAGGTTCACACTGCGCGCGTAGCCGCCATAGCAGACATTGGTGTCGCAGCTGATCGAATACTCGCGATCGAACAGATTGCTGGCCGTCAGTGCGAACTGCCAGTTGCGCCACGGATAGCGCACCGAAGCATCCACCAGCGTATAGGCGCCGGTGCGGACCTGCACCCGTTCGGCCGGATCCACCAACGAACCGCCGGTATAAAGTGTCTCGCCGACATAACGCACGCCCGCCCCCAACTGCATCCCCGACACCGGTCCGGCCGGCAACGTGTAGTCGAGGAACAACGATGCCGAATGCTTCGGCACGCGCGGCAGCTGCGAACCTTCATCGATCAGCCCGCCATTGTTGAGGACCTTCGTATCGAGATAGGTATACGCGGCGGTCAGGCGCGTGTTGGCGGCGATTTCCGTGTTGACCTCGGCCTCCAGGCCGCGCGAGCGCGCTTCGCCGACCTGCACCTGCTGGGTGGGATTGGCGGGATCGGTCACCACCATGTTCTCGCGGCGAAGATCGAATAACGCACCGCTGATCAGCACCGAACTGCCGATGGGTTGCCAACGCATGCCCAGTTCCACCTGGCGCCCGGTTTCAGGTTCGAAGCCACCGCGGTATAGCGGCGCGAAACTTTCGCTGTAGCTCAGATACGGTGCGAAACCGCTTTCGGCCAAATACACCAATCCGGCCCGGCCGCTGAAGGCGTAGTCCGTGGTCGAGGCGGTGCCTTCTATCTTCTGCCGCGCCTCGTCGTAACGGCCGCCCAGCAACAGCACCCAGCGATCATCGAACTTGATGTGGTCTTGCACATACAGGCCGACCTGACGCCCATCGGTCACCATGCGCGAGCCGGGCGGCACGGTTACCGGGCTGCCGTAGACCGGATTCACCAGATCTAGGTTGGCCACGTAGGGCAGGCCCGTCACCGGATCGTTGCCACCCGTGTACACGCCGTACTCGTCGTTCTCGATGCGTTGCACGTCGATGCCGGCCAATACCGTGTGATGCACACGGCCATGGCCGAAGCTGGCCTGCAGCGAGGTATCGATGACAGCGCCGCGCGACAGTTCATCCCGCAGCAAGACGTAGCGCGTGACTTCGGTAGGTTGCGCCAGGTTGAAGCTGACGATGCCGATCGTCCCGTAGTCCAGTTCGGTACGGTTGTAGCGAGCGTTCTGGCGCAACAACCAGGTTTCGTTGAAACGATGTTCGAAGCTGTAGCCGAAGGTGGTGTATTCGCGGTCGAAACGATCGAAAGCCGGTTCGCCCAGATAACGGTCGCGCGGAATGTCGTAATTCAGGCCCAGCAGATCGCGAATGGCGGGTGCCGGCTGGAAGGAGAAATTGTAGCTGCCGTCGTCTTTCTGCCAGGTGGCCTGCAGATCGAGCGAAGTCGATTCGTTGCGCCATGCCAGCGACGGCATCAGCAGCCACCGGCGGTTACCGACAAAATCGACCTGGTCGTCGCCATCGCTGCCCAAGGCGACCACACGGTAACGCCATGCATCGCCGAGTGCACCGCCGAAATCAGTACGCACGCTGGCGCGGTCGTAATTGCCGTAGCTGATGCCGGCTTCGTTGACCGGTTCTCCGCTCGCGCGCTTGCTGACCTGATTGATGAGGCCGCCGGGACTGCCGGAGCCGTACATCACGCCGGCCGGCCCCTTCAGCACTTCGATGCGCTCCAACGCGTACGGATCCAGCCGCGGCGCGCTGAAGGTGCCGCCCTGCTGGCGCAGACCGTCGCGGAACATTTCGTTGACTGCGCTGAAACCGCGAATGTCCATCCAGTCGTAACGGGCATCGAAACCGTACGGCACGCTGATACCGGCGGTATAACGCAGCGCCTGCTCCACCGTGGCGGCGCCGCGCTGTTCGATCTGTTCGCGGGTCACGACGCTGACCGACTGCGGAACCTCGCGCAGCGGCGTGTCGATCTTGGAACCTACCCGGCCGCCCTCGACGTCATCGATATGGGAACCGACGACCTCTACCGGCGCCAGCTCGGTGGCCTGATCGGCGTCGGCGGTCTCGGCCGCCAATGGCGCGGCCATTGCCATCTGCAAAGCCATTGCCAAGGGTGCGATATGGAAAACGAAAGAAGGGAGGTTCGCGCGCGACGTGTTGTTGTTTTTCATTGGTCTCTAGTGGGAAACGGAGAAAGATTCCCGCCGCCCCTCCTCGACGGCTCATGCACTGGAGAAGACCGCCAACTAATCAATGGCGATTCATTCTCAACAGCATATGAAAATCATTCTCATTAAACCCCGAACAGCCAGATGGGTCAAGCGTGCCGCGCCCCGCGATAACACCGAGTCAGCGGTGGTGGGGCCGTCGCAACGGCGGACAACAGCGAATAACCGCTTAAATGGCTTTCTGTAGCAAATCCAATCCCATTTAGGGCTCAGCTGCCTTGCGTGGACGGCTCTGGGAACGAGTAGCGGAGCGCAACTCCGCTACCCCAGACCACCGCCCTACGGCAGCGAGGAAGCTACCGCCTATACCGGCGCCGCGGCACTCGCTTCCGCCTCGCGGTCCGGCTCGAAGAAACTCCAGCGCACCACGGGGAATTGCTGCTTGAGCTCGGTTTCGACACGATCGATATCCGTCAGCAATGCTTGTGCACTGACCGTCTCCTTCATCACTGCCTGCACCGAGACCACCACATCGTTGCCCATCTGCATGGTGATGACGTGGATCAGCTTGTTGATCTCCTGGCGCTCGCCCAGCCAACGGCTGATTTGCGTCCCCAACTCAGGGTCCGCGCTCTGGCCGATCAGCAAGGCCTTGACCTCTATCGCCACCAGCACCGCAATGACGATCAGCAACACGCCGATCACGATCGTGCCGACCGCGTCCCATATCGGGTTGCCGGTGATCACCGACAGCATCACTGCCACCAAGGCAAACACCAGGCCCAGCAACGCGGCGAGATCCTCACCGAAGATCACCACCAGTTCGGCCTGCCGGCTTTCGCGGAACCAGCGCCAAAGCGAACGTCCACCGCGGGCCTTGTTCACTTCCTGCATGCATGCGCGCATCGATACTGCTTCGGCCGCGATGGCGAAGACCAGTACGCCTGCTGCCCACCACCATTGATTCAGCGGTTCGGGCTGTTGGAACTTGTGCACGCCTTCGTAGATCGAAAACATGCCGCCCACGCTGAAGAGCATCACCGCAACCAGGAAAGACCAGAAGTAGATCGCACGGCCGTAACCCAATGGATGGTCAGGCGAAGGTGGCCGCGTCGCCTGCCGCAGGCCCAGCAGCAGCAGCAATTGATTGCCGCAATCGGCCAGCGAGTGAACGGTCTCCGCCAACATGGCACTGGAGCCAGTGACGAACGCCGCCACGCCCTTTGCCACCGCGATCGCGAAGTTCGCCCCCAGCGCAAACAGAATCGCCCGCGTAGAATCGCCGCCACCTGCCATGGAATGCTCCCTTTTCTGTGAATGCCGGTGAGTCTAACAAGCGAATGCCAATTGCCGTGTAGCGAGCTAGAACAATCTTTCACAGGGAGCATGGGAGTATCCAAGACCATATGAATGCGCCGAAACGACTCCCGCCCTGGCACGAACGCTTCCGCCTTCCCAGCGGCCGGGAACTGCTGATCCGTCCGATCCGCCCGGAAGACGCCGGCCCCATCCAGGGCGCGTTCTCCCTGCTGGGACCGGAGGAGATCCGCCAGCGGTTCCTGTACGCCCTGACGGAACTGACTCCGGAAATGGCGCACCGGCTCAGCCACCCGGACCCGCAAACCGAATTCGCGCTGGTCGCTGCCGAACCGCTGCCCCCGGGTGAAGCCCTGGTGGGCGCGGTCGCGCGAGCGTCCGTCGCTTCGCGCACCCGCGATGCGGAGTTCGCCATTCTGGTCAGCCATTTCATTGCCGGCCAGGGCTTGGGACGGCATCTGATGCGCCGGCTGGTCAAATGGGCCAAATCCAAGAAGCTCGAGCACCTGTACGGCGACGTGCTGGACAGCAACCAACCGATGCTGCAGTTGGCCGAGTCGCTCGGATTCCGGCGTGTACGGGAGCACGACACGCCTGGCTTGGTCCGCGTCGTGCTGGACCTGGTCGACGAGTAGCCGGGCAGCCATCCTCATACCCACTTGCGAGTTCTTTGCGGGATTTACGCAGATCTGTCCGAAGAACTCGCGGCGGGACACCGCTCCCACAACCCTGCTCGACCCACGGTGCTTCAAAGCCCACAACACGCTCTAAACTAACCTCCCTTTTTTGCGCTGGGCGCGACCGCGTCCGGCGCTGCTGCCGTTTTGTGTGCCGATGCCTGCCGATTCCAAATCCCTGCGTTCTTCTCTTCCCTTGCCCAAGAGCGGCCAGCTCCGCGCCTGGTGGCGTGCGCCGGCGTCGCCGACCGCCCTGGCATGGTTCCTCGCCCAGGCTGCCGAAGCGCATGACGGGCCGCTGCTGGCGATCGCCCGCGATACCCAGGGCGCCCATCAACTGGAAGCCGACCTGCATACGCTGTTGGGCGTGCGCGGCGATCTGCCCGTGCTGCCGTTTCCGGATTGGGAAACCCTGCCCTACGACCGCTTCAGCCCGCATCCGGACATCGTGTCGCAGCGCTTGGCGGCCCTGCACCGCCTGCCCACATTGAAGCGCGGCATCGTGGTGGTTCCGGTGCAAACGCTGATGCAGCGCTTGCCGCCGTTGCGCTATGTGGTGGGCGGAAGCTTCGACTACCGGGTCGGCCAATCGCTGGACTTCGACGCGGAGAAACGGCGCCTGGAAGCGGCCAGCTATCGGCATGTGCCGCAGGTCTTGGATCCCGGCGATTTCGCGGTACGCGGCGGATTGCTCGACGTCTACCCGATGGGCGCCGAGGCACCGCTGCGCATCGAACTGCTGGATGACAGCATCGATTCCATCCGCGCCTTCGATCCGGAATCCCAACGTTCGCTGGAAAAGACCGATGCCGTGCGGATGCTGCCCGGACGCGAGGTTCCATTGGACGAAGCCGCCATCGAGCGCGCCTTGGGCACGCTGCGCGAACGCTTCGACGTGGATACGCGCCGCAGTTCGCTTTACCAGGATCTGAAATCCGGCCTGGCGCCTGCCGGCGTCGAGTACTACCTGCCGCTGTTCTTCGAGCAGACCGCCAGCTTGTTCGATTATCTGGGCGATAACGTGCTGCCGCTGTTGGCCGACGGCGGTACCGCTGCCGCCGATACGTTCTGGACGCAAACCCAGGGCCGCTATGAACAGCGCCGCCATGACATCGAGCGCCCGCTGCTGCCGCCCGAAGAGCTATACCTGCCGCCGGACACGTTGCGCGAACGGTTGAATCAAAAACCGCGCATCGAAATCTACGGCCCCGACCATCCGCGCCACGCCGAAGCGCAGCCATTGGGCGAACAACCGCTGCCGCCCCTGCCAATCGCGGCCAAGGACACCGCGCCAGGCGAAGCATTGAAATCCTTCCTGGCGCACTACCCGGGCCGGGTATTGATCGCCGCGGATTCGGCCGGCCGTCGCGAGGCGCTGTTGGAAGTGTTGCAGGCGGCGGAACTGCAGCCGCATACCCTGCCCGACTTTTCGCACTTCCTGGCAGAAACTCGCGAACGCTTCGCCATCGCGGTAGCTCCACTGGAAGACGGCTTCGCCCTGGACGAACCGCGCGTCGCGATTCTCACCGAACGCCAGTTGTTCCCAGAACGCGCCACCCAGACGCACCGGCGCAAACGCACCGGGCGCGAGCCCGAGGCGATCATCCGCGATCTGGGCGAACTGAGCGAAGGCGCGCCCATCGTGCACGAAGATCACGGCGTCGGCCGTTACCGAGGATTGGTCGTGCTGGAGGCTGGCGGCACGCCCGGCGAATACCTGGAAATCGAATACGCCAAAGGCGACCGCCTGTATGTCCCGGTCGCGCAGTTGCACCTGATCAGCCGCTACTCCGGCGCGTCGGTGGAAACCGCACCGTTGCACTCACTGGGCGGCGAGGCCTGGACCAAGGCGAAGAAGCGAGCCGCGGAAAAAGTCCGCGATGTGGCGGCGGAACTGTTGGAAATCCAAGCACGGCGCCAAGCCCGTGCCGGATTGGCGCTGCCGCTGGACCGTGCGATGTACGAACCCTTCGCCGCCAGTTTTCCGTTCGAAGAAACTCCCGACCAGCATCACGCCATCGAATCGGTGATCCGCGACTTGGGTAGCAGCCAGCCGATGGACCGCGTTGTTTGCGGTGACGTGGGCTTCGGCAAGACCGAAGTCGCGGTGCGTGCCGCCTTTGCCGCTGCCAGCGGCGGCAAACAGGTCGCCGTGCTGGTGCCGACCACGTTGCTGGCCGAACAGCATTACCGCAACTTCCGCGACCGCTTCGCCGATTGGCCGTTGCGCGTGGAAGTGCTGTCGCGCTTCAAGACCGCCAAGGAGATCAAGGCGGAATTGGAGAAGCTGGCCGAAGGCAAGATCGACGTCATCGTCGGCACCCATCGTCTGCTGCAGCCGGACGTGAAGTTCAAGGATCTTGGCCTTGTGATCGTGGACGAAGAACAGCGTTTCGGCGTGCGCCAGAAAGAAGCGCTGAAGGCATTGCGCGCCAACGTGCACCTGCTGACGCTGACCGCCACGCCCATTCCGCGCACCTTGAACATGGCCATGGCCGGCCTGCGCGACCTGTCCATCATCGCCACGCCGCCCGCCAACCGCATGGCGGTGCAGACGTTCATTACACCGTGGGATCCGGCATTGCTGCGCGAATCCTTCCAGCGCGAACTCGCGCGCGGCGGCCAGGTGTATTTCCTGCACAACGACGTGGAAAGCATCGGCCGCATGCAGCGCGATCTGCAGGAGTTGGTACCCGAGGCACGCATCGGCGTGGCCCACGGGCAGATGCCCGAGCGCGAGTTGGAACAGGTGATGCTGGATTTCCAGAAGCAGCGCTTCAATGTGTTGTTGTGCACGACGATCATCGAATCGGGCATCGATATTCCCAACGCCAACACCATCATCATCAATCGCGCCGACCGTTTCGGCCTGGCGCAGCTACACCAGCTGCGCGGCCGCGTGGGCCGTTCGCACCACCGCTCCTACGCCTACCTGGTGGTGCCCGACAAACGCAGCATGACCGCCGATGCCGAGCGCCGCCTGGAAGCCATCGCCGCCATGGACGAACTGGGCGCAGGCTTCACCTTGGCCACGCACGATCTGGAAATCCGCGGCGCCGGCGAGCTGTTGGGCGAAGACCAGAGCGGCCAGATGGCGGAAGTCGGCTTCAGTCTGTACACCGAGCTGCTGGAGCGTGCCGTGCGTTCGATCAAGCAAGGCCACCTGCCGGACGTGGACCTGGGTTACGAGCATCGCGGCGCCGAAGTGGAACTGCACGTACCGGCACTGATCCCGGACGACTACCTGCCCGACGTGCATACCCGGTTGACGCTGTACAAGCGCATTAGCAGTGCGCGCGACATCGACGAACTACGCGATCTGCAGGTGGAGATGATCGACCGCTTCGGACTGCTGCCGGATGCGGCGAAGTATCTGTTCGCCACGACCGAACTGAAGCTCACCGCCACTGCACTGGGCATCCGCAAATTGGACCTGGGCGAGAACGGCGGCCGCATCGTGTTCGAAGCGAAGCCCAGCATCGACCCGATGGCGGTGATCCAGTTGATCCAGAAGCAGCCCAAGTTGTACGCCATGGATGGGCCGGACAAGCTGCGCATCAAGTTGCCACTGCCGGAAGCGCCCGACCGCTTCAACGCGGCCAAAGGTCTGCTGACCACGCTGCGGCCGGCAGCCTGAGGCAGGGTCTTCTTCCCACTTCCACTCCGTAGGTTGATTTGATGGCCGCTTCGACTCCCATCGTTTTCGTGCATGGGTTGATTGGCACCTTGCAGGTGCCCGACCTGTCGGTCCATTTCGGACCGACGCCGACGCTGGCGCCTGATCTATTGGGCTATGGCAGCCTGAAGGATGTACCCGCGAACGAGGTCGGTTTGCCGGCGCAAATCGCCCATTTGGATCAGGTGATGCGGCAGAACTTTGGCGATGAACCTGTGCATCTGGTGGGCCATTCCGTTGGCGGCGCCATTGCCGCGCTGTTCGCGCATGCGCATCCGGATCGCGTGGTGGACCTGGTCAGCGTCGAGGGCAACTTCACCCTGAAAGACGCCTTCTGGTCCGCATCGGTAGCACGCATGTCCCAGGAACAAGCCGAGGCGATGATCGAGGACTTTCGCGCGGATCCCGCTGCCTGGCTGGCGCGTGCCGGAGTGCCGGCGGAACCGCTTCTGGTCGAAGCCGCAACGCGCTACCTCACGCAACAACCCGCATCGACCGTGCGTGCCATGGCGCGCTCGGTTGTCGAGGAAACCAGGTCGCCCGACTATTTGCCCAAGCTCCGCGGCGTCTTTTCTCGCCATCGCGTGCATTTGCTGGCAGGCGAGCGCTCTCGGCCCGGCTGGGATGTGCAGGACTGGGCTTTGCAACAAGCCACGACCATCGCCGTCGTTCCCAGCGCCGGGCACATGATGATGCTGGAACAACCACAAGCCTTCGCCTCCATGATAAAGAAGGCGCTGCAGGAATAGCCTGCCTTCACCTCCAACGGCCGCCACGATGCTCAGCAAACGCGTTTTTCTTCACTGCTGTTTTCTGCTGTCTGGCGTGGTTGCGCTAGGCGGATGCGCAACGGCTCATCGGCCGCATCCCGGCAACAGCCATGGCAATGAAGTCAGCTTCATCGTTGTGCGCCACGCCGAAAAAGCCAACGACGATCCTGACGACCCTTCGCTCACCGCCGCGGGCCAGGCACGCGCCGCGCGGCTGGCGACGCTGCTGGCGAACGAACCCATTGCTGCCGTATATGCCACCGAGTTCCGCCGCACCCAGCAAACCGCCAAACCCACGGCGGACCAACATCATGTGCAGGTGACGCGTTACTTCTCGAAGGGCCCCATTGTCGAATCCGCGGCACAGTGGCTGCGGCAACATCGTCAGGACACGATACTGATCGTCGGCCACAGCAACACCGTGCCGGAAATCGTCGGTGCGTTATCGGGGCAGAACGTCGAGCCGATATCGGACAGTCAGTTCAATCGTCTGTATCGCGTGGATATCGGAACCGATGGCGTCGCCAAGCTTACGCAGAGCGAGTACTAGGCAAAAACGCCCATCCAAAAATCGGAAAAGCCTGACACCTCACTCAGGCCACGTCGCATCCATGTAGACGTAAGCTGGACCAGCATCAGGAAGATGCCGGGCGGACATCATCGAAGTCCGGCGCAATCGCCCCGCCCCGATGCATATTCAAGGAGGATCCATGGCCTTTCTGCGTACGATATTGCTGTTGCTCGCCTGCCTGGCGCCACCGGCACTCTGGGCAAGCCAGGACGCAGCGCCCCGGCTGATGCTGGCCACCGACTATCGTGGCAGCGGCGACGTTTCCACTTATTGGGTCAGCGAAAAGCTGGATGGCGTCCGCGGCCGTTGGGACGGCCGGCAATTGTGGACCCGGGGCGGCCAGCGGATCTCCGCTCCGGCCTGGTTCACGGCGAAGTGGCCCGCCGTGGCCATGGATGGCGAGCTCTGGATGGGACGCGGCCGCTTCGATGAAGTCAGCGGACTCGTGCGCTCCGGACAGCCAGCCGATGCCGCCTGGAGCCGGGTGCGCTTCATGGTGTTCGATCTTCCCGATCACGGCGGAGTATTCGAAGCACGGGTGATGGAGATGCGTACGCTGCTGCCAGCAACCGGCGTGGCATGGCTGCAACCCATTGCCCAGTTCCGTGTGGATGATGCGCAACAACTCGATGCACGGCTCAAACAAGTGGTGTCTGCCGGTGGGGAGGGTCTCATGCTGCATCACCGCAATGCGCGTTATGCGGCCGGCCGCAGCGACAGCCTGCACAAGTACAAACCTTTCCAGGATGCCGAAGCGCGTGTGGTTGGCCACGCTCCGGGAAAAGGGAAATACGAAAACATGCTGGGGGCCTTGCTGGTTGAGACATCGGACGGCCGGCGATTCCGCCTAGGCACCGGCTTCACGGATATCCAGCGTACCGAGCCGCCCGCTGTCGGCAGCATGGTCACATACCGCTACAACGGATTGACCTCGAAAGGACTTCCGCGTTTCGCGCGTTTCCTGCGCGTCCGCCATGATCCGCCACCGCCTGATCCGCAGTGAACATCGCAGCATTTCGCTTTGGCGCGCATGCACGCCGTGCAAACATGCCGGCGGTAATCTTGTCGCATGAGCGAATCAATACCATCGGACGTATTCGGTGACTGGGACGGTAGCGTTGCGGCGGCGCGCGCGTTGCAGGCCGAACTCGCACAACGCGTTTCATTGCAGGACGATTTCGCCGAGCCGCATCTGCTGGCAGGCTTCGATGTAGGTTTCGAGGACGAAGGCGCCGTCACTCGCGCAGCCGTCGTGCTGTTGAACGCACAGACGCTTCAGCCGATAGAGGCGCATCTCGTCCGTGTTACCACGTCGATGCCGTACGTACCGGGACTGCTGAGCTTCCGGGAATTGCCGGCCTTGATGGAGGCACGCGCGATGTTGACCCGCCTGCCGGATCTGGCCTTCGTCGACGGCCAAGGCATCGCGCACCCACGCCGGTTGGGAATCGCTGCTCACTTTGGTGTCGCCACCGGTCTTCCCACCATCGGCGTCGCGAAAAAAGTCCTGTGCGGAAACTACGAAGAGCCCGGCCCGCAACCCGGGGACCGCAGCCCTCTTCTCCATCGCGGCGAACAAATCGGCTGGGCGCTGCGTAGCAAACGCCGCTGCAACCCGCTGATCGTGTCGCCCGGGCATCGCGTATCAATGGAAACTTCCGCAATGCTGGTGCTGCGTTTCCTGGCCGGCTACCGACTACCGGAACCCACACGGCTGGCTGATCGCCTCGCATCGCGGCGCGGAGAGGTGAGCGTTCCGTCGACCTTAGCGTCCAACAGCCTGCTTTGATCGGGACGCAAAGGGGAGGCAAAGCAAAAGCCTTCGACGCTTCTCCACTTCTCCACTTCTCCGCCTCCCACCTCCCACCTCCCACCTC
>CBFGZY010000068.1:0-21797 GCA_965653375.1 uncultured Pseudoxanthomonas sp.
TCCCGGCCCGATTGCGGACCCCGCAGGGGCGCGCCGCCCGGGGCGTGCTTTCTTTGGTTACTTTCTTTGCACGAGCAAAGAAAGTGACGCCCGCGGCAGGCGCGGAAATCATCAGGTCCGACAAACCAACCGCGCCATCGCCAGAAGCTAACAACTAGAACATAGACCGTAGGGCGGGTCTCGACCCGCCATCGCCATGCGTCAGCTCCCGACGACAATCAGCGAAGTCGACTCGGAGCATCCGCGATATGGCCTTCGGTGATTGGCGTTGCGAGCGCTTGGGATGGTAATGGCGGGTCAAGACCCGCCCTACGTTGCTCTGATAATTCAATGAAGCGGACAGTTTCCACGCAGACGCCAGATCCAAGCCCCTAATCCAACCATCCCTTCGTGACGGCCGCCGCAACATCATCCTCAGTATCCAAATCATCCTGCAGCTCCGGCGCCACCATCATCGCCAAGCCTTCGCGCGGGAATGCGTTGAGCACCTCGCCCAGACCATGGTCGCCGCGCAAGCTGTAGGCGGTGCGCAGAACCGGGGCCGAGACCACCACGGGAATACCGATGCGCTCGCCATGGACAGTCGCGCCGCAGCCGGACGGCGTGTCCTGAGCGAGATCCAGTAGCCGGTGCAGATGCGAGGCGTCCAGTGCGGGTTGGTCGCAAGACAGAATCAGCGTTGGCCCCGGATGTCGAGCCAGGGCCGAGGCGGCTACGCGCAAACTGCTGCCCAGTCCGTCCTGCCAGTTGGTGTTGATCAGCAGCTCGATGGGCAAGTCCTGGACGGCGGCGCCCACTTCCTCGGCATAACCGCCGCACACCACCAGCAGGCGGTCGGGCGCGGTATCCAGAGCCAAGCGTGCCGTACGGTGCACCAGGGTTTCGCCGTCGCGCAGGAGCAACTGCTTTGGCCGTCCCAATCGTCGGCTGCCGCCCGCGGCCAGCACGATGACGGCATGCGGCTTCATCCTTCGCGCCCGTTGCGCCAGGCCTGCAATTGCGCGGCAATGCTCAGCGCGATCGCTTCCGGCCCATGGCCGCCCAAGTCCAATCCGACGGGCGAGCGCAGTCGCGGCGACAAGCTTGTATGTGCCGACGGCGGCAACAGCCGGAACAGATCCTCGCGTCGGCGTCTCGGGCCGAGCAGGCCAATGAACGGGATCGTGGTGTCTGCCAACATCGCCAGTGCCTCGCGGTCCAGTTCGAAATGGTGGTGCATGACGAGCGCCGCGTCGAATCGTCCATCGGCCATCGCCTGCGCTGCCGAAGAAGGCGTCGTTTCGATTGTATCGTCGGCCATGTCCTGCATCGGTAGCCAGCGTGGCCGCCGCTCGATCAACCGGGTCATCCAGCCGGACTGACGCAATAACGGCAACAGGGCCGGCGTCTCTGGTCCGGCACCAAACACGGCTACTGCCGGTGGAGGCGCGATGGACACCTGCATCATGGCTGGTGCCGGCCACGGCAGCTGCGTCGCCGCGAGCCGCCAGTCCTGGCGATGTTCGCCTACGTTGGCTGCCAGCGCGCCATCGGCCTGCAACTGCAGCACCAGCGCGCCCTGGCGCTGGCGCCATGCCTGCACCAACGCCGGCCAACCGGACAACAGGCGCAACGGGATCAGCGCGATACGCAGGCGTCCGCGGCAACCGAGCGCCGAACCGGAGAACAGGTCCTCATCGTCGCGCGTATCGATTTCCATCCATGCCAGTTGCGCATCGCAATCGGCCGCGGCGGCGCGTTCGGCGATCTCCGGTTCGAGGCAACCGCCACTCAGCCAACCCAACTGCTGCTGGCCGAACAAGGCCATGCCGCCCGCCCGCACATAGGTCGATCCTTCGGTAGCCACCACCAGCGCAAGCACCGCCGCCTGCCCTGCGTTAGCCGCACGCGCGGAATGTTCGAGAATGTGAGGGGTGCTGGACATGCGCATCACGATGACCGACGCCAGGGCGGATTGGCAACCGGGAAAGCGCCGTGTTGTGAGACGTAAGCGAGCTTCTCCGCGATCAGGCAAACATCCAACAGGATCAGGCAATCCTCGATGCGCAATGGCCGTTGGCAACCGATTAGGCAGGGAGTAATGTCAACCGGTCTAATTGATTCGGAACAACCAATTTGAGATCGACCGAATCAATTCCCCCCACCCTTGTCCGTCCGGCTCGGCGCAGCACGCCGAGCGTTCGAAAGGCCCGCGCGGCAGTGCCGCGCAAGCAGTCCTTTCTCACCCCCCGCGATGCGAGGGGGAAACCGAAGGCGCTCAACTAGTTGAGTGCCGCATCCTCAGCCATCGCCAGGGAGTCCCAATGAAATTGCAAGTCAACGGCACCGACCACGAAGTCGAAGCCGCACCCGATATGCCATTGCTGTGGGTCCTGAGGGACCTGATGGGATTGACCGGTACCAAGTTCGGTTGCGGCATCGCGCAATGCGGCGCCTGCACCGTGCATATCGACGGAGCGCCACTGCGTGCTTGCGTCACGCCGGTGTCGGCGGTCGCCGGCAAGAAGATCACCACCATCGAAGGCCTTTCCGCCAACGGCACGCATCCTGTGCAGCAGGCCTGGACCGAGTTGGACGTGGTGCAATGCGGCTACTGCCAGTCCGGGCAGATCATGTCCGCCGCCGCGTTGTTGGCCAAGGTGCCCACGCCCACCGATACCGATATCGATCAAGCGATGTCCGGCAACATCTGCCGCTGCGGTACCTACCCGCGCATTCGCGCGGCGGTGCATCGCGCGGCTGCGCTGGGTAAAGGCTGAACTTTTCCGCTGTCGCGAATGCGGCCTGCGCTAACTCTGTGACATCCCAGCGGCCGGACATCGGATTTCGACGTTCGGAGCGACATTGCCGGAGATTCTTATGAACGCTGTGACCAACGCTTCCCGTCGTAATTTCCTGCGAGCCGGCGCCGTCATCGGCAGCGGCTTGGTGGTCGCTTTCGTGGTGCCTGGCGCGCGCCGCTTCGCCTACGCGCAGACGCCGGCCGCGGCCGGCGCATCCTTCGCGCCAAATGCCTTCCTGCGCATCGGCAGCGACGACAGCGTGACCGTGTTCCTGGCGCATTCGGAAATGGGCCAAGGCATCTGGACCACCCTGCCCATGCTGATCGCCGAAGAACTCGACGCCGACTGGACCAAGATCAAGGTGGAACACGGCGGCGCTGCGCCGGCCTTCGCCCACGCCGTATTCGGCATGCAGATGACCGGCGGCTCCAGCACTACCTGGTCCGAATTCGATCGCTATCGCCAGGCCGGCGCATCGGCGCGCGCCTTGTTGCTGCAGGCGGCGGCCGACCGGCTGAAGGTACCGGTGGCGGAACTTCGCACCGAGAACGGTGAAGTGATCGCCGGCAACCAACGCCTGCGTTATGGCGAGTTGGCCGATGCGGCCGGCAAGCTGACCCCGCCGGATCCGAAATCGCTGACGTTGAAGGACCCGAAAGACTGGAAATTCATCGGCAAGAGCACCAAGCGACTGGATACGCCCGAGAAGATCACCGGACGCGCGCAGTTCGGCATGGATGTCCAATTCGATGGCCTGCTGACCGCCATGGTGGCGCGGCCGCCGGTATTCGGCGGCAAGGTCGCCTCGTTCGACGACAGCGCGGCCAAGGCCGTCCCCGGTGTGCGGCAAGTGGTGCAGGTGCCCAGCGGCGTGGCCGTGGTCGCGGACCATTATTGGGCCGCCAAGCTCGGCCGCGATGCTCTGAAAGTGGAATGGGACTTGGGCCCGAACGCCGGCCTGGATACCACTCAGCTGCATCAGCAGTTCGTCGAACTGGCGCGCAAGCCGGGATCCGTGGCGGCGCAGGCCGGTGATGCCGCGGCGGCAATGGGCAAGGCGGCCAAAGTGGTGGAGGCCGAATACAGCGTCCCCTATCTGGCGCACGCGCCGATGGAACCGCTGAACTGCACGGTGAAGATCGACGCCGACAAGTGCGAGATATGGACCGGCACGCAATTCCAGACGGTCGACCAGCAGGTCGCATCCAAGATCACCGGCCTCAAGCCGGAACAGATATTCATCCACACCACGTTCCTTGGCGGTGCTTTCGGCCGTCGTGCCACACCAACCGCGGATTTCGTTACCGAAGCCGTGCACGTGGCCAAGGCCGCCAATGCACCGGTCAAGACCGTGTGGTCGCGTGAGGACGATGTGCGCGGCGGCTATTACCGTCCCGCCTACGTGCAGCATGCCAAGGTCGGGCTGGATGGCAACGGCGCTCCGGTCGCGTGGCAGCAGGCAATGGTCGGCCAATCGATTACCACCGGCACGCCGTTCGAACCGTTCACCGTAAAGAACGGTATCGATGCCACGTCGGTGGAAGGCGTCGCCGATTCGCCCTACGTCACCGGCACAGCGGCGCATCGTGTCGACCTGCATTCGCCACAGACCGGTATCCCGGTGCTGTGGTGGCGTTCGGTGGGACACAGCTACAACGGCTTCGTGATGGAAAGCCTGGTGGATGAACTGGCCCACGCGGCCGGCAAGGATCCGGTGGAATATCGCCGCCTGCTGCTGAAGGACCACCCGCGTCATTTGGCTGCTTTGAATCTGGCCGCGGAAAAGTTCGGCTGGGGCAAGCCGGCGGCGCAAGGCCGTGGTCACGGCATCGCGGTGCACGAATCCTTCGGCAGCTTCGTGGCGCAGGCCGCCGAAGTGTCGGTAGAGCGCGCGGCCGACGGCAGCAACGCCATTCGTGTGCACCGCGTGGTCTGCGCCATCGACTGCGGCCCCGTGGTCAATCCGGACAACGTCAAGGCACAGATGGAAAGCGGCATCGCCTTCGGACTCGGCGCGGCGCTGCACAGCAAACTGACATTCAAGGGTGGTCGCGTGCAGGAATCCAACTACCACGACTACCAAGTGTTGCGGTTCAACGAGATGCCGGTGGTCGAGGTGCATATCGTGCCCAGCACCGAGAAGATGGGCGGCGTAGGAGAACCCGGCACACCACCCATCGCACCTGCGGTCGCCAACGCGGTATTCGCGCTCACCGGGCAACGCCTGCGCGACTTGCCGCTGCGCTTGGCCAACCCAACGACGGAGGCCTGAGGCATGTCCATGCGAATCGCCGCCACAAACCTACGCATCGCACTGATCGCACCGATCGTCCTGATGCTCGCCGCCTGCGGGCCGCGTGTCAGCCCTGAGCAGAAGGCCGAGGCGGTGCGCGCCTTCGCCACGGTGGAAAAGGTCTTCCAGCATCCGCGTTGCAGCAACTGCCACATCCCTGGCGACCAGCCGCTGCAATTCGACAGCCAGACGCCGCACATGATGAATGTCGTCCGTGGTCCCGAAGGCAAGGGCGCGCCCGGCCTTCCCTGCGCGACTTGCCACGGCGAAGCCAATCCTCCCGCCAGCTACGGTCCGCACGCACCGCCGGGCGCGCCGCATTGGGCGCTGCCGCCGCCGGACCAGAAGATGGCCTGGATAGGCGTACCCGCATCCGAGCTGTGCGCGATGATCAAGGACCGCAAGCGCAACGGCGACCGCGACCTGGAGGCGATGCTCGAACACGTCGCCGAAGACAAACTGGTGTTGTGGGGCTGGCAGCCTGGCGGCAACCGCGCACCGGTGTCGGTACCGCACGACGAATTCGTGGCCGCGTTCAAAGCCTGGTCCGACGCCGGATCACCGTGTCCGGAACCCACCCCCGCCAAGGCTGGAGCTTCGCGGTAGGACCGTCGACATAGCATCCGTGTAGGAGCGACGTAAGTCGCGATGAAGCATTACCGGTAACGCTTCATCGCGACTTACGTCGCTCCTACAGCGTCGCCTGCAGTCCATCCCGAAGCGGAAAGCCCTACGCGCGTTCCGCCACCGGCATCGCCGGCCTGCGGCGCGAGCGCCACAAGCCATCGCTGGCGAATACGATCAACCCTACCCAGATCGCCGCGAATCCCAGCGCGCGGTCAGCGCCGAACTCTTCCTTGAAAACAAACACGCCGATCAGGAATTGAATACTGGGCGCGATGTACTGCAGCAAGCCCACCACCGACAACGGAATGCGGCGCACGCCGTAAGCGAATCCGATCAACGGGACGGCCGTGACCACGCCGCCGAAGATCAGCAACAAGCCGTTCCACACACCGAATCCGTGCAGGAACCCGCCGCCGTTTCCCATCTCGCACCAGACAAGGTAGGCCAGCGCAGGCAGGAACAAATAGACGCTTTCCACGCCCAGGCCCGCCACCGCATCCACCGAGATCAGCTTGCGCAGCAAGCCATACATGGCGAACGAGAACGCCAGACCCAACGCGATCCATGGCGGAGAACCGGATTGCACCGTCAACCAGGCAACGCCCAGCAACGCGAAAGCCACCGCCACCCATTGCGCCGAATTCAGGCGCTCGCGCAGCAGCACCACGCCCATCAGCACATTGATCAGCGGATTGATGAAATAGCCCAGGCTGGTTTCCACCACATGGCCGGCATTCACCGCCCAGATGTAGAGCCCCCAGTTGAACGCGATGAACAAGCTGCTGAGCGCCAACGTGGCCAACGCGCGCGGCTGTTCGCGGATTTTGCGCCACCAGCCCAATCCGTTCCTGAGCACCAGCCAGCCCACCACCAGCAAACCGCTCCAGACGATGCGGTGCGCGATGATCTGGAATGAAGGCACAGCTTGCAGCAGGTACCAGTACAACGGCACCACGCCCCACAGCAGGAACGTCAGCGAGGTGACGATCAGGCCTTTGCGATCGATGGCGGCGGCGCTCATGCGGCACGCTTCGCCTTGGCCAGCGTAATGATCACCACGCCCAACAGTATCACCGCCATCGCACCCAGGTCGTGTGCACTGAAAGTTTCGCCGGCCAGCCACGCGCCAAGCGCAACCGCGATGACCGGATTGACGTACGCATAGCTGCTCGCCAGCACCGGACGTGCGTTCTGCAACAACCAGACATAGGAGCTGAAGGCGATGATGGAACCGAATACCGCGAGATAGCCGATGGCCAGCGCACCCTTCATGGTCCATTCCTGGGTTTCGAAACGCTCACCCATGATCAAGCCGAGGATCATCAGGAACACGCCGCCGCAGATCATCTGCACGGACGCCGCCATGAACGGCGAAGGCTGATCGCGGCCACGCGACCACACCGAACCGAATGCCCATGCCACCGGCGCGATCAGCAGCAATATCAGGCCCTTGGGCGAGGCCGTCAGCGTGCTTCCGGCATTGAGCCACACCACGCCGGCAAAACCGACGGCGATGCCGAGCCATTCGCTGCGCGTGGGATGTTGCCCGCGCATCGCCCCGAACAACCCCATCCACAGCGGCACCGACGCGATGGCGATAGCGGCCAACCCGGATGAAACGGTTTCCTCGGCCAGGGTAACCAAGCCGTTGCCCAGCATCAGCAACAGCGCGCCCATGATGGCCAGGTTCTTCCATTGCGCGCGGGTCGGCATCGCCACGCCGCGCCAGCGCAGGAAAGCGAACATCACCAACCCCGCCACCACGAAGCGGCTGCCGGACACCATCAGGAATGGCGGAAAACCGCCCTGTAGCGCGAAACGAATGCCCAGGTAGGTGGAGCCCCAGACGATATAGACAGTCGCCAAGGCGACAACGACGGCCAAGCCGCCGCGCGCGGGCACAGCCGTGGCGGGTGCGGAGGAGTTCATGGGGAAGAGATGTCTGGTATGACCGATATTTTAAGTCAGCCGTGTGTCGAGAATGCGGCAACGCGTCGCGAAAGGTTTGATACGACGTGTTGCATCTGGCTCAAGTCGCGCCCCGGGATCTTTCCTTGTAGGAGCGACATGAGTCGCGACACGATAGTGATTCGGTGCGTACAACAAACAGCGAGCCGCAGCGAGTCAGGATGGCAACCGGGCAGGCTTCAATTGTTCTTTGAGTCCACGGTCGCGACTCACGTCGCTCCCACAACAATCGCTCCCACAAAGAAGCCATATCAAGCCCGTTCGCGCTCCAGCAGGCTCTGCTTCATCGGCAGTCCCCAGCGGTATCCGCCCAGCGACCCATCGCCGCGCACGATGCGGTGGCAAGGCACCACCACGGCGACCCGGTTGTGCGCGCACGCGCTGGCCACGGCGCGCGCCGCGCGTGGTGCGCCCAGCTGTTGCGCCAACGCGGAATAGCTCAGGGTCTCGCCGGCGGGAATTTTCATCAGCGCATCCCAGACGCGCTTCTGGAAACTGGTGCCCATCAAGTCCAGCGGAACCTCCGCGCGCAGCCCTGCCAACCGGTCCGCCACCGCTTGCAGACGCGGCGCCAGGAACTCATCGCTGCCGGCATCCACGCGCTCGATGCGCGCGCGCGGGAATTCCTGCCGCAAACGCCGTTCCAGCACTTCGGCATCGTCGCCCAGTTCAACCGCGCAGATGCCGCGCTCCGTAGCCGCCACCAGAGCCTTGCCCAGAGCGGTATCGACCATCGACCAGCGGATCTCCACGCCCAGCCCGCCCGCACGATAGGTGGCGGGCGTCATGCCCAGCTTTGCCGAGCTTTGTTCGTAGACACGCGAGGGCGAACCGTAGCCGGCATCGTACAAAGCCGCGGTGACATCGCTGCCGGCACGCAAGGCGGATTTCAGCGCGGTGAGTTTCTTCTGCGCCAGGTATTCCGCCGGACTGATGCCATAGCGCGCGCGGAAGCGGCGCTGCAGATGCGAAGCACTGAGTCCGGTCTGCGCCGCCAGCTCGGACAACGAAGGCTCGCCGCTATCGAGCAGCCGACGCGCCTGTTCCAGGGGATCGTAGGGGTTGGCCATGAGGTTCATGAGCTAGGACCTGTCAGCACTATTGGGACAGGCCGTAGGTTAGGACTCCCTGGGCAGCGTCGCTATCCGCATCTTGCGCTTAGAACCTGTTTACGATCCTACTGCGCTCGGTATGCGTCCCGCGTGCGGTGCTCGCAATGCTCACGTATCCCAAATACGCTGCGCTTGTGCTTGCATCCCCTTGGGGGCTCCGCTCCGCCACGGGCCGCCTACCTTCGCTCGCGACGGATCGTAAACAGGTTCTTAGCGGAAGTATGGGCTCCAGAAACGCGAAGAGGGTGGAAAGAAGCGCTTTCGCATTCTCCCACCCTCTTGGCACTTCCTACGCTGGCAGCCCGCGTCGGCAGGCGTGCCGCGGGGTTTACTCGGCCCAGCGTCCCGGGCCGGTCGACTCAGGCAATACCTGCGCCGACAGTTTGCGATCCTGGCCCAGCACATCGATGGCGTCGGCCAGGATGGCGGCCGATTCCCGCAGCAGCGGGTCCGGGCGCTTGTCGGCCAGCTTCTCGCGCGCGGCGTCCTTGATGATGTCGCGCTCGTTGGCACCCAGCCCGTCGTCGGCCATGTCCTCGGCCAGCGGATCCAGCGCCAGACCCAGCGCCTTGCGCTCCGCCTGGCGGGTCACGCGCTGCTTGTCCTGCTTCTCGCGTTCGGCGCGGCGTTCGGCTTCGTTCAACGACAGATACTTCTTGGCCGCTTCGGCGCGGAACTGCGCCACGTCCTCGGACCACCACTGGAATTCCTTGTCCTTGGCGACACGCACCGCATGCAATGCCTGCAGGCGCGGCACCAGCGGCGCGAAGTTGCCGTACTGGGTGTGCGGCACCGACGCGATACGGGTCCACGGCAGGGCGTTGTCGTAGGTGTTTTCGCCATACTCGGTGGCATCGACACTGACCGGGAAGGCGATGTCCGGCACCACGCCCTTGTGCTGGGTGCTGCCGCCGGCGACGCGGAAGAACTGCGCGATGGTCAGCTTGACCTGGCCGAAGCGCGGCGTCTCGTTGCTCGGCCAGCGGTCCAGGTCGACCAGGTTCTGTACCGTGCCCTTGCCGAAGCTGGTTTCGCCGATCACCAATCCACGGCCATAGTCCTGGATGGCACCGGCAAAGATCTCCGAAGCCGAAGCCGAACCGCGGTTGATCAGCACCGCCAGCGGACCGTCCCAGGCGACACCCTGCTTGCGATCGCTATTGACCGTTACCCGGCCGCCGGACTCGCGTACCTGCACCACCGGGCCCTTGTCGATGAACAAGCCGGTCAACTCAACGGCCTCGTCGAGCGAGCCGCCGCCGTTGTTGCGCAGATCCATGACCACGCCGTCGACGCCTTCGGTCTTGAACTTGGCCAGCAGCTTGGCGATATCGCGGGTCGCCGAGGTGAAATCGTTGGGGTTGCGGCGACGGCCTTCGAAGTCCTGATAGAACGCCGGCAGCTTGATCACGCCGATGCGACGCTCCGGCTCGGTGGCGCTGGCCGGCAAGGTGATGGTTTCCGCCTTGGCGGCCTGCTCTTCCAGCTTCACCTTCTGGCGAGTGATGGTGACCTGCGCATGCTTGCCATCGATGCCGGCTTCCGCCGGGATGTATTCGATACGCACCTGCGTGTCTTTCTTGCCGCGGATCTGGGCGACGACATCATCGATGCGCCAGCCGATCACGTCCGTCAGCGGGCCGGAGCTGCCCTGCCCCACGGCGACGATGCGGTCGCCCACCTTCAGCTTGCCGCTGAGGTCGGCCGGGCCGCCAGGCACGATTTCGCGAATCGCCACCAGGTCGTCCTGGCGCTGCAGCACCGCTCCGATGCCTTCCAGCGACAGCGACATGGACTGGTTGAAGTTTTCCGCGGTCTTGGGCGTGAAGTAATCGGTATGCGGATCGATCGCCGAGGTATACGCGTTGAGGAACGTCTGGAAGACATCCTCGCTCTTCAGTTCGCCCACGCTGCGCTTAAGGTTGGCGTAGCGCTTGTCCAGCGTCTTGCGGATTTCATCGGGTTTCTTGCCGGCCAGTTTCAGGCGCAGCCAGTCGTTCATCACCGACTTCTTCCAGATGGTGTCCAGTTCTTCGGTACTGGTGGCCCAGGGTGCGTCCTTACGGTCGTACTCCCAGCGCTGGTCGCCGCTGAAGTCGAAGTTCTGCTTCAACAGCGCGCGCGCATAGGCCACACGCTGATCGACGCGTTGGCGATACAACGCGAAGATGTCGTAGGCCGGCGCCAGATCGCCGCTGCGAATGGCGTCGTCCAACTGCGTCTTGTAGGGATCGAACTTGGCGATATCGGCTGCGGTGAAGAACTGCTTGCCGTTGTCCAGCGCTTCCAGATAGCGCTTGAAGACATCCTGCGAAAGCGTGTCGTCCAGGGCCCGCGGGCGATAGGCATAGCGGCTGTCGGAAAGCAGCCCGTACACCAGCTTGGAAGTCGTCGACTGATCGGCACTGGGCGCGGACGGCAGGCCGGCCGGCAGAGCGTCGCCATCGCCACGTGCCAGCAAAGCCAGCGGAGTGGTCAGAGCCAGGGCCAGGAGTATTACGGGAAGTCTTGGTTTCATGCGACAGCTCGGGCCCTCAAGGCCGGAAGGTGGATGCTACGAAAGCGCTTGGACTGGTTCACTGTGCCGAAAGTTGCAGCACCTGTCACCTTGTCCAGCAAACCCAGACTAGCCGCGTAAACGTAGAGAAAAGTGAATGGGATCGTATCGGCTGGCGGCCCGCGTGGGCGAGTCTCGCCCCGCGGAACCACAGGCCGGGACATTAGACCGGCACGGTCGGTCATGGTCGTGAATTCAGCCGGCGTAGGGCGGGGCTTGACCCGCCGTTGCCATCCCCGAGCTCTCGACGACAAACAGCGAAACCGACACACAACCCCGACAAGGGCTTTTGGAGTTGTGTAGCAAACGTCGAGAAGGCAATGGCGGGTCGAGACCCGCCCTACGAGATTCGATGGGCAACCGAGCGGTGGGCCCGGGCCCGCCCTACGCGGCGACGCCGGCCTCGGCGGCTTGGCGGTCGGCGTGGTAGGAGGAGCGCACCAGCGGTCCGGAAGCGACGTGGCTGAAGCCCAGTTCATCGCCATAGAGCTCGAGTTCCTTGAACTCCTCCGGCGTCCAATAGCGCATCACCGGGTGATGGTGAGCGGTGGGCTGCAGGTATTGGCCGATGGTGACCATGTCCACATCGTGGGCGCGCAGGTCGCGCAAGGTGGCCTTGACCTGCTCCATGGTTTCGCCCAGGCCCAGCATGATGCCGGACTTGGTCGGCAGCTGCGGATGCTGCTGTTTGAACTTCTGCAGCAGGGTCAGCGACCACTGGTAATCGGCACCGGGACGGACGTTGGGATACAGGTCCGGCACGGTTTCGATGTTGTGGTTGAACACGTCCGGCGGATTCGTCGCAAGGATCTCCAGCGCGCGATCCATGCGGCCTTTGCCACGGAAGTCGGGGGTGAGGATTTCGATGCGTGTCTTGGGCGAATGCTCGCGGATCGCCGCGATGCAATCGACGAAATGCTGGGCACCGCCATCGCGCAGATCGTCACGGTCGACCGAAGTCACCACCACATACTTCAAGCCCATGTCGGCCACGGTGGTGGCCAAGCTCAACGGTTCGCTTGCGTCCGGCGGCTTGGGCCGGCCGTGCGCCACATCGCAGAACGAGCAACGGCGCGTACAGACTTCGCCCAGGATCATGAACGTGGCAGTGCCATGACTGAAGCATTCATGGATGTTCGGGCAGCTGGCTTCTTCGCACACCGTCACCAGGCGGTTCTCGCGCAGCTTGGCTTTCAGGCGCGCTACCGAGCCATCGGAGGGAATGCGCACGCGTATCCAGGACGGCTTACGCAGCACCGGCGCATCGGCGAATTGCACCGGAGAACGCGAAATCTTGTCTCCGCCCAATTGCTTCACACCGGTTTCCAACGGAGCGGCCGGCGCGTTGCCTGAAACGACTTGGAGTGGGATCTGGCGAGGTGTGGAATCTGTCATGCCGCCATTCTACTCCCAGCCCCTATGCAGGGGCTGGAGCTGGCCGCCGAGCCACACCGGGACGAACGGCTATCGTCGCTGGGCAACGCTTCCAACCGGGAGCCGCCGTGACCAGACCCAGGGCAAAAAAAAGCCCGCAAAGGCTAGGCCAATTGCGGGCTTTGCTCCCTCCCCCACGTCGGGATGCGGGACCATCGTGAAGTAGCTCTTGTCGATCTTGCACGCTGCACTGCAAAACAGAACTGAGCGGTTCAGTAGAGGGCCGGCGGCGCCATATCTGTGAACCGAGTCGCAAAGCCTTGTCCTACTTGGATGTTACCGATACCAGACCAATTTCGCGTTCCTGGAAAATATTCCTTCCCAGCGCCGCGGCCTCTCAACCTGAATAGGGCGACCGAAACCTGCCCGACCCAAAACTGCGCTATTTGAGCAGCGCCGGCTGGGCGTCGTACCAGGCTTTGGCGCCGATCAGATGGAAGCGGCGGTGGTCGTCGTTCAACTCCAGACCCAGGCTCAACGCGCCCCACTTGGCATAAAGCTGACCGTTCCTGCGGGCACCTTGCAGCCGCAGCCGCGCATGCAGATCGAAACGCTGGTTGCGCGCTTCCATGCCGTCCAGGATCAACGTATCGGCATGCCACTGCACCCGGCCATGCAGCTGAGCGGAACCCGCGTCGATCAGGCGATAGATCCAGGCGGGGTACTCGCGTTGGCGCGAGAACAGCGACAGCAGGAAACCGACGTCCTTCATCGTGACGTTGGCAAAACCGCCTGCGTTGATGGGATGGTCAATATCCATCTGCGCACGATCCAGCACAATATTGGCCCACCAACCCGTGCGCGTCTCGCCACCGGGCTCCTGGAACCCGACGTTCTTCAGTTGAACCGTACTACCGTCGACGACAAAAAGCCGGCGCTTCAGATCCGCACGCCGCAGCCGCAGATCGATATCCACATCGCCGCGCAACCGTATGCCGGCCATCGTCATCTGCGCTTGCTGCCCCGCCACTCGCAAAGTCCCCTGTCCGACATTACCGGCCGCATCCAGTGCCAAGTCGCCACTGAGCTGTCCGGACCCACCTAGAAAACGCATCTGCGCCTGCGGCAGATAGCGGTTGTAGACGCGCAGGTCCGGCACCAATGCGTTTGTGAAACTCACCTGCCCTTTCAGGGTCTGCCGCAAGTGGTCAAGCTTCGCGCCGGCATCCAGGCGCAGCCGCAGATCGCGTCCCTGCACGTAGGGTTTGCCCGGTGTTTCGACCGCGGCAATATGGAATTGCTCCATCACCACATCCAATCGCGGCAGCAGTTCGCCATGCGGACCGGCGTCCAAACGGATATCGGCACGCGCGCGGCCGCGAATGCGGTTGCCCATCACCTCCGCGACCGCGTTCACATCCGGCACGCCGATGCGGCTGCCCGCCGCCAGTTGTCCCTTCACCACCTGCACGTCGGCATCGACGTCGCCCGCGCCATCCAGCGACAGCCAAGGGGCCTGGGGAAAGAAATCGCCAAGCCATCGCAGTGAACCGAATCGCCAACGTGCCACGACATGACCCGAAGCGCGCGGCAACAGCGAAGCGACATTGCGCAGCGGAACCTGCGTACCGGCGATGCGCAAATCCGCATCCACCGATAGCTTCCCGCCTGCTTGCGGGGGGACCTTCATCTTCACTTCGATATCGCGATCGACCGACAGTGCGATGTCCAGCTCGTCCTTGTACACACCGCCGGCGATGTCGCGGCCGGTGAGTGGCGCGTTCCATTGCAGCGTGCTGCCAGGCTTCAGCACCCCGCGCGAAAAATCCAGATCGAGATGCGCCATGCCTTTGCCCGGCAACGACGTCACCGTGACCTTGCCAGCGGGACTGACCTGAATATCCAGCGCCGCGGTGACGCCATCGAGTTTCAGTCGCGCATCGGTCTTCAGCAGTTTGTCGATACCGACGGCCTCTTCGCTACGATGCTCGGCAATGGCGAACTCGGCATCGAGCGTTCCTTCGCGCAGCCATTCGCCGCCCTCATGAGTCAGTCGCGCTTTGCGGAACGCGACCTTGGATGGCAACAGCGCCATCGGGCCGCCGCGAAGTTGCTTGGAAAAGCCGACTTGTGCGCGACCTTCCCCCACCAGTGTCAGTCCATCGAAGCGGGCTTGGCGTATCGAGTCGCTGGCGATCCGGTCGAAGCGCAATGTCCAACCACCTGGTCGCGAAGGCGCCGAAGCGGGCGCCGCTTTCTTCCGTTGGAAGCCGCCGGCGACATCATCCACTCGCAGTTCTGGCACGTGCACGTGCTTGCGCAATAGCGGCACCATAGCGATGCGTCCGCTGGCGCGACGCGCCTCCAGCTGCCAATCCGCGCGGTTCGCATGTCCCTGGATCTTTACCTCGGAGATCGTTACTCGCCCTGGCCACCAGGTATGGCCGGAGCTCCATTGCATCTGGAATTTCTCCGGCTTGCGATTCACCACCCAACTGCCCAACGACGTGTTGAGAAACAGATTGCCGATAGCCAAGTACGCCGCGTAGAGCAGCAGCAAAGACAACACGATGCGGCGCAGCCAGCGCCTTGCCCGAGGCGGGAAGGATGACATCCTGTTCATGCCGCCAGCATAGCGGAGGACCGGGAAGGTGGGAGAAGGAAGGCTTTGGCGTTCCCCCAGCGCCATCGGCACGCCGTGGCAAATCCCTAGGCGGCCGCAAAATGCCCGTGAAAGCCCAACGGGAACGCATACGGCAGCCATGCCTGCGCCAGCGGTCCATCGCCGACCCGCTCGGCATCCAGCACTGCAATGCCACTACGGCCTCGCTCGGTGTCCAGCAAGGTGCCCACCAGCCAGCCATCGCCGGCACGGCGGCTGCCCGGCCGGGGGACGAAGACATGCTCTTCGGCCATGATCGCGTCGCCGTAGCGATGCACTTGCCGCCGGCTTCGCTCCACGTCGAACGCGCCCACGGCATTGAAGTACGGCATCGAGCGACTGCCCTGGGACAAAGGCGCATACAGACGGGCGGCACGGTCGCTGCGCGTGCGGGGATCGAACAGCGGAAATTCGAGATCGGCAATACCCGTGTCCACCCAACGCGCCTGGCCGTTGCGAAGATTCAGTCGCAGATCGAACAAGCGGGTAGGAGAATTGACCGCGTTGCCGTCGCCGTTCATCGCTTCCTTCAGCGGCGACTTCGCTTCGTTGGCATCGGCGTGGTGCACGGCGCGCACGATGATTTCGCCGTTCTTTTCGAACGCATCGCCGAAGTGATAGATGGCGGCGAAATCCGCTTCGAACCAGCGCGCCTGATCCGGCGAATCCTTCGGTACCACCGCGATCCGGCAGGCCTGATCGGTGCTGAAGCGCAGGCGTTCGAAGAACGCGCCTTCGCCTTCCGCATAGCGGAATGGAGTGAGCACGAAGACCAGATTCCGGTCGGTCATGGCGAAGCTGTGCAGATAGCCACGTATCGGGGTCTCCAGCACATTCGCGCTGATCAGTTTTCCATCGGCGCCGACGTGCCAGATCATCAGCCCCGCAGCGCCCATCAGCGCGATGGAGCCGAAGTTCCAAAGCGACCCGTCGCGGTCCTTCAGCGGATGCGCGGAAAACGGCACCGCAGCCAGATCGTCGCGCCAGGTCACCGGACCCAAGGTGGTCAGCTGGTCCGGATCCAGTTCGAACGCGGAACCACCTTCGTGCAACGCGAACAAACGACCGTTGATCATGGTCACCGATGTGTTGGCCGTATTGGCGTCATCGTTGTTGCGGATCGGCTGCGTATCCGGAACCGAGGTGCCCGCCGCCGGATAGAGAAAGCGGCCGGCTTTTTGTTCGCGCACGAACTTCGGCGTGGCCACCATGCGCGAGCGGTGGGTGACGGTGCCTTCGCCGAAGCGCCAACCGTGCACCATGCCGTCGCCATCGAACCAATGTTCGTAGCGGAAGCCGGCGCGTTCGGTCCACGCCGGGCCATTGCGGTACAGCGTGCCGCCGAAGCCGTCCGGCAAGCGGCCCTGAAATTCGACCGTGGTCGGGCCCAGTGATTCGGTACCGACGCTTTTCCAACCGGCCAACCAGGAGTGCTGTTGGAGCCCGGCGGCGAATCGCGAAGCGTCGCCGGCGTGCGCCCACTCGCTGCGCAACAGTGCGGGACCGATGGCGAGTGCGGTGGCGCCGGAAAGCAGATTGCGGAGGAAGCGGCGGCGATCCATGGCGGTGTCCTCAGCGCAGGGTGACGTCGATGGCCTTGTCGGCCGCCAGTTCGAAACGCGCCTCGTCCCAGGTCGGCTTGCGCATCACCGTGGGGTTGTTGCTGAAGCCATAGCCTTCGGTGGGCATGCCCATGAAGTTGCTGTCCAGCTTGCCGTTGCCGTTTTCGTCGTGGCTGATCATCACGGCGTAGGTTCCCGGCGCGAGGTCCTTGAACACGAACGTGGCGCCATCGCTTTGGGGCGGCGCGCCATCGGCTTTGACCGGTGCGGCCTTGCCATCCCAACCCGGCGCGCCGTCGACCAGCGCCACCCTCAGCACACCCGTCTGGGCGCGGATGTCGTGGATACGGACGGTCAGTTCGGCGGCTTGGGCGCTGAGGCAGGCCAAGCCGGCGATCAGCGCGAACGGAGCGAGCAAGCAAGAAAGGCGGCGGTTCATGGCGAAGGTCTCTCAGGCGATGTCGGATCGACAAGGCCAGTCTGCTTTCGCGTGCCGCCCGGGTCAGTTGCCTGAGGTCACCACTTCGAGGTGCCGGAAGTCACTTCGTACGCGCCGCGCGGTCTCGCCGTACCGATAGCAACGGCAGACGGCAGCGAATAGCCGCTATGCGCTCTGGTAGAGCCGAGCTTGCTCGGCTGCTCTTTCTTCGATGGATTCGTCGCAAAAAGCCTTGGACAGCTATTCACTATCGCCTGCCGTTGCGACGGCCTCGTTGCCATTGACTCGGGGCCATCGCGGGGCGCGGCTCGGCTCTACGAGAAGCTCACGCCGCTTGCGAGAGGCGTCGCTCGCGGCGGCGACGCACGGCTTCGGCCAGGCGTTCCAACACGGCAACCGACGCGTCCCAGCCAATGCAGCCATCGGTGATGCTCTGGCCGTAGGTCAATTGCTGGCCCGGAACCAGTTCCTGGCGACCGGCTACCAGATGGCTTTCGATCATCGCGCCGATGATGCGGTGGTCGCCGGCTTCGATCTGCGCGGCGATGGCGTCGACGACACGGGGTTGGTTTTCCGGGTCCTTGCTGCTGTTGGCATGACTGGCGTCGATCATCAGACGCGCGGACAGGCCCGCTTTCGCCAGCACTCCGCTGGCGGCCTCCACGCTTTCGGCATCGTAATTGGGCGCTTTGCCGCCCCGCAGGATCACGTGGCAGTCGGGGTTGCCGGTGGTCGACGCGATCGCCGAGCGGCCTTCCTTGGTAACCGCCAGGAAATGGTGCGGATGCGACGCGGCATTCACGGCGTCGGCAGCGATTTTGACGTTGCCGTCGGTTCCGTTCTTGAAGCCGACCGGACACGACAGGCCCGAGGCCATTTCGCGATGGATCTGGCTTTCGGTGGTTCGCGCGCCGATCGCGCCCCAAGCCACCAGGTCGGCGATGTATTGCGGCGACGTGGTATCGAGATATTCGCAGCCGGCGGGCAAGCCGAGACGATTGATGTCGCGCAGCAGCCCACGCGCCAACCGTAGTCCGTCGTTGATGCGGAAGCTGCCATCCAGGTCGGGGTCGTTGATCAGGCCTTTCCAGCCGACCGTGGTGCGCGGTTTTTCGAAATACACGCGCATGACGATTTCCAGGTCCGCGCCCAATGCATCGCGAAGCGGACGCAGCCGCTGCGCGTACTCCATCGCAGCGACGGGGTCGTGGATCGAACAAGGACCGATGACGACGGCCAGGCGATCGTCGCGGCCATGCAGGATTTCATGCAGCGCTTGCCGGCTGTTGGCGACGGTTTCGGAAACGACGTCATCGCAGGGCAGTTCGGCAATCAGCTGCGCAGGCGGCGTGAGAGGCTCAAGCTTGCGGATGCGCAGATCGTCGGTGTGAGGGGCCATCGGTGTTTCTCCAGTTGTCGTAATCCCGCCGGGCGCTGGCAGCAAAAAAGCCGCCAGGGTGGCTGGCGGCTTTCAGGGGATGCTTCTGTTTCAAATCTTCAGAGCGATCGCGACCCGTCCTCCGCCAGCGGCATCGGAAAACCGTAATACCAAAAGTAAAAGCGGCTGCGGGGTGCGTTCATCGGCGCCATTGATAACACAGGTTTCTCCGGGTTACGAATGTTTCATCTGCAACGGGAATTCTCGGCAACGCCGTGCGACACGGGTGTCTCGTACAGGAAGCCGTCGGAGCGCCCGCGGCCTATAGGAGCATCGGGCGCGAGCTTCGGCTTACTGCATGGCGAGTCCAGGCGCCCAAGTAGCGTGCGCCGCGCGCACGTCCGCCATCCCGTCGTGCGCACGGCGCACGCTACGTCTCTTCCATCGGCACCCAGGTCTGCCAGGAGCTAGCAGACATGCCCCGACACGCGCGGATCGCACCTACTCCGACTCAATTGGCGGCAAAGAACATCAGATAGACCAATCGGCCGTTCTCGATGCGGTCGCCGAAGGCGGGCCCTGCGGTATGCCACAGCCATGGGCGCAGCAGGACAAGACGATTGAAGCGCATCGGCACGCGCATGGTCATCTCCCACTTCGAATCATCGACGCTGTCTTTTTCGATGATCGCGCGGTGCATCTCCTGCGGAGAAGAAAAACCCATTGCTGCGACTTCGGCATCGGTGAGCGGCGCGCGATCGGTGTTGGTTGGCAGGTGGCGGAAGAATTCGGTGCCGCCTTGGCAATCGTCGGGATGGCTGAGATAGAGAATGCCGGACCAATAGGCCTGGTCGATGTGCACCTTCGCCCTGCCCTTGTCCTGCGCCAGGGTGACGCGAAATTTCGCATGCGATTGCAGCGGCGAAACCGGCTTGACCGACTCGCCCACCAATCGGGATACCGCTTCGGCCAGGCCTTCGATCTCGATCCGCTCCAACGAATTGCGGCCCGGAAAGGCGCCTTGCTGGTCCGGATAGGTCAGCTGCAATGCGGCGCCACGCAGAGCGTCCGCGTCGCGCGGACTGAGGAAGTCGTCGACAACAATCAGGGATGTAGGCATGGCGCCGAGCGTAGCCCGGCACTATCACCTCAGCAAGCAATGTGTCGTGTTGCCCACGTAAAGAAAGCTTTCCCCGGCAAAGAAAAACCCCGCCTCGCGGCGGGGTTTTTCGTGTTGCGGTAGTGCGCCTGGAGGCTGGATCAGAAATCCATACCGCCCATGCCGCCCATGCCACCGCCCGGCGGCATCGCCGGCTCGTCCTTCTTCGGCGCTTCAGCCACCATCGCTTCGGTAGTGATCATCAGGCCGGCGATCGACGCAGCGTTCTGCAGTGCCGAACGGGTGACCTTGGTCGGATCCAGGATACCGAACGCGATCATGTCGCCGTACTCGCCGGTCTGCGCGTTGTAACCGAAGTTGCCTTCGCCGCTGGCGACCTTGTTGAGCACCACCGACGGCTCTTCGCCGCAGTTGGCGACGATTTCGCGCAGCGGGGCTTCCATCGCACGCTTGGCGATGTTGATGCCGTGGTTCTGATCTTCGTTGGCGCCCTTCAGATCGCTGATGGCCTGCAACGCACGGATCAGGGCAACGCCGCCGCCCGGGACCACGCCTTCTTCCACCGCAGCGCGGGTCGCGTGCAGGGCGTCTTCAACGCGGGCCTTCTTTTCCTTCATTTCGACTTCGGTCGCTGCGCCGACCTTGATGACGGCTACGCCGCCAGCCAGCTTGGCCACGCGCTCCTGCAGCTTCTCGCGGTCGTAGTCCGAAGAGGTTTCTTCGATCTGCGCCTTGATCTGCTTGATGCGGGCCTGGATGCGGTCGGCTTCGCCGGCGCCGTCGATGATGGTGGTGTTTTCCTTCGACACCACGACCTTCTTGGCACGGCCGAGGTCGTTGATGGTGGCCTTTTCCAGCTGCAGGCCGACTTCCTCGGAGATCACCGTGCCGTTGGTCAGCGTGGCGATGTCTTCCAGGATGGCCTTGCGGCGGTCGCCGAAGCCCGGCGCCTTCACGGCGGCGACCTTGACGATGCCGCGGATGGTGTTGACCACCAGGGTGGCCAGCGCTTCGCCTTCGACTTCCTCGGCCACGATCAGCAGCGGCTTACCGGCCTTGGCGACGCCTTCCAGCACCGGCAGCAGTTCGCGGACGTTGGAGATCTTCTTGTCGTGGATCAGGATGAACGGGTCGTCGAATTCGACCTGCTGCGACTGCTGGTTGTTGATGAAGTACGGCGACAGGTAGCCGCGGTCGAACTGCATGCCCTCGACGACGTCCAGCTCGTTCTCCAGGCCCGAACCGTCTTCGACGGTGATCACGCCTTCCTTGCCGACCTTGTCCATCGCCTGGGCGATGAGGTCGCCGATGTTGGTGTCGGAGTTGGCCGAGATCGCGCCGACCTGGGCGATTTCCTTGCTCGTCGAGGACGGCTTGGAGATCTTCTTCAGCTCGCCGACGGCTTCGGTCACGGCCTTGTCGATGCCGCGCTTGAGGTCCATCGGGTTCATGCCGGCGGCGACCGCCTTCATGCCTTCGCGGATCAGCGCCTGCGCCAGCACGGTGGCGGTGGTGGTGCCGTCGCCGGCGTTGTCGGAGGTCTTGGAAGCGACTTCCTTGACCATCTGCGCGCCCATGTTCTCGAACTTGTCGGCCAGCTCGATCTCCTTGGCGACGGACACGCCGTCCTTGGTGATCGTCGGGGCGCCGTAGCTCTTCTCGAGCACGACATTGCGGCCCTTCGGGCCGAGCGTTGCCTTGACGGCGTTGGCGAGCACGTTCACGCCGCGCAGCATCTTGGTGCGCGCGTCTTCGCCGAAGCGGATTTCCTTAGCAGCCATTTGGGTTGACTCCGTGATTCGTAATTGCTGATTAGTGATTCGTGGAAAGCGGGAGCAGGGGCAGGTGACCCGGGGCGGTGGTGAATTCGTCGCGCAGTGCGCTCTTACGAATCACCAGTCACGAGCCACGCGCGTCATCTC
>CBFGZY010000069.1:0-21420 GCA_965653375.1 uncultured Pseudoxanthomonas sp.
TCGAATCGCCCGCCAAGGCCAAGACGATCAACAAATACCTCGGCAAGGACTTCCACGTCCTGGCTTCCTACGGTCACGTCCGTGACCTGGTGCCGAAAGAGGGCGCGGTGGACCCGGACCAGGGCTTCGCGATGTCCTACGCGCTGATCGACAAGAACGAGAAGCATGTGGAGGCCATCGCCAAGGCAGCCAAGATCGCGGACGACATCTATCTGGCCACCGACCCGGACCGCGAGGGCGAGGCCATCAGCTGGCACATTGCCGAGATCCTGAAAGAGCGCGGCCTGCTGAAGGACAAACCGCTGCATCGGGTGGTGTTCACCGAAATCACGCCGCGCGCGATCAAGGAAGCAATGAGCCAGCCGCGGCAGATCGCCGGCGATCTGGTCGATGCGCAGCAAGCTCGCCGCGCGCTGGATTACTTGGTCGGCTTCAATCTGTCGCCTGTGCTTTGGCGCAAGGTGCAGCGCGGCCTGTCCGCGGGCCGCGTGCAATCGCCGGCGCTGCGCATGATCGTGGAACGCGAGGAAGAGATCGAAGCCTTCATCGCTCGCGAATATTGGAGCATCGAAGCCGAGTGCGCGCATCCGCGTCAGGCCTTCACCGCCAAGCTCACCAAGCTGGATGGGCAGAAGTTCGAACAGTTCACCGTCACCGACGGCGACACCGCTGAAGCCGCGCGCCTGCGCATCCAACAAGCGGCACAGGGCGCGCTGCACGTCACCGACGTCGTCAGCAAGGAACGCAAGCGCCGTCCTTCGCCGCCGTTCACCACCTCCACGCTGCAGCAGGAGGCCTCGCGCAAGCTGGGCTTTACCACCCGCAAGACCATGCAGGTGGCGCAGAAGCTGTACGAAGGCATGACGATCGGAGATGAAGGCACGGTCGGCCTGATCAGCTACATGCGTACCGACTCGGTCAGCCTGTCGGCCGAAGCCCTGGCCGAAATCCGCGACGTCATCGCACGCGACTTCGGTACCCAGGCGCTGCCGGACAAGCCCAATGTGTACGTGACCAAATCCAAGAACGCGCAGGAAGCGCACGAAGCCGTGCGTCCGACCAGCGCGCTGCGCACACCCGCGCAGGTGGCGCGCTACCTGAGCGACGACGAGCGCAAGCTGTATGAGTTGATCTGGAAGCGTGCCGTCGCCTGCCAGATGGTTCCCGCCACGTTGAACACCGTCAGCGTCGACCTGGCCGCCGGCAACGCGCATAGCTTCCGCGCCAGCGGCACCACGGTGGTCGATCCCGGTTTCCTGGCCGTCTACGAAGAAGGCAAGGACACCAAGGCCGCCGAAGACGAAGACGAGGGCCGCAAACTGCCGCCGATGCAGCCTGGCGACCGTATCCCGCTGGACCGCATCCATGCCGATCAGCATTTCACCCAGCCGCCGCCGCGCTTCACCGAAGCGGCGCTGGTGAAGGCACTGGAGGAATACGGTATCGGCCGCCCCTCCACCTACGCGTCGATCATCCAGACGTTGTTGTTCCGCAAGTACACCGAGATGGAAGGCCGCGCATTCAAACCCACCGACGTGGGGCGCGCGGTATCCAACTTCCTCAGCGGCCACTTCACCCAGTACGTCGACTACGATTTCACCGCCAAGCTCGAGGACGAGTTGGATGCGGTATCGCGTGGCGAGGAGGAATGGGTGCCGTTGATGGAGAAGTTCTGGGGCCCGTTCAAGCAGTTGGTGGAAGAAAAGAAGGAATCGGTGGACCGCAGCGAAGCCACCGGCGCGCGCGAGTTGGGCACCGATCCCAAGACCGGCAAACCGGTCAGCGTGCGGTTGGGCCGCTTCGGTCCTTACGCGGCGATCGGCAGCACCGCCGAGGACGAAGAGGAAAAACCCAAGTTCGCCTCGCTGCGTCCCGGCCAGAGCATGCACACGATCACGCTCGATGAAGCGCTGGAACTGTTCCTGATGCCGCGCAAACTGGGCGAGGACAAAGGCGAGGAAGTCAGCGTCGGCATCGGCCGCTTCGGACCTTTCGCCAAGCGCGGCAGCGTGTATGCGTCGCTGAAGAAGGAAGACGACCCCTACACCGTCGACCTGGCACGCGCGGTATTCCTGATCGAAGAGAAGGAAGAGATCGCGCGCAACCGCATCATCAAGGAATTCCCCGGCAGCGACATCCAGGTGTTGAACGGCCGCTTCGGTCCGTACATCAGCGACGGCAAGCTCAACGGCAAGATCCCGAAAGATCGCGAGCCGGCCTCGCTGACGCTGGAAGAAGTGCAGAAGCTGTTGGAAGAAACCGGCAAGCCGGCACGCCGCGGCTTCGGCGCCAAGAAAACCGCGGTGAAGAAGGCCGCCGTGAAGAAGGAACCTGCAGCGAAGAAGGCCCCGGCCAAAAAGGCAGCAGCGAAGAAAACGGCGGCCAAGAAAACGGCCGTAAAGAAGACCTCCAAGACGCCCGCCTTCACCGCCCCGGAACCGGCGAAGTCGTTGCTGACACCAGCCAAGGTCGAAGCCGGCAAGAAGCGGGTAGCGAAAAAGAGTAGCGGCGACGCACCGTTCTGACGCTCTCGTAGAGCGGAGTTGCGTCCCACGCAGCTCCGCCGTTTTGCTGCCTGCATCACCGCCCACGCACGCCCATCCGGCGGCGTAACCGGGCTAGGCGTTTGGTCCCACGCCCTGCCCCACATCCCGTCCTCGCGCCAATCACACCGGCAATGGCAGAATCCGGCCCCATGGCCACGCCACTTTCCGTTGAAGACGCCACTGACCGCCTGCAGCAAGGCGGCGTCATCGCCTACCCCACCGAAGCGGTTTGGGGCGTGGGCTGCGACCCTTTCAACGAACGCGCGGTGCATCGGCTGCTGTCCATCAAGCAGCGACCGGTGGACAAAGGCCTGATCCTGATCGCCGCCGAGCTGAATCAGCTGCGGCCCTGCCTCAATTTGTCGGCCCTGCCCGTCGAACGACTGGAAGACGTGCTGGCCAGTTGGCCCGGCCCACACACTTGGGTAATGCCGGCTAGCGAACGAGCACCCGCATGGATTACCGGCGCACATACCGGCCTGGCCGTGCGCGTCAGTGCGCATCCCGTCGTGGTCGCGCTATGCCGCGCCTTTGGCGGCCCTCTGGTTTCCACCAGCGCCAATCTGAGCGGCCAACCGGCGCCATTGCAGCGCGCGGAGCTGGACCCTGCCTTGCTGGCACGTTTGGATGGCGTGACCGAAGGCGAAACCGGCGGCCTGCTTCGTGCCACGCCTATACGGGACGCACGCAGCGGCCAGCAGCTGCGCGACTGATTGCCTCCCGGTACATGTGCGGTCTTTCGCACGGCCCGCTTCCCTCACGCAGGCACCGCGCGCATGATGCGCACATGCCGTTTCGCCCTTCTCTCGCCTTGGTTGCCGGTGCACTGATCGCCTGCGCTGCCGTCGAGGCATGGGCACAGGAGGTGACCATCTATCGCTGCGTCGGCGCGGATGGCCGGCTGACGCTGCGCGATTCGCCGTGCGAAAAAGGCGAAACCCAGCAAACCCGCACAATGCAGCGGCCCAAGGATCCGCCGCCGCGTGCGGAGTCGCCGACGCTCACGGCCGCGCCGCGATCGCCGCGGGTCGATTCACCCACGCGGGTCGTATACGCCTCGCCGCCGCGACCGATGTACGAATGCGTCACTCCGGAAGGCGAGCGCTACACCAGCGACAGCGATGAAGGTAATCCTCGCTGGCAACCTTACTGGGTTCCCGCCTATCCCGCTTATCCTGTCTGGCCACATGGCGGTGCCAGCGTCTCGGGCAATGTGTCGATCGGCAACGGCAATCTGTCTTTCAGCAGCGGCGGCCCCACGCCATTGCCTCCGCGCCCGCCTCACCCGCGACCTCCCCAGCATGGCGTCGTCCTGCCGGCCGGGGGCACCTGGATACGCGACCGTTGCCATCCCTTGCCGCAACAGGAAGTGTGCGCGCGCCTCTCGGACCGGCGATACGAAATCCTTCGCCGCTACGGCAGCGCCATGCCCAGCGAACGGCGCGAGTTGGATCTGGAACAACGTGGGATCGATGCGCGTATCGCCAACGACTGCGTAGAGTAGGGCCTGTCATCAACTAGGTAGTCATTCGCGTTGGGTCGGAGCGGCCGTCAGGTGGTGTTGCGTGGCGCAGCGCTTGACTGGCCGTCAGAGTCCTGCCCCCGCGAAGGCGGGGGTCAAGCCGCGCGACGCCGGCTGGCGGCCGCTCCGGCCCAACGCGGAGAGCCTGGCCCCGTACTTGATACGGGGCCCGTGTCGCCGCGCGCCCGGCGCGGTGTCATCGCTCAGGCGTGTATCGGCATACACTTCCTCGCTCTTCCTTGCGCCGAACGCGCGGCGGCACGGCGCGGATGGCTACCTAATTGATGACAGGCCCTGGCACATGCGTATTTTCTTCATATTGCTACTCGCGCTAGCGCCCGGAACTGCTTCCGCCGCAGAAGTGGTGTTCTACCGTTGCACCGACGCCGCCGGCGCGCTGACGGTGCAGAACATGCCCTGCCCGCAGGGACAGAAGCAGGAAAAGCGAGTGATGCAAGGCATCACCACGGTGCCGATGGCACCGGCAACGCCAGCCGCGGTTATGCCAGCTCCCGCCACCAGGCCACCGGCAGCACCCGCTTCATCCACTACGGCCACTCCCGCGCAAGCGGTTGCGGAGCCGGCCGCCGCGCCAGCGAAAATCGACGAAGGAAAACGCCTGCCACCACCGATTCTGTTTCAGTGCACCACCTACGACAACGATCGTTATCTCACCGAGGAATCCGAACCGCCATCGCGCTGCAAAGCGCTGCAGACGGTCGGCTTGGATGGCAACCCGCAGGCAGGCGCGGGCCAGGCCTGCGAAGTGGTGAAGGACATGTGTGCCCGCGTACCCGATGGCGCACTTTGCGATGCATGGAAGAAGCGCCGCGACGAAACCGAAGTGGCATGGCGTTTCGCGCGGCCGGAAAACGCCGACAAGAACAAAGCCGATTTCGACCGCGTCAATCGAATCGTCAACGAAAGCACCTGCGGTGCGGCCGCCACGCCTTAGCGCATTGGCTCAATGCTGTGCTTCAAGCGGCACAGCTTTCTTTTCGCGTTCCAGCGCGAAGCCTTCGTCCTGCCAGCCAGTGATGCCCCCGATCATCAGCTTTACCGGCCTACCCAAGCGCGCCAGCCGAATCGCAGCGCGGTGTGCGCCATTGCAGTGCGGCCCTGCGCAATAGACGACGAACAATGTGTCGGCGGGATAGGCGGACAGTTTCGAGGCAATGATCTTCGCGTGCGGCAAGCTGATCGCACCCGGCACGTGGCCCTGCGCGTAAAGCTCGTGGCTACGTGCGTCCAGCAGTACAAAGTCCCGCTCGCCGCGTGCGATGGCATCGTGTACATCCCAGCAATCGGTTTCGAAGCGCAGCGCTGATTCGAAGTGATGCAGCGCGTCGTCGTGGGCAGCGGCGGGTATCGCGGTGACATGGCTTGGCATAGGTTGGTTCCGTTGTGGAGTGCGGACATTGTTGGCCCTTGCCGTCGCCCACGACAGTGGCAGGAATGACGGTTTCCGGTAATATCCCGCCATGCAATCGCCGCTTGTTGCCATCCTTGCCTACGATCGCTTGTGCACGTTCGAGTTCGGTTGCGCGGTGGAACTGTTCGCGCTGGAACGGCCCGAACTGGAGGTGCCGTGGTACCGCTATGCGGTCTGCGCCGCGGAGCCCGGGCCGCTGCACGCGGCCGGCGGCGTCCGCATCCAGGCGCGGTATGGATTGGGCATGCTGCAACGCGCGGACATCATCGTGATACCCGGTTGGCGCAGTCCCGACGAACGGCCGCCGGAAAAGCTGCTGTCCGTGCTTCGCCGCGCGCATGCACGCGGAGCGCGTCTGTGCTCCATTTGCTCAGGTGTTTTCATACTGGCGCACGCCGGTTTACTGGAGGGCAGGCGCGCGGCGACGCATTGGCGTTATGCGTCGCAATTGGCGCAGCAGTTCCCCGGCATTACGGTCGATTCGTCCTCGCTGTATGTGGACGAAGGACAAATCGTCACTTCAGCTGGCTCTGCAGCCGGCCTGGACATGCTGCTACACCTGGTGCGCCGCGACTATGGCGCGCGCATTGCCAATCGGGTGGCGCAGCGGTTAGTGATATCGCCGCACCGCGAAGGTGGACAGGCACAGTTCGTGCCGCGGCCGATGCCTACCGACACCAACAGCCCGGTCGCGCGTTTGATGGATTGGATCCGCGAGAATCCGCGCGCCGACCACTCCTCGCAATCGCTGGCGAAGCACGCCCAGATGAGCGAACGCACCCTGCACCGCAAGTTCAAGGAAAGCACCGGCCTGACCCCCAACGGGTGGGTCACTCGCGAACGTATCGCCATCGCCAAGGAACTACTGGAAACGCGGCGCGAGCTGGATGTGGAATCGGTGGCCGATCTGGCCGGTTTCGGTTCGGTGGAATCGCTGCGCCGGCATTTTCGGCTGCATGGGCTGACCTCGCCCTTGCACTACCGCAAGCAATTCAGTGCTGTGCAGGGCACATCGCTGCCGCCCACACAGCGTCAGAATCCGTAGCGCAGGAATCCACCATCCACTGCGATGCATTCGCCGGTGATGTAACTGGCGGCCGGCAGGCACAGGAATCCCACCGCGGCGGCGACTTCCTCGGGTTCGCCGATGCGGCGCATCGGTGTGCGGTCGATGACTTCTTCGTAGTAATCAGGATCGGACAACGGACCGGAAGTGCGGCGTGTACGGATGTACCACGGCGCGACCGCGTTGACGCGTACGCCGTCCTCAGCCCATTCCGCGGCCAAGTTACGGGTCAATTGATGCAGCGCGGCCTTGGCCATGCCGTAGGGTGCGCCACTGCGCACGGCAGTCATGCCGGAGACGCTGCCGACATTGACGATGCTGGATACCGCATGGCGGGTCAGCAGCGGATGAGCGTAGCGCGACAGCTCGAACGCGGAGAACAAGTTGGTTTCGAAAATCCCGCGCCATTCGTCCTCGGTGTAATCCACCGCGGCTTTGGTGACGTTGCCACCGGCATTGTTGATCAGGATGTTGATGGCCTCGGAATGATCCTCGACCCAGTCAAGAATGGCGCGCCGGTCTTCGTCGTCGGCCACATCCGCGGCGAGACTACGGATCTCGCGATCCGGGAACTCATCGACCAGTTCGTCGCAGGTCGTTTCCAGCGCGGCCGGATCGCGCGCCACCAGTAGCACATCCGCACCGAAGCCCAGCAGCTCGCGGGCGATCGCCAAGCCGATGCCGGCACTGGCTCCGGTAACCAACGCAGTTTGTCCCTCCAACCGCCAACGGTTCGCTGCCACCACTCTCTCCTCCGCCGTTGGGCGTAGCATAACGCCACCCATCATCAAGGGACGCACGCATGAACATGGCACTCCGTTCCATTCTGCTGGCTGGCTTGCTTGGCCTGTGCGTCGCCTGCCGGCCAGAACCGCCGCCTACCGATGAGCCGCCGGAACCCAAGGCCGCCGCCGCAGCCACCGAATTGCGCGACACCATCCAGGCGCCGATCGACAACGCCATGGCGGTGGAGGTGGACGTGCAGACGGCGGCCGATGCGCGCGCCGTGGCGTTGCCTTAGCGGGGAGCGGGGCGGGGGGAGCGGGGAGCGGGGAGCGGGGAGCGGAAGATTATCGAGCGCTGCTCGTAATCGGCAATACCGTCGTGATCAGCCTTTCGGCTGTTGAGAAGCGTTTCCAGCAAAGAGCCACCCTCGCATCGGCAGAGGTGAACCCTGCGCCTTCTCAGCTATCAAGTCCTTGTTCGCTGCTCGCACCGAACAAGAAAAAGACGTGCAGGCATCAGATGACGATCATGGACAACGGGCGGCTTCCTTCGGCGAAGGAAGCCGCTTGCCGCATCAGTAGCCGCAGAAGCAGTACGCCAGCGTTTTCACCGGGGCGCCGCTACGGTCGTTGATGGCTTCGTCGATGAAGCGCAACTGCGCTTCCATTTCCGGCAGGCTATGCGCCAACAGACTGCGTGCCAGGTCGGAATTCTTCAGCAAGGCGGCGCCCGCGTGGCTGCTGGCCAAGCCGCTCATGAATTGCGAGAACGGTGAAGCTTCTTTTTCGATGTAGCGCACGCGGTATTTGTCAGTGTCACCCAGCTTGGCGCGCTTGGCGGCATCGGTCAGCGCGGCTTCCAATCCGCCCAATTCGTCGACCAGCCCGCGCTCCTTGGCCTGTGCACCGCTCCATACGCGACCACGAGCGACGGCGTCGATATCTTCCACCGACCGCTTGCGCGCATCCGCTACTTTGCCGGTGAAATCGGCGTAGCCCTTGTCGATGATCGACTGGATCACGCGACCCACCGCCGGATCCAGCGGACGGGTGATGTCGAAAGCGCCGGCGAAGCGCGTGGTGCCCACGCCATCGGTGTGCACGCCGATCTTCTCCAGCGTGCGCGGCACGGTCGGGATCATGCCGAAGATACCGATGGAACCAGTAATGGTGGAGGGGTCGGCGTAAATGCGGTCGGCATTCATCGATATCCAATAACCACCGGACGCGGCCAGATCGCCCATCGAGACCACGACCGGCTTGCCGGCTGCCTTGAGCGCGGCCACTTCGCGGCGGATCTGCTCGGAGGCAAACACGCCGCCACCGGGCGAATCGACGCGCAGCACCACCGCCTTCACATCGTCGTCGTCGCGGGCTTCGCGCAACAGCGCGGAAGTGGACTCGCCGCCGACACGGCCGGCCGGCTGGTCGCCCTCGGTGATTTCGCCCTCGGCCACCACCACCGCGACCTGCGGACGCTGGCTTAGCGGCGGGCGCTTGCTGTCCAGTTGCAGCAGGTAACCATCAAGACCCACTTCGCGGAAGCCGCTTTCGGAGTCCTCATCCGCCACCCCGCGCTCGGCCAGCAGATCTTCCACCTGCTCTTGCGTTTTCAGGCCGTCCACCAGCTTCTGCTGCAGGGCGAACTTGGCCAGGTCGCCGCCGGCGGCCGCGATACCTTCGGGCATGGTGTCGATGCCGGCAGCCAGCTGCGCTGCGGTCACCTTGCGTGCTTTGGCGATGTCATCCAGGAAACGCTGCCAGACATCGCTCATCCAATACAGATCGGCTTCCTTGGCTTCCTTGGAGGCCGCATCCAGCACGAACGGCTCGACCGCGGACTTGTACTCGCCCACCTTGAACACGTGCACATCCACGCCCAGTTTTTCCTCCAGGCCCTGGCGGTAGTACTGGCGGTAACGGCCCAGGCCTTCCAGGATCAGGCTGCCCATCGGGTCGATGTAGACCTCGTTGGCCTGCGCGGCCAGCAGGTACTGGCCCTGGCTCATGTTCTCGCCGAAGGCGACGATCTGCTTGCCGGACTGGCGGAACTTGGCCAGTGCCGCGGCGACATCCCGCAGCGATGCGTAACCGCTGGGTTCCAGCCGGTCCACACGCAACAGGACGCGTTCGATCTTCTTGTCGGTACGCGCGGCTTCCAGTGCACGCAGCAAATCGCGCAGCTGTATTTCCTCGGCGCTCTTGTCGCCCAGGGCTTTGGCCAACGCGCGGGTCGCCGGATCGGCGGTGTACTGCTCCACCAGGCGGCCTTCCGGGGCGATCACCAGGGTCGTGCGCTCGGTCAACGGCTTGACGCCACCGCCACTACCCACCGCCACCAAAAAGATGATCAGGAACAGGAACAACAGCCCGAAGAACAGCAAGTTGAGGACCAGCTTGCGAGTGAAATTCATCACGTCCCACAAACCCACGAAGAACGTGGCGATGGGTCCGCGTCGGACAGGTTGGTTCATGATCGACTCCGTATGGCTGTAGCCACTTTAGCGCGTATGGTTCCGGATTTTCATGCCCCTTTAGTCACCGTGCCGTCACGCACCGTCAACGTGACTGCGGCTGTCCAACCATCCGCACCGGCCAATGACGACTGCTCCTGCGAAAACGCCAACTCATCAGCACCGCCGCCGCGGTCAGTCCCAGAATCAGTCCCAACCACATGCCCGGCGGCCCCCAGCCCAGCCCCAGGCCCAGCCCGGCGCCCAACGGCATGCCTAGGCCCCAATACGAAAATGCCGCCAGCCACATCGGAACCCGAGTGTCTTTCAAGCCGCGCAGTGCGCCGGCGGAAAGTACCTGGATGCCATCCGGGAATTGGAACGCCGCCGCGAACAGCAACAACGTCCCCGCCATTCCCGCCACCGCCAGATCACGCGTGTAGAGCGCCACCACGGCATCGTGTCCGAACAGCAGCGCCAACGCGGACAGCGTCTGCGTGGCCAACACGATGGCGTAGCCCGCATATGCGGCGCGGCGGACTCCTTGCGGATCGTTCGCGCCTACCGCGTGCCCTACCCGCACTGTCGTCGCCTCGGCCACGCCCATCGGAACCATGAAACACAACGCCGCCACATTGATGGCGATCTGATGGGCCGCCGCGGGTGTCGCTCCCAGCCGCGCGATCAGCAAGGCGGTGACGATGAACAAGCTGCCTTCCATCAGCACGGTGATGCCGATCGGCAAACCGGTCTTCAGCAGTTGCCCGATGGGCTGCCAATGCGGTGGGTCGAAACGATGGAAGAGTTGCAGATGGGCGAAGCGCTTGGAGTTCCACAAGTAAATCGCGAACGTGCTCGCCTGCATCCACATCATGATGGCCGAAGCGGTTCCTAGGCCTCCGGCGCCCATTTCCGGCAATCCGAACTTGCCGAACGCCAACACATAGCCGAGCGGGGCCAGCACCAGCAAGCCACCAAATCCCAACAACATGGTCGGCAACGTCCAGTGCATGCCCTCGCTCAGGTAGCGCATGCAGAAGAACAGGGTCAGTGCGGGTACGCCCCAACGGATGCCGTGCAGAAAGGCGGTGGCGCCGGGCACGATCTCCGGTGCTATGCCGAACCTGGTCAATCCATAGGGCGCGAGGCTGAGGAAGAGGAACATCAGCGAGCTCAACCCAAGCGACAGCCACAACGCCTGCCGGAACAACGGTCCGATTTCGCTGCGCCGACCCGCGCCGTTCAACTGCGACACCGACGCAGTCAGCGAAATCAACGTCCCGATGGGGATCATCATGGGTAGCCAGAGCAACGCCGTGCCCACCGTCACCGCGGCAAGCGTTTGCGTGCCGTGGTGACCGGCGATGACATTGTCGACGAAGCCGATCAGGCCGGTGGAGACATGACCCAGCACCAGCGGCAATGCGAGCGTGGCGGTGGCGCGCACTTCATGACCGAAGCGCGGGGAGGGGAATGTTGAGGACGACATGGGATCCGAAGCAGCCGAACTACGGTCGCGCGGTCGCGCGCTGGCACCGGGTCGCGGCAGACCGGTATCTTAACCGCTTACGCCAGGGGGCCCTTCACCGCTTATGAACCAGATCGTCGCCGAACATGCGCACGCAAGCGCATGCGAGAACTGCCACACACCATTGCAGGGCGGCTACTGCCATCTCTGCGGACAGAATGCCCATAGTCCGCTGCGCCATGCGGGCCACGCGCTGGAAGAGTTTTTCGAATCGTTCTGGCATTTGGATGGCCGCATCTTCCGTACGCTGCGCGAGCTCTTGTCGCCAGGTCGCCTGGCCAACGCTTACCTGGCCGGCCACCGTGTGCGCTACATCGCGCCGCTAAGGTTGTTCGTTATCCTCAGCGTGCTCACCTTCTTCGTCGCGCAGTACGTGGTTCATTTCAGCGGCAGCGCCGATCTTCCGGCCATTCCCGTGCCACCCGGTCAGCAGGCTGCACCCGGCAACAAGGACGTCGGCGGCGTTGATTTCCAGCACTTGAAAACAGCGCAAGAAGTACTTGCCCTGCGCGACGAAACGATCGAAGGCCTGCTTACTGCCCGCGCCACGCTTCCCGCAGTGCTTGTGCATCCGCGGCAACAGCTCGAAGAAAATATCCGCGCCACCCAGGTACGTGCACGGCAGCGCATCGCGCAGTTGCAGCCCGACCATCCCTTGCTGCTGAAGCCGGACCCGATACCGGAAGGCCAGCCGCTGCCGGATCCCGGGCAAGGGTCGCTGTTCTCCAACGGCGGAAAACGCTGGCATCCCACCGACAATCCGGTCCGTATCGCCTGGCTACCCGATCTGGCGAACCGCTGGTTGAACAAAAAACTCGCGCGTGCGCAGGAAAACCTTCCCCGCATGCAGAAGGACCCCGAACTGTTCAAGGAAGCCTTCATCGGCGCAGTACCTTCTGCGCTGTTCGTGCTGGTGCCGGTGTTCGCATTGCTGCTGAAGCTGGGCTACCTGGGCAGCGGCCGTTTATATCTGGAACATCTCGTCGTGGCGCTCTACAGCCATGCCTGGCTTTGCTTGGCGCTGTTGAGCGTCTTTGCGCTGGGTGGCCTGAGCGACGTGATCGCCCCTTATGCGCCATGGTTTGAGACGGGAACAAACCTGGCCGTGTCGCTGGTGCTGATGGCGATGCCGATCTATCTACTGCTGATGCAGCGACGCGTCTATCGGCAAAGCTGGTGGATCACTTTGCCGAAGTATGTGGTGCTGGGCAGCCTCTATTTCACGCTCGTGGTGTTTGCCGGCTTGTTGTTGGCGATCACCAGCTTCGTCGGTGGATAAGGGGGCCACTCGGAAACCCTCGATGCCGGCCGCCGCCCCCAAAATCACCGGCCATTACTGATCGCGGCGCGACCGCAGCCAAGCACCGCGTGTCGCCGTCGGCACTGCCAGCAGCTCGCGCCGGAAGGCCGCTCGCTCCTGCGGAGGAATGCGTTGCGCCAGCATCGCCAGGTCGTTGCGCTGTTCGGCATCGAGTTGCCGTAGTAAGGACATCGTGGCAGCGCGCTCGGCTTCCGGCACGAAACCGAACAGCGGCTGCAAACGGGGATAATCCGCGCCCAGCGCCGGCCCCAGGCGCCAACCGCGGCGTTGCATTTCGTCCAAGGAATCGAAGCGCGAGCGTAGTGCCGCTTGTTGTTCGGGCGGCAGGGACCGGATCTCCTCCCCCGCCGCATGCACACGCATGCGCTGGACTTCATCCAATTCCCGCCATGCAGCGTAGCGCGCGCGTCGATCCTCGCGCTCCTCGCGCGGCAGCGCATCCCAAACCGCCATCCGCTGCACAAAAGCCGCGCGCTGTGGCGGCGGCAACGCGTCCAAGCGCCAACGGCGTTGCTGCAGCGTGTCTTGTACGTCCGGCGATAGCCTCGGCAGACCGAACGCCGCCGCCGCGATCAGCGACAGCGTGCCAACCAGCAACGCCAATGCATTAGAACTCCGCATCGGTGGTCTCCGGAAGCGTGTTTTCTTCGGTACTCACCGCAGCGAGTGTCTCGGACAATCCACCGGCCGCGTACCAGGCATAGAAATCGGCTTGCTGGGCCATGGCCTCGCCTTCCGGATCGAGCAACAGTTCGAAATCCGGATGCGACAACTGTGCGAAAGCGGCGTCGTAACTTGCCGCCGGCGCGGACGAAGGCAGCGGTTCGGTCATGATGAGTCCCGTTCCCGGGTCGCCCGTTTCCGCCCCGGCGGATAAATCACCCGGCAGGGACAGCCACGCGAACATCTGTGGCCAGCGATACGTGGCAGCGATGGCGCCGCCACAAACCAGCACCACCAGCAATGCCCAACGCCAACGCCGCGCTTGCGTCGGTTGCGAAGGTTGCGGCGAAAACCGAGGCGCGGTCGCTGCCTTGGATGGTTGCGCGGAGGTTCCGGCAACCGCGCTTTCGCGCAGCCTCGCCAGCCGTGCCAATCGCTCCGGCGGCAGTTCGCGCAACTGTTGCTGGACGGCTTCGGCCAGCAGACGCCAACCGGCCGGATCCGGCTGACCTGCGGAGTCTTGCGGGCAGGCCGAGGTCAGTGCCTGTCGGTAGCCGGCTTGATCCAGCCCCAGCACGGCGGTGGCATCGTCCTCCGCCAGGCCTGCGACCAACCGCGTCAGCAGCGCCGCGCGCACGGGCGGAGCCAAGGTACCCAAGCGCTGGAGCGCCGACGGCCAACGAGCGACGGCGGCGTCCTGCCGCAACCCAGGCGAAGCGATCAGCAGGGCCCAGAAGCGGCGCGGCCACTCGGCCATGGGCGCACTGGCGGCGTGCTTCCGGAATGCCCGCATGGCCGCCGCAAGCGCCACGTCGCCGACCTCCGAGTCTCCGGACTGCAGCTGGGCGAACAGGGCCGCTCGCCGCTCCACACCGCGCAGGAAGGCCGACAACGCCGCGGGCGTTTCACCGGTTTCGCTCATGCTGGAAATTGACGGTAGATCGAGTTCATGACTGCCGCATCATAGCCATCCGCCGGGTTGTTCCGGACGCTTGACAGACCGCCAAAATCTGCTCTCCAAGGCAGGACAAGGCTTTCAGCCAAAACGCGTTGTGCACAGCGGTCACCACTGTGTAATGAGGGCATTTGCGCAGACCCCGACAGACTGTATTTCAGCTTTGTTTCACATCTATGTTTTTGATTTTTATAGAAAATGTGTCTATGGCGTTTTTTTCGCCAAGATGGAGAGGAGGCTTGTAGCAGGCTCGTTTTGGCGTGGAGCAAATGCGCGATGCACAGATTTATCCACAGATGGTGTGGATAAATCCGAATCCCTTTTCATAACCGGCACTTGCGTGAGTTTCGTCAAGATATTGACAGCATATTGATGCAACTGAAGCGGGACTCACGGCCGCTCGGCCAGACCGCTAAACTGACGAGGAATGCCCGCCGACGCCCTGCTCAGAATCGCCCTGCCGGTACCCCTGCCCAGGGGTTTCGACTACCTTCCGCCTTCCGGCCATATCGCTTCTTCCGCGGACATCGGGCGGCGGGTTCGGGTGCCCTTCGGGTCGCGCGAGTTGACGGGGGTGGTGACCGAAGTGGTCCCGCCCGGCGATCACAGCCACGAGCTTCGCCAAGTGCTGGCCATCCTGGACGCAGCACCACTTTTCCAAGGCGAGTTGCTGGATTCATTGCAATGGCTGGCGCGCTACACCCATGCACCGCTGGGAGAGGTTTTCGCCACTGCGCTGCCGGCCCCGTTGCGGCAGGGCGAACCGATACCGGAAACGCACGCTTGGGCGTGGCGACTGAGCGGTGACGGGATAGCCAACGCGGACGGCTTACGCCAGGGCCGCCCGCGCCGACTGGCGGAGCTGATCAAATCCGGGCCGCTGGAAGAAGATGTTCTGGACCTCCGGATGGAAGACTGGCGCAGCGCTGCCCGTGCCCTGCTCAAACGCGGATACGCCGAACGCATCGCCGTACCGGCGGCTGCACCGGTACCGCATCCTCAAGCCGGTCCCGCGCTCAATGAAGAACAGCACCTGGCGGCGGCAAGCATCCTGGCGACGGAAGGTTTCCAGCCGCTGCTATTGGACGGTGTCACCGGCAGCGGCAAGACGGAGGTCTATCTGCACGCCATTGCCGACTGCCTGCTCCGTGGCCGGCAAGCCTTGGTGCTGGTGCCTGAAATCGGCTTGACCCCGCAAACGCTCGCGCGGTTTCGCAACCGGTTGGGCATACCGGTGCATGCGCTGCATTCGGGCTTGAACGACAACGAGCGGGCGCGCACCTGGGCCGCCTGCGCCCGCGGAGAAGCGCGAGTGGTGGTGGGCACGCGGTCGGCGGTGTTCACGCCGCTGCCGGATGCGGGTCTGATCATCGTCGACGAAGAGCACGACGGCAGCTACAAACAGCAGGACGGCATCCGCTACCACGCACGCGACTTCGCGCTGGTACGCGGCAAGGCGCTGTCCGTGCCCGTGGTGCTGGGTAGCGCCACGCCATCGATGGAGTCGCTGCACAACGCTCGGAGTGGGCGTTATGTGCACCTCCGCCTGTCGCATCGCGCTGGCGACGCCAAGCCGCCCTCGGTCAGGGTATTGGACGTACGCAAGCGATCGCAGCAGGCCGGCTTGTTGCCCGAAGTGATCCAGGCGATCCGGCAAGCAGTCGACACCGGCGGCCAGGTGCTGGTGTTCAAGAACCGTCGTGGCTATGCGCCCGTGTTGCTGTGCCACGACTGCGGCTGGAGCGCGCGTTGCAAGCGCTGCGATTCCCCCATGACGGTGCATGGCGGCGGCAAGCGCCTGCAATGCCATCACTGCGGTGCGCGCCAGACCGCGCCTCCCGCATGCCCGGACTGTGGCGGCCTGGCCTTGCAGCCGCAAGGCATCGGCACCGAGCGGCTGGAAGAAACGCTGGCGGAAGTCTTTGCCGATGTTCCCGTACTGCGCATCGACCGCACCACCACCCAGCGCCGCGACGCACTGGCCAAGCATCTGGCGTCGCTTGGTGACCGGGCCGGCATTCTGGTCGGCACCCAGATTCTGGCGAAGGGTCACGATCTGCCACACCTGACGCTGGTCGTAGTGGTCGGCGTGGACGAGGGATTGTTCTCCACCGATTTCCGCGCCGGCGAGAAACTGGCCCAACAACTCATACAAGTGGCGGGCCGTGCGGGCCGTGCGGAAAAGCGCGGAGAAGTGTGGCTACAGACACATCACCCAGATCATCCGCTACTCAATACGCTGATCAACGGCGGCTACCACGCCTTTGCCGAAGCCGAGCTGCAGCAACGCGAAGCCGCGGGTTTTCCGCCCTTCGCCCACTTGGCGTTACTGCGCGCAGAAGCGCAGCAAAGCGACGCCGCATTGAATTTCCTGCAAGCGGCCAAGCAGCGATTACGCGCTCAAGACCCGACCCTGGAAATGCATGGACCGCTGCCGGCACCGATGCCCAAGCGAGCCGGCATGCATCGCATGCAGCTGTTGCTTTCGGCTCCCGACCGGCGCCTGCTGCATCGTCTGCTCGATCACACCATGCCCGCCTTCTACGACCTGCCCGAAGCGCGCAAGACGCGCTGGTCGTTGGACGTCGACCCCATCGATCTCTATTAGGGCCCGTTAACACCATGACTTCTTCGAACACATCGATCCCTCATATCGTCATCCTCGGCGGCGGTTTCGCCGGCCTCTGGGCAACCCGCGCATTGGCGAATTCAGCGGTGCGCATCACGCTTGTCGACCGCCACAATCACCACCTTTTCCAACCGCTTCTTTATCAGGTGGCCACCGCCGGCTTGTCGGCACCGGACATCGCCGCGCCGCTAAGGCACATCCTGCGCAAGCAAACCAACGTGGAAGTTCGATTGGCAGAAGTACGTGCGATCGAGCCCCAGCAAAAAGAAGTAAGGCTGGACGATGGCAGCAAGCTGACGTTCGATTACTTACTGGTCGCTACTGGCGCCACCCACGCCTATTTCGGCCACGACGAATGGGCTCCCCACGCACCCGGCTTGAAGACATTGGATGACGCGCTTCAGCTGCGCCGCCATCTGCTGTTGGCGTTCGAACGTGCAGAAGCGGAGACGGATCCCGAACGGCGCGCCGCGTGGTTGAACTTCGCCATCGTCGGCGCTGGTCCGACTGGCGTGGAACTGGCCGGCACGCTGGCTGAAATCGCGCGCCATACGCTGAAGAACGAGTTCCGCAACATCGATCCTTCCGAGGCGCGAGTGCGCCTGATCGAAGCCGGACCACGCGTGCTGGCCTCGTTTCCGGAATCGCTGTCGGAGAAAGCCCGCCGGCAGCTGTCGCGACTGGGCGTGGAAGTATCCGTCGGCGTCCCCGTCACCGATATCAACGAAGATGGCTACCGATTGGGCGACGATTTCGTCGCGGCAAAAACCGTGGTCTGGGCAGCTGGAGTGGCGGCTTCACCATTAGCCAAATCGCTCTCCGTTCCACTGGACCGCGCCGGCCGCGTGCTGGTGCAGCCAGACCTCAGCGTGCCTGGCTATCCCGATATTTTCGTCGCCGGCGACTTGGCGGCGATCGTGTCCGACGGCAAACCCGTGCCCGGCGTTGCGCCCGCTGCAAAGCAAATGGGACGGCACGTGGCCGAGGCCATCCAAGCACGTCTTGCCAGGTCGGAAGTGGCACCGTTCCGTTACAAGGACTACGGCAATCTCGCCACCATCGGCCGCATGGCAGCCGTGGTGGATTTCGGCAAATTAAAGTTCTCGGGATTGCTGGCCTGGTGGTTCTGGCTGGCAGCGCACGTTTTCTTTCTCATCGGCTTTCGCAATCGGATCGTCGTCCTGCTCAATTGGGCTTGGGCGTATTGGAGCTACCAGCGTGGCGCCCGGATTATCTTGGGCGGCCAAGCCGGTGACGACGAAGGCGATCAGGCGCGATCCACACGGCAGGCATAGCAACCCGGCCGCGCATTGTGGATATGCAGATAAGCGACCTGGTCGCTTTCGAAGAAGCCGACGATGGAGGCCTCCAGCGCTGCACCCTCCACTACTTCTGCGGCATGCATCCATCCGTGTTCGTCATAGGCGCGGACGGAGAGCAGGCGGTGCAGAAAGGAAGGCGGAACCTGATCCTCGAAACTTGCCGTAACGGTTGCCTGCTGCCTGACGAAGATCGGGCCACTGGCCCGGTACGGGCCTTGGACATCGTGATGCTGATACGGAAGCAGCAGCAAGGACTCGCCGGTGCGAGCGTCCTGCAGCGAAATGCGGCAGGGGAATCCGCGGTCGCTATCGGCCACCATGCGGCGCACATGCAGTGCAGCGAGCGCGTCGTCTTCCATCACCCATAGTTTCTGGAACGGTTCCGGCGCCAAGCCGGTAATGCGGTAAGCCATGATGAACTCCTGGTCGGTGAGCTCATCTTGCGCCGCCGCCTCGTCCGCCGATATCCGAATCTTGCAAAGCAGAACGGCTCCGTTTCCGGAGCCGTCTGCGTGCTTGATTGATTCGCTGTCTTACTTAAGCGGCGAACAGCGCTTTCATCTTTTTCAGCGCATTGGCTTCGACCTGGCGAATGCGTTCGGCGGAGACGCCGTACTCATCGGCCAGTTCCTGCAGCGTGATCTTGCTGTCGGCATCCAGCCAGCGGCGCTTGATGATGTCGCGCGAACGCTGATCCAAACCAGCCAAGCCTTCGCGCAGCAGCTCCAACTGATTGTCCTCGCTGTCGGCACGTTCGTACGCCTGCGAAGGATCCTCGTCGTGCGCTACCAAGTAGCTGGCAGGCGACGGTGGAGCGTGGTCTTCGTCTTCGTCCGTCGGCGCATCAAAACCGATGTCTCGGCCCGACAGGCGCGATTCCATTTCCAAGACCTCGCGCTCGGACACGTTGAGGTCCTTCGCCACCGCACTGACTTCCGCCGCGTTCATCCATCCCAGACGGGTCTTGGACTTGCGCAGGTTGAAGAACAGCTTGCGTTGCGCCTTGGTGGTGGCGACTTTGACGATGCGCCAATTCTTGAGAATGAACTCGTGCATCTCGGCACGGATCCAATGCACCGCGAAGCTCACCAGGCGCACGCCCATTTCCGGGTCGAAACGCTTCACCGCTTTCATCAAGCCGATGTTGCCTTCCTGGATCAGGTCGCCCAGCTGCAGCCCGTAGCCGCTATACCCGCGGGCTACGTGCACCACGAAGCGCAGGTGCGAATGCACCAGTTCGCGCGCGGCGTCCAGGTCTTCTTTTTCGCGATAACGACGCGCCAGTTCCTGCTCCTCATCGACCGTCAGCACCGGAATCTGGTGCACGGCACCGATGTAGGCGTCCAGCGAACCGAGCGCACTGGGAATCGGGAGGTTGTTGGCCACCAAAGCGGTGGCGGGGGAGGTCTGGTTCATAGGCACCATATTAGCAGTCGGGAGATTCGACTGCTAACCCGTGAAATAGTTCCCCATCGTCCTGTCGATGGAACAACTGCTGCCTTTTGTTCAACGTAAGTTTATGTTTTTACTGGCCAAGCCCGTTTGCGCCCTGGGCCGGGCCCTGGACCGCCCGCAACACCCTCAGCAGGTTGCCGCCCCAGATGTTGCGGATGTCCTGATCCGTATACCCCGCCTGCCGTAGTCGTTCCGTGATCACAGGCAACGCGGAAACGTCCTCCAGGCCAACCACACCGCCACCGCCGTCCCAGTCCGCGCCAATGCCCACGTGCTCCGGCCCAGCGACTTTCAAGATATGCAGCAAGTGGCGCATGTAGTCGTCCAATGTGGCTCGTGGCACCGGATGCTGCTGATCGATCGCGTGCCTTTCCTTTAAGTACGACTGGATTTGCTCCGGGCGCAAGCCACTTTCGGACCCATATTTCTTGGACAAGGCGGATAGCGCCTGGTCACGTGCGGGGTTCTTCGGCACTTCAATCAGGTACCCACCGTAGGCGTTGACGTGGATTACCCCACCTTTCGCCGCAAGTTTGCGGATTCGTGCGTCGTCTATGTTGCGAGGATGGTCGTATATGGCGTCGGCGCTGGTGTGCGACAGAACGATCGGAGCCTTTGAGAGCTCCAGCACTTGGTCGAATACGTCGTCACTGGCATGCGAGGCGTCCAGCACGATGCCCAAGCGGTTTGCTTCACTCACCAGGTCGCGTCCTTTCGGACTCAGGCCGCCCCATTCCCGACCTTTAGCATCGGTCGAGGAATCGCCGAAATCGTTGTTCAGCACGTGGGTGATGCCCAGCATGCGCAGGCCCAATCGATGGTACGCGCTCAGCAACGTGGGATCGGAGGCCAGCGGCGACGCGTTCTCCATGCTGATGAAGACGACACGTTTGCCGTCCGCCGCAATCCGCTCGGCGTCATCGGCAGTCAGCGCCAACTGGAAGTCGGCAGCGTTGGCCGCCAGCATCCTGTGGATAGCGACCATCCTCTCCAACGCATGGTCGCGCGCTTCGCGATTGCCGGCGGCATCCCGAGCTCCCTGTCCGGTGTAGATCACCCAAAAACCGCCATCCAACCCACCCACTTTCATGCGGGGCAAGTCGACTTGGGCGAGATCCGCGTCTTTCTCGTGGCTGTCGGCGATGCGCCAGCCCGGGCGAGAGAAATTGGCCGGTGTATCGAGGTGCGTGTCCAGCACCAGAATTTCGTCGTGCAACCGCCTCGTGCTCGGCGATACCTCCTTCTGCGTCTGTGCATCGGACGCATGTAGATCGGAAGCAGCCGAAAGGATCAACACCAAACCAATCAACAGCGATCGTGGCTTCATCGCAGAACTCCCCAGTACTGACAAGCCGTTGATTGTTCGCCAAGTGGAGACAATAAAAAACCCCCAATCTCTTACGAGATTGGGGGTTTGGGGTAAAGCCCCTGGCGATGACCTACTCTTGCATGGCTTAAGCCACACTACCATCGGCGCGGCTGCGTTTCACTTCCGTGTTCGGGATGGGAACGGGTGGGACCACAGCGCTAATTTCACCAGGGAGACGGTTGGAGCGTGCAGGCATCCGATAGAACGGAGCCGCACCGTCTCGCATAGGGTCTTGTGACGTAGCTTGCTATTTGGATTTCATCGACATGTTCGTCGAGTCCAAGGCAACTTGAGGTTATATGGTCAAGCCGCACGGATCATTAGTATCAGTTAGCTCAATGGGTTGCCCCACTTACACACCTGACCTATCAACCACCTAGTCTTGATGGTTCCTTTAGGGGGCTTGTGCCCCGGGAGATCTCATCTTGAGGCGC
>CBFGZY010000070.1:0-20889 GCA_965653375.1 uncultured Pseudoxanthomonas sp.
CCCAGGGGTCGCCTGTCGCCCCCCCCCTGGGCCGCGATATTTAAACACCCCCCCCCCCCAATACCCCCCCCCCCCCCGGCGCCGCTCCTACCGTGCGTCAGACAGATTTAGGCTGAACGTCGCGCCTCTTCCACGCCCGGCAGTGCGTCGAGCTTGCCCAACAGCGTCGAAAGCTGGCCGAAATCCGTGACCCGCAGGCGCAGCCGCAAATGCACCCGGCCGCTGCCGGCGACGTTGTTGCTGTTGATGTCCAGCACGTTGGCGTCTTCCTGGGCGATCAGGGTGGTCACGTCCTTGAGCAACCATTTGCGGTCGATGGCCGCGATCTGCACGTCGACCTCGTAACCGCCACCGGCTTGCCCCCATTCCACCGGCAGCACACGTTGCGGATTGGCCGCGGCCAAACGCGCGAACGCCGCGCAGTGGCTACGATGCACGGTAACGCCGCGGCCGCGGGTCAGATAACCGGCGATGGGTTCGCCTGGAACCGGCTGGCAGCAGCGCGCCAGCTGCACCAGCAAATTGCCGACACCCTGCACAGTGAATTTCGATTTCGACGCCGGTGGCGGCCGTCTGGGCGGGCGCCGCTGCGACAGACCGGGCGGCGATGGCGCCTGCGTCGATGCGCGTTGCTCTTCATGCAGCGCACGGCCGATCTGATTGGGCCCCACGTCGCCCAGCGCGACCTGGATGTACAGATCGTCCACGCTTTCGGCGTGGAATTTTTTTGCCATCGGTTGCAGATCGGCGTGATGCAGGCCCAGCCGTTTGAGTTCGCGCTCCAGCAGCTCGCGGCCAGCCTGCACGTTGCGTGCCCGATCCAGTTTGTGGAACCAGGCCCGCACCTTGTCGCGGGAGCGTCCGCTGGCCAGGAAACCATTGGCCGGCAGCAACCAATCGCGACGCGGCTCGCCGGTTTTGGACGTCAGTATCTCGACGCGGTCGCCGCTATGCAGTTTGTGGCTCAGCGGGACGATACGGCCATTGACCTTGGCGCCGCGGGTGCGGTGCCCGACCATGGTGTGCACGTGATAGGCGAAATCCAGTACGGTGCCGCCCTGCGGGAGATCGATCACTTCGCCTTTCGGCGTCAATGTGTAGACACGCTCTTCGACCAGCTCGGCGCCCAGGTCGCCAGCCAGTGCCTCATCGCCTTCGCGGCCGCTTTCGCCGGCGTTGTCCAGCAACCGCCGCATCCAGGCGATCTTGCGGTCGAACGCCTTGTCGGCGCCCCCTTCCTTGTAACGCCAATGCGCGGCCACGCCGAGCTCGGCCTGCGCGTGCATCTCGTGGGTGCGTATCTGTACTTCCAGTGTCCGCCCTTCCGGCCCGACCACCGCCGTGTGCAGCGACCGGTAGTCGTTGGCCTTGGGGCGGGCGATGTAGTCGTCGAATTCGCTGGGGATGGGAACCCACAACGCGTGCACGACACCGAGCGCGGCGTAGCAGGCCGCCACGTCGTCGACGGCGACGCGTACCGCGCGCAGGTCGTAGAGTTCCTCGAACGACACCTGCTTCTTCTGCATCTTTCGCCAGATGCTGTAGATGTGCTTCGGCCGGCCGCTGATTTCCGCGCGGATGCCCTGCTCGGCCAGTGCGCCGCGCAACGCCGCCTTCACCGATTCGATGTAACGTTCGCGCCCGATACGCGTTTCGTGCAGTTGCGCGGCTATCTGGCGGTAGGTGTCCGGCTCAAGATAGCGGAACGCCAAGTCTTCCAATTCCCACTTCAGCTGCCAAATGCCCAGGCGGTTGGCCAGCGGCGCATGGATGTCGCGTGCCAGTTGCGCCAATCCACGCCGTTCGCCTTCCGGCAACCGATCCGCTTCGCGCATGCGTGCGAGCTGCCGCGCAAGCAGGATCGGCACCACTCGCAAATCCCTGACGATGGCCAGCAGCAAGCGCCGCAATCCTTCGGTGTTCGCTCCTCGGGATTGCTCCGCATGCAGTGCCCACACCTGGGCCGCGGCGCTCTGGCCTTCGAGCAACCCCGCAATGCCGGGATAGGTCTTGGCGATCAGCCCCGCCATGGCCTGGTGGCAGCGCGGCAAACCGAACAACAGCGCTGCCGCGATCACCTCGCCATCGGCGGAAAGTGCCGCCAAGGTATCCAAGGTATCGGCCACCACCGATAAGGTGTCTGGAAGCTGCGCCAGCGCATCCGGTGCACGCAGAGCATCGTCCAGCGCACTGCGAAGCGCCGGCGCGATGCTGGCGGCGGCAGGACGCTGAAGCACGGCGGCGATGTCGGCGGCGGCGAGACTCATGAGGTGCAATGGAACGACGGCACGGTGCCGCCGGTTACGACTACACTACCGGCCAGCCGCCTCCAGGAACAGTCATGAATACGACCCGCTTGTTTCTATTTTTCCTTTTATTCACTGCTGCGCTGCATGGCTCAGCCCAGGACCGCGCAGCGGGCGACCTGCAGCAGGCGATGACCGAGGCGGAGTTCAAGGCAGCCGGGCTCGGCAAGCTGACGCCCACCGAACTCGCTGCGCTCAACGCGTGGCTGCAACGCAAGGTGACCCAGGAGACCGAGGTCGCGGTCGCCGCCGCAAAGGAAACCACACGCAAGGAAGTGGAGCAGGAAAACCGCGGCTTTTTCGATTTCGGATCCGATGAGCCCATCAACAGCACTATCGCCGGCGAGTTCAAGGGTTTCGCCCAAGGCAGGCAGTACACGCTGGAGAATGGGCAGGTCTGGGAACAAATCGAACCCGCTTCGCTGGCCGGCGTCCGTAAAACCAATCCGGCGGTAATCATCAAGCCGTCGAACTTCGGCAACAAATGGTTCATGCAGATCAAGGGCTACAACACCGCGGCACCAGTCCGCCGCATCAAGTAAACCGTTCGACCCGCTATCGACTTCCACAACAGGCTCTCACCATGCGCATCTTTCTTCCTCTTGCCCTCGCCGTCGCCCTGCTGATGCATACCGCCGCCGCACATGCGGAACGCAATTATGTCGCTATCGAAAAGCGGCTGACGCCGGAACAATTCAAGGCAACCGGCCTGGACCAGTTGTCCTTCGAACAGTTGGAACTGCTGAACTCGCTGCTGAGCGAAGAACAGAAAACCGTCGTACAGGCCGCCACGGCCGAAAGCGTGGGGCGTAAGTCGGGCGGATTGTTTGGCGGCGGCGGCGAACCTATCAACACCACATTGAAAGGCGAATTCAAGGGCTGGTCGAAGGGCACGACCTTCACCCTCGAAAACGGCCAGCGCTGGCGCGTCGTCGAAGGCGACTATTACGTAGGAAAGGCAGTCCCCGCTCCCAAAGTGCAGGTGACGCCGGGCAAGATCAGCGGCTGGTATCTGCGCGTCGATGGCCACAATCCGAGCGCCAAAGTGCAGCGGCTCGACTGAGCCGCCGCTTCAAAACTTCTCCGTGTCGTTATTGGCGCAGCGCCTGGAGGCGCTGCGCGAGTTTCTTGGGCGATATGCCGGCGCGAGCACCCAGCTCCTGCGCGAACATCGACACGCGCAATTCTTCCAGATCCCAGCGTAGCGCTTGCCATTGCGGATCGGCTTGCCTGCCCAACGCCGCCGCATCTTCCAGCGCATCGACGAACGGCTTGATCTCCAGCATCCGTGCCTGATCCCTGGCCGGATCCCGCTTGGCGCGCTCGGCACGCAACGACATCGCCTTCAGATAGCGTGGCAACTGCGTCAATGCATCCGCAGGCGTATCGCGGAGAAAGCCGGGGTGGATCAACGCATCCAACTGCGCACGCAGATCGTCCAGATTACCGCGCGCCCAACCCATCAGCGGCGACTCCAATTGCGGTTTTACTTCCGCCACCGCCGACAGAATCGTTTCCGCCAACTTCAAACGCTCCATGGCTTCGCCGAATAGCCGTTTGCCGGCATCGTCCCGACGCTGCTCGAACGCGGTGCGGTCGCGGATATCGCCCAGGCCATCGGCGAGCACCGCATTGAGCGCTGCTTCCACCAGGTCGCCGCGCAGCCGTTCCTGCGACTCGATCGCCGCATACAGCAGCCCTGTCTTGGGCGGTATCGGCAGTTGCTTGCGTGCCTGTTTGGCCTTCTCGGCCAAGGCGATCTCCAACAACCGGCGCACACCCAGTGGATGCGCCGCATCGGCTTCCGTGCGATCAGCGAAAACACGCAGTGCGGCGGAGTCACCCTGATCGACCAATGCCGGATAGGCCGGCACTCCGGCCTCGCCTGGCACTTGCGCGGGAATCGCGCCTGCCGGGAAATCGCGCAAGCCTTCGGCGGCCAGCTCGCGGCCGGCACGGGCGGCAAACGCCTGCCCGGCGAGTTCGCCAAAACGTGCGCGCAAGGCATCCAGGTCGCGGGATTCCGCCAGTATCTTTCCGTCGCGCTCGCGCAGACGCAGGTTCATGCGCAGATGCGCTTCCAACGCGCTCTCGTCGAAATCGATCGCCGTTGCCGCCGCGCCGGTAGCGCGCGAAAGGAAACGCGCCAGTTCGCCGCGAATATCATCCGCGCTGGGTTGCGGATGGGCTTCGAAGAAAGCGCGGCCGAAATCCGGTGCGGGCACGTAATTGCGCCGCATCGCCTTGGGCAGCGTGCGAATCAGGCCCGCCGCCTTTTCGGCGATGAAACCGGGCGCCAACCACGACAAGCGAGCCGGGTCCAGCGCATTCAACAGATGGATCGGCACGTCCAAGGTCACACCGTCGTCAGGGGCACCGGGTTCGAACTTGTAGTGCAGCGGCAATCGCGCATCGCCGAGGACGAAATATTTGGGGAACCTGTCCTCTTCGCTACCCTCGCCCGGCAAAAGATCGCTCAAGCTCCATCGCAGCTTTTGACGCGCTTCCGGGGGCAGATTCTTGTGCCAGGCGTCCAGCCCAGCCGCCGAATGGATATCGGCCGGAATTCGATCCAGGTACCAGCGCGCCTGCCAGTCCTCGTCGGCGATCAACCCCGCACGGCGCAGCTTGGCCTCTTCCTCGCGCGCTTGTTCCAACGTCTTCAAATTGTCGGCGATGAAACTCGCGCGCGTGTTGATTTCGCCGGTGACCAGCGCCTGGCGCACGAAGATGTCGTGCGCTTCGGTTGGCGCGATACGTCCATAGTGAACCGGCTTCTTCGGCGCCAACACCAGGCCGAACAGACTGATCTGTTCGGAGGCCAGCACGTGTCCCTGCGCACGCGACCAATGCGGGTCGAAATGCTTGCGCGCCAGCAGGTGCGGAACTTCCGCGATCACCCAGTCCGGCTCGATGCCCGCATTGGTGAGGCCCCACACGCGCTGCGTGTCGAGCAAGGTGGCGCTGAGCAGCCACGGCGGCGACTTCTTTGCCAGCGCCGAACCGGGAAACACGTGAAACCGGCGTTGCCGCGGCGCCTGGAAATCGCCTTTTTCGGTGCGGTGCCCGATCTGGGTCGGCAGACCGGCTATCAGTGCGCGATGCAGCGCGACATAGGCGGCTTGCCGCTGCTTCTCCGATAGCATCTCGACAGTTCTAGTTTGTTCGTTCCGTTGACCAGCCATTCGGCTGTTGCGCGAAGCGGCCTGTGGGCTTGCTTTTGTTCTGAGTGCCTTTTGCGCGGAAAGCAAATCCCCCCTGCCCCCCTTTTTCAAAGGGGGGACGTTCCCCTGCTCGTTGGCCTCCCTTCTCAAGGCCGGACTCTCTGTTTCGGGGTTGCCGGTGACGGATGCTTCCAGCGACCAGCCCAGCTCCTCGCACAGCAGCAATAGCTGGCGGTGCAGTTCGCGCCACTCGCGCATACGCAGGAAGCCGAGGAAATGGCGCTCGCACCAGTCGCGCAACTTCGATTGGGTGAGGTCTTCGTGGGCTTGGCGGTACGCATCCCACAACTTCACGATGCCCAGGAATTCCGAACGCGTATCGGCGAACTTCGCGTGTGCGTTGTCGGCGGCTTCGCGCGCCTCCGGCGGCCGTTCGCGCGGATCCTGGATGCCCAGGAACGATGCGATGACGATCATCTCGCGCAAGCAGCGGTGTTGCTGCGCGGCCACCAGCATGCGCGCTAGCTTTACGTCCACCGGCAGGCGTGCCATCTGCCGGCCGATGGCGGTGAGCTTCCGGTCCTTGTCGATCGCGCCCAGCTCCGCCAGCTGCTGCCACCCGTCGGCTACGGCACGTTCGTCCGGCGGTTCCAGGAATGGAAAGTCCTCGATCTTTCCCAGTCCCAATTGAAGCATCCGCAGGATCACGCCCGCCAGGCTGGAGCGCCGGATCTCGGGATCGGTGAACTCCGCCCGCGACTGGAAGTCGGCTTCCGAATACAGCCGGTAGCAGATGCCTTCGGCGATGCGGCCGCAGCGTCCCTTGCGCTGGTTGGCGCTGGCCTGCGATACCGGTTCGATATGCAGCCGGTCCAGTTTCTGCCGTGGACTGTAGCGCTTGACGCGCGCATAGCCCGGATCGATCACGTAGCGGATACGCGGCACTGTCAGCGAAGTTTCGGCGACGTTGGTGGCCAGCACCAGCCGACGCTTCGGCCCCGGGTTGAATACGCGATCCTGGTCTTTCGCCGACAGCCGCGCATACAGCGGCAGCACTTCGGTCTCGCGGTACTTGCGGCGCTCCAGCGCCTGGTGGGCGTCGCGAATCTCGCGCTCGCCAGGCAGGAACAGCAGCACGTCGCCACGCGGATCCAGGCGAGTGATTTCGTCCATGGCCGCCACGATGGCGTCCTGGGTCGAAACCGGGTCGGATTCCTTTTCGACTCTTCCGCCACGTTGGCTGTCCGACGTGGAAGATGGGGCGTCCTGTCCGTTTTCGCCGGGCGGGCGATAGCGCACTTCCACCGGGTAGGTGCGGCCTTCCACGCTGATCACCGGTGCACCATCGAAATGGCGGGCGAAGCGTTCGGTATCGATGGTCGCCGAGGTCACCACCACCTTCAGATCACGACGCTTGCGCAGCAGCTGCTTCAGGTAGCCGAGCAGGAAATCGATATTGAGGCTGCGTTCGTGGGCCTCGTCGATGATCACCGTGTCGTAGGCCGACAGCCAGCGGTCGCTGGCGATCTCCGCCAACAGGATGCCGTCGGTCATGAACTTGATGCGGGTGTCCTGTCCGACTTGATCGGTGAAGCGCACCTGATAGCCGACCGCACCGCCTATCTCTGTGTTGAGCTCTTCCGCCACCCGTCGCGCCACCGCGCGGGCGGCGATCCGGCGCGGCTGTGTGCAGCCGATCATACCGGCCGCGCCACGGCCGGCGGCCAGGCAAAGCTTGGGCAACTGGGTGGTCTTGCCGGAACCCGTTTCGCCGGCGATCACCACCACCGGATGGCGGCGAATCGCTTCGATAATGCGCTCGCTCTCCCGCGCGATCGGCAGCGACTCGTCCAGGGTGATCGCCGGTGCCGACGCGGCCCGCGCCTCGCGCGCGGCGGCCGACGCCGCCAGCGCTTGCCCGAATGCCGCCCGCGCGGCGGCGTCGCCCGGCTTGGCCTGCCAGCGCGACCAAAGGCCATGCAGACGGCCGCGATCGCGACTGAGGGCACCATCGATGGCACGCCGGCCAGCATCAAGCTCGGCCGACGGGGGAGATTCAATAGACTTCATCAATTAGAAAGACGTGAAACGCTCGATTACACAAAATGGTTTAGCTTGGTTATTGTGAAGCCAGGGCGTGCCATCCATTGGGTGGCCACCCGCGCCGTGTTGCCGCGCGTTCGGTGCAAGGAAGAGTGAGGAAGTGTATGCCGATACACGCCCGAACGATGACACCGCGCCGAACGCGCGGCGGCGCGGCGGGGCAGCTACCTAATGGATGACCCGCCCTATCCCCCTTGAAGGAGAATATCTGCATGGCCAAGACCAAAACCAAAACGAAAAGCAAGCCCGCCCCGCTCGTCCAGGCCGCCACCTCGCCGAACATCGATATCGGGATCACTACGCCGAATCGCAAGAAGATCGCCGAGGGCCTGTCGCGTTTTCTGGCCGACAGCTACACCTTGTATCTCAAAACCCATAACTTCCACTGGAACGTGACCGGGCCGATGTTCAATTCGCTGCACACCATGTTCGAGACCCAGTACACCGAACAGTGGACGGCACTGGACGAGATCGCCGAACGCATCCGTGCGCTGGGCTACAACGCGCCAGGCTCCTACGGCGAGTTCGTGAAATTGTCCTCGATCCGGGAGGAACCGGGTGCCGATGGCGTGCCGGCCTGGCAGGGCATGGTCCAGCAACTCGTCACCGGCAACGAGGCGGTCTGCCGCACGGCTCGCAGCGTCCTGCAGATAGCCGATGACGCCGGCGACGATCCGTCGGTGGACCTGCTGACTCAGCGCCTGCAAACGCATGAGAAATATGCGTGGATGCTGCGTTCGCTGTTGGAGTGAGTGGTCCCGCTGTCACCTTGGAAAACGCCTGGCTTGAGCCGGGCGTTTTTTTTGGGGCGCCGGGGAAGATCGGCTTTTAGCCTCTGCTTGTCCGGCAACGGCGCAACTTCCGGGATAACCGGCGTCGCGATGCGGCGCAGCGGCTGCTACCCTATCCGCATGTCAGAATTCCCTCAGGACCTGCTGCAGCGGGTCTTCGGCTACACGCAATTCCGCGGCCCCCAGCAAGCCATCGTCGAGCACCTGGTCGCCGGCAACGACGCCTTGGTGCTTATGCCCACCGGCGGCGGCAAATCCCTTTGCTATCAAGTGCCCGCGCTGCTGCGCGAAGGCGTTGGCATTGTGATTTCACCGTTGATCGCGCTGATGCAGGACCAAGTGGAAGCGTTGCGCCAGGTCGGCGTACGCGCCGAGTTCCTGAATTCATCGCTCGACGCCGAATCCGCAGCTCGAGTGGAACAAGCGTTGCTGCGCGGCGAGTTGGATCTGCTGTACGTGGCGCCGGAACGGCTGCTGACAGGCCGTTTTCTTTCCCTGCTGGAACGCAGCCGTATCGCCTTGTTCGCCATCGACGAAGCGCACTGCGTTTCCGCTTGGGGCCATGATTTCCGCCGCGAATACCTGGAACTGACGATCCTGCACGAACGCTGGCCGGATGTGCCGCGCATCGCCTTGACCGCGACCGCCGATCCGCCTACCCAGCGCGAGATCGCCGAACGGCTCAACCTGACCGATGCCCGCCGTTTCGTCAGTTCGTTCGACCGGCCCAACATCCGCTACACCGTCGTTCAAAAGGACAACAGCCGGCGCCAGTTGCGCGATTTCCTGCAAACCCATCGCGGCGAAGCGGGCATCGTCTACTGCCTGTCGCGCAAACGAGTGGACCAGACCGCCGAGTTCCTGGTGGAACAGGGCTTCAATGCACTGCCCTATCACGCCGGCCTGGATGCGCAGGTCCGCGCGCACAACCAGCGCCGCTTCCTGCGCGAGGAAGGCATCGTCATGGTGGCCACCATTGCCTTCGGGATGGGCATCGACAAACCGGACGTCCGCTTCGTGGCGCATACCGATCTGCCCAAGTCGCTGGAAGGCTACTACCAGGAAACCGGCCGCGCCGGCCGCGACGGCGAAGCCGCCGACGCGTGGCTGTGCTACGGGTTGGGCGACGTGGTGTTGCTGAAACAGATGATCGAGCAATCCGAGGCCGGCGAAGAACGCAAACGGCTTGAACGAAAAAAACTCGACCAGCTGCTGGGCTATTGCGAATCGATGCAATGCCGTCGGCAGGTACTGCTCGCCGGGTTCGGCGAAGCCTATCCGCATCAATGCGGCAATTGCGACAACTGCCTGTCGCCGGCGCAAACCTGGGACGCCACGTTGGCCGCCCAGAAAGCCTTGAGTTGCGTCTATCGCAGCGGGCAGCGTTTTGGCGTGCAGCACATCGTCGATGTCCTGCGCGGTAGCGACAGCGAACGCATCCGCCAATGCGGCCACGACCAGCTGACTACCTACGGCATCGGCAAAGACCTGGACGCCCGGACCTGGCGCAGCGTGTTCCGCCAACTGGTGGCCTCCGGCCTGCTGGAAGTCGATGCCGAAGGCTACGGCGGCCTGCGCCTTACCGAGGCCAGCCGCTCGCTGCTGCGCGGCGAACGCACGCTGCACCTGCGGCAGGAATCCCAGGAGAAACGCGAACGCGAACGCGGTCCGCGTAGCGGCGTGTCGGTGCCATCGGGCGATCTGCCGGTGTTCCAGGCCCTGCGCGAGCTCCGGGCACAATTGGCGCGCGAACAGAATGTGCCCGCCTACGTCATCTTCCACGACAGCACCTTGCGCAATATCGCCGAACACCGCCCTTCCAGCCTGAGCGACTTGGCGCGTGTGGGCGGCATCGGCGGCACCAAGCTGGCCCGCTACGGGCAGCAGGTGCTGGACGCCGTGCTGGCGGCCGGCTGAAGTCCTCCCCCAGGCGCCCTTTCTGCGCGCCGGCCGAGAGTTCCCTTCAAAGCCTCCGATCCATCAGCCGGCGTTCAAACGCCGGTTGCTAGCTTTCATCGTTATCGCACCGCGCATGCGACTGCCGCTTTCTCCCGCGCCCCTCTCGCATCGAGACCGCCATGAAAATCCTGCCCCTCGCGCTGCTGGTTGCCTTCACCGCTTCGCCGGCCTGGGCGCAGTCGGAAGCCGAGAAGCTGGACCTGACGCTGCCGCGCGACAGCGTGCCCAGTACGAGCGCGCCTCACACGGCGGATCCCCCCGGCACCTACTACGGCGACAAAAGCGGTCCTCCGCTGGCGACTGCAGACAAAGACGGCGAACGCGACCCTTGCGTCATCATCCACAACGACCGCGATGGCGATGGCGTGACCGGCAGCTTCACCACCGGCGTCGGCTACAGCAAGCGCTACGGCAACAGCAATTTCAATGCGGCAACCGTGAATCTCTGCAAGTCGTACACCGACGATGACGGCGACACTCGCATGTTCAACCTGAACATCAATGTGGGACGGTCGGATGGACCGGGTTTCTATGGTCCCGGCCCTTATGGTCCGCACCCAGGCTATTACGGGCCTCGCCGCTAGAACTTCTACCTATCCGCATCAACGCGTCACCGCGCGCGCCCTCATCGCAACCGCCAGCAGCAACGCCGCCAGCAACCCCAACGCAAACGACAACGTGGTCGCTTTGGCGACAAAGCCCAACAGCGCAGGCCCCAGCAACACGCCTGCATAGCCCATGGTGGTGATCGCCGCGACCGCCAGATGAGTCGGCATCACATGCTGGCGGCCCGCGGCCGAGAACATCACTGGCACCACGTTCGACGCACCGGCGCCGACCAGGCCGAAGCCGATCACGGACAGCATCCAGGACGGCGCGAGAATCGCCAGCAGGAATCCCGACGCGGCCAGCAGCGCTCCGAACAACACCACGCGCGTAGCACCCAATCGATGCACGACGCGGTCGCCGGTCAGGCGCCCCAACGTCATCGTGGCGGCGAATGCGACATAGCCGAACCCCGCCGTTTCCGGGGCGCTATTGCGTACGGCCGTCAGGAATACCGCGCTCCAGTCCAGCACCGCACCTTCGGCCAGGAACAGCGCAAAGCAGATCGCACCGATCAACAGAACGCTTCCGCGCGGCAATACGAATGCCGGCGCACCGCTTTCAGCCGCATAGGGCAGTAGCGCCTTCGCGATAGCGGCTAGCGCCACCGCCGCCAGCAATGCCACCACCACCGTTGCCGTCAGCGGTGACGCCCCAAGAGCCATCAATGCCGACGCGCCGCCCGCGCCTGCAATGCCGCCGACGCTGTACATGCCGTGGAATCCGGACATCATCGCGCGCCGTCCGGCACGCTCCACGATCACGGCTTGGATATTCATCACGACATCGAAGATGCCTATCCCTGCCCCGAAGACCAGCAGCACCAACGCCAGCCACGGCATCGTTGGGGCGATGGCGAGGAATGGCAGCGCAGCGCAGAACATCGCCCCCGTGCACAGCAGCACTCGTCGGCAACCGAAGCGCGCCGCCAGTCCGCCCGCCAGCGGCATGCCCGCGACCGATCCGATGCCCAGGCACAGAAGCAGCAAGCCCAGCTGCGCATCATCCACCTGCAGTCGCTGCCGCGCGTACGGAATCAACGGAGCCCATGCTGACACCGCCAAGCCCGCGATGAGAAACGCCACGCGGGTGGACAACTGCTCACGGGATCCGAGTGCGGCGCCTGCTCCCTCACTGAGATGCGGAGCCGGACGATGTTCTTCCAAACGATGTTCTTCCAAGAGACAGCTCTTGCGTATACGTAAAGAGATGCGCGAGCGCCTTACGGCGCCAGGAGTTCGAACGCCACCGCTTCGCCGGCGCCTGATGAAGGTGCGATCCAGACGTCGAACCATCCTGGCTCGGCGATGGGCTGATTGTCGGTTCCGTAGAAGATGAAGTCCTGGCGCGACAGCGTGAAGACCACTTCGCGCGATTCGCCCGCGGCCAGTGCGACTTTTTCGAACCGTTTCAGCTCACGTACCGGCCGCACGCGGCTGGCGGCGCGATCGCGGATATACAACTGCACGATTTCTTCGCCCTCGCGCTCACCGACATTGGCGACGCGCGCGCGCAAGGTGAGCGTGCCCTCCCACGCCAGTTTTTCGTCGCTGAGCGTGGCCCGGCCGTATTCGAATCGCGTGTAGCTCAAGCCGTGGCCAAACGGGAACAGCGCCGCGTGGGTCACCTCCCGCCAACGGGTCTGGAAGAACCGTGGTTGACCGGGCGTGTTGGGGCGTCCGGTGCTGGGATGGTTGTAATAGAACGGCTGCTGCCCCGCGTCCTGCGGGAAGCTCACCGGCAATTTCGCCGAGGGGTTGTAGTCGCCGAACACCACGTCGGCCACCGCCGGGCCCGTCTGTGTGCCCAGGAACCAAGTGACCAGGATGGCCTGCGCGTCGCGTACCGCACCGGTGAGCGCCAATGCGCGGCCATTGCGCAACAGCACTACGACCGGTTTGCCGGTCGCCGCGACCGCTTCCGCCAATGCCTGCTGTGCGGGAGGAATGATGATCTGCGTGCGCGACTGCGCTTCGCCGCTGAAATCGGAAGGTTCGCCAACCGCCAGCAACACCACGTCGGCCTGGCGAGCGATGTCCACTGCGGCTTCGATGCCGCCTTCGATGGGGGCTTCGAAATCGCATCCCTGCGCCACCGTCAACAAATCGGGGTCGGCAAGCGCGGCGCGCAGGCCGGTTTCCAGATCGATCTCGCGCGCTTTGTCGCCAAAGATGTTCCAACAGCCGCCCAGGTTGGTGCGATCGCTGGCGAACGGCCCGATCAAGGCGATGCGTTGGCCGGATTTCTTCAGCGGCAATACTTCGCCTTCGTTCTTCAACAACACGATGGAACGGCGCGAACACTCGCGGGCCAACGCATCGTGGGCAGGAAGGTGCGACGTGTCCTGTTCGCGCTGCGGGTCCAGCGACCGGTACGGATCGTCGAACAAACCGATCGCCGCCTTGACCGTCAACACCCGCCGCACGGCTTCGTCCACCACCGCCATCGGCACTTCGCCACGCTCCACCAGCTCGGCCATATGGGCGGCGTACAAGCCGCTTTGCAAGCTCATATCCAGACCGGCGACCAAGGCCTTCTTCGCCGCATCGGCCTCGTCATGGGCAAAACCGTGCGCGATCAATTCGAAATCCGAGGTGTAGTCCGACACCACGAAACCACGGAAACCCCATTCGTCTCGAAGGACATCGGTCAGCAACTCGCGGTTGGCCGAAGCCGGCACGCCGTTGATGTCGTTGAACGAGCTCATCAAAGTCAACGCGCCTGCATCGATCGCAGCCTTGAACGGCGGCAGATGCACTTCGCGCAGCGTCTGCGGGGAGATATCCACCTGGTTGTAGTCCAACCCGGCCGCCACCGCGCCATACGCGGCAAAATGCTTGGGCGTGGTCAACAGCGAATCCGATGCGGTCAGATCGTCGCCCTGGAAACCGCGGACACGTGCCGCGGCGAAGACATTGGACAGATGCACGTCTTCGCCGGAGGTCTCGGCCACCCGGCCCCAGCGCTGGTCGCGCGCCACGTCGACCATCGGCGCGAAGGTCCAATGAATGCCGGCGGCGGTCGCCTCCACGGCGGTAGCACGGGCGGTGCGTTCGGCCAGGTCCGGCTCGAAACTCGCCGCCTCGCCCAGCGGGATCGGAAACACGGTGCGCATGCCATGGATCACATCCGCGCCCAGCAACAACGGAATACCCAGGCGACTTTCTTCCACCGCGATGCGCTGAGCCTCGCGTCCCTCGGCTGCGCCCACGCCATTGAACAGCGCCCCTACCCGGCCGGCACGGATCTGCTGGCGCACCTGCTCGGCATCGCGTGCGAAGGTTTCGGGGTTCACCTCGAAAGCGAACGGGCGCAGTGCATCGGCGAAGGCGCCCAGCTGGCCGATCTTCTCCTCCAGTGTCATCCGTGAAATCAGGCCTTGGATCCGGTCCTGATGAGGCATGAGAAAGCTCCCGGGGATGCAGTGAAAGATAGGGCCACCATTATGAAAACGTTTACATGGGCGGTCAAACGGCGGACGGCGATGCCTATTCATCTCGCCCGCTGGCCCTGGACCGCACGCCAGAGGTTTCCGTCAGACTATGCCGTATCTCACTACCCGAGCCCAGCATCCAACATGAGCAACACCGAAAACCACCACCGCATCGACTATGTCGAACTCAAGGTCGCCTCTATTGCTACCGCCAAGGCGTTCTATGGCCAAGCCTTCGGCTGGACCTTCCAAGACTACGGCCCCGACTATTGCGAATTCCGTGATGGCCGCCTGACCGGTGGTTTCGCCCATGGCGAACCCAGCCCAGGCGGCGCGCTGGTGGTCATCTACTCGACCGACCTGGATACCACCCTCCAACAGATCGAAGCCGCGGGCGGCACCATCGCCCAACCCATCTTCGCCTTCCCGGGCGGCCGTCGGTTCCACTTTCGCGACCCGGACGGGTACGAACTGGCTGTATGGGCCGACCAGTGAGGGTTCTTGCGGCAGGCGCCCCGCGTGAAATCGGTTCGCCCAAGAGCGATGAGCGGAGGACCCCGCGCATCGGCCACGGAAGGTGAGGCCATGGTGCGGATAGATGCCAGCAAAATCGTGGACTCGGATTCATTCCATGCGGTATTCGCCGCAGCGTTCGGCTTTCCGGAGTTCTACGGTCGCAACATGAATGCTTGGATTGATTGCCTGTCGGACCTGGATGATGCTGGCGCAGGCATGACGGCGGTGCACGTGCCGCCCGGCGAATGCTTGTCGCTTGTCCTCGACCGGGCGCAGGACTTCAAGCGGCGCTGCCCTGAGTTGTTTTCTGCGCTCATCGAAAGTGCAGCCTTCGTAAACTGGCGGCGCATCGAGATGGGCCGTACTCCCGTGCTTGCGCTTGCATTCCATAAGTGATCGCCCAGCGACCTTTCCCAGGCCTGCTCCGTATCGCGGATCGGGCTCGCTCGACCTTCTGCGTTGAATGGCAAGCGACATAACCACCCCGTGCGCTGGGCAGCAGACGAAGAACGCTGCTGAAACTTTCGGACGCATTGCCGCTTTGGCGAGTTGCAGCCTGAAACATCCAACGGATTCTGCGCACGCCGTCCGCATGCCGGCCGGGTAAAGCGAGGGGTTCCGCTTCGCGGCATCGCTCGAATGGGATGCGTCTGTGACCTGTGATTCCTGTTAGCGGAATGGCTCGTTGCCGGCGGAAGAATTCGACGCCGACGTACTATTCGAGGCGCAGAACAAGATGTCATCGGACGCGCGACTCGCGCAGAAATAAGTTCACGCGTCCATCACCTTCATTAATGTTGCCGGATTTTTTTTAATCTCTGCCACAGGGCATATTGCAGAAAGATTGCAAACCTTCTGAATATCCGATCAATATATGACAACTTGATGACATGTCCGTCGCCATGCCTCGCGGACGACAGGTCTTCCTTCAGGAGGTCATATGTACGTCGCGACGGGCCATCGAGCCTACTCGATCCCTCACCTCGTCCCTCGCTGCCTGCGACTCGCACAGGAGTTCCTGATTCGTCCGGATCGTTTGCACCGATGGACGGTCGCGATTGTGGTTGGCACGATCGGGATTCTGATCGCCTGCTTCGTCAGGTATGCGTACGTGGAGAAGCATCACCTGACCAGCAGCTTCTTTCACGACCGTTTGCAGTTCTCTTTTGTCGATGGAGGCTTTCCCGAAACCTTCGGCTACGGCTTGGAACTGGCAGCGTGCGCGTTGTTTGCCATGTTCGCCTGGACACGCCGCAAACGGCAGTGGTACGCATGCGCCGCGATCCTCCTGGTGACGTTTCTGGACGATGCGCTCCAGTTGCATGAGACGATCGGAGGCATCGTTACGGCCGGATCTGGTTTGTCGCCAGCGATCGGAGATTTGATTGGGTTTGCTTCGATGGGATTGTTGTCGGCTGCATTCTGGCTCGCCGGTGCCCGCCTGATTCGCGATGAGAACGACTGGCTTCCCTATCTCGTCTTCACAGCCTACATCGGGATATTGGTCCTCTTTGGCGTCGGCGTGGATGCACTGCACGGCACGGTGGCAAAGAACGCATCGCAAACCCTACTGACCTTGATCGAAGACGGCGGCGAACTCGCAACGACCGCCCTCATCAGCCTGTCGGCATTCGGCATGTACCTGCAACCAAAGCGTGCCGCGATTGCCAGCGGCCTGCCGATGAGTCCTGCATTGCCCAATCCTTGAGAGAAATTATCGAACCGATTCGGTGCTGCGATAGCTAAGCACAGCCACAGGGTGACGTTTCCCCTGAACCCGAAAGGCATCGGATGCCGCGTTCCGCATGTATCGAAGGATCGAACCTTCAAAAGATTAAGCAACCCCTTTGATTAGCCAAGCCGCTTTTCGGGTCGTCTGTCCGACGTCGAGAGGTAGCTTGAGTTCGCATTCCCGGCAGGTCGGGCTTTCGGCTGCTTGTTAGCCGTATCCGTGCGCGATAGGATCAACAAGAGTCAAGGGGACATCACGGCTCAGCGCGGCGCAATTGGCCAACTGGCCGCACACTGAAATCCATCTCAGCACAGTAGACACCAAATCCTTTTCTTTGGAGACTTATGAAAGCTTCAAGCCTTGTTCTTTGCGCGGCTTTTTTTACAGCACTTTTCTCTGCGCCGTCCCAGGCTGCATCTGGATCAAGTCAAGGAAGGATCAGAACAATCCTCTGGTACGAAGGGCACACCGGTGCACTCATCGTTCAAGACAACATGTCGGACCTAGGTGGATGCGGGCGCTCTGATCTTTATATCCTTCATGACCAACACCCTTACTTTAAAGAGATTTATAGCCTACTGCTCGCCGCACACGCGTCTGATCAACCCGTCACTCTCACTCTTGATGGTTGCGTCCAAGGCATGTCGAGAATCAGCAATGTAAAAAGCACAAGGTAGACCTCGTGGCGCTGGGAATTTCAGTGGCGGGCAGTTCGTTCGAACCTTAAGCAGAATCGGAGAGCGCTGCGATGCTCAACAAGCACGAACACCCCGTCGGATGGGCAGGTTTGATGTACGAGCTAGAGGATGCCCGCGAGCACCTCAGTCGCCTCATCGCGGACATTGAGAGAAACCCCGATTATGACGAGAGCAATTTCAGGGTTGACCTTGGGCATGTCTATGCTCATCTCAACAGGGCGTGGCACAGCCGCAGCGCGGCCGACGGACTGCCAGAACAAGAGTGGGAACGTTCCAGTTGTTTTCCCCAAGATCTTGAGCCGGTATAGGCAACCGCCCATTCAAGCTGAAGTCGTTCCCAAGTCGGCTATTTCAGGCGTTTAGACCTCATGACAAACTCTGTCGATTTAGAAAAGAGATTGCTCGCGGCGGCTCTTTATGAGTTGCGTGTACTCCTATCCGGCCACATTGATCCAGAGGACCGAACTCCTGCAGGGGCAGCCGCGTGGTTTGCCTATGCACTCCACAACCATGCACTCGCGGCCCTTTCCGGGCAGCCATTCGATGTCAACAAGGCATTGGATAGCCTCAGCAAGCTGGGGCCTTTATTGGGCACTGAGTACTTGCAGCACTTCCGCCAAGTGGTGCTAAACGAGGCCTGACGTCAGAGCAAACCCCACCGCACGTGCACATGATTCACGCGTCAGCACCACCAGAGGCCAATATGCCGCAGGTTTTCGATGTACTAAGCGTCACCCAAACGCCAATACTCTGCGAAATCGACGACAAGCCAGCGAGTTTCCAGGTCGCAGAGTTCTCGATCAACGGTAGCTCGCTGTCTTCGCTTCTGGGTATTGAAAGAGGCTTTGGCTCTAGCGAATGCAACCTTGATATTGAAGAGCTTTCGGCGCAGCAGCCGTCCTCCAACCAGTTCGGTACAGGCCGTGTCGTGTTGTACCGGTGCCATTGTGGCTCCGACTACTGTGGCGTCTTCTCATGCGGCATTGTTGACCGGGGCGATTCCATCGAATGGCAAAACATCTCATTTGAAGACGACTCAGGTATACACCTGTCGGGCCATAGTGCTGTCTGGCCGAATCTCCTGCCCATAGAGAAACTTGTCTTCAACAAAGAAGCATATCTTTCCGAGATACGCGCTGCTAACGACAGGTCTGACCCGCTATTTCAGCAGACCAGCTTCGCTGCCCGCTGACTTTCAACATTGGAGCGCACTATCGACATCGTGGGCTCGATCGAGAATGAGCGGGGCGAACGCCTGATATCTGTCAAAGAGATTGATGAGGCCACCGCCATGACGTTTCCCGTCACCTTCTCACTGGTCATAGCACGTAGTGAGGCTGGTTACTTGCTCGTGCGCAATAAGGCTAGGGGCGCCTGGGAGCTACCGGGTGGATTCATCGACGCAGGGGAGTCACCTAGGGTGTGCGCGGCGCGGGAGCTAGAGGAGGAGTCTGGGCAGAATGTTGTCCGCCTACGTTGGTGCGCCGCGTTGGAGCTCGTGGGGCCCGCGACTGGTACGAGTTACGGCGCCCTATACTGTGGAGACATTGTCACGTCCGCCCCTTTCACGAGCAATGCAGAAATAGACTCTATTGGCTTCTGGCCGGAGTCGGAGTTACCGGCAGACACTTCAAACATAGACCGAGCGCTGATTGCTTGCTTTGCGTAGGCAGTGCACCCTAACCATTCATTCAAGCCGAACCGCTTCGCGGATCGGCTTAACTCTAACTTGGGAGAAAACGTGGATCGGACCAGTATCGGGATCATGGTCGTCGCCTTCGTTCTTGCGACGACTCCGAGAGCATGCGTGGCGGCGGCGTCCGTAGACAAAACCGCGGGGCCGGTCATCGAGACCAGCGACGTCGACCGGTTCTATAAGGTCTACGATGCGGCGGGCGGGCGCCCGACGGCCAAAGCACTACAGCATGACTATATCGATCTTGGTTCGGACGGGCTGCATCAACTCGCACGGATGCGCAAGGTCACCGGTCAGTCGATCGCCGACGCCATTGCCAAAAGGCCGGAAATCTATTTGGAGGCGCGGAACTGCGCCGATACCCTGCCACGCGTTCGCGAAAGACTGGCGGTCGTGGTGCGCAAACTCGGGGATCTCTATCCCGAGGCGCGCTTTCCGCCGATCACCATCGCAGTTGGCCGGGGCAAGCCCGTCGGCATCGGCGGACGCGATACCGGTGTGCAGATCGGCCTCGAAGCGCTATGCGCGACTGACTGGATCAATCCTGATGTCGAAGACCGGTTCGTGGGTGTCATCGCCCATGAATACGTCCATGTCCAGCAAGCGATAGCTTTCTCCGAGAACGAGAACGTCACCGTCCTCGCCGCCTCGCTTGAGGAAGGCGCTGCCGAATTCGTCACGGAGCTGACGACCGGCTCCATTTCCTATTCCTATATGAGCGGGTTGACCGCAGGGCGCGAAAAGGAAATCGAAACGGCATTCGCCGCCGATGTGGACAAAACCGACCTGTCAAGCTGGCTATACAACAGCACGCCAGAACGGCCCGCCGATCTCGGCTATTGGGTCGGCTATCGCATCGTCAAATCCTATTACCAGCACGCCGCCGATAAACGCCAAGCCCTACGCGACATCCTCGGAATGACTGACCCAAAGGAATTCCTGGCCAAGAGCGGCTGGCATCCGGGAATTGCGCTCGATTAGATTGGAGTGGCAGGACGCCTTATGGCTTCTGTTCTCCATGACGCACCTAACGATTCATTCAAGCCAAACCCGCTTCGCGCGCCGGCTTAACTAGGCGACACATCAAACCAAAGTTGCGTAGCTGGCCAACGTAGTCAGTAGCTTTGGAAAAATCCGCAGCGTTGCTGAAGTTCGAAGAATCTCAGTGCTGTTGATCTGATTGGTGGGTCGTGAAGGATTCGAACCTTCGACCAAAGATTAGAAGTCTCTTTGATTTACCCGTAAGATCAGAAGCTTAGGCCACCCAATTTTTCCGGAACGAGGCCGTGAAACCCGCTTAGCTTGGGGGACCTATCAATTTCCGGTCCATGTAGATATGGAACGCCTCGTCAGCAGAGAATTGCATGCGGCGCGTGGGTCCGGTTATACGTCGGGTTGTTAGCCGGACCCAGTCGCCCTAAGATCGATGGGTATCAAGGGGATAGCCCACCATACGGTGCGCTGTGGATAAGTCGTATAACCGGCCCCAGGGATCCGGCTATTAGGTAGTTAGCCATCACAGGGAGCATTCTTAGGCCATGGAGTTCTCTGCCATAGAGGTTATTCATGTGTCTCAGCTCGGTTTCATTGCCGTAGCTGTCACTCCAGAGTTGCCAGCACTCCCTCCCGGCAGCGCCCAGCAAGCCCATGTGATCCGCCCGGACGGGAGCATATTGGAGGCATCGGCTATCGTTGAGTACAGGCAGCGCCCACCCATCAAGCCGGTTCTTCTAAGATTCTCTGGGCTTGTACCAACTGACATTCCTGCTGGCTCAAAGATCGTCATTAGCCAGGTAGCGCTGGGTGATGGCTAACAATTCATTCAAGCCGAACCCGCTTCGCGGGTCGGCTTAATTCAGCAACTGTCTTGTAGTTCGCCTTAAGC
>CBFGZY010000071.1:0-20787 GCA_965653375.1 uncultured Pseudoxanthomonas sp.
TTGGGGTGAGTGCGAAGGCGGCTTCTATAGGGTTTGGCGTTGCGGTGCCAGGCAAAGCGCACGCCGCCGGGCAGGCTGGGGCCGCCTGGCCAAGGCGTGCAACACAGCATGGCGCCGCAACAGCGACCTTCCCGAAGAGCCTGCCCCGTACTTGATACGGGGGTTGTCCACCAGCGCCGCCGCAGCCGCGTTGCCCGGCTGGCCTTGGGCACCACCCAAGGACGGCGCCGGCCGCCTTGCTGCAACGGCGCTGGCGGACAACGCATCTCATCCCAAAGTCCATAACACGCTCTAACCGCCCGCCTCAGCGCGCGATACCGGCGTGCGCCCATTGCGCCAGACCTTCCAGCACCAGCGACGGGGCGTACTCTGCAGTCGTCAATTGCGCCAGCAGCGCGTCGGCGCCTCCGCCGTGCAATAACAACCCCGGTGTCTCGCCCAGCAAGGTGGCAGCCTGATGCAAGCTGCGATCGATCAAGCCCAGGGCGGCGCCATCGCAACCGGAAACCAGTGCGTCTTCGGTATCGTCGGCGAACTCGCGGTACTCGCCGCCCTGAGCGGGCAGATGCGCGGCGGCGCGATGCAAGGCTTCACGCATCAGCCGGGGCGAAGGACCGATACGGCCGCCGTTATGCCTGCCTTGCGCGTCCAGCAGATCGACCGTCAACGCAGTGCCGACACCGGCAATCAACCATGGCTTGCGCGCGCGCGCATGGGCCGCGATCAAGGCCAGGAAACGATCCACACCCAACTTCGCCGGACGGTCGTAGGCAATGCGCACTCCCGCGAAGGCGCGCTGGGTGCGGGCGATGGAGATGCTCCGGAACCGCGTGGTAAGGACGTCCAGCACAGAGGCAGTCAACGCTGGCGAGGCCACGCTAGCAAGACAGGCCGACGTTTCGCGCGCCGGAAGCGCATCGTGCAATGCGGCGGCGAAAGTCGACTCGTCGTGCCCGAAAGCGATCGTTTCACCCATGCGGCCGCTTTCGTCCAAGACAGCGCATTTGAGCCGCGAATTCCCCAGGTCGAACAACCAATGCTTCATTGCGTCCTCACGCTGACTTCCCCTGCATGCACGTTACGCAACTGGCCGGCCATCCGTACCTGCAGCGCTCCATCGGCGGCGATCCCTTCCGCGGTACCTTGTTCGGTCCCCAGCGCGGAGTGGATCAAAATCTCCCGTCCCGCCAGCGCGTCGAGGCTAGCGTAACGCGCGAGGAACGGCGCCAGACCTTCCTCATCGAACTGGTCCAGCGCCGGCAACATCTGCGTCAGCACCTGCGCGGCAATGGCGTTGCGCGATGGCGGCGAGACGACCATGGCGGCAAGATCGATCCATGGTTGGTCGATGGCCCTGGCGAACGCTTCGGGCATGCGGACATTGATACCAACGCCGATTACCGCCCGGACCGGACCACCATGCTCGCCGCCGCCTTCCACCAGCAATCCGCCGAGCTTGCGTCCGCCCACCACCAGATCGTTAGGCCATTTCAGGGCGACATCAGCAAATCCCTGCGCACGCAGCGCCTCGGCTACCGCGATGCCGGCCACCAGGCTCAAGCCACCCAGGCGCGCCAGCCCGCCGGAAAAGTGGCGGGCGATGGAAAGGTATAGATTGGCCGCGACCGGCGATGCCCAGGTACGGCCACGCCGGCCACGGCCGCCGGTCTGCTGCTCGGCCAACAACACGGTCGCCGCGTCCAGCGGCGTCTGGCGCCGCAACAGTTCGCTATTGGTCGAGTCCAACGACCACGCCACTTCCAATGCGGCAACACGGGAACGGACGTCGGTCGGCAGCGCCTGCAGGATGTCATCGCGCTCCAGCAGGTCCAGCGGTTCCGCAAGCGCGTACCCCCGCCCCGGCTGAGCCTCGATCCGCACTCCTGCTTCACGCAAGGCTTCGACGCGCTTCCACACGGCGGCACGGGTCAACCCGGTCCCTTGCACCAGCGCATCGCCCGTGGCCGGACCGGCCGCCAGTCGCAGCAGTAGTTCGCGTTCGCCGCTCATAGGCGTGTCTGGCCGAGGTGGGAACAAGCGTGTTTCGCCATCTCGACATAGGCTGAAAGGGCTCTTTCGGCGGCGAAACGGGTCGTCGCGATGCTCCCCGGGGGTTGGAGCCCAGGGCGCCGGATCCCGGCTTGCGCCGGAATAAGAGGGTTTCGATTCCGAGAGGGCGATGTCGGCGCGGTCGGCATGCGAGGCATTATGAGGCACCGCCATGGGCGGCTCTTGCCTGCCGGTATCGCGGACCGCGGCTTACGTGGATGCGATCCGGCGAGGATTTTCCGCGCAGCCTTGCCCTGCTGTCGCGGTTTCTTTCGCCGCACCGCAGCATCACCTCGTTGGGAATATTTCGTTTTAGCGGGGTTTTGGCACGTCCGGGCGCATCGGCTGGGCGGCCCATGCCGAGGGCTCGATTTCAGGCTATATTTGCCCGGTTTCCACGGCGGCGTAGCCTTTCCAACAGCGTTAACAGCCTTAGAACAGGAGTTCTTTATGCTTCGCGCCAGTTTCGCTCTGCTGCTGATTTGCGCTTCCGCAACGGCTCTGGCTCAGAGCGGGCGTGGAGTGCAGGCCAACGCCACCAGCTGCCAAGAGATCGCCGATAAGGCGGCGGAAAATCCGTTGCCGGTGGAAAGCCGCCCCAAGGCGACGGCCGTGCGCAACAAGTACGCCAAGCCCACCGCGGCTGCGGCTCTGCCGGCACCTGCGCGAGGCGGCGGCGGCGATAGCGACAACGCACTGCCGCGTTCCCGTGGTTCCAAATGGCACAGCTTCCTGCCGGGCATGTTCCGCTGATCCAGTGTTCCGCCTGCTGCAACGGTTCAGCCGTTCACCACCACCGATAGATACCTCGCTTTGGCAGCAAGTCAGCGCAGCCACGCCTTGGGTGGCCGCGCTGGATGCATTGCGCGAGAGCGCCCTGCAGGCGTTGTGTGCGCGTTTCCTTCACCAAAAAACCATTACACCGGTCGCGGGGCTAGCCTTGGACGCAGCCCAACGCATGCAGTTGGCCGCGTTGTGTTGCATGCCGCTGCTGGAGTTCGGCCCCTCCGGGATGCAGCGCTGGTCGCAGGTGATCGTCTATCCCAATGCCTTCCGCGTGCATCGCAGCCACACCGATGCCGCCGGGGTTCTGCATGAGTGGGAAGAAGAACTGATCGGAGAATCCTGGGGCAGCGGGCCGCTGATCCTGTCTTGGGAAGACGTGCAAGCGGACCTGGCGGAACCGAGGGAGGGCTTCTGCGTGGTAGTGCACGAAATGGCGCACAAGCTCGATGCGCTGGATGGCGAAATGGACGGCACGCCGCCATTGCCGCGTGATTGGCACCGCCGCTGGGTCGACGACTTTCAACGGGCCTACGATCTTTTCTGTGCCGATGTGGACGCTGGCCGCGAAATGCCGATCGATGCCTACGCTGCGGAAGCGCCGGAGGAATTCTTCGCTGTGGTCAGCGAATATCACTTCTCGGCGCCGGCGCTACTGCGGAAGACGATGCCCGAAGTCGCAGCGCATTTGCGTCGGTTCTATGGGCCGCCGCCGTTTCTGTAGAACAGATGGCTGATCGGAGTCGCAGTCATCCAGCGCCGCGGCCGTGTGATTCCGCAAAAAATGCGCTACAGACCCTGCGGCAGCTTCACCTCGAAACGTGCGCCGCCCAGTTCGTCCGACTGGCGCACATGCAGCTCGCCGCGATAGCCGCGTACCAGGTCTTGCACGATGGCCAAGCCAATGCCGTGGCCCTGCACACGCTCGTCGCCGCGCACGCCACGCTGCAGGATATGCGCCACGTCTTCCTCGGCGATGCCGGGGCCATCATCGTCTACGGCTAGCAATAGGCCGGCACGACGATTGGCGGCGGCTGCACCTGGTCGCGCGGTCAGCAACACGCGCGAACGCGCCCACTTGAACGCATTCTCCAGCAGGTTGCCCATCAACTCCTGCAGGTCGCCGGGTTCGCCGTGGAAGCGCGCCTTCGGATCGATATCGAACTCGCACAACACGCCTTTGGCGGCGTAGACCTTCTCCAGGCCGCGCACGATTTCCTCGGCGTGCGGCTCGATGGGCACCGGCGCCGCAAAGAGTTTATGGCCGCTGGAAGCCGCTCGCGCCAACTGATACGAAACCAGGTTGTTCATGCGCTTGAGCTGGGTATCCAGTTCCTCGCGCAAGCTCTCGTGATCGACACCCGCATCCAATTGCGTGCGCAGCACGGCCAGCGGGGTTTTCAAGCTGTGCGCAAGATCGGCCAGCGTATTGCGCTGGCGGTCCAGATTTTCGCGCTCGCTTTCGATAAAGGCGTTGATGCTTTCGGTCAACGGCTCCAACTCGCGCGGGTGGCGTTCGCTCATGCCCGAAGCTTCGCCACGCTGCACGCGCGTCAGTTCGCTCACCACGTATTTCAACGGGCGCAGGCTCCAGCGCAGCACCAGCATCTGCAGCAGCAGCAAGATCAGCCCGGCGCTGCCCAGGTAGACCCACAAGGCACCGCGGAAGACCCGCACCTGCGAGCGCAACACCTGCGCATCCTCGAGCACGTAGATCGTGTACGGAAACTCCGGATTATTGCGACGGGCCGGCCAGACGAAGCCGATGCCATAGCGATAGACGGTGCTGGATTCGCCGTTGAGGCGGGTGATCGGCAGCGGCCCGTCGAACGATTCCTCCATCGGACCCAGCAGCGGCGATTCCGGCAGCACCAGCCCCAAGGTGGAAGTGGAACTCCAGTAGCTCTTCGGCAGCACGACTTCCGCGTAGAGGCCGCTGTCCAGCATGTCCAGCCGCGGGTCGGGGGGAACGTCCAGCGGAATGACTTCGCCGGCGCGATCGAAATCGAGCTTTTCCGTATAGGCCAGGGCGTAGCTGCGCAGCCGCTGGCGCTGGTTCTGCTCGGCGGTGCTGACGAAGGCACGATCCAGCGCATAGCCTGCCAAAGCCAAAAAGGCGACCAGACCCAGGCTGGCCGCCAGCAATTGGCGCGTGCGCAGCGAACGCGGACGCCAGCCGCCGAATCTTTCGCGGCCGGCGGTCCTCGTCGGCTTATCGACGCCCTTTGCCGGGGGCATCAGTCCTCGTTGCTGCGCGGGATGGCGAACCGGTAGCCGCGGCCGCGCACGGTCTCGATCGGCTTCAATTCGCCTTCGGGGTCCAGCTTCTTGCGCAGACGCCCGATGAAGACTTCAAGCACGTTGGAATCGCGGTCGAAGTCCTGCTGGTAGATGTGTTCGGTAAGGTCCGCTTTGGAGACCAGTTCGCCGGCATGCATCATCAGATATTCCAGCACCTTGTACTCATAGCTGGTCAGATCGACGTTGCTGCCGTTGACGCTGACGGTCTGCGCTGCCAGGTCCAACGCCACCGGGCCGCATTCCAGCGTGGGCTTGCTCCAGCCGGCGGCCCGGCGCAGCAGCGCATTGACGCGCGCCAGCAGCTCTTCCACATGGAACGGCTTGACCAGGTAGTCGTCGGCGCCCTGCTTCAGGCCTTCCACCTTGTCCTGCCAGCTGGAACGCGCGGTCAGGATCAGCACGGGGAATTTCTTGCCCTCGTCGCGTAGCGCCTTGATGAGTTCCATGCCGGACATCTTGGGCAGGCCCAAATCGATGATGCCTACATCGAACGGAACTTCGCGGCCCATGTAGAGGCCTTCTTCTCCATCCTGGGCGGCATCGACGGCGAAGCCTTCACGCTTGAGGCGCGCGGCAAGGGTTTCGCGCAACGGCGCTTCGTCTTCGACCAGCAAGATACGCATGGACTCTCCTTGAGTGAGTGCTGGCGGCCGTGGCAGCCGCTTGTGCTTACGCAGGGGATTCTACGTAAGACTACGGGTAAGAAGGGTTATCGCCGCGTGCAGGCGATTCTTCGGGAATATCGCGGCGCGGGCGTACCGGCGAATCGCTGCGGCGTGTGCCTTGCGTGTCGTCCATGTAACGCACACGACCGCGATCATCCACGTATTTGACCCGATTGATGTCCTGGCCATCGAACTGCACGCGTTCGGCGCCGAGCATCTGCCCTCCGGTAGTCCGCTGCACTTTGCGCACCGACTCGGACAACGAGTTGTGGTTGCCGCGACCGTCCGAACGGGGAAATGCACGCTCCTGCGGCGGCGACGCACGGCCGTTTTCCTGCGCCTGCTGCGCCACCACCAAAGGGGCGCCAGCGGTCAGCACGACGGCCGCGACGAGGGCGGCGAATAGAGGGCGTAAGGAGAAACCGGGCATAACGGAATCGTAACGGATTTCACGCTCCCAAACTGAACGTAACCCGAAACACCTCTAGCGAATGGACGCAAAGTCTTGAGTCCAAGCAGTGAATCCGATCTGAACTTATCCACAGCCCAGCCGTCGCCGTTCAGCTTTCCAACTGCGGGGAAAACGCGCTAAAAAATGTTCAGTGAGGCCCCGGCGCACCGATCATGGCGCTCAAGATGCGTTGGGACGCAGCGCAATCGTCCGCCGGCCGCGGATGCCCACTCTCAAGCGGCGGGCCGCAGTCGTCCCTCGGTGACAGCCAGCGCCTGCTCCACCAGTTTCCAATCGGCGCCGGCTTTATGTGCGCCTTCGCTCAGTACCTGGCGGAAGCCACGGCCACCTTGTTGGCCATGGAACAGGCCCAACACGTGTCTCGTCATGTGTTTCAAGGCGACGCCCTTGGCGAGTTGCGCTTCCACATACGGCCGCCATGCGCGCAACAGTTCGGCGCGCGTCCGTGGCTGACCTCCGTAGAGATCGACTTCCAGCAGATGCAGCAGATATGGCTCGTGGTAGGCCGCGCGCCCCAGCATGGCGCCGTCGGTAAGACGCAGGTGTTCGCGTACTTGTTCCACCGAAGCGATGCCGCCGTTGATGCCGATCGTCAGGTCCGGACGCTCCTGCTTCAGCCGATAGGCCCAGTCGTAGCGCAGCGGCGGAATCTCGCGGTTTTCTTTTGGCGACAGCCCTTTCAACCAAGCCTTGCGCGCATGCACGAAGAAAACGCGGCAACCCGCCTCGGCAACGGTGTCGATGAAGGCGCGAAAACGGTCGTAGTCCTCTTCCTCATCCACGCCCAACCGGCATTTGACCGTCACCGGAACCGGCCGTGCGGAATCGGCGACGGCAGCGATCATCGCCGCGACGTTGTCGGCCACCAACGCCGGCTCCTTCATCAGGCATGCGCCGAAACGTCCGGCTTGCACACGGTCGGACGGGCAGCCGACGTTGAGGTTGATCTCGTCGTAGCCCCACTCCTGCCCGATACGCGCAGCCTGCGCCAGCAGCGCCGGCTCGCTGCCGCCCAACTGCAGCGCCACCGGGTGCTCACTGTTGTCGAACCCCAGCAGCCGATCACGGTCGCCATGAATCACTGCTTGCGCGTGCACCATTTCGGTATACAGACGCGCATGCGGCGACAACTGCCGGTGAAACACACGGCAGTGCGAATCGGTCCAGTCCATCATCGGGGCGACGGAAAGGCGCATCGACGCCTCGTAGCGGGACGAGGGCGACGGACTGGACGGGGATGAGGCGGGCAAGGTCATGAACGGCAAACATCGAAGGGAGCAGGCGCGCCCGGGGCGGACGAGCGCTATTTTCGCCTTTCCGGGGCCGTGGGTCGAATCGGCCTTAGAACCGTTGCCCTGATGGCGACCATCGCTTTTGGCCAACCTCCTGAAGCGCCAGGGAATAGGTCCGGAGACGATATCCTGCATTCGATACAACCGGCCGGCAGCCTACAAGGTTCATCGAATGAAACTGCTCTTCAGCCGCAATCCCAATCCTCGCCTGGCGGTGGCGGTCGCACGCTATCTCGGCGCGGAGATCGAGTTTGAATTCGCCGCTCCTTTTGCTCCGGGACAGGCTGAGCGATATCGACCACTCAATCCGAATCTTTCCTTGCCCATCCTTGTGGACTCCGGGAAAAGCCTGTGGGAGGCCGACGCCATCGCGTGCCGGCTCTCACGCGATGCCCGCTCCGATTTTTGGCGTACCGGCGACGACGAACCCGACATGATTCGGTGGATCAGTTGGGGCAAAGGAAACTTTGCAGCCGCATGCGACATCGTGCATTTCGAACGCGGTACCAAACAGCGATACGGGCTGGGCCTCATCGACCAGGGCCTGGTCCAAGAAGGATTGGCGCAGTTCCACACCGCCGCCGCGATACTGGAAGCTGAACTTTCCAAACGCGAGTGGCTGGTCGGAAACTCCGCTTCCTATGCGGACTTCCGAATGGCGACGTTCCTGCCTTTCAACGATGCCGCCAGATTGCCGCTCGACGCTTATCCCGCTATCGGCCGCTGGTACCGCCAGCTTGAGGAAATCGAGGCTTGGCGCAATCCGTTCGAGGGGCTGGATGCGCCTGAGTTGCCACCGGTCCCGGCCGAGGTCGCGCCTCCAATGACTCTGCCCGTGTTGGAGTGAGGGACGCTGCTCGATGAATACGCCGCTGATCGTGGGTGCCTGAGGCTGCGCTCACTTATCGTGGCCATGTCCTGCGGGATGACCTAGTTCTCGAGACGACGCGAGAAAACAGCCAGCGGAACTGGAAGCACCAGCCTGCTTTGATCCCGCACATTCCGTTTATCGGCGCGGTGTCCGTCACTGCTTGCTTACCGCGTTGCAAGTCGTATCCGGCCCCCCGCCGGAGAGGTCGCGCAACATGGTCTTCAATTCGCTCACGTTCATCGTGTTCTTCGCACTGGTGCTAGCCCTTTACGCGTTGCCCTTCCGCTGGACAACGAAGAAGACCCACCTGCTGGTTGCGAGCTACTTGTTCTACGCGGCTTGGAATCCACCGTTCGTGATCCTGTTGTGGGTATCGACGCTGGTCGATTGGTGGGCGGCGAAGAAATTGGTGGATGCGGAAAACCCTCACGCACGGCGTGCGTGGATGCTGCTGTCGGTGGTGGTGAACCTGGGCATGCTTGCTTACTTCAAGTACGGCGGCTTCCTGATGGAAAACTTTCAGGTGCTGATGGCCTCGTTGAATGTGGCCTACCAGCCGCCTGAACTCGATATCGTGCTGCCGGTCGGCATCTCCTTCTACACCTTCGCCACGTTGTCCTACACGCTGGACATCTATCTCCGCCGTGCCAAGCCGGCCGATAACTTCCTGGACTACGCGCTGTTCGTCACCTTCTTTCCGCATCTGGTGGCCGGACCGATCATGCGCCCGACCGAACTGGTACCGCAGTTCGCACGCGAACGCCGCGCCTCCGCCGATCAGCTGCGCTTTGGTTTGGCGCTGATGACACTGGGTCTTTTCCAGAAAGTCGTGCTGGCCGACGGCTTCCTGGCACCCGCAGCCGAAGCGGTCTATGACGCGCCGGGCAGGATTCCCGGCACGCTGGACGCATGGATGGGCACGCTGGCCTTCAGCGGGCAGATCTTTTGCGATTTCGCCGGCTACTCCACCACTGCGATCGGGGCAGCGATGTGCCTGGGCTTCGCCATGCCGGACAACTTCCGCTTTCCTTATGCGGCGATAGGGTTTTCCGATTTCTGGCGACGCTGGCACATTACTTTGTCGTCGTGGCTGCGCGACTATCTCTACATTCCGCTAGGTGGAAATCGGCATGGCGAGGCACGCACTTACTTCGCGCTGATGGCGACGATGCTGTTGGGCGGGCTATGGCACGGCGCGAGTTGGACCTTCGTGGTCTGGGGCGGCCTGCATGGCTTGTACCTGGCGGCAGAACGCGCACTACGCGCACGCTTCAAAGGCTATGCACCGGGTCCGTTGGCGATGGTCGGACTGGGCCTGTTGACCTATGCCTTGATCAACATCACATGGGTGTTCTTCCGTGCCAAGGGGTTCGAACAGGCATGGACGATCGTGCGCGGGATGTTCGGCGGCAATCCGGATGCAAGACCGATCCTGACCACCGCGCATCTGACGATGGTGGCGCTGATTGTCGGCAGCATCGTCGCCGCCCACTGGCTGATGCGCAGCCGCACGCTGGAAGCGATGCTGGCCCGGCAACGCGCGGCACCTCTATCGGCAGCTCTTGGCGTAATGGCGTTCGCAATCGTTGCAGCACAGGGAGCGGGCAATGCCTTCATCTATTTCCAATTCTGAGTTGGCCGGTGCCGCGGTAACGGCTGCGATGGCCAACGATGGTGGTCTCGCGATCGGGGAACGCTTCGAGCGGCCCGGCTTCGTCCGGCTCACCGCTTCCGACCGGCCGGGCGTCGCACAACCGGTGCCAGAACGCGATATTCCACCGCAGCCGTGGGGAAAGATCCTGCTCGGTGCACTGGCGGTTTTCCTGCTGCTGATGGCGGCGTGGGAGTGGCACTGGCGCGCGTACGGGGCCACGCCGGGCTACCGCAACAGCGATGGCGCATGGGCCGATCAGCGTCGCCGCATCAATGCAGGCGAAGGTGGCAAGACCGTGCTCATCGGCAGTTCGCGCATGTTGTTCGATGTGCAGCTACCGGAATGGCAACGCGCAACCGGCGAGCGTCCGATCCAGCTTGCGTTGGAAGGCACTTCACCTTTGCCGGTCCTGGAAGACCTGGCCGCCGATCCGGATTTCACCGGGCGGCTGGTGGTGGATACGACACCAGCCAGCCTGTTTCTTGGCCAGAGCGGCCGACGCGCTTCCGTCGTGCCTTATTACCACGAGCAGTCGCCGTCGCAGCGTAGCGGCCATTGGTTGTCGCAACGGTTCCTGGAACCTTGGTTCGCGTTCTACGATCCGGACTTCGCGTTGCCGGTGGTGGTGCGTAGGCAAGCGTGGCCGGATCGCGCTGGCCTGCCGCGGCGGATCCTGGTGCGCAAACTGTCGGTGCAGGAAATCGATCGCAATACCTACCTGTGGCACAAGGTCGAGCACGACCCGGATTACCAAGCGTTGACGCGCCGGATCTGGCAGGTGCAATTGGGATTGCCGTTGCAGCCGATGATAGACACGGAAGCCAAGCGGCAGAAGCTGCGGGATGAGGTGACCGGACGCATCGCCGCGGCCGTTGCCAAACTGCGTGCTCGTGGCGTGCGGGTCGTGTTCGTGCGCCCGCCCAGCAGCGGGCCCTGGCTGGCGCACGAGCAACTGCTGACGCCACGTGAGGACACCTGGGAAGCATTGCTGCAGCGCACGGGTGTCAACGGCGTGCACTTCGATGACTATCCGCAGCTGCAGGGTTATGTGCTGCCGGAATGGTCGCACCTGGGCGCCGCCGATGCCAAACGCTTCACCACTGCCTTGGCGCCGTTGATCGAGAAGGAACTCGCGCGCGAGGCACCTCAGCAGCGGAGATTGGCCAAGCACTAAAACGCGCCATGGCCGGTCATGACGCCCTCACCCGGACAGCTCCGCGGTGACGGCGCATCCGGTACAGCTGGCTGAGATACGCCCGGCTTTATCGCTGCGGCTCGCTGGATTCCGCAGCTGCTGCCGGATACATGGCGAGGAGCTTGCGCAGCACGCCGTTGGTCCAGCCGAATCCATCCTGCAGTTCGTACTCGCCGCCACCGCCACGGCCTGCGCCGCTGTCGGTGACGTCGTATTTTTCGACCAGTTTTCCGGTCTCGTCGAATACCGCGATATTGCGGCGGATCCAGCGCTGGGCAATTGTCGCGGCCAGTTCCTTTTGCCCGTAATCATCGAGTCCCCGGATGGCAATCCACTGCAATGGCGCCCAGCCGTTGGGCATGTCCCACTGCTCGCCGGTCTGGACGGTCGTTGTGGCCAGGCCATGCGGTTGAAGCAGGTCGGCGCGCACTCGCTTTGCCACTTGCTCGGCCTGTCGGCGGTCGGCGATGCCGAAGTACAACGGATACAACGTGGCGGCGGTGACGTGACCGGTCGACTGCCCCTCCTTCCACAAGTAGTCCACGAACACGCCCTTATCCGCATCCCATAGATGGCGCCGTATCGCGGCTTTGCGCGCGTCGGCCAGTTTCTGGAACTGTGCCGCCTTCTTAGGCTGTTTCGCGGTGCGATAGGCCTTGGCGAGGGTCAGCTCGAGGTTATAGAGAAGACTGTTCAGATCGGGCGGCACGATCTCCACCGTGCGGATCGTGGCGAGCGTCTTGCCATCCGTCAGCCAGCGCGAACTGTAGTCCCAACCGCTTTCGGCACCCGCCCGCAGGTTGCGGTAGACCTCCGCGGCGTGCCGGCCGGCCGCGGCCGCAGCAGTCTCGACGTCGCGTCCGTAGCTCTCCTCTCGCGGCGTGTCGCAGTCATCCCAATAGCGATTGAGCAGCGATCCGTCCGCCAAGCGCACGACACGACGGTGCGCTTGCCCCGGGGCGAGTTCCTCGCTGCCCTGCATCCAGAATTCGTGCTCCTTGGCCAGCTGCGGCAGATAGGTCGAAAGCACCGCGCTTCCGTCCCGCTCGGCGAGCAGGTTGACCATGGCCGCGAAGAAAGGCGGCTGCGAACGACTCAGAAAGTAAGTGCGGTTGCCATTGGGAATATGGCCGTATTGGTCGATCAGCCAAGCGAAGTTCTTGACCATGTCGACCGCCAGATCGTGGCGGCCGCTCTCCTCCAGTCCCAGCATCGTGAAGTAGGAATCCCAGTAGTAGATCTCGTTGAAGCGGCCACCGGGAACGATGTAGCGATGCGGCAGCGGCAGCAGCGTTGTGCGCGCATCGCCGGGTTCTGGCTTGCGCTCCAGCACGCTCCACAGCGCATCGATGTGCTGGCGCACGTCATGGTTGGGATCGGTACGGTAGTCGCCTCCCGCCAACGGCGGCATGACGAACTGTTTGGCGATGAAGGCACGCAGATCGAAACCCGGCGTGCCGCGAAGGTTCTCGTACTCGAATGCGATACCGGCGGGCGGCTGCTTGGGCGTGGCGTCGGCGAAAGACTTGGTATCCGGAATAACCCGCTGTGCATCTTCGAAAAGATCGCCGTAAAGCTGCGGGAGACCGGCAACGCAGGTTTCGGCGACGGCCCGCGGGAGCGGAATCAGCAAGCAGACGAAAAGTGCGGCGGCTGCCACCCCCTGCTGGAATGTTCTCGGGTTCGCAGTCTTGTCGGCAACCTTGGCGGTCATCGGCTTCTCCAGAAGAGGGCGCTAGTGATCGCCAGCATAAAACAACACACGCCGGCGCAGCATTTCACAGTGCTTTCACGTGACTTCGCCGTATTGAAAAGCCGAGACCACGCAGCACCGGGATCTGCACTCATTCTTTTTGCGCGGGATTGCGCCTCGGTTCGTGTCCAGAACCACATCGCCCCACTTAATCCTGCGCCGCTTCGCTCAACAACTACAACCAAACCAAGCAGTTTCAAGAACACTCTGGAGGGAGAACCATGAACCGCTTCAACGGCACTCGTTATGCGCTGTCGGCCGCGATCGCCGCCGCCTTGCTACCCATCTGCGCGCGGGCGCAAGTACAGACACAGACTGAAACTCAGACGCAAGCCCCGACAACCGTAACCCCCACGCAGGAGACCCCCGCGCCCGCCTCCACCGGCGAAAGATCCGCCACCACGCTCGATACCGTGGTCGTTACCGGCAGCGCGGCGGGCGGTGTGAAGAAGCTGGAAGCCAGCTTCAACATCGTCACCGCCACCGCCGAGCAGATCCAGCAGGCCAATCCAAAAAGCACCGCCGACCTGTTGAAGATATCGCCTGGCATGTGGCCGGAATCCACCGGCGGCCAGACCGGCGCCAACATCGAAATCGCGGGCTTCCCGGGCGGTGGCGACGCGCCCTACTTCTCGACACTGGTAATGGGCTCGCCGATCTACGGCATGCCGACGCTGTCGTTCTTCGAAACCACCACGCTGTTCCGGCTCGACGACACCGTCGAATCGGTCGAGATATTGCAAGGTGGCCCCTCAGTCGTTTTCGCGGACGGCCAGATGGGCGCCACCGCGAACTTCTTCCTCAAGACCGGCACGGAAGAGCCAACCGGTAGCGTCGGATTGACCTATGGCGATGAAGGACTATGGCGGCTGGATGCCTTTACAGGATTCAAGGTCGCCGAAGGCTGGTACGGCAGCATCGGCGGTTTCTGGCGTACCTCAGATGGCGTGCGCGACCCGGAGTTCAAGGCGGATGAGGGCGGCCAGATCACCGCCACCCTGGCGCACGACTTCGACAAGGGCAAGTTGGTGCTGTATGCGCGATATCTCAACGACAAGAATCAGTTCATAACGCCCATTCCGCTGATACAGCGCGGCAAGGACGACTTCAGCGCCTATCCCGGTTTCGACCCGCTCACATCCACCTATTACAGCAAGGCGATGCAGCACGTCGTCCTGCCGGGCTATCCCAACGGCGGCACCACGGCGGACCTTTCCGACGGCCGCGGCGCCAAGTTCTTCTTCTTCGGCGGCAACTTCGAATACGCCTTCGACAATGGCTGGTCGATCAGCGACAAGTTCCTGTTCGACGAAGGCGATGCCGACACCAACGCTCTGTTCTCCGGCAACAACCCGGCGACCCTGGGCGATTTTCTGTACACCGCCGATACTCCGGGGGGTCTCGAGCTGCCGGCCGGCTCGGCCTCGGCCAACTATGTCGGTGGTGGCGCGGTACCCCTGGACCAGAGCGTGATCGCGCAGGGCTGGTGGCACATCCACAAGCACCTGAAGAGCTTCAACAACGACTTCCGCTTGAGCAAGGAATTGTTCGACGGCAACACGCTTACCATCGGCCTGTACGTCAACCACTATTCGATGAGCGACAAATGGGCGCTGGGCAACCAGATGCTGATGACCAACGAGCCCAATGCCTCGCCGATCACGGTGACCTACGTCGACGCCGACGGCAACGTCAGGCAACGCACCGATACCCAAGGTTTCCTCGATTACGGCGGTTTCAACATCGCCCAGTACGGCAGTGCGACCAATACCGCACTATATTTGTCGGACTCATGGCGGATCGGAAAATGGCTGCTGGACCTTTCCGGACGCATCGAAAACCAGGATGCGACCAACAACGTCTGCAACCTCATCAACGTGGATCGCGACGGCAATCCGCTGACCGAGTACGACAACGCGGATAACTACACGGTCTGCGACGGCACATTCCAGAAGATCGAGTACGACAAGACCCATCCCTCCTGGACCGCCGGCGCCAACTATTCGTTCACCGACCGGATGTCGATGTATGGCCGCGTCAACACCGGCGGTCATTTCCTGGACTTCGACAACGGCATCCGCGGCAGCACCACCGGCAACACACCGCCGATGCAGAAGATTCGCAACTACGAGATAGGGTTCAAGTACCAATCCGATTTGCTGTACGCGGACATCAGCGCCTATCGCCGCGTTTTCAGCGGCCTTCAGTATCAACCAACGGACAACGCCGGCACTCCTGTGGGCAGCCCGCTGATCTACGGTTCCGAATCCGTGGGCGTCAATTTCATCGGTGTGCTGACGCCGATCGACAATTTGCGCCTGCAGCTGGTGGCCAACTACCTAGACGGCGAATACACCGACTACGACGCCTGCATCCAGTACACCGACATCAACGACGTGCAGCAATGCGAGCCGATCGAAGGCAAGCAGTTGCAGCGCCAGCCCAAAGTGCGTTTCATGTTCACGCCTAGCTACACGTTCCTCTTCGACTGGGGCGACATCATGCCCTACGTCACCTACACCCATGTCGGCGAACACACTCAGGACCAGTCCGGCCTGCAGGAGCTGGGCTCGTACCACACCGTGGATTTCGGGGTGACGTCGAATGTAGGGGAGCATTGGCAGTTCAATCTTCGCGGCACCAACATGACCGACGAGCTGGGCCTCACCGAAAGCAACTCGCGCATCTTCGGTTCGGCCGCGGGCGCTGGTGGCGTATTGCTGGCCCGCCCACTGGAAGGCCGCGAGATCAACTTCCAGGCGAAATATATGTGGTGACATCGGCCACAGGCGGTTTGTCATCGTGCGCCGACGCTGCAGAGCTCGGCGCACGCTCTTTCCAGCGCATCGCGGCATAGGATCGAAGTGCAACCCGTATCCGCTTTCGTTTGAGCGGAAGATCGGCCCAATCGCACTTCGAACATCGCTCGCACGTCTCCGAGTCCCTCGACGATGAATCGATTTTTGCTGGCATTTTTACTGCTTTCGTTGTCCCTCACCGGACCTGTCGCCGCGGCGGATGAACCTCTGCAATTTCGCGTCGCCGAAGGGAATGTGCTCAACGCCTTTCACCAGCAGGGATCTGTCGCAGCCCATTTGCTGCTCAGTTCTGGGCGCCAGCCACGCGTGCTGGTGGCTTTCCCCGCCGGCAATAGTGGCGTGGGCGTATGGTTCGACAACAGCGAGGCACCGGTGCAGTGGACGCTGGGCGAACTAAAGGGCAGCCAGCAATCCGATGCGTCCGGCAGGCCGCTGCGCGGGATCGTGGCGGAGGCGAGCGTGGCCGCAAAGCAACTGGTGGTACGCGACGCCGTACTGGGCAGCGTCCGTGTACTGCGCGACTTCCAGCTCGGCACCGCATATCCGGCCCCTACCCGCGCCTCGGCGCGCGTCTCGGCCAACCGCGTGACGTGGACCCGCGCGCGCGTGGACGGCGCACCGGGATATACCGTCTCGATCGAACTGCTCGATGGCCGTATTCGCGGTGGCGGCGGCTCGCCGGTGGTGCTGAGTCCCACTGGCGACGACAAACCGCTAAGGCTGCGCATCACTGCACTGACCGGCGAACGACCGCTCACGCCGCTGGCCGCGGACGACCTGCTCAGCGAGCAGGCCGCCCAGGATGTGCGCAGCCGACAGGTGCTTCGGTTCCTGAGCTATCGCGAAAAATTCCTGGCCGGCTCCTGGCGTTTCGATACCTATTTTGGCCGCGACACGTTGATGTCGTTGCGCCTGTTGATGCCCAGCCTGCAACCGGTGGCGATCGAAAGCGGACTGGCTTCGGTGCTGGAGCGGCTCAACGCGCAAGGAGAAGTCGCACACGAAGAGGATATCGGCGAGTTCGCGGTGATGCGCCACCGCCAGCAGCAAGATCAGGCCTCGCCCGCCGATACACCGATCTACGACTATGGAATGATCGACGACGATGTGATGCTTGCCCCGGTAGTCGCCGCCTATCTGCTCGACCACCCCGAAGGCCGTGACCGCGCTGCCGCGTTTCTGGCGCGAAGAACCACCCGCGACGAGCCATTGGGTGCGGCGTTGGTTCGCAACTTCGATTTCGTCCTGCAATCCGCACAAGCGTTCGCGCAACAACCCACCGCACGAAACCTGATACCGCTCAAATCCGGGCGCAGTACCGGCCAATGGCGCGACAGCGAGGACGGGCTGGCGGGCGGACGCTATCCGTACGACGTCAACGCGGTTTTGGTGCCAGCGGCATTGGAAGCTATCGCACGCTTTCAACAGAGCGATTTGTTGCAGCCCTACCTATCGTCTTCGCAACGGCAAGCGCTTTCCGCGGCGGGCGAATCGGCCACAGTGTGGGCCAAGCAGGCACCGCCGCTGTTCGGAGCGCAATTGACGCCGATGGAGGCACGCGCTGCCATCGTTCGCTATGCCAAAGCACTGAGCATCGATCCCGCACCTGCCTTGAGTAGTGTGCCGCGAACTGGATTGCGATTCGATGCGTTGGCTTTGGACGCCAATGGGAAGCCGATCCCGGTGCTGCATTCCGATGGCGGCTTCGCCCTTTTGTTCCAGAACCCGGACGCATCGGCTCTGGATACCATGGTCGAAAGCATGTTGAGGCCTTTCCCCGCCGGGCTGTTGACCGGCGCCGGCCTACTGGTCGCCAACCCTGCGTATGCCGACGCGGAAGCCGCCAGGAAATTCAGCCGCACGGCGTATCACGGCACGGTGGTGTGGTCATGGCAGCAGGCGCTGGTCGCCGCGGGATTGGCGCGTCAATTGCAGCGCAAGGATCTACCTATTGCCACCCGCACACGGCTGCGCGATGCGCAAGCGCGCTTGTGGCAAGCGATCGATGCCACGCAGGCGATGCGCACTTCGGAACTTTGGTCGTGGTCGTATGCCGATGGCCGATACAGGATGGAGCCGTTCGGCCAGAGCAGCGGCGATGCGGATGAATCCAATGCGGCGCAGTTGTGGAGCACGGTGTATTTGGCGATTCCCGCGCCAAGCGAGAGTCTCCCCGTGAGAGCGGGGAGCGGTGAGCGGTGAGCGGGAACGATTTGATATCGCGTGTTGTTTCGGATCAGTAAATCGTTGCCACCCGTAGGGCGGGTCTTGACCCGCCATCGCCATCTCGACGCTCGCGTGGACAACCGGCGAAAGCCGTATGGCGGATGTTTTGAGCGGCTTCGCTGATTGTTATCTGGAACCCAGGCATGGCAGTGGCGGGTCAAGACCCGCCCTACGACTGCATGCTTTCCCAGTTCCCCGTCCCCGTTCCCCGTTCCCGGCTACCGGCTACCGGCATCACGAAGCGCCATACGTGGTCAGCTGCCGCGAGACCTCGCTGGCGGCTTCGCGTAGTTGCGCGATGACCTCGTCGACCTTGGCGCCGCCGGAACGTCGTTCGATGAAGGGAATGGTTAGTGCGCCGACGGCGTGATCGTGCACCAGCAATGGCGCCGACAAATCCACCACGCCATCGACCATCTTGCTCGGCGCGCTGGCGTACCCCTGACTGCGCACCGCGGACGCTTCTTGCACGAAACCGGTCAGGCTCGCAGCCGGTTTGCCGTTGGAGAGCATCGCAAGCCAGCGCTCACGCGTTTCCTGATTCTGGAATGCGAACAACACCAGGCCGGATGTGGAGTTTTCCAGCGGCCGGCGATGGCCGACGCGCACCACGAAACCCAGGTCTCCCGGCGCATCCACGCGTGCGATGACCACGATCTGTTCCTGCGAAGGGACCACAAGATGGCAGGGTTGCCGGATACTCTCGGCCAAACGATGCATCACCGGGAAAGCGGTCTCCACCATGCTTCTGACCGGCGGCCGCTCCATGCCGAGCATGAACAGACGGTTGGTCAATGCGAAATTGTCCCCAGCGTCGCGGGCAATATAACCACGCCCTTCCAGCACCTGCATCATCCGGAAGATCTCGCTGCTCGAGCGTCCGATGCGGTCGGCGATTTCCCGCATGCTCATCGCGTCGGGCGCGGCGGCCAGCAGCTCCAGGATGTCCAAGCCCTTGTCCAAGGCTGGCGCACGATATTTCGGGGATGGCTGGGGCATTGCTGTTACTCCAGTGCGGTGCAGTAAACGCTCGCCGAACTTGCGCGACTACTCACGATAAACCAGCGCCACCTCGGGGCTGAGACAACGGCCGTGCGGGAGATGGGTTGGCCGGAGCAGAACACCGCGATATCGACGAGCCGCAGGACTTCTTGTCAGGCAAGCCAAAGCATATCCCACATCTTATATGAATCCTCGTTTCATATTTACATTGAGGGGTCGAAGCGATATGGTCGGGATGGGAAAGGGAGAACAGATATGCACCATGGTGTCCCCGCGGACGTTTCCGCAACCACCGGCGCGGCGCGCGTCGCTGTCATACCGCTGGTTCTGATCGTCAGTCTGTTTTTCCTTTGGGGTGTGGCGAACAACCTCAACGACATCCTGATTACCCAGTTCAAGAAAGCCTTCGTACTGTCGGACTTCCAAGCCGGCCTGGTCCAGAGTGCGTTCTACCTGGGCTACTTCTTCTTCGCCCTGCCCGCCGGTCTGTTCATGCGGCGCTTTGGCTACAAGGGCGCAGTGCTGGCGGGGTTGATCCTTTATGCAGCTGGCGCGTTTCTCTTTTACCCGGCTGCCGAAGCGCACCACTACGGATCGTTCCTATTGGCGTTGTTCGTTCTGGCAAGCGGTCTGGCGTTCCTGGAAACATCGGCCAATCCGCTGATGACGGTGCTCGGGCCACCCGCCGGTGCCGCGCGACGGCTCAATTTCGCTCAAGCGTTCAATCCGCTGGGTTCGATCACCGGCGTTCTGATCGGCCAGCATTTCATCTTCTCCGGTGTCCAACACTCCGCCGAGGATCTGGCGGCGATGACGCCAGCTGCACGCGCGACCTATTTCGCTTCCGAATCCGCGGCCGTGCAGACGCCTTATCTGGTCATCGGCACCATCGTGGCCTTGTGGGCATTGCTGGTACTGATCACGCGCTTTCCGAAAACGGTCGATCACCACGCCGATGCCGGCGGCGGGCTCTCCCATCTTGGCAAGCTGGTGCGCAACCGGCTGTTCGTCTTCTCGGTCATCGCGCAATTCTTCTATGTCGGTGCGCAGGTCGGCGTGTGGAGCTACCTGATCCGCTACGCGCAGGACACGGTGCCGGGCACGCTGGATAAAGCAGCGGCCAACTATCTGACTGCATCACTCGTGCTGTTCATCGCCGGCCGTTTCCTGGGCACGTTCGCCATGCGTTTCCTGCCCGCGTCGCGCCTGTTGGCTACCTTCGCGCTGATCAATATCCTGCTGGCGGCCGTCGCGGTGATCGCACCCGGGCAAATCGGTTTGTACGCGTTGGTTGCGATCAGCTTCTTCATGTCGGTGATGTTCCCGACCATCTTCGCGCTGGGGTTGTCGGGGCTTGACGACGATGACCGGAAGCTGGGTTCATCCTTGTTGGTCATGTCGATCATCGGTGGCGCGGTTCTGACCGCGGCGATGGGGCTGGTATCCGACTTGTACGGGATACATAGTTCGATGGGGGTGCCGCTGGTGTGCTTTGCGGTGATTCTTGGGTTTGCTGTGCGGTCGCGTCGTTCGGCTAGTTGATGAGTAGTCGTTGATCTAGGCGCTGGCGCGGACAGTCCGCTGGGACTTATGGTCTACGCGCCTGCCGCGGGCGTCACTTTTCTTTGCTCGTGCAAAGAAAAGTAACCAAAAGAAAGCACGCCCCGGGCGGCGCGCCCCTGCGGGGTCCGCAATCGGGCCGGGA
>CBFGZY010000072.1:0-20083 GCA_965653375.1 uncultured Pseudoxanthomonas sp.
GGGGATGACCCGCCATTCGGCGGTTGAAAAGCGTTTGAGGGGGATTTGCTTTTGCCTTTGCTTTTAAAGAAAACAGCAAAGGCAAAAGCAAATCCCCCGTAGCCCCCTTTGTAAAAAGGGGGCAAAGCCGCATGCTTTTCCCGCTCACCGCTCACCGCTCACCGCTCACCGCTCACCGCTCACCGCTCACCGCTCACCCGCCCCACGTCCCTCCGCCAACTGCGCCCGTCGAACTCTTCCAGCGGTTGGAAGCGGCGCTTGTAGTCCATCTTGCGGTGGCCTTCGATCCAGTAGCCCAGGTACAGGTGCTGGCGCGATTCGCGGCGGGCCCATTCCAACTGGCGCAGGATCGCCAGCGTGCCCAGGCTGCGATCCTCCATGTCGGGATCGTAGAACGTGTAGACGGCCGACAAGGCCTCGGGAACCAGATCGGTGACCGCTACCGCGAGCAGGCGTCCTTGTTCGCGCAATTCCAGGAAACGCCCTTGCGACCAACTTCCGATCAGGAACTGGTCGAATTCGATGGCGCCGTGATCGTCCATGCCGCCCTGCGGATGGCGCGCCGCCAGATAGCGGCGGTACAGCGCCAAATGTTCCTCCGTGCGCAGTGCCGCCACGATGCGGGTGTCCACTTGTGCGTTACGCGCGGCGCAACGGCGTTGGCTGCGGTCGGGCGTGAAATCGTGCACCGGTATGCGCACCGGCACGCAGGCACGGCAATGCGTACAGTGCGGACGGTAGACGATATCGCCGGAGCGGCGGAAACCCCAGCTCAGCGCGTTGGGATAGAACATCGGCAAGCGCGGATCGCGCGGGTCCAGCACCAGGTCGCGCGCCACCCGCTCCGGCCAATAACCGCAAGGATGCTCGCCCGTGTGGAACAGGCGAAGCTCGTCGACCGGCTGCAACGAATCGGCGCCCATGTCGTCAACCTCCATTGCGTGCCGCCATGAACCAGAACACCCACCCTGCCACTACGCCTGCCGCCATTCCTGCCAGCAGATCGCCTGGAGTGTGCCGCCGCAAGGCCAGGCGCGACCAGGCAATCGCAACCACGAAAACAGCCGCAGGCACACCATACTCCCAACCCAGCCGCGACAGCATCGCCGCTGCGAAAACCGCGAATGCCATGTGCAGCGACAACTTGCACCAGCGCGACGTCAGCATGGCGATGGCGATCAATCCGGCGGAAAGGCCCAGCCCTAGCGCCAATTCCTTTTGCGAAACCATCACGGTCGCCAGCAATGCCGCGATGGCAAGCGCGATCAGCAAGAAGCGGTTGAGCGAACCGCGCTCATGCTTCGCACTGGCATCCACGTGTGCCCAGCGGCCACGCCGCACTTGCCACCACGAATAGCCCATCACCGTCGCGGCAAAAAAACCGAAGCCCAGTCCCAGCCACCAGACGCCGCTGCCATCGCCATAAGCGCGGGACAGCAACAGCACCGCCAGCGGCAGGACCAGCATGGGATGGCCGACGATGGAGAGTGCTCGGGCGAAGGCGTTCGTCATGACGGCAGCATACTGCGATGCAGGTATCGCGGGCGTTGCGACTATCCACAATCTGAACGCGCCGGTCCGCGCGTCAACCGTCCGGGTACAGGCGCGTTGACTACCGCAGTGGCGCACATTCGCGCCGCGCTTTCAGGAGAAATCGATGAACCGTAAAACCCTGCTTGTCGTCGCCGTTTTGGCCGCCATGGGCGCCGGCACCGCCTTGGCCGCTGCCCAGGCCGACAGCGCCACGCGACCCGCCCGCGTCAATCCGGACAACAACAACGATGGCGTGATCGACCGAACCGAAGCCGCCGCGCTTCCGCGCCTGGCCGAGAAGTTCGATGCATTGGACAAAAACAAGGACGGCAAGTTGACGGCCGATGAGCGGCCGCAACGCGACGGAATGCGTGGCGAGCGCCATGGTGGCGGCAAAGGCCACAAAGGGGCTGTTTTTGCCAAGCTGGACACCGATAAGGACGGCAAGCTCAGCCGGGCGGAAGCCGCGGCCGATCCGAAATTCGCCGAACGTTTCGAGAAGATGGATCTCAACAAGGACGGCGTCATCGACCGCGCCGACCGCGAAGTCGCCGCCAAGCACCGCGAAGAGCGGTTTGCCGCAGCCGACACCAACAAGGACGGCAAGCTCAGCCGCGACGAAGCCAAAGCCAACCCGCGCATGGCCGAGCATTTCGACCGACTGGATGCGAACAAAGACGGTTTTGTAGGTAAGGACGAACTGCCAGCACGCAGGGAAGCGAAGCGCTAAGGCCAGGTTCTTTCCGCTGCAAGCCGACATTCGCCAGAGCCCCTCTCCCATTGGGGAGGGGTTGGGGGCGAGTCGACGAAGTTGCGACGGGTCAGATGCGATTGCTTTCGGGAGCTCTAAGCCCCGCGCATCACCGAATGAACGCCCAAGCCATCACCGCCACGACAGTCGTCATGGCGATGAGTACACCCAAGCGGCCATACAGACTTTCATACAGCCAGTTCCTGCCGACCAAACCGCGCCGCGCGGCATCGCGTGCCAAAAGCGGTGCCATGACTCTTTGCAGCGGCACCAGGCATTGGTAGCTGATGACCGCCATTCCCGCCAACGAATAAAGCAGAATCGATGGCTTGGGAGCGCTGAAAAACACCAGCAGCAGCACGCCGGTGCAGAAGAGCGCCGCGGTGCCGGTATTGAGAAAAATGAAACGCCGTATCTGTCGGCGTTCTTCTGCCGTGTCGGCGAATCGCAGCAGATAAAGGCCGCCAAGATAGGAGCCCAGCATGCCCCCTATCAATGCGGGGAGCGCGATTTGCAGGTTCAACGCACCCAGGGCCGTACCCAGCGTACCCATCGCTATACCGCCGTTGAAGACCGACGCGCCGAGGCTTCCCGCCCCCAATTTGCCGGCGCCTGAGCCGATCGTGCCGGCACCGATCAGGGCTGCGGCGCTGGCGGCGGGCGCGGTCACCATCAGCGCGGTGCAGACCGTCGTGGCGAACACCGCGCTGGGGGCGCTGGTACGGGCGAACTCGCCGAAGCGTTTCAGCATCTCCTCGCGTACGCAGCTGCGCGCACGCGATAGCCGCTTGCGCACGGCGGCATCGCTGAGTCCCAGCAGGTCGGCCACCTGTTGGGATCGCTGCCCTTCCCGGTAGTAGAGCAGCAGCGTTTCGCGGCTGTCTTCGGGCAGGGAGGAGATGATGTCGGCGGCGACGATTTCCTGTTCCGTCAGCAACAACTGTTCCGATGGCGTCGGGGAAGGATCGGCCGCCATGCCGATGGCGATTTCGGCGCCTTCGCCGGTCAGCGGCCGCTGGCTGTTGGCGCGCAGATGGTCGCGGGCCAGGTTGCGGGTGATTTGCCGCAGCCAGGGCAGGAAACTGGTGGAGTTCTTCAGGCGGTCGAGCTGTTGCCAGGCCCTGATGAAGGCTTCCTGCGCGATGTCCTCGCTGGCTTGCACATCGCGGGTGATCGCCAGCGCGATAGCGGTCACGGTGTTCTGGCACGCCCCGACGATGCGGCCATACGCTGCCTGATTGCCGCGCGCCGCGGCAGGCAGTTCCTGTTCCAACATCAGTTCCAGCGTCTGGGCATTCATGAGCATTCGTCCGCGAAAGGGAATCCTGCCATCTCAGACGGCCCGGCGCGTCGAATGTGACCGGAGGCCTCGTTAGAGCGTTACGTCCCGCATGTTTGCTCGGAATCAACAACCGGCGTCATCCCGGCGCAGGCCGGGATGACGACTCTGTCCCTGGCTTGAAGCGTATTGCCTAGCCGGAGCTCGGCTGAATGCGCACGCGTGACTCTTCCTCGTCTTCCGAGGGAGCGGGCTCGGCGGGGGCGGTGGGCTGACCCGACGGTGCGGCCGGCTGGGTTTGGGGTGGCGGAGCGACCGGCAGTGCGGTCTTGGCCTGGCGGTGACGCATCACCGTGATCACCACCGCCAAGGCGATGACCCCCAGCAGGACGAGCCGGATGCGCCACGCCCAGCGTCCGCGCGGCACGGTTTCGTCCACCGCGTCGGCGAAAGTCAAGCTGGGCCGGCCGCCCGGACGAGTGGTTTCCAGCAGGCCGGCTTCGCGCAGGATCTCGCGTGCGCGGGGTTGGTCTTCGGCGTGGCGGATCCAGACGGCCGCTTGCTGGCTGGCCGACATCGGTTCGCTATAGCTGAACTGGCCCCCGCGTCGCGACCGATAGGAGCGAGCGTTGCTGATATGGACTTCGATGCCCGCATCGGAGAGCAGCTTGGCGACTCCCTCGACGGTTTCGAGGCGTTGACTGCTGAATACCTGGCGCATGGATCAGCCGTGCGCCAGGTAAGGGTGAAGGCGCGTCTTGGGCAAGCGCGCGACGGATGAAGTTGTCATCGCGCCATGATAGAGCGTGTTATGGATTTTGGGACGGGATGCGTGGCTTCCAGCCGTCTGCGATCAGTCCTTGGCCGGTACCGATGACGCTGTCTGCGCATCGGGCACCACCCGGATCAGGCCTTCCTGCGCGGTGCTGGCGACCAGCCGCCCGTGGCGGTCGAATATCTGCCCACGCGCCAGCCCGCGCGAACTCTGCGCGCTGGGGCTGTCGATGGAATAGAGCAGCCAATCGTCGGCCCGGAACGGCCGATGGAACCATAGTGCGTGATCCAGCGAAGCCATCTGCACGTTGGGCTGGTAATAGCTGATGCCGTGCGGATAGGTCGCCGTGCCCAACAGCTGGAAATCGGAAGCATAGGCAAGCAGTGCGCGGTGCAGTTCCGGCGAATCGCCGACTTTCTCGCTGAGCCGGAACCACACCTGCTGATAGGGCGGACGCTTGGGCGGATTCAGTTCGTCGCGCGGGCTTTCGCCCGGCCTGATGACGTGGCGGAATTCGAACGGCCCACGTCGCGACAGCCAGCGTTGCACCTTGATCGACAGCTTGGCCATGACTTCGGCGGGAATCGCTGGCGCGGGTTCGATGTCTTCCGGCTGCGGTACCTCCGGCATCGGCAACTGATGCTCGGCGCCGGGTTCTTCGGCCTGGAACGAAGCTGCGCAAAAGAAAATGACGCGGCCATGTTGGATAGCGGTGACACGGCGCACCGAGAAACTGCCGCCGTCGCGGGTGCGGTCCACGTCATAGACGATGGGGTGATCGATATCGCCGGCGCGCAGAAAATAGGCGTGCAGCGAATGCGCGCGGCGCGGACCTTCCGCAGTGGCCTGGGCGGCCGACAACGCCTGTCCCAGCACTTGCCCGCCGAATACGTATTTGGTGCCGATGTCGCGGCTCTGGCCCCGGAATAGATTGTCTTCCAGACGTTCCAGCGAAAGCAGTTCGATCAGTTCGCTGACGACGGGTTCGGGAGTGGAGGGCACGGGCGTTCGCCTGGCAGAAGAATTGGCGGATTATAAAGGCGGGAGATGAAAGGCTTGAGGTGGCGTGGGAGGGATGTTTCCTTGTGGGAGCGACGTGAGTCGCGACCGGAAACATCAACGTCGCGACTCACGTCGCTCCCACAAGGAAGCTTTACGGCCTCAACCGCTCCAAGGCCACCGCTTCCATCACCCGATCCCAGGGAAACAGCGGCCCAGGATCCAACTTGCGGTGCACCCGAGTGCCAGGATCGTTGCTGGACGCCTCAAGCGTGGTGTCCAGTTCTTCGTGCCCGGCGATGTATTTCAGCGACGGCAATTCCTGCTGCAATGTCTGCAGCAGGCTGATCACCGCGACGATCTGCGCTTCGGTGTAGGGTTCTTCCATCTTCTGGTTGCGCGAATCCAACCAGTCCGGATAACGGCCTGTATTGACCAGTTCGATGCCCACCGCGCGTTGGTTGTAGCCACGCACATGGTGGGCGACGCGCTCCGGGCGCACGTAGACATGCACGCTGCCGTCGCGATCGATGTAGTAGTGGCCGCTGTTGCCCGTACCGGATGGGTAAAGAATCTGCTCGCCGGCTTTACGCGCATCGGCCAGGTCGGGCAGCTCGGTGCAGTGAATCACCACCAGGTCGATCTGCGAGCGCGGGCGTTCCTCCAGCCGCAGTTCGTACGGCAGCGGCGAGACGGTCATGGGCAGAGACGGCGGCAGGTCGGGGAGCATGGCCGAATCTTAGAGCCTGTTCGCGATCATTGCGCACCGACGTACTGTTTTGTCCGTCCAGCGGGACCGGTCCAGTAAACTACGCGTCTTTGTGGGCTGCGACCGCCTGAAGGAACTCGTCGATGCCGCTTTCCCCCGAATCTCCGCTCGCCAAACTGATGGCCAACCTGCCGCACGCCGGACGGGTGGAATGGATCGGCCTGCGTCCGGCCCGCACCGAGGCGATGACGCCGATGGAGATTGTGGATGCCGTGGAAGGTGGCGGACTGATCGGTGATCGCTACGCCGGTGGCAGCGGCAAGCGCGGCGTGACCCTGATCCAGGCGGAACATCTGCCGGTGATCGCCGCCTTGGCGCGCTACCGTGGCTTGGAGCCGGCGTTGCTACGGCGGAACGTGGTGGTGTCCGGGGTACCTCTGATCGCGCTGAAGGATCGTCGGTTCCGGATTGGCGAGGTGGTGCTGGAAGGGACCGAGTCCTGCGACCCCTGTTCGCGCATGGAAGACGCATTGGGGCCCGGTGGCTACAACGCCATGCGCGGCCACGGCGGCCTGTGCGCGAGGATCATCACCGGCGGCCGCTTCCGCGTTGGCGATGCCGTGGAGCCGTTGTGATGCGGGGCCATTGCATTCTTTCGCACGGTTTCGAAAGCGGTCCCGACGCCACCAAGGTCACTGCACTGGCGGAAGCTGCCGAGCGTTTGGGCTGGACCCACGAGCGTCCGGACTACACCGATCTGGATGCGCGGCGCGACGTCAGTTCGCTAGGCGATGTGCTGGCGCGGCTGCAACGGCTGCGCGAAATCGCCGCCGCCGCTGCTGCGCGTGGGCCGGTGGTGCTGGCCGGTTCCAGCCTGGGTGCCTACATCGCCGGCCGCATTTCGCTGGAAGTGCCGGTGCGTGGCTTGTTCCTGATGGCACCGCCGATCACCATGGGCCCGCTGCCGGAATTGGACGCGGCCGCGGTGCCGGTATCCATCATCCACGGCTGGGACGACGAACTGATCCCCGCCCGGCAGGTGGTCGACTGGGCGCATATGCGCCGCGCACGCCTGCTGCTGGTGAATGATTCACACCGTCTGTCCGATCATGTCGAAGCCTCGGTCGATGCCTTCGGCCAACTGCTCGCCTCGCTGTAACCTCGTCCGATATCCCCACGTTCAGTCCGTGGCTGGTTGCGCACGCGCGACTGCCGCTAGAATCGCGCCTTCGATTCGTCTCCAGGTGTTCACGCCAATGCGCCATTGATGCCGCCGTCGCTTGACGGCCCAGGTTCCCGCAGGCTCCGCGCCGAGGGATCTTCGTGGCATCACATGGAATCCGCATGACGAATCTTTTCCTGACGCTCGACCGCGCGTCGCTGTCTCTGCCCGACGGCAGAGTTCTTTTCTCCGATCTCAACCTGCATCTGGATGGCCGTCCGACCGGGCTGGTCGGACGCAATGGCGTGGGCAAGAGCGTGCTTGCGCGCCTACTGGCCGGTGAAATCGAACCCACCACCGGCAAGCGCAGCGCCAGTGGCCGCGTGTATTACCTGCCGCAACAGATCCGCTTGCCGCACGGCGCCACCGTCGCCTGGCTCGCGGGCGTCGATGGGCTGCTCAACGCACTCACTCGCATCGAGGCCGGCGGTACCGACGTGCGCGACTTCGATAGGCTGGGTGATCGCTGGGACATCCGCCAGCAACTGGCGCTTGCGCTGGAAGCGCAGGGCTTGCCGGATCTCGCACCGGATCGTGGCGCCGCCACTCTCAGTGGCGGCGAAGCCATGCGTGTCGCCCTCACTGGCGCATTCCTGTCCCAAGCCGACTTCCTGATTCTCGACGAACCCAGCAACCATCTCGACGTTTCGCAGCGACAGCGTTTGCACGCGCAACTCGCGCAATGGCCCAACGGCCTGTTGGTCATCAGTCACGATCGCCGCCTGCTCGACACTCTTGTGCGCATCGAGGAGTTGTTGCCGCAAGGTCTGCGCAGCTACGGCGGCGGCTATTCCTTCTACGCCAGTCGCAAGGCTGAGGAGCAGGCGCAGGCACAGCGCGAACTGGAGCAGACCAAGGCCGCCGTGCAGCGTCAGGAACGCGCGCTGTGCGAACAGCGCGATCGCCAGCAGCGTCGGCAGGCGCGCGGCAACCGCGGCGCGCGCGACGCCAACCAGGCGCCAATCCTGATGGGCCGACGCAAGGATCGCAGCGAGGACAGTGCCGGCCGTTTCGCCGCCCGCCAGCAAGCCGTGCGCGAGCAACTCGGCGCACAGTTGCGCGAGGCCGCGCGCCAGCGAGAACCCACGTTGGAACTGGCGCTGTTCGCTCCCGACGCTGTCTCCGCGCCGGACCGCATCGCCCTGCGCCTGGAAGGCGCCGTGCTGCCCTTTGTGCCTGCCACCGCCCGAGGCGTCGACCTGACCCTCACCGGCCGCCAGCGCATCGGTATCACCGGCGCCAACGGAAGCGGCAAATCCACCCTGCTCAAGGTGCTGGCCGGGCAGGTGGCGCCACTGATCGGACGCCGCACCGCTTACGTGCCGGTAGCCTGGCTGGATCAGCGGCTGGCCGAGTTGGATCCCGCCATCGGCGTGATGGACCAGCTGCGCGATGCCAACCCCGAAGCGAATGAGGCCGCATTGCGCACCCGGTTGGCGCTGCTCGGGCTGGAGGCTGGCCACATCGGCGGTCCCAGCGGAAAACTGAGCGGTGGGGAGCGCCTCAAGGCTGCGCTGGCCTGCGTGCTGTATGCCGCGCAGCCGCCCGGTCTGCTGCTGCTGGACGAGCCAAGCAATCATCTGGATATGGCTGCACTTGAAGCCTTGGAAAGCATGTTGCTGCAGTATCGCGGGGCTTTAGCCGTCGTCTCCCACGACGAGGCGTTGCTGGAGCGCCTGGACCTGACCCATCGGCTGGTGCTGTCGCGGGAAAGCTACTCCCTGTCGCTCGCCTAGTCGTGCACCTGGGACGGTTTTTTCGTGTGTTCCCACCCCCGATCCGGCAAACTTGCGCCCGTCTGCGCTCTGCCGTCCCTATTTCCGGAGTTCATTTGAAGTTCTTTGTTTCCTGCGCCAAAGGGCTGGAGTACCTGCTCGCCGACGAGCTGCTGGCACTCGGCATGGCCAAGGCCACTGCGACCATCGCCGGTGTCAACGCGGAGGGTGAGCCGGCGGACGCGCAGCGCGCCGTGCTGTGGTCGCGGCTGGCCAGCCGGGTGCTGTGGCCGATCGCTGAGTTCGACTGCCCCGACGAGCAAGCGCTGTATGACGGCGTCGCAGCGGTGCCGTGGCCCCGGCATCTGCGTTCGGAACACACGTTGGCCGTCGATGCGCATGTGTCCGGCGAAGCCATCACCCACGCGCGCTTTGCCGCGCAAAGGGTCAAGGATGCGGTCGTCGATACGTTGCGCGCGCAGGGCATGGAGCGGCCTTCGGTGGATGTGGACCAGCCGGATGTCCGCATCAATCTGTCACTGCGCAAGGGCCGTGCCACGCTATCGATCGATCTGGGCGGCGGACCCATGCACCGGCGCGGTTGGCGCCAAGTGCAGAACGATGCGCCGCTGAAAGAGAATCTGGCAGCGGCCGTGCTGATGCGTGGTGGCTGGCCCAAGGCCTATCACGAAGGCGGCGCTTTGCTTGACCCGATGTGCGGCAGCGGCACGCTGCTGATCGAAGGCGCACTGATGGCCGCGGACGTGGCGCCCGGTCTGCAGCGTCACGGCAATGTACTGCCCAGCCGCTGGCTCGGCTTCGATGCCAATCTCTGGCGTGAACTGTACGCCGATGCGATCGAGCGCGAGAGCAAAGGGCGCACGGCGCTGAAGCAGGTGTTCTACGGCAGCGATATCGATCCGCATGCGATTCGCGCGGCGCGCGAAAATGCCACGCTTGCCGGTCTGGCCGGCATCATCCAGTTTGAAGCGCGGGATATCGTGCAATTGGCGTCACCACCGTTCGAACGCGGCGTGGTGGTCTGCAATCCGCCCTACGACGAGCGCCTGGCAGCCGACGCTGCGCTGTATCGCCAACTGGGCGATGCGCTGAAGCGCGCGGTTCCGCAGTGGCGCGCCAGCTTGCTTTGCGGCAGCGCCGAGTTGGCGTACGCCACCGGACTTCGCGCCAGCAAGAAATACCAGATGTTCAACGGCGCCATCGAGTGCGCGCTGATCGTCTGCGATCCGGTCGCCACGCCAGTGAGGGAATCCGCGGAACCGCGCGCATTGTCCGAAGGCGCGCAGATGGTCGCCAACCGGCTGCGCAAGAACCTGAAGAAGTTCAAGAATTGGCGTGAACGCGAAGGCGTGACCTGTTACCGCGTCTACGATGCGGATCTGCCGGAATACGCGGCCGCTATCGACGTCTATCGCGAAGAGGGCGGCGAAGAACGCACCTTCCTGCATGTACAGGAATATGCGCCGCCGGCAACGATTCCAGAAGCCGACGTGCGTCGCCGTTTCAGCGAACTGCTGGCGGCTGCGCGCGACGCTTTCGCGGTGCCGGCCGAACGCGTCGCCATCAAGTCGCGCACGCGTGGCAAAGGCGGCAGCAAATATGGGCGATTCCAGGAACGCGGCGAGTTCATCGTAGTGCGCGAAAACGGCGCGCGCTTGCGCGTCAACCTGTTCGATTATCTGGACACCGGATTGTTCCTGGACCACCGGCCGCTTCGTCGGCACATGGCGCAGGAGTCGCGCGGCAAGCGCTTCCTCAATCTCTTCAGCTACACCGGCGTGGCTTCGGTGCAGGCAGCCGTGGCCGGTGCCGATTCCACCGTCAGCGTCGACTTGTCGGGCACCTACTTGGAATGGTGCGCGGCGAATTTGGCACTCAACGGCTTGGGCGGTGCACAGCACCGCTTGGTGCAGGCCGATGCGGTAGCGTGGTTGGAAGCGGAAAAGAACCGCTACGACGTGATCTTCTGCGACCCGCCGACGTTCTCCAATTCCGCACGCGCCGAAGATTTCGATGTGCAGAAAGAACACGTCCGCTTACTGCGTGCAGCAGTAGCGCGGCTGATGCCCGAAGGCGTGTTGTATTTTTCAAACAACTTCCGCCGATTCAAGCTGGATGAAGACGCCGTGGCGGATTTCGCCAAGTGCGAAGACATCAGCACCCAGACCATCCCGCCGGATTTCGAAAGGAATCCGCGGATACATCGATGCTGGCGATTGATGCGGAAGTAGTTGGGGTGGAAAGTGATGGCATCATCTTGGCGGCAGGGGATTGGAGGAAAGGCTGTATTTGCGGAAAGGCGTTGAGAGCAGCCGCATGCTTGTTCCAGGATCCTTCATTAAGTGGTTGAGCTCATAACATTGCTCCGGGGAAATCATGAAAAATTTTGATCGCTTTTCACTCTTGGCCGTAGCGGGCATCGCTCTATTGACTTGCTCATTGCAGGCCAAGGCTGTGACCGAGTGCCAAGTCACTCCAAAGAACTTCTTTGTGGGCGATGGAATCCTTTGGGTTAATTGGATGGAGGGCGGCACCGGCGTTATCGCGCAATCGGATTCAGACTTTAATGCCACGCTGGCAGTTGTTTCTTTGGCTATCACAAATCAAAAGCCGTTGCTGGTGCGATACGCAGCTGACGGTGCAGATTGTTCGGCGAAGAATGACATCGCTGGCGTTTGGCTCTCGCGGTAGTAGTCAGGACGCAATAGTAGTCAGGAAAAGCCGAAGTTCGCATTCAAGTAACGTAGGGTTCCGCTGTATGGCATTCCGAATGCGCTCCGCTTAGTTGTGTTGGCCACCCTATTCCCTATTCCCTATTCCCGGCTTCTGGCTTCTGGCTTCTGGCTTCCGGCTTCCAGCTCCACTCCTGTCGACCATCGCGACAATCGTTTCGAAGAGCTCGCTCTTCGCCTCCGCAGGTGTGATCTCTCCGGTCGTGGCGGCGTGCGACAGGGCTTCTGCTGCGCCGAGCATTGCCCGAAGACCGGGTGAAGCGATAGCGCCCGATTTGGCGAAGGGGGCGAGGGCGGTCCGGCACTTCTCCAGGAAGATCACTTCGTACTCGCGTTTGATCTTTTCCAACTCTGGCGAACTGGCGAGCGCCGCGATCACGCCGGGTATCTCGCGGCCCTGCAGGAGCACGCAATCCACGTAGGACGATGCGATAACGGACGCGCGGCTCACCAGCGTGGGCTCGCTGGCCTGGATTGCGGCGTCCATGATCACCGTCTGCCGGGTGTCGAAATCCTGATAGAGCGCCGCCAGCAACCCAGCCCGCGTGCCGAAGTGCTCGTAGACGACCGGCTTGGTGACCCCGGCCTGCTCGGCCAACCGGCCCAAGGTCAGCGCCTCGGTGCCTTCGGCACGGACGAGTTGCCAGGCAACCTCCAGCAGCTGGCGCTGCCTGTCCTCTTTTGTCAGCCGTCGACGCGGTTGCGCGGCGGCGCCTTGTTGCCTGTTTTGAGCGCTTGACATGTTAACTTACCAAAAGTAACTTACTAAAAGTAACTTACGGTCAGAATACAAGGCCGACCCGTCTGCCGCAAACACATTGGAGTCCCGACATGCACGCGCTCATCGTTACCGCCCATCCCGAACCCCAGTCGTTCACCCACAGTGTCGCCGCCCATATCGGCCAAGGCGTGTCCCAGTCCGGTCACGGAAATTCCTTCGAGATCGCGGACCTGGCGGCGGAGGGGTTCGATCCCAGGTTCATCGAGGCCGATCTGGCTGTCCACCGGAAGCAGGCTGCGCCGCCCGCCGATGTCGCAGCCGAACAGGCCAGAATCGATCGCGCCGATGCACTGGTGCTGGTCTATCCCGTCTACTGGTGGTCCATGCCGGGACTGCTCAAGGGATGGATCGACCGCGTGTTCGCAAACGGCTGGGCTTACGACGAAAGCCCGGAAACCAAACTGATGAAGAAACTTCAGCATCTCCGGGTCCATCTTGTCGGCCTGGGCGGCGCCGACAAACGAACCTATGCCCGGCATGGCTACTTCGACGCGATGAAGACACAAATCGACCATGGCATCTTCGATTACTGCGGCGCATGCGTCGTAACATCCAAGTTGATGCTCGACTCGCAAGCGTCCGATCAGACCATCCACCTGGACGCTGCGCGCACCATCGGCCGCAATCTGTTCAATGCAACCGAGCAATGCAAGGCCGCGTAGCCGGTAGCCGGTAGCCGGGAGCCGGGAGCCGGCGCGACGCTGACGCCGAAGGTCTGTCGTACTTCCAACAGGCTCGCGACAACGAATGCACCGTACCTTCGTAACCAGTCCCCGGCTACCGGTTTCCCGCTACCCGCTCCTTGTAACCTACTGCCATGGATTCCCTGATCGCCGCTTCCGCGCGTGCGCTCGCTGCTGGCGATGCGCTTGGCGCCCTTAAGCGGATCGCGCTGCGCGACGATCCGCCGGCGCTGGCTCTGCGTGGCATCGCCATGGCCCAGCTTGGCGAGCATCCGCGTGCCCGCGAGCTACTGCGGCGGGCTGCTCGCGGGTTCGGCAATCATGAGGAGCTGGCACGTGCGCGCTGCATTGTCGCGGAGGCTGAGGTGGCATTGGCGATGCGCGACTTCGGTGGTTCCCCGCGTTCGCTCGCCGCAGCGGCGGTAACGCTCGAAGCGCGTGCCGATCGCGCCAACGCGCTGCAGGCATGGTTGATCGCCGCGCGCCGTCTGTTGCTGCTCGGTCGCTTGGACGAGGCCGCCGCCGCGCTGGCGCACCTCGATGGACACGGCCTGCCGCCGGCGCTCGCGGCGATGGCCGAGCTGGCTACCGCCGAGCTGGCACTGCGCTCGCTGCGTACCGGTCCGGCGCAAGCCGCGCTCGCGCGTGCGCATGCGGCAGCCGAACATGCGCGCGTGCCGGCGCTGCTGGCGGAAGTGACGGAGGCGCGCGCTGCGCTCGACCGTCCAGCTGGCCGGCGCATTTCCGCCGGAGTAGAGCAAGCGCTTCGTCTCGAGGAGATCGAAGCACTCCTGGAATCCGGAGCACTGGTGGTCGACGCGTGCCGTCGCGGGTTGCGCGCCGATGGTTCGTGGCAACCGTTGACGCGCCGGCCAGTGTTGTTCGCGTTGGCGCGTGCGTTGGCCGAGGCATGGCCGGGCGATGTCGATCGGGAAGCGTTGATCGCTTACGCATTTCGCACTCGTAAACCGAATGAAACCCATCGGGCGCGCCTGCGCGTGGAGATTGGCCGCCTGCGCGCGCTTATCGTCCCGTTGGCGCAAATCGAAGCCACCGCGCAAGGTTTCATTCTCAAGCCGCGCCTTGCTCGCGAGGTGGTGGTGCTGGCACCGCCCATCGATGGCGATCAGGCCGCACTGGTTGCGCTGCTTGCCGATGGCGCGGCGTGGTCGACTTCGGCGTTGTCGCTGGCGCTGGGTACCAGTCAGCGCACCATCCAGCGTGCATTGGTCGAACTAGAGGAAGAAGGGCGGGTGCGCTCGCTCGGCCGAGCGCGGGCGCAGCGCTGGCTGGCGCCACCGCTGACAGGATTCACGACGATCTTGTTACTCCCCACTGCGCTCTCGCCCGGGTAGATTGGCCTTGTGGCGCCACGTCAGGCGCGTAACAGGAGCCAGCCATGAGCACCAAGACAAGCGAAAGCAGATCCGAAGCGCCGGTACATGCGGCCGAGATCGTGCGCGAATACGGCCCGTTTGGCGATGCCAAGAGCGTGGGTGGCGTCACCCACGATGGCCGCCATGTCTGGGCCGCCGTCGGCGACAAGCTGGTCGCGTTCGATCCTAAGAGCGGCGAGCAGGCACGCGCGTTGACCCGCACCGCCGACGCCGGCACCGCCTTCGATGGCACTTATCTCTATCAGATCGCCGAGACCCGGATCGACAAGATCGATCCCGCCACCGGCACGGTGATCAAGTCGATTCCAGCGCCCGGCAACGGTGGCGATTCGGGGCTTACCTGGGCCGAAGGCAGTCTGTGGGTGGGCCAATACCGTGACCGCAAGATCCATCAGGTCGATCCGGAATCCGGCGCGGTCATTCGTTCCATCGAATCGAACCGCTTCGTCACCGGCGTGACCTGGGTCGATGGCGAGTTGTGGCACGGCACATGGCAGGACGACGAAAGCGAAATTCGCCGGATCGATCCGGAAAGCGGCGCCGTACTCGAGCGACTGCAGATGCCGCAAGGCACCGGCGTCAGCGGGCTCGAATCCGACGGCGGAGACCTCTTCTACTGCGGTGGCGGCGGGGCTGGCAAGGTCCGTGCCGTGCGGCGTCCGAAAGAAGCGCGGGCATAGGTGAGCCGACATGAGCGATGTCTATTCCGGTGGCTGCGCTTGTGGCGCGATCCGCTATGAAATTTCTGGCCAGCCGCTGTTCCAGAATCACTGCCAGTGCCGCGACTGCCAACGCAAAAGCGGCACCGGACACGGCTCCTATCTGACCTTTCTGCGCTCGGGCGTGGAACTGCAGGGCGAAGCGACACACTGGGACATCGTGGCCGATAGCGGCAATCCAAAGACGCGCGCCTTCTGTCCTGTCTGCGGATCGCCGGTGTACGTGACGTTTTCCGCCATGCCCGACAACATCGCCGTGCATGCGGCGAGCCTCGACGAACCAAGCCGATTCAAGCCGCAAGCGGTGACATACGGTGCTCGCGCTCACGCGTGGGATCTTATCGACCCAGCCTTGTTGGTGTTCGACAAGATGCCGCCGATGGCGAGCCCTGGCTGACACATCGGCGACGCGGAGCAGAACAGCGCATGAAATCCCGTCGCAGGATCTTCTAGATCAATCCAGACGTCGGACCGTTTCAATCTCGACGGCCGCGCCACTCCCGAACCACAGGTTTTCACCTGCTATGCAGGGCGAACACGCACGCCTGTCGGTGCACCCGATTTGGTTTTCGGACCGACTAAAACCGCACCGATCACCCGCGCGGTGAGTCAGGTGCATTGGCAAACAGCTAACGAAGCTAAGGACCCCATGATGAACACCATGACCGCTATCACTACCGAACCGAGTACAGAAAACCACCCTGTCGTTTCCAGGGACGAATGGCTGGCCGAACGCAAGAAGCTGTTGGCACGTGAGAAGGAGCTGACCTACCTGAGCGACCAGATCGCACGCGAACGCCGCGCGCTTCCCTGGGTGCGTGTCGACAAGGACTACGTCTTCGATACGCTGGAGGGGCCGCGCCGGCTTGCCGACCTGTTCGAAGGCCGGCGCCAACTGCTGGTGCAGCACTTCATGTTTGCGCCGGGCTGGGAGCAGGGCTGCAAGAGCTGCTCCTATATGGCCGATCACAACGACGGTGCGAACCTGCATCTGGCGCAGCGTGACGTTACGTTGTTGGCGATCTCTCGGGCACCGCTGGCCGATATCGAGAAGTTCCGCCAGCGCATGGGCTGGAAGTTCAAGTGGGTGTCTTCTTATGGCACGGATTTCAACCACGACTTCGGCGTCAACTTCACCCAGGAGGAAATGGCCTCGGGTAAGGTCAACTACAACTACGTCAAACAGGCTTTCCCGCATGAAGAGGCGCCTGGCATCAGCGTGTTCTACAAGGACGACGCTGGCGAGGTCTTCCACACTTATTCGCGCTATGGCCGTGGCGTGGAGGTGATGATGCACACGTATGCTTTGTTGGAACTGACGCCCAAGGGACGCGACGAGGATGCGCTTGATTATCCGATGGCGTGGGTACGCCATCACGACCGCTACGAGCCGGTGGCGGCGGTGAAAGCGGCGCCCACCGCCCACGCGTGCTGCGAAGCGCAGGCCTGAGTCGGCCGCGCCGCACCTGGAAGCAAACGTCATGTCAGCCTTATGGCCATGGCTCGCCGTTGCCGGACTCGGCGCTCTGCACGGGCTGAGTCCGGCGAACGGTTGGATGTTCGTCGCCGCCTGCGGTGTGCGTGCGCGCGATACCGCACACGCACGACGCGCATTGCTACCTATCGCCATCGGCCATGCCGCGTCGGTTGCGGTCGTGGCGTGCGCCGTCGCGTTGGGCATGTGGCTGGACCGGAGCCTGGTCCAAGGCGTCGCAGGTGCGCTTCTCATAGGCGCAGCCTCCTATCGTTTGATGCGAGGCGCTCGCCAAAGTGCGCGCATCAGCACGCAGGCGTGCCACGCCGGTATCGCATTTTGGTCTTTCCTGATGGCGACAGCGCACGGAGCTGGAATGATGCTGGTGCCGGCGCTGGTACCGTTGTGCCTGGCCGACAGCCCGGCTCGCGAGATCACCGCGTCCGGATCACTGGTTCTGGCGCTGACAGTTGTAGGTATCCATACAGCTGCAATGTTGGCTACAACAGGTGTTATCGCCATCGGTGTGAGCCGCGGCGCGGTCATGTTTCCTCATCTGATGAGTGGCACCGCATCGCGCCGACTCTGGATAGCGATACTGGCCATTACGGGGTCGTTGCTGGTGGCGCTTCGTTAGCAGTGGGATATCAAAAGAACCTCCACGCTTTTCCGCTTCCCGCTACCCGCTACCCATACAAAATCTGGCAGGTCTCGCAAAAGAAGCTGCGCCTCCGAGTGGCGCCAAGATGTGCCTTGGTCAGCCGGCCATGGCCGCGCGGGCATTCGGTCTTGGTATGCACCAACCAATGTTTGCGCAGGACAAACGCTTTCTTCCATTCCAGGAACTCGAAGCTGTAGTTACGTACCTCGGTTATCAGCTGCGTGAGCTTGCGCGCGGGTAGTGCGCCGATCTTGCTGCAGGGATGCACGCGGATGCGGAACAGAACTTCGTTCTTGATGATGTTGCCCGACCCGGCAAAGATCGACTGATCCAGCAGTGCGTCGCAAGCCAGCATCTCCGGCTTGGCCTTGAGCTTGGCGCGCGCCGCTTTGGGATCCCACCGGGCGGACATGACGTCCGCGCTCCAGTCGTAGGCCTGGTCGAGCGGTACTTCGACATAGCGCAGCGAACAATTGTAGAAATGCAGGTCGCCGTTATCGAAACTCAGGCTCAGCCTCGGCGGAACCGGCTTGGGATCATCGATGCGATAGCTGCCGAACAGCATCAGATGGACACGCATCGAGAAGTCGCTGAACTCGATGAGGAAATGCTTGCCCCAGCTACGCAGTGATTCCACCCGGCAACCTTGCATGCGGCTCAGGTCCAGGCTGCTGTTGCCGGTCACGCGGCGTACTATCTGGCCTTCGAAGCGAGCCGCCTCTTCTCGCAGGATGACGATGGAAGGACCTTCGGGCATATCGGCTGTCGGCATGCGATGTGGTCGGTCGCTACCTGGAGCCTGCCGAATTATGAGCGAATCGGATGTGAAGAGATCGCGGTCGCGAAATGGATACTTTGTAGGAGCGACGTGAGTCGCGACCATGAATCCGAAGAGCAATTGAAGCCTGCCTGTTCGCCATCCGGACGCGCTGCGGCGCGTTCTTTATCGTGTGTACTGAGTAGCTATCGGGGCGCCATCGCGACTTACGTCGCTCCTACAAAGGGCAGCGGACTCGTTATTTCATCGTCGGCATCACGAACTCCGCGTGCCGTGCGCCTTCCGGCCAACGAGCGGTGATGGTTTTCAGGCGTGTGTAAAAGCGCACACCATCGGGTCCGTGCACATGCAGCGGCCCGAACAACGAACGCTTCCAGCCGCCGAAGCTGTGGAAGGCCATCGGTACGGGGATGGGCACGTTGATGCCCACCATGCCGGCTTGCACGCGATGCGCGAACGCGCGCGCGGCGCCGCCGTCGCGGGTGAATACCGCGGTGCCGTTGCCGTACTCGTGTTCGTTGACCAGCTTCAATGCCGTTTCGAAATCCGGCACGCGCATCACGCACAGCACGGGGCCGAAAATCTCTTCGCGATAGATGCGCATATCCGGCGTGACGTGATCGAACAGGCAGCCACCCAAGAAGAACCCGCTGTAGGAGCGGCCCGTGGCCGCGAGCTCTTTCTCTGTGTCCGGGCAGAATCCACGCCCATCCACCACCAGGTCCGCACCTTCTTCTACCCCAAGATCGACGTAGCCGCGCACTTTGTCGCGATGCGCGGCCGTCACCAGCGGGCCCATCTCCGGATCGTCGCAACCCGGACCGATCTTCAGCGCAGCGACCTTGGGCGCCAATATGGCGACCAGCGCATCGGCGGTGGCATCGCCAACACACACCGCCACTGAAATAGCCATGCAGCGTTCGCCGGCCGAGCCATAGCCGGCGCCCAGCAGCGCGGACGCAGCGCCATCGATGTCCGCGTCCTGCATGACCACCATGTGGTTCTTGGCGCCGCCCAAAGCCTGCACGCGCTTGCCGTTGGCGCTGCCGCGCGCATAGATGTACTCGGCGATCGGCGTGGAGCCGACGAAACTGATCGCCTGCACGCGCGGTTCGTCCAGCAGCGCATCCACTGCTTCCTTGTCGCCGTGCACCACGTTGAGCACACCGTCCGGTAGGCCGGCCTGCTTCAACAGGTCGGCCATGAACAGCGAAGCGGAAGGGTCGCGTTCGGATGGCTTCAAGATGAAAGTATTGCCGCAGGCCAGCGACACCGGGAACATCCACAGCGGCACCATCGCCGGGAAATTGAACGGGGTAATGCCAGCAGTGACGCCGAGCGGCGCGTGTTCGCTCCATGAATCGACATCGCGGCCGACATTCATCGAGTGCTCGCCCTTAAGCAGGTGCGGAATCCCGCAGGCGAATTCCACCACTTCCAATCCGCGCGTGACTTCGCCGCGTGCGTCCGACAGCACCTTGCCGTGCTCGGATGTGATGATGCGTGCCAGTTCGTCGGCGTGGCGCTCCAGCAGTTCCTTGAAACGGAACATCACCCGCGCGCGGTTGAGCGGCGTGGTTTCGGACCAGGCCAGGAAGGCGGCGGATGCAGCATCCACCGCGGTGCGCACCTCATCGACCGAAGCCAGCGGCACGCGCGAAGTGACGGAGCCGGTGGCCGGATCGAAGACATCGCCGAAGCGGGTGCTGTTGCCTTCCACCCGCGTGCCGTTGAAGTAATGGTGCAGCGGGTCGGCCATGCGTGTCTCCATGAAAGACCCTTGTAGGAGCGACGTTAGTCGCGATGGGGCTTTACCGGTAACGCTTCATCGCGACTAACGTCGCTCCTACAAGG
>CBFGZY010000073.1:0-19032 GCA_965653375.1 uncultured Pseudoxanthomonas sp.
CACCTCCCACCTCCACCTCCACCTCCCGCCTCCCGCCCCATGCAACGGACCGTTTCCATAGCGGCAACCGATATTCGCGCAAGCCGTGCCATTCTTCGCACACCCAGGAGGCCCCATGACTACCCTCGTTACTCCTCGCATCCACGACCTTGGTGGCGGCTTCGAAGTACGCCGCGCCGTTCCCAGTCTGCTCGCCCGCAGCGTGGGGCCATTCGTGTTCGTCGACCACATGGGCCCGGCGACATTCGAGCCGGGACGCGGCATCGACGTGCGGCCGCACCCGCATATCGGTTTGGCGACCGTGACCTTCCTCTGGGCTGGCGCCATCAATCACAAGGACACCCTGGGTTCGGAGCAGGTGATCGTGCCGGGTGATGTCAATTGGATGACGGCCGGCCGCGGCATCGCCCATTCCGAGCGCACGCCGGCCAGCGAGCGCGGACAGGGCCATGCTGTGCATGGCATGCAGACGTGGGTGGCGCTGCCCAAGACGGATGAAGAGATCGCGCCCGAGTTCCACCACCACGCCGCGGCAACGTTGCCGCAATGGCGGCGCGATGGCGCCTTCGTGCGTGTCATCGCCGGTCGCGCCTATGGCGAGGAATCGCCGGTGCGCGTATTCGCCGACACTTTCAATGTCGCTATCGATCTGGTGGCCGATGCGGAATTGGCGATAGATGACACCGCCGTCGAACGCGCCTTGTATGTACTGGAAGGCGATGCGCAGTTGGATGGCGCGGATATCCCGGAGAAACACCTGGTGGTGCTGGATCGCGGTGTTCGCTCGATACTGCGCGCCAAGACACCGCTCAAGGCGATGCTGTTGGGCGGCGAACCCTTGGACGCGCCACGCCATATGTGGTGGAACTTCGTTTCCAGTTCCAAGGAGCGCATCGAACAAGCCAAACAGGATTGGCTGGAAGGCCGTTTCGGGCAAATTCCAGGCGAAACCGAATTCATTCCGTTGCCTGAGCGCTGATAGTCCAAGGCCGGTGCAGGAGCACCGCCCCAAACATCACATAACGCTATACAAACATCTGCCCCCGCAGCGATCGGCTATCGTGTGCCCGCCGTCGGTCGACGGTGCGAATTAATTGGGGGTTCCGATGGATCTTGGAAAGAAACTCGCAGCAGAGTTCCTGGGTACGTTCTGGCTGGTGTTGGGTGGTTGCGGCAGCGCGGTGCTGGCGGCCAATTTCGGTGGCGACGGCAATCCATTGGGTATCGGTTTGCTGGGCGTGTCGTTGGCGTTCGGCCTGACCGTGCTTACCGGTGCATACGCCTTCGGCCATATTTCCGGCGGCCACTTCAATCCCGCGGTCAGCTTCGGTCTCTGGGCCGGTGGCCGGTTCCCCGCTAAACAATTGCTGCCTTATGTCATCGCCCAGGTCATTGGCGGCATTGCGGCCGGTTTCATCCTGCTGCAGATCGCCAAAGGCACGCCGGCTTTCGCTATCGATCCCGCCGCCGCCGGCGCGTTCGCCAGCAACGGTTACGGTGCGTTGTCGCCGGGGGGTTATTCGGTTGCCGCCGCCTTCCTGACCGAAGTGGTGCTGACCGCGTTCTTCCTGATTGTCATCATGGGTGCCACCCACAAGCGCGCACCGGCGGGTTTTGCGCCGATAGCGATCGGTCTCGCCCTGACCCTGATCCACTTGATCAGCATTCCGGTGACCAATACCTCGGTCAACCCGGCCCGTTCCACCGGCGTGGCGCTGTTTGCCGGCTCCGGGGCACTGAGCCAGCTATGGCTGTTCTGGCTGGCCCCCATCCTGGGCGGCCTGATCGGCGGCATGCTCTACGGCTGGCTGGGCCGCGACGAAGCCTGATCCTCCACCCGCGGGCGTGGCCTTGCCCGCCCGCGGGTCGGTTTTCGAAGAAATACGCCGCTGAGCGGCGGCGCACCTTCCCGACGTTGTCAATAGCCCATCAGTTGGGCTATGGTCGTTGTACCTGCCCGCGGGGAAGCTGGCAGCGGAAGCCGTGGGAACCATGGGGATAAGAGGTCTGGCCAGCACGACGGCCCGTCACGGCGATCCGACTGATGCCACAACATTCGCCACATATTGCGACATCGCTCAAGGGGGACCCCACATGAAGACCGCTCTCGTCCTAAGTCTGTTGCTATTGCCTGCCACCGCGCTGGCGCAACAGTCGTTTCAATGCCCCGCCCTACCTGCCAACTCGGACTTGCAGTGGGAACAACGAGTAGACCGCGAATTCATCGCCTGCAAGGCGGTGACGCAGGACGGACGCCAAGTGTTGAACGTGATGCTGACATCCAAAGATCCCGATATCAGCCTCACCCGTTCGCTGCGTGCGGAGGAAGGCACGTTCTCCGGCAAGGAGCTGTATTGGTACCGCCCCGACCTCGCCGGCCGCAATCTTCCCGGTTCGGAGTCGCGCCGTATTACCGTGATCAAGCTCGGCAAGAACCACTACGCGCAGGTCTGGATCAATGCCGGATCCGCCGAAGAACTAAGCTCGCTGCAATCGCTGGCACGGCAGTTGGATGTCAATGAGACGAGCGCGACGTTGCTGTCCGCAGGTCGCTGACCGCGCTGCGCTTTTGTCGCGCATGTAGGAGTGGCGTCGGCATGCCGGCGCCGGTGAGTCGCGAGGAAGTTTTTCCATGAAAGCTTCATCGCGACTCACGTCGCTCCTACAAAACGGGTTGGATCTAAAAACGGCCTTCTTGGAAATCGACGAAGGCTTGCATCAGTTCCTGCCGGGTATTCATGACGAAGGGGCCATGTCGCATCACTGGCTCACGCAGCGGCCGGCCGGCCACCAGGATCAGCCGCGCGGGCTGGCTGCCTGCCCGCAACTGCAATTCGTTTCCACCGCCTAGCACCGCCATTTCCTGCGTTTCCAAGAGCCGCGCATCGTCGCCCTCGCCCACCGTTACGGCGCCTTCGAATACATAGGCGAAGGCGTTGTGGCCTTCCGGCAATGGATAACGCCAGCCGTGCCCCGCATTCAGTGCGATATCCAGGTACAGCGGATCGGTCGCAGGTTGCACGATGGGACCTACCACATCGCCCACTGCACCCGCGATCACCTTCACGCTGACGCCCTTGGCAGGTGTCGCGACAGGAATGCTATCCGGCGCGAACTCCTGATATTTAGGGTCGGTCATTTTCTCGCGTGCGGGCAGATTCACCCACAACTGGAAGCCGCGCATGCGGCCGGACTCCTGCTCGGGCATTTCCGAATGCACCAGGCCGCGACCCGCCGTCATCCACTGCACCGAGCCCGGCGTCAGCAGACCTTCGTTGCCATGGTTGTCGCGATGGCGCATGCGGCCATCCAGCATATAGGTGACGGTTTCGAAGCCGCGATGCGGGTGGTCGGGAAAGCCGGCGAGATAGTCTTCGGCGCGATCGGTGCCGAATTCGTCCAACAGCAGGAACGGATCCAGGTCAGGCAGATCCGGGCCGCCGATCACCCGGGTCAGTTTGACGCCGGCGCCGTCGGAGGCGGCGCGGCCGCGCACCTTTCGCAGGATGCGGGCGGGACTGGTTTGAGTAGCAATGTTCATGGCGGCTCCTGTGTGACCGCTACAAGATGGCACCGCCCCGCCCGCGACGGAATGATGACCAACGTAACCATCTGTTCCAATGATGGAATCCGGATCGTCGGCCTTCTGGTTCGACATCACCGTGGGAGCGGCGTCCCGCCGCGAGCTCTTCGGACAGATCGTCATGATGTCGCTAAAGAGCTCGCGGCGGGACGCCGCTCCCACATCCATGTCGGGTAGATAGCCCGGATCAGGCCACGTAGACCGACTTGATGTTCATGAACTCATGAATGCCATGCTCGGCCAGTTCGCGGCCAAAGCCGGAGCGTTTGGTACCGCCGAACGGCAGCCGCACGTCGCTGCGCACAATGGCGTTGACGAAGGCCGCACCCACCTGCAGCTGGCGCGCCACCCGGTCTCCACGCGCGGCATCGCCGGTCCAAACGCTGCCGCCCAGCCCGAACGTGGTGTCGTTGGCGATGCTGATTGCCTCCTTCTCATCGCGTACGCGCAGGATGCTGGCAACCGGCCCGAACAACTCTTCTTCGTAGGCCGGCATGCCAGGCCGAACGTTGTCGAGAATCGACGCCGGATAGCCCGCATACGACCCATCCGGCTCGCAGCCGAGCAGCGGCTTGGCGCCTTTGGCGATGCTGGCCTGCACCTGCTTATGCAGTTCGTCGCGCAAATCCTGCCGCGCCAATGGCGCAAGGGTGGTGGAATCCTGCTGCGGATCGCCCAAGCTCAACTTGGACGAGGCGTCGACGAATCGCTTCACGAATTCATCTGCGATCGCCTCCACCACGATGAAGCGCTTGGCGGCGATGCAGGTCTGTCCGGCGTTGGCGAAGCGCGAGGCCACCGCTCCGGCCACCGTCTTGTCCAGATCGGCGTCGTCCAACACCACGAAAGCATCGCTGCCACCAAGTTCCATCACGCACTTCTTCAACTGCTGACCCGCATTGGACGCCACCGAGCGCCCGGCGCGTTCGCTACCGGTCAACGTCACCGCGACGATGCGCGGATCGCGGATCACTTCCGCGGCCTGGTCATTGTCGATATGCAGCACGCCCAATACACCCGCCGGAACGCCGGCGGCCGTCAATGCCTCGGCAATCAGGTCCGCGCAGCGCGGCACGTTGCTGGCGTGTTTCAGCACCGCCACATTGCCGGCCATCAGCGCCGGCGCCAGGAAACGGAATACCTGCCAGATAGGAAAATTCCACGGCATCACCGCCAGCACGCAACCCAGCGGTTCATAGCGGACATAGCTCTTGCTTCCATCCGTCGCGATGGACTGGTCCTGGAGATAGTCGGCGGCATGATCGGCGTAATAGTCGCAAGCGCCTGCGCATTTCTCCACTTCGCCCAGTGCTTCCTTGCGCAGCTTGCCCATCTCGATGGTCATGGTGCGCTGAAAATCGTCCTTGCGCCGCCGCAGCTCCGCGCCAACTTTGCGCAGCAACTCGCCGCGTTCACCCAGCGGGCAGGACGACCAAGTAGGAAACTCCTTTTGAGCCGCGGCCAATATCGCCTCAACTCCCGTGGAGTCCAGCAGTTTCTGGCGATATTCGACCTTGCCAGTGGCGGGATTGATGATGTCTACAGTCATAGCGGAATACTTCGGAGAGAGTGCGGAAGATTCTGGCCGCTGGGGCGTTAGCGGGTTGTCGGGACCCGGGGATGGATGGCTGGGAACGGGGAACAATCGACCATCTTCTCTGGAGATTTATTAATCCACAAAGACATTGTTTGTCTGTTCCCGCTCCCTATTCCCGGCTCCCCATTCCCTGACTTTCTACCCATTCTCCTGCAGCGCCATCTGCACATCGCGCTGACGCCGCTTTTCTTCGCGGTACATCAACCACCACGCCAAGAATGCGGCGATCGACACGGCGGCAATCATCAGCGTGGCCAGCGCATTGATCTTTGGGCTCAGGCCCAGCCGCACCGACGAGAACACCTTCATCGGTAGCGTGGTGGAACTGGGGCCGGCCACGAAACTGGCGATCACCACATCGTCCAGCGACAAGGTGAACGCCAGCAACCAGCCCGATACCAGCGCCGGTGCAATGATCGGAAGAGTGATCAGGAAGAACACCTTTACCCGATTGGCGCCCAAGTCCATTGCCGCTTCCTCCAGCGACCTGTCGAGCTCTGCCAATCGCGAAGACACCACCACGGTCACGAACGCCAAAGTGAAGGTCACGTGCGCGATCCAGATGGCGACGACGCCTTTGGGGGTCAGATTGAGCATCTCTCCCAATGACACGAACATCAGCAACAACGACAGACCGATAATCACTTCCGGCATCACCAGCGGCGCGGTGATCAGCGCACCGAACAGCGTCTTGCCGGTAAAACGCCGCATGCGCGTCATCGCCAGCGCCGCCATCGTGCCCAGCACGACCGCCGCGGTGGCGGTCCAGAACGCCACCTTGATGCTGATCCAGGCGGCATCGAGCATCTGTTTGTCGCGAAACAAAGCTCCATACCACTTGAGAGAAAAACCGGACCATACCGTCGCCAGGCGCGATTCGTTGAACGAATACGCCATCAAGATGAAAACGGGTATGTAGAGAAAAGCGAAGCCAAGGGCCAAGATCAGCCAGCTCGGCCAACGGCGGGCGAAGCTATTCATATCAGCTTCCCCTCCATCTCGCGCTGCTGCACCCGGTTGAAGATCAGGATCGGAATCAGCAACAGGATAAGCATCACGATCGCGACCGCCGACGCTGCCGGCCAATCGCGGTTGTTGAAGAACTCGCCCCACAACACGCGGCCGATCATCAGCGTGTCAGGCCCGCCCAACAGTTCGGGGATCACGAACTCGCCCACGGCGGGAATCATCACCAGCATGCAGCCGGCGATGATGCCGGCGCGCGACAGCGGCAAGGTGATGGTGAAGAACGCCTTCCAAGGTTTGGCCCCGAGGTCGTAAGCGGCTTCCAACAGTCGCTGATCGTGCTTGACCAGGTTGGTGTACAGCGGCAGCACCATGAAAGGCAGATAGCAGTAAACGATGCCGATATAGGCGGCCAGCGGCGTGTACAGGATCTGTCGGCCGTCGATAAGGCCCAAGTTAACCAGCAGATCGATGATTCCCAGTTCTTCCAGCAGCCTGCCGACCGGCCCGCTGCTCTTGAGAATGCCGATCCACGCGTACACGCGGATCAGGAACGATGTCCATGACGGCAGCACCACCAGCATCATGGCGATATTGCGCGATGCAGGCGGCAACTTTGCGATGGCGTAAGCGATCGGATAGCCCACCAGCAGCGCCAGGAAAGTCGATATCGCGGCGATCTTGACCGAGCTCAGATAGGCCCGGACATACTGCGAATCGGTGAACAACGCCGCGTAGTTGCTCAGATTGAGCTTCATCGTCAGCGCGTTGTCCACATACTCGAGGATCGGCGTATACGGCGGCATCTGGATCGCCAGCTTGGCGAACGAAATCTTCAGGACGATCAGGAACGGGATGGCGAAGAACAGCAGCAGCCAGACGTAAGGAACCCCGATCAGACCCCAGCGGGGATGCGGCGAGAGTTTCTTGAGGGCGCCGGCGATCTTCATGACGTCAGCACCACGCCGTCGTTATCGCCCCACCACACCCACACCTCGTCGTTCCAGGTCATGCCTTCGCTGGCCCAACGCTGCACGTTGGCGAAATTGGCCATGAACTTGTAACCGCCCGGCAACCGTACGTGATAGACCGAGTGGCTACCGAAGTAAGCAATGTCTTCAATGATGCCCTTGGCCTTGTTATGCGGCTGCTCCGGCTCCTGCTTGCCGATCCCCAGCTTCTCGGGGCGTACCGCGAAGGAAACCTGCTGTCCCTCGAAACCGGAGATGCCGTGGCCGATATAGATCGCCACGGGCAGTTGCGGGCAGCGAATGGTCACGTAGTCGGATTCGTCCTCTTCGATCACGCCTTCCATCAGATTGACCGAACCGATGAATTCGGCGGCGAACCGGCTGGTCGGCTGCTCGTAGATTTCGTCCGGTGTACCGACCTGTCGAATGCGGCCGGCATCCATCAGCGCGATGCGGGTGGCCATGGTCATCGCCTCTTCCTGGTCGTGGGTGACCATCACGCAGGTCACGCCGGACTTCTCGATGATGTTGACCAGCTCCAGTTGCATCTGAGAACGCAGTTTCTTATCGAGCGCGCCCATCGGTTCGTCGAGCAACAACAGCTTCGGCCCTTTGGCCAGCGAGCGCGCCAACGCCACGCGCTGTTGCTGGCCACCGGACAACTGATGCGGCTTGCGCTTGGCCAGCCTGTTCAGTTGCACAAGGGCGAGCATCTCTTCCACTCGCTTCTTGATGGCGTCCTTGGCCAAGCCGTCCTGCTTCAATCCAAATGCGATGTTCTGCTCCACCGTCATATGCGGAAACAACGCATACGATTGGAACATCATGTTGATCGGGCGCTCGTACGGCGGCAGGTCGTTCATGACCTGGCCGTCCAGATAGATCTTGCCGGCAGTAGGCTTTTCGAAGCCGCCAAGGCAGCGTAGCAGCGTCGACTTGCCGCAACCGGACCCTCCCAACAATGCGAAGACTTCGCCCTTGCGAATGGCCAGATTGGTATCGTCCACAGCGACGAATCCGTCGAACTCCTTGCGCACATCGACAATGCGCAGGTAATTCTCGGCATTGTCTTTCGTGCCATTCTTGGTGCCCTGGTCTTCGGCCATGTGGTTCCCCGTTCGGTGAAGTCGCCCGCACCGCGGGCTATGAAGAATGAAGTCGGCGACTACGCCGCCTGCAAAGAGATCCGACTACCGGTTTAACTACCGGTTTCTACTTGCCCTTTGCAGGCGACTTCACCCTTCACGCCTTATTGGCCCGTTTTCAGTTCAGTCCAGATACGCGTGTACTGCCGATCGACCTCAGGCGGAATGATCGCGAAAGTGAAAAGCTTCGCGGCGACTTCCGGCGGCGGATAGATCGTGGGGTCCTCGGTGATGGATTTGTCCATCAGCGGCTTGGACTTCGGTACCGCATTGGGATAACTGATGAAGTTGGAATTGTTGGCCATCACCTGCGGGTCCAGCAGGTAGTTGATGAAGGCATAGGCGCTGTCGACGTTCTTGGCGCTCTTGGGAATGGCCAGCATGTCGAACCACTGCGGCGCGCCCTCCTTGGGAATGGAGTATGCGACCTTCACCCCGTTGCCGGCCTCTTCCGCGCGGTCACGGGCCTGGATGATGTCGCCAGACCAGCCCACCACCAGGCAGGTGTCGCCATTGGCCAGTGCGTCGATGTACTGCGACGAATGGAAATTGGTGATGTAGGGGCGAATGGTTTTCAGCAGCGCAGCGGCCTTGTCGATGACCGCCGGGTCGGTGCTGTTGGGGTCTTCTCCCAGATAGTTCAACGTGATGGGGATGATTTCCGATGGCGTATCCAGCAGGGTGACGCCGCAGCCCTTCAACTTGGAGATGTTCTCGGGCTTGAACACGATATCCAGGCTGCTGGCGAGGTCGGTACTGCCAAGAGCCGCCTTCACCTTGTCCACGTTGTAGCCGATACCGGTGGTTCCCCACATATACGGAATCGCGTACTGATTGCCGGGATCCTGCGACTCGATCCGCTTCATGATTTCCGGATCCAGATTGGCGTAGTTGGGGATCTTGGTTTTATCCAGCGGAGTGAAAACGCCAGCCTTTATTTGCCGGCCCAGGAAGTTCAACGTGGGCACGACGATGTCGTAACCGCTGGAACCGGCCAGCAACTTGGTTTCCAATACTTCATTGCTGTCGAAGACATCGTAGGTGACCTTGATACCGGTCGCTTTCTCGAAGTTAGGAACCGTGTCCTCGGCGATATAGTCGGACCAGTTGTAGACATTGACTTGCTTGCTTTCTCCGGCCTTTTCGGTGCCGGCGGCCGCGCCATCGTCGGGCTTGTCGCCGCAGGCGGCCAAGGTAGTACAGAGGAGAATGGCGGTCGCTAGGGCTCGCAGTTTCATCGGTCTCTCCAGATATGCCCGGGGGCATGGCAGCGGTGGTGGGCAGGTGACACGTCAGAGTTTCTGGTTCAAATCTTCCAATTCACTATTCACGTCCAGATGAAACCACAGCTTCCATTTATTCCTCACAGTGCCAACGGTGCGATTTCTTCCTAAAGGCACAGTCGATTTTGTCTCTACAGCACCAAGGGCGCGATTTCGCTCGTCGCCTCTCAGCGCCCAGTTTTAAGTTCCGTCCAGATCCGGGTGTACTGGCGATCCACTTCCGGCGGCAGAACCGCGAAAGTGAACAGCTTGGCGTCGACTTCGGCCGGCGGATAGATCGTGGGATCCTCGGCAATCGATTTGTCGACCATCGGCTTGGAGGCCGGCACGGCGTTCGGATAGGTCACAAAGTTGGTGTTCGCCGCTGCGACCTTCGGATCCAGCATGTAGTTGATGAAGGCATAGGCATTGTCCACGTGCTTGGCGTCCTTGGGGATCGCCATCATGTCGAACCATTGCGGCGCGCCTTCCTTCGGAATCGAGTACGCGATGTTGACGCCGTTTTCGGCCTCTTCGGCACGATCGCGCGCCTGGATTACATCGCCCGACCAGCCCACCACCAGGCAGACGTCGCCATTGGCCAGATCGTTGATGTAGGACGAAGAGTGGAAATTGCGAACGTAAGGCCGGATGCTCTTGAGCAATGCGGCCGCTTTGTCGATGGTGGCGGGATCGAAACTATGCGGATCCTCGCCAAGATAGTTCAAAGCGATGGGGATCAGCTCGGACGGTGTGTCCAGCAAGGTGACGCCGCAGTCCTTTAGCTTGGACAGATTTTCCGGCTTGAACACCAGGTCCCAACTATTGGCCACATCGGTGGTGCCGAATGCCGCCTTCACTTTGTCCACGTTGTAGCCGATGCCACTGGTGCCCCACAGGTACGGCACCGCGTACTGATTGCCGGGGTCCTGCAGCGCGATGCGCTTGAGCAATTCCGGATCGACATTCTTCAGATTGGGGATCTTGGATTTGTCCAGGGGCAGAAACACACCGGCCTGGATCTGCCGCCCCAGGAAACTCAGCGATGGCACCACCACGTCATAACCGCTGGACCCGGCCAGCAGTTTGGTTTCCACCATTTCGTCGCTGTCGAATACGTCATAGGTGACCTTGATACCGGTTGCCTTTTCGAAGTTGGGCAACGTGTCCTCGGCGATATAGTCGGACCAGTTGTAGACGTTGACGGTCTTGGCTTCACTGGCTTGTGTTGCCGCTCCATCTTTTTCGCCTTTATCGCCGCAGGCGACCAATGCACAGGCGGCTATGAACACCGTCAGCACTCGAAGCTTCATGGGGTTTCTCCAGAAACCAAACAGGGGAAGAAAACATGATACGCCCGGCTGTCGCCATGTGAAGTTGGCCGGGTTGCCGTACGGCCGGTCACAGGCTCAGTGCCTCGGCGGTCGCGTCAAGCGCCTTCCAGGCCTTCTGAAATAGCTCATCGATCTGCGCGCGGCTGATGATCAGGGGTGGCGACAGCAGCATGGCGTCCCAGGTAGCCCGCAAGATCAGCCCGTGTTGCAGGGCGATATCCCTGCACAGCACGCCCACCGAACCCCGCTCCGGGAAGTACGCCCGTTTGCGTTTGTCCGGCACCAGTTCCAGCGCGCCCATCATGCCGGCGATGCGTGCCTGGCCGACCAGTCGATGTTCACCCAACTCGGCCCAGCGCTGCGCCAAGTAGGGCCCGGTGTCCTGCCTGCAGGTCTCGACGATTTTCTCGTCCTGCAGGATACGGATGTTTTCCAGCGCCACTGCCGCGCACACCGGGTGGCCGGAATAGGTGCAGCCATGCGCCAGCTCACCGCCCTGCTCTTTCAGGACGCCCGCCACGCGATCGTTGAACATCGCCGCACCCAACGGGATATAGCCTGAGGTTATGCCCTTGGCGATGGTCATCACGTCCGGCTGGAAACCGAAATATTCCGAGCCGAACCACTCGCCGGTCCGGCCGAAACCGCAGATCACTTCATCCGCCACCAGCAGCACGTCGTACTTGCGGCAGATGCGCTCGATTTCCGGCCAGTAGGTCCGCGGCGGAATGTACACACCGATGGCACCCATGACCGGTTCGCCAATGAAGGCCGCCACACGCTCCGGCCCCAGTTCCAATATCTTGTCTTCCAGGCGCTTGGCCGCGAGCAGGCCGTATTCGTCTTCCGACAAATCGCCACCGTCGGCGAACCAGAACGGCGGATCGATGTGGTGGATGTCGGGAATCGGCAAGCCACCCTGTTTGTGCATGCCTTTCATGCCGCCCAGGCTGGCACCGGCCATGGTGGTGCCGTGATAGCCGTCATGGCGACCGATGAAGATGTTCTTCCGCGGTTGGTCCTGCACCGCCCAGAAATGCCGCACCAGACGCAGGATGGTGTCGTTGGCTTCGGAGCCGGAGTTGGTGAAGAACGCATGGTTGAGATCGCCGGGCGCCAGCTCGGCCAGCTTGGCCGCCAACTGGATCGTCGGCTCGGTGGTGCACTGGAAGAAGCTGTTGTAGTACGCCAGCTGCGTCATCTGCTTCGACGCGGCCTCGCCCAGCTCCTTGCGGCCGTAGCCGATATTGACGCACCACAATCCGGCGAAAGCATCGAGCAACTGGTTGCCCTGCGCATCCCACACATAGCAACCCTCGCCGCGAGTGAGGATGCGGGTGCCTTTCTTCGCCAGCGCGGCGTTGTCGTTGAACGGATGCAGGTGATGCGCGGCATCGAGTTGTTGCAGCGTGTGGGTGTCGAGGTTCATGGCGGCTCCAGGATCAGCTTCCCCTTTTCCCGCTGGGAGAAGGTGGCGCGAAGCGCCGGATGAGGGAATGGACCCGCCGCTCTCAGCCAAGTTTCGCTGGAGTCGGAGAGCGCACTCCCTCATCCGCCCCTGCGGGGCACCTTCTCCCGGGAGGGAGAAGGAAAAAGAAAAGGCATCAAACATTCAACAGCAAAAATTCCCGCTCCCACGAACTGATCACGCGGAAGAAGGTTTCATATTCCTTGCGCTTCACCGAGACATAAGCACGGACGAATCGTTTTCCCAGCATGTCTTGCAGCGGCTTGCAGGTTTCCAGATTGTCCAGCGCCTCGCCCAACGAACGCGGCAATTCGAAGCCCACATCCTGCGCACTGCCGGACAGCGGCTCGGTAGGCTTGAGTTGTTCGCGAATGCCCAGCAGCCCGCACGCCAGCGTCGCCGCCATCGCCAGATAGGGATTGGCATCGGAGCCGGCAAAGCGGCTTTCCACGCGCGTGTTCTCCGGCGTGTCCATCGGTACGCGCAAGCCACAAGTACGGTTGTCGAAGCCCCACTGCACGTTGATCGGTGCTACCTGCCCCAGCGCCAGCCTGCGATAGGAATTGACGTTGGGACCGAAGAACGCCATCGCCATCGGCACGTACTTCTGCAACCCGGCTAGATAGTGTCCGAACAACTTGCTGTTCTTGCCCGGCGTCTTGCCGGCGAACACGTTTTTTCCGCTCTTCGGGTCCACCAGGCTCTGATGGATGTGCATGGCACTGCCGGGTTCGTTCTCCATCGGCTTGGCCAGGAAGGTGGCGTAGATACCATGCCGCATCGCCGCCTCGCGCATGGTGCGCTTGAACAGGAATACCTGGTCCGCGCGCGACAAGGCATCGTCGTGGGTGAAGTTGACTTCCAACTGCGCCGCGCCGGATTCGTGGATCAACGTATCCACGTCCAGCTCCATCGCTTCGCAGTAGTCGTACATCAGGTCGAGGATCGGGTCAAACTCGTTGACCGCATCGATCGAGTACGACTGCCTCGCGGTTTCCGGGCGGCCGGAACGGCCGGCGGGCGGCAGCAACGGAAAATCCGGGTCGGTGTTCTTCTGCACCAGGAAGAACTCCAGCTCCGGCGCCACCACCGGTCGCAACTTGGCCTCGTCGTATTCCGCCAACACGCGACGCAGCACATTGCGTGGCGCCAAATCGTGCGGCTTGCCGTCCTTGGTATAGCAGTCGTGGATGATCTGCGCGGTGGGATCGGCTGCCCACGGCACCATGCGGATGGTGTCCGGATCAGGCCGCAGCAGCATGTCCGAATCCGACGGCGAAGTCAGTTCGTAGTAGTCGTCCGGATATTCGCCGGTCACCGTGGTGGCGAAGATGCCTTCCGGTAACCGCGTGCCATAGTCGTGCGAGAACTTGTCGGCGGGGATGATCTTGCCGCGTGCGTTGCCGGTGATGTCCGGCACCAGGCATTCCACTTCGGTAATGCGCTTTTCCTTCAGCCAACGCCGCAGCGAACTTTCCGGCTGTTCGGGAGCGGCGGTTTTCTTGCGGCGGGTCGGGCGTGGGCTCATGAGTCGTTCCGCTGCGTTCGCTGAGCGGCGCGCGCACGGCAGGCTGCGCCGAAGGCTTGGAAGAGAGAAAGATAGAAAGGGTTTTCGCGCACCCGCCATTCCGGGTGCCATTGCACGCCCAGCAGGAAACCCGGGCCATCGTGGCGGAACGCTTCGACCAAACCATCCGGCGCCACCGCTTCCACCACCAGACCCTGGCCTAAACGCGAAATGCCTTGCCCATGCAAAGAATTGACCTGCGCAGTTTCGGCGCCGGCGATATCGGCCAACATTCCGCCTGGCGTCAGCGACACCGGATGCGCCGGGCCGTATTGTTTTTCCAGAGGATCGTCCGGATTTTCGCGATGGCCCATGAAGCCAGGCTGCTCATGGACCTTTTGATAGAGGCTGCCGCCAAAGGCGACGTTCATTTCTTGGAAACCGCGACAGATCGCCAACAGCGGCACGCCCATCGCCATGGCAAGCGGAATCAGCGCCAGGTTGGTGGCGTCGCGCTTGGGATCCAGCAGATTGCCTTCGTAACTGGACTCGTCGCTGTAGTGATGAGGCTCGATATTGCTGACCGACCCAGTCAGCAGAATGCCGTCCACCCCGTCCAGGAATTGCCGCAGCGGCAAAGCCGGCTCCAAGGTAGGCAACAACACAGGCATCGCTTCCGCGCCGTCGACCACGGCCCGCGCGTACTTCTCCCCGACCGCGAGGAAGGGATGCGCACCGATTTGCTTATGGTCGGTAGGCAGACCGACCAGCGGCAGGCTGGCCATGCGGGGAGCTCGAAGTGGCGTGCCCGCAACTTAACTCGGGCGTTTTATTTTTACAACACGGAAGCCCTATTTCTTCCCTAGAGCGCCGATCTGGTGCAGTGCGGCACCAATATTGGTCGTCTCCGCGCCTCCTGCCACCCTTGCCCGTTGAGTATTCTTGACATCAATCGCCGTCTGCTAAGCTGCCGCGAACCGCCGGTGAAGCCGCCATGACCCGCAACCCACACCCCGAAAAAGCCGCTGCCCGCGTCACGATGCCCGCCGAGGATGCCGCCACCCTGCAGCGCGTGGATGGCTGCGAACTGGTGGACCTGCTGTTGCCGGATATGAACGGCCTGCTGCGCGGCAAGCGCATTACCCGTGACGCGCTGGAGAAGGTCTACGCGGACGGGGTATGCCTGCCGATGTCGCTGATTGCCACCGACATCACCGGTAATACCGTCGAAGAAACGGGGCTGGGCTACGACATCGGCGATGAAGACCGCATCTGCCGACCCGTTCCCGGCTCGCTGCGGCCGGTACCCTGGTCGCCGCGCCCGATGGCGCAGTTGCTGTTGTCGATGGAGAACGCCAGCGGCGGCATGTTCGAAGCCAATCCGCGCGAAGTCTTGAAGCGCGTGCTGGCGCGTTTCACCAAGCTCGGGCTGAAACCCGTAGTGGCGGTGGAGCTGGAGTTCTATCTGTTCGACCAGCGCCTGGACAGCCACGGCCGCCCACGCACGCCGATCAATCCGATGACAGGCCAGCGCAACGACAGCACCCAGGTCTACTACATGGAAGACCTCAACGACTATCGCGGCTTCACCGACGCGGTCGCTGCCACATGTGCTGCGCAGGGCATCCCCGCCGACACCGCCGTGGCCGAATACGCGCCCGGCCAGTTCGAAATCAACCTCAAGCATCGCGATGACGCGGTGCTCGCCTGCGACGATGCGGTCTATCTCAAGCGCGCCATCAAAGCGGTGGCGCAGCAACAGGGCATGCAGGCCAGCTTCATGGCCAAGCCTTTCGCGGAACAAGCCGGCAACGGCATGCACATACACGTCAGCGTGCTGGACGAAGGCGGCCGCAACATCTTCGCCTCCACGCCGGACGCGCCCGCCGATACGCTGAAGCACGCGATCGGTGGCTTGCAGCGCTGCGCCCGCGACTGCCTGCTGTTGTTCGCACCGCACGCCAACAGTTATCGGCGCTTCGTGCTCAACGCCTTCGTACCGCTCAATGATTGCTGGGGCTTCAACAACCGCACCGTCGCCATGCGTATCCCGCACAGCAACGAAGTCAACACGCGCATCGAGCATCGCGTCGCCGGTGCCGACGCCAATATCTATCTGGTCACCGCTGCGGTTCTCGCCGGCGTACTGCATGGATTGGAGAACCGCTTCGATCCCGGCCCGCCGGTCACCGGCAACGCCTACGAACAGACCGAAGTCCGCACACCCTTCTGGCGCGACGCGATAGCCGATTTCATGGGCAGCGAGTTCGTTCGCGAACAGTTCGGCGACTCTTTCCGCCATATCTACGGACAGCAGAAGCTGAAGGAGATGCACAGCTTCTATACCCAGGTCACCGACCTGGAATACGCGTGGTATCTGAGGGCGGTGTAAGCGCGCCCTGAGTCGTGGGAACCGGACTGCGTCATGAGCTCGCATCACTACCCTCCCAGCTGGTACGCCGCCAGCGCCGAGCCGCTGCCGGAACAACCTGCGCTGCAGGGCCGCACCGATGCCGATGTCTGCATTCTGGGCGCCGGCTATACCGGCCTGTCGGCGGCGCTGGAACTGGCGGAAGCCGGCTACCGCGTCGTGGTGCTGGAAGCCGAGCGCATCGGTTGGGGCGCGTCGGGCCGTAACGGCGGCCAGGCCATCGTCGGCTTCGGCTGCGAACAGGACAAGCTGGAAACGCTGGTCGGCGCGGAGGATGCGCGCAAGTTGTTCGACCTGTCGCGCGAAGGCATGGCCTGGATGCAGGGGCGCATCGCCAAGCACGCTATCGCCTGCGACTGGCGCGACGGCCACGCCAGCGTGCCGATCAAGCCACGCCAGGAGCGGCAACTGCGCGCATGGCAGGCGCACATGGCCGAACGCTACGACTACCGCATGGATTGGTGGGACCGCGAACAATTGCGCGCGCAACTCGCCAGCGACCGTTACCTGGGCGCGGTCTACGATCCGCATAGCGGCCATCTGCACCCGATGGAATATGCGTTGGGATTGGCGCAGGCGGCGTTGGCTGCCGGCGTACGCATCTTCGAACGCTCGCGGGTGACGGAACTCGTCCGCGGCAAAACACCGGCCATGAAAACCGCACAGGGAGAAGTACGCTGCGACCACGCCATCCTGGCCGGCAACGCGTGGCTACGCGGGGTCGCACCGGAACTGGAATCGCGCATCATGCCGGTGGGGACCTATATCGGCGCCACCGTGCCGCTGGGCGAAGCGCGCGCGCGCCAACTCATCCGTAACGACATGGCGGTAGCCGACGTGAACTGGGCGCTGGATTATTTCCGCCTAAGCCGCGATCACCGCCTGCTGTTCGGCGGACGCGCCAGTTACTCCACCCTGCCCCCGCCCAACCTGCGCGGCACCATGGCCCGGCGCATGCGCCGTGTATTCCCGCAGCTGCAGGATGTGGACATCCAGTACGTCTGGGGTGGCTACGTGGATATTTCCCTCAATCGCGCACCGCATTGGGGCCGGCTGACGCCGAACATCTACTTCGCACAGGGCTTCAGTGGCCATGGCGTGGCCGCGACCGGCTTGGCCGGCAAGCTGATCGCCGAAGCAGTGCGCGGCCAAGCCGAACGCTTCGACCTATTCGCCCGCATTCCGCATCTGCCATTCCCAGGAGGGCGTACCTTCCGCACCCCGCTGCTGGTGGCAGCGATGGCCTGGTACAAGCTGCGCGATGCGTTGTGGTGAAGTCGCCACAAATAGTGAGGCGACGAACCAGACCCGCCGCGTTACTTCGGCTTGGGCATCATCCACAACGCCAGCAACGTGAGCGTCGCCGCCGCGCACAGGTAATACCCCACATAGGCCAATCCATAATCCTTGGCCAGATAAGTGGCGATGTACGGCGCCAGCGATGCACCGAAAATACCGGCCAGGTTGAACGCCAGCGAAGCGCCGGTGTAGCGCACTTCGGTGGGGAACATCTCGGCCAGGATCGTCCCGCACGGCCCGTAGGTCAGTCCCATCACGCCTAGTCCCAGCGACAGGAACAACAACACGCCCCAGGCGTTGCCGGCGGTAAACAGCGGCGCGAAGAACACGCCGAACAGGAAAATGGCCACGCTTGCCAGCATCATCGCCAAGCGACGCCCACGCCGGTCCGCGAATACGGCCGACACCGGAATGCCCGCGGCGAAGAACAGTACGCCCACCATCTGCAACAACAGGAATTGTTCGCGCGAATAACCCAGCGCCGAAGTTCCCCAGCTCAATGCGAACACGGTCATCAGATAGAACAACACGAACGTCGCCATCGCCGCGAAAGTGCCTGCCAGCAACGCGCGCGGATGCTTCGACAATACGGTGAGCATCGGTAGGCGCACACGTTCGCCCTTATCGATGGCTTTCTGGAAATCCGGGGTTTCGGCGATGCGCAGCCGCACCCACAACCCCACCAGCACCAAGGCGGCGCTGGCCAGGAACGGAATGCGCCAGCCCCAGGCCAAGAACTGCGCATCGCTCATCAGTTCGGTGAGCGCCAGGAAAATGCCGGTGGAACAGAGGAAGCCGATAGGCGCGCCCAACTGCGGGAACATTCCGTACCAGGCGCGTTTGCCGGGCGGCGCGTTCTCGGTTGCCAATAGCACCGCCCCGCCCCATTCACCGCCCAATCCCAGCCCTTGGCCGAAGCGGCACAAGGCCAACAGCAACGGCGCTGCCACGCCGATGGTGGCGTACGTCGGCAACAAGCCAATGACCACCGTCGACAAGCCCATGGTCAGCAATGCCGCCACCAGCGTGGCCTTGCGGCCGATGCGATCGCCGAAGTGACCGAACACCGCCGACCCCACCGGCCGGGCGAAGAATGCCAGCGCGAATGTCGCCAGCGACTGCAGCGTAGCCGAAGCCGGATCGCCAGCCGGAAAGAACAGCTTGGGAAAAACCAGTACCGCCGCCGTGGCATAGATGTAGAAATCGAAGAACTCGATAGTCGTACCGATCAGGCTGGCGAACAGCACACGGCGCGGAGAGTTGCCTTGCACGGCGGAATCGGAAACGACGGAGGCAGTCATGGGAGGCTTTCGATGGGCGACACCCGATTCTGTCAGATCGGGGCGGCATCGCAACCGCCCAAGCGATCTTTCCGTGTAGGAGCGTCGTAAGTAGCGCTTAACCCTTAACAGTAAATCATAATCTCGACTTAAGTCGCTCCTAAAAAGAATTTTAAAAGTGTAAATCAA